>JAFSXU010000066.1 GCA_017443895.1 Clostridia bacterium
ACAGTATATTGCGATAAAGCTAAAAAAGATGGTGAGATAGATGTTACAGTTGTTTCTGATTCCACTACACCGTCATGGTCAACTCTTGCAACAACCCTTGGTAGTACAGATTGGAAAGCTGATACCTACGGCTTAAACGGCGGCGCACCCAGACTGGCTTGGGAGGCAGATCCACCGGTATACGCTATTACCGTTGACAGTGTAGAAAACGGAACGGTAGAAGCTCCTGCCGAGGCGGCAGAGGGCGCACAGGTAAGCCTTACCGTAACACCTGCTTCAGGCTATTCTGTTGAGTGGGTAAAGGTAAACGGCGAGGAAATATCAGCGCCGTACAGCTTCACTATGCCGGGTGAGGCAGTTACTGTTACAGCAAGCTTTACAGGCGCATACCCGATAACTATTGAAGAAACGGTAAACGGTAGCGTAACAGCGTCCGCTGCAGAGGCGGCTCCGGGAACAGAGGTAAGCTTAGCCGTAACGCCGGACAGAGGCTATGTGGTTGAATATGTGCTTATGGACGATGAGGAATTGGCAGAGCCGTACAGCTTTATTATGCCCGATTATGAGGTTACAATCGTGGCACAGTTCAAGGCTCCGTGGGATGGCGAAGGAACGGAGGCAGAGCCGTATATTATCAGAACTCCCGACGATTTAAAAGCACTTGCAACAGCTACAAACGGAAGTGGCTTGGTTGATGAAAATCTGCATTATGATGGCATATATTTTGAGCTTGAAAACGATATAGATATGCAGGGTGTGGAATATACCCCGATCGCAAATGTCGGATCTGACAATACTTTGGTAAACGGTACAAATGAACGCTCGTTCAGAGGTGTATTTGACGGTAAAGGTCATGTTATAAGCAATCTGACAATAAACACCTCGGGCAGAGGTCCCGCACTGTTCGGAAGCTTAAAGGGTGCGACAATAAAGGATTTGGGAATTGAAAACTCAACCTTCCGTCAGCAGGGAAATTTCCGTGCCGCAACACTTGCAATATATGCGTATGATTCAAATATTTCAGGCTGCTTTGCAAAAGACTGTACAGTAAATGTAAAATCGCTTGACAGCTCAAATAAACCGGTCAATCCGCAGTCGGCAGGCGGTCTTGTAGCACAGCTTTACGGAACAACCTCCGTATCAGACTGCTATACAAGGGGAATAACCTTAAGAACAGAGGCATCGGGAGTATCGTATAATGCTTCTGCAGGCGGTTTTGCAGGTTATGTGGGCTCAGCTGTAACAATAACTAACTGCTACACCGCAGATATTAAGTTTGTAACGGTAAGCACATCGGGTAATGTTGCTAACTTTGCAAGATTCTATTCAACCCCTGTGGCTAATGTTACAAACTGCTACACCGATGCTAAAATGCCAAGAGATAACGAGGATGGAAAGCCACAAGTTACAATAGCAGGTATAGACAATACCATGAGAGCGCCTTTGAGTGAGGCATTTAAAGCTGACTTTGACGGTGTAAACGGCGGTTATCCGTTCCTTGTATGGGAAGTAACACAGGCTCCCGAAAACAAGTTTATTCGCACAGGTACAGACAGGACAGATGACGCTGTTTCGGCTGTTAAGTTCCTCACATATGACGAAAGTGAAATTTCAGGTAAGGTATATGTGGCAGCTTATGACGAAAACGGTATTCTTAGTTCTGTAGGTGTAGGCGAAATAAACACAAATTCGGCAGGCGAGCAGGTTATAGAGCTTAGCACTCCTGTTTCTGACAATGCGCACAGCTTTAAGATTTTCGTTTGGGACAATGACTTAAAGCCTCTTGAATAAGCATTGTAATAATTTAAAGTTAAAACATTATCTCTCTCTTAAAAACACAGTGACGGTGTCTGTGGATCACAGACCCACAGACATTGCCTGTGCCTGTTGCCTCTTAAAATGGGCAATGGGGATTCAAAGCGTATATAGCATGGAACGGTATTTGTGCCGTTCCGGCTGTATATCGTAATATTTTGATTTATCTGCATAAAAATTATGCCCTTAAATGAGAGTATTACAAATAATAAATCAAAGAGGTATGAGCTTATGAAAAAAAGACTGTCTGTATTTACGGTATTAACGATGATTTGTGCTTTGTTTACGGCACTGCCCGCATCGGCGGAGCTTAGCACAACCGAAATTGGCGGTAAGACCTATTACGAGATAGCTACTGCCGAGGATTATGCTGAATTTGTTACAATGGCAAATGCTAACCTTACAATAAACGCTGTTCTTACTGCCGATATTGACCTTGATGGTCAGACGGTCGTTCAAATAGGCAAATATGCCAATGCAAGAGCTGACTCGTTACGCTATAGCGGTACATTTGACGGTAATGGTCATGTAATAAGAAATCTGTCAATTTCAAGAACATTTTCGGCGGTAGCGGATAACGGTTTTGCAATGTTTAGTGCAACAGACGGCGCAGTAATAAAAAATCTTGGCTTGGAAAATGCAAAGATTGAGAACAAAGGCGCAAAAGACGGCGTTGTTATGGCAGTAATCGTAGGTGCAGCATATGCAACAACGATTGAAAACTGTTATGTAAAGAACAGCAGTGTTTTATCAACAAAGCCTAACAATTATATCAATTATGCAGCACCTATAGGCGGATTTTTGAATGGCGAATCGAAGGTTATAAACTGCTATTCAACCGACAACACCGTAGGCTTCAGCACCTCGGGCGGAACTGCAAGCGGCGGAAATTCAATATCGTGCTTTGTCGGCTGTGTGTCTTCATCGGGCGGCAGCGCAAGCAATATACAAAACAGCTATGCAAGAGACAATACATTATTAAATGCACCGTCAGGACAGAAGAAAACAGGCTTTGCAAGACTTGGAACAAGCGGAAATACAACGACTGCATGGTTAAATTCGTATACGGACAAAAAAACGGGCTTTGATGCAGGAACTTCAATGAATTATTACGAAACAGATGCCCCCGAATGGTCGGACGGCACGGTTTTAGACGGAATAAACGGAGATAATGTGTTTAAGGCTGATACCTACGGCTTAAACGGCGGTGCGCCCAGACTTTTTTGGGAGGCAGAGCCTCAGTCCGAAGGCGAAGGAAAAATAGCATACGATTTTGAAGAGCCGTTTAACTTATACAGCAATGATTTTATAATAAACGAGTCTGGCGGAAATATCCGGACATCAAGTTATATAGAGCATAACTGCCTTGAGGTAAAGGCAAAAAATAACGGATATTACCACACCGTAACAAGGAACTTTAGAACCGTTAAAAACGGAAAATTAGAGGTTGATGTTGATATCTTGTTTAAGTCGGTAAAAACCGAAAACGGATTTATAAGCATCGGAACGGACGATGCCGATGTTTTAAAATTAGGCGTTCAAAAGGGAAACCTTGTATATCTTTCGGAGGATAATACATATAAAATCATTAAAAAGAATATTGCGCGGAATAAGTGGTATACCATTAGCATTAACTTAGACTTTGACAGAGGGATGTGGAGTCTGGTCTTTGACGGCGAGGATATAGGGGCAACCATTGAGCTTTTGGGGGCAGAATGTAGCAATATATGTTTCTATACCAAGTATTCGCCCGGCTTTTGCATAGATGATCTGCGTATAGATACATTAAAGGACAAAGTACCCGAAATTAACGGTGCCGACAGCATTTCATATACCGTCGGCACGACACAGGCGTATATTTATTCCTCAAATCAGCCCGTTACATGGAGTGTAACAGGCGATGTTTCGGGTGTTACGGCAATGACCTTACCAAACGGCAATTTAGAGCTTAGACTTGCACAGGATATGAGCTGTGGCGGTATGGTTTCATTAAATGCTCAAAATAGTAACGGAGATACATCGCGAATAGACATCTTAATAAGCGAGGCGCAAATTTCAGATATTGTTATCAAGGGCAGTAACAGGGTAACTTACGGAAAGGGCACATTTACATATTCGGCTTATGCACATGATAAATTCGGAAATACCATAACCGCTCCGTCAGTTACATGGACTGTTTCAGGCTCGGATAAGGTGAGCGTTTTAAACGGTGTACTTACGGTAGGCAGTGCGTTTACAGCCGATACGCCGATTAAAATAACTGCATCTGCGTTCGGTATGACAGGGACAAAGAACATTGTAGGTCAGGATGTGTCTGTTTATAACGCCGATATGACAAGGTGGAACAGACTTATTTCGGCAGTGGATACGGCACTGCTACGAGGCAGGGATATTTACGGTAGTACTCCGCTTATGGCATCCGGCTATGATGTTAGTACGGGGAGGCCTACAGAGTTTCATACCTCAAAGGGTAGCTATGCGCCTGCAAATTTGGGTATGGACAGCGTTTTTTTCAGAATGCTTGATAGATTATCACAAGTGTCGGGACATGAAAAGTACAGCGACAGAGTCGATAAAATATACGCATGGTATATGGAAAATGGGCTTGATGAGGCTACAAAACTCGGATATTGGGGCGGACATACCTTTATTGACCTAAAAACAGGAAGCGTATATATGGCAAAGGGCAACACCTATACTCATGAGCTTAAAAATACCTGCTTGTATTTTGAACCGTTTTATAGGCTTGATAAGAAAAAAGCAAGTGAAATGTTTAAAAGCATTTGGGGCGGTCATGTAGGCCGTGAGGACAGATGGGCTGAGCTTAGAATAAACAGGCATGCACCGTTTGACAGTGCCTCCGTAAACGGTGTTATAAAGAGCATTCAGGCTATGGATAATCTTGATGCATTTACGGGTGATAATGCAGGCTGGCTCTCATATAACAACGGTATTCCGTTTCGCGCAGACGGTGAGGATCTGGTGATACTTGCGACTCAGGAATATGAAAAGACGGGCAACGATGTCGCACTTATCTGGGCAAACAGACTCCTTAATATGTACTATAACTGTAGAAATGCCGATACGGGTATAGTTCCGACTGAATTCTCAAACGCAAAAAATGCGCCCGGAAAGCAAAGCATTATCGCAACATACGGCTCGGAGTGGTGGAAAATGATAGCATCAAATGGGTCGGAATGGACAAATCCGGTGTTCGGTGACAGATTTTTTAATCAGTTTGGGGAGGATCTTGTGGATCAGGGGTTTTATGATTCCTCCGCACTTGATGATAACGATACAAGAATTCTTGAGGGAAACTTTTTTGAAAATTCGGATAATATCGAGTTGGTTACAATAAACGATCTTGCCGTTGCAAGCTCTGTCGGTCTTGACAGTGCATATGGCAAAGCAATAAAAAATATCGCAGTAAAGAATATTGCGGGATATATAAAATATGCGTGGAATGAGGGTACACCGAATTTCAATAAAATTATGGCGGACGGAACAAGTCTTACAGGCTTTGTTCCGAAAAGAAACGGGCATTACGGGAACTATTACACAAACGGTTCAAATGGATTTAAAACCTTTGTACCTGACGCCGACATAAGCGACAGAGGCTTGTTTGAGGCGGTTGCATGTGCGTATCTATACTGTGCAAACGACACCGCTTTGGCAGACGAGGCGGAGCTTTTAAACAGATATTTGCAGTATCATATGGAACGGTACGGAATAATCGCAGACAATGCCGTAAGCGCGTCTACCTCAGAGAGAACACCGGCAATGCTAAACGCACTTATATACTTATACAAGGCAACTGACAACGCTGCCTATCTTGAACTGGCAAGAAAGACTGCCGATAATATGATAAGCTTTTATTGCCAGAAGGGTGTCTTCTCGTCAAGAGTTGACTCATCAAGCAGCAGATACAGACATATTGAGCTGGGTGGCAGAAGTACAAAATTCTATGACGCGCTCTTAAATCTTGAATGTTCAATATGCGGTATGGAGGATATTCCGGCAAATATGAAATTCAGCGGATTTTTTGAGGATTATTTTATAAACAGCTCAACAGGTGCGGAAAGCAGAACATGGGACAGCACAGTCTATGCGATAACATATTAAGGAGGGAAAAACAGTGAAAAAATATATATCTCTTGTTATAACTGCTATTTTTTGCCTCAATATCGCATTGGCGACAGGAATTACTGCAAATGCTATGGAATACGGTCTTTTTGAAGGCTACGGCACACAAAAACATCCGTTTCTGATAAAGACAGCGGATGATGTTATGGCTTTATCAAACGCCGTGAACGGTGGCGAGGACTACAATAACTGCTATTTTACACTGACAAATGACATAAATATGTCAGGTAAAAGCTTCAGACCTATAGGTGAGGGTTCAAATTCATTTGCCGGCTTTTTTGACGGAAATTTAAAAACGGTGAGCAATATAACCGTAAACGGAATCGGTAAAGGCAACTATCTTGGATTTTTCGGTAATCTATCGGGTGAAATAAGAAATCTAAGAATTTCGGGAATTACAATTTCTTTTGCCAATTCAAGCTCATCGACAAGGGTATACGGAGTCGGAGGTATGGCGGGGCAGGTATCGGGAAAGGTACTCCGTTCGGGAGTGAGAAATGTCAGCATTACAAACACCGCTGTAGATATTTCCGAATATGCGCCGGGCGGCTTTATCGGAGAAGCAGTATCGGGCGCGGAGGTGTCGGACTGCTATTCAATAAACTTTACATGGAACGGTTCTTCAAATGCCGTTTTGGGTGGATTTATAGGCAATGTAGATAACGAATCGGCTAAGGTAACAGTAAAGAATTGCTACGCTGCAGGAAACTTTATACGAAACAGAACTCCCTATGCTATGTTTGCGATGGGTAGAGTTGTAAAAAGTGCGAACCTTACACGATCGAATAATTATGTGTCGCACGGTGTGACAAGTAATATGTATTCGTCGGGGATTACGAATATAGATATACCAGCCTTAGCAGTTTCGGCATCGCAGATGAAAAACTCCACTGCCGATTTAGGTGTGGAATTTGTTGCGGATACAGGCAATGTAAACAACGGCTATCCGCATCATAGCGCAGATTTGACTGCAGTTTCAAAGCTCGACAAGGCGATGGAGGAAACCAATCCGGAGGCTTTTGCCTATAAGAACGGCAATTGCGAAATTGTTTCGGATATCGACCTTCCATCATACACACTTTACGGTGCAAAGGTTGTTTGGAATTCATTAACTCCCGCTACAGTGTCCGATGACGGAACGCTGTCGGCACTGAACGAGCCGAAACCGGCAAGAATGAGTGCCTCATTTACACTTGACGGAAGCACAGTAACCAAAACCTATGATTTTAAGGTTGGTATAACCGCAGCCTCCAAAGTAATTGCGGACATAAACGGAATTTCTATACCCGATACTGTGACGGACGATTTCGGACTGCCATTATCGGGTAGAACACACGGGACCGGTATAGTGTGGACATCTTCTGACAGTGCGGTCAAAGTAGACGGAGCAATGGCAAGAGTAACAAGACCGTTAAGCTCGGCAGGGAACAAAGATGTAACTCTCACTGCTTTGGGGAAGATAGAAGACTATACCTATGAAAAAAAGTTTACGGTAACGGTTTTGGCTTATGCATCGGATGGTACAGCACTAAGCGATGCCAAAGAAAGGCTTACCTTTGATGTATTATCCGAAGAAGAGGCAAGTGCTGTAACAAAAAACCTGAGTCTACCCACGACCTTTGGTGACGGTGTTACGGTAAGCTGGAGTGCAAGTCCGGGAGTTATAGCAAGTGACGGTGTGCTTGTAAAAAACAGTGCCGATACCGATGTTACACTGACGGCAACCCTTACAAAGGGTACATCGTCCGATACAAAGACCTTTAATGTGACGGTAAAAGGAATATCAAACAACTTGGCAAAGCTTCAGGCTATCGCAGATGCTCTTACATTTGAAAAGTTGACATCTGAGCCCATAGACAGGGTTACGGGAAATCTGACACTGCCTGTATCAACTTACGGCGGTGCAACAGTGAGTTGGATATCATCGGATACTTCCGTAATAAAAACAAACGGAACTGTTTTAAGACCGGCATTTTGTTCCGGAAATAAAACAGTGCGTCTTACAGCACAGATAACACTTAGCGGTGCGATTGTAGAAAAGGATTTTTATATTACCGTATTGGAAAAGGATGGAGATGCAGTTTATTTAAACGAGAGCTTTGAAGGCTTTCAAACGGGTGCCTTGCCATCAGATAACACTAATTTTAAGGTTTACGGAAACACAGTAGGTGTACAAATAAAGGCAAATCCGACAAACAGTGCCCAGAAATCGCTGTATATTTATAAAACATCATCAATGGGCGACACGGACAACGGCTATACTTTCAGAATACCGTCAACGGTAAAAAAAGGAATTGTAAACTTTGAATCCGATGTGTATATAGACAGTATGCCGGAGAAGAGCTTCAGAATATGCGGTTTTACAAATATAGGTACCGAAATAACCGTAAACTTCAACAGAACAAGTACGGGTGCAAATGTTTCGTGCGGCGGTGCCTCAAAAGCGATAAACTCGGGGAGGTGGTATCCGTTCAGACTTGAAGTAGATACGGAAAATTTATGCTATTATGCGTATATAGGCGGAGTGAAGATAAATGAAACACCGGCTAAATTTGCCTACAGCGAAACAAACAGCTCGGTGCGTTCACTCGGATATTTCCTGTGCGACTTTTTCTGGATGCACCCGACATCTCAAACACATTCGGTGTATATGGATAATATAAAGATACATCAGTATACTGCTTACGGCGAGCTGTTGTCATCAATTTCGGATAAGGCGGAGCTTGTACTGTTTAAGAAGCAGAATATCCAAAATATTGGAAGTGTTTTGAGTATTCCCTCCAATGTTGAGTTTGAAAGCGGTAATACAGAGGTATTATCAAATGACGGAAGGATTATACAGGAGGGCGAGGACGCAACATTTTATCTGACCTCAAGAGCAGGAAACGATACCTACAACTCATACCAAACGCGGGAATATAATATATCCGCAGGATTTGAGCTGAGCGGAGGCGGTACGGAGGAAAATCCGTATATGATTGAAACAGTGACGGAGCTTTGTAAGCTTCAAGAGCAGGTGAATGAAGGAAACAGCTATAACGGAATTTATTTCAGACTTTCAAACGACCTTGATATGAGCGGAATTTCGTGGCTGCCAATGGGTGACGGGACAAATGCCTTTGAAGGCGTATTTGACGGTGACGGTCATACGATTACAAATATTTCGGTAACAGATGTTGGAAATGGCTGCTCTACAGGCTTTTTCGGTAATCTGTCTGGTACGGTAAGAAATCTCGGAATAAAGGATATGACTGTCAATGTCAATAACATAGGCGGTGCGGCAAGAATAGCTTATGCAGGTGGCATTGCGGGAACTCTTAAAGGTACCGGAGAGGTTGACAGATGCTATGTTAAAAATTTAAGTATAGTAAATACATCGTCCGAAAATAAGATAAGCTATACAGGCGGTCTTATAGGGCAGGTTACATCAACCCAAAATCCAAGTGTTTCAAATTCATATGTGATTGACTTTACATATACTACAAATGTGAGTAACGAGGACTCCTATGTTTCGGGGCTTATAGGCAAGGTGGCAAGCTCGTCATCAAGGCGTATTTATATAAATAACTGCTATGTTGCAGGCCTATTTTCATCAAACAACCTGTACAAATACCCTACAGCCGCAGTAAGTGCGGTTGATTATGCACGCTCCGAAAATGTTTTTGCATCACACGGAGTAAGCGTTGTAAAGAGTTCTGAAAATCTGTGGGATCTCTCGGCAAAGAGGTCAAATCATATAGGCTGCGGATATATTTCCGGGATACAGATGCGTGCGGCGAGTCTTCTGGGTGATGCATTTGCGGCGGATGTGGATTTTAAGAATGGCGGCTATCCTATGCTTTTATGGGAGGATACCGATACCAATACATATAAATTTATATGCACGGGCATTGTTGAGGCAGACGGGCATATTACAGGTGTAAACATTGAAAAGTATGACAGTGGTTTAGTAAATACCAAATTTATTGCCGCAGTATTTTCTGACGGTGTACTTAATAATGTATTGCTTACCATGGACATATCAGACTTCACAAAGGGCGCAAATACGGTGGAGATGTCGGGTGACGGGACTGTGGACAGCAATCAGACGGTAAAGATATTTGTCTGGGAAGAAAACACTATGAAACCCTTGATGTTTGTTTTTGAAAAATAACAGTTGTTGAAAGGAACATTATAAAATGATAAAGGACATTATAAATAAATTAACACTTGAAGAGAAAACTAAAGTGCTGACATATTACGAGTTGTTGGACACTGTAGAAAATAAAAGCTGCGGTATTCCAAAGACTGTTATGGCAGACGGACCTCACGGAGTACGCCCTTTAAGAGGCACACCCGAACATATAAAAGGTGGGAGTACGGCATTTCCTACAGCTTCAGCACTTTCGGCGACATGGAATACAGAGCTTGCTTATAAAACGGGACAGGGAATAGCAAAAGACTGTCAAGAGCAGGGTGTTGATGTGATTTTAGGACCGGGAGTAAATATAAAAAGGACGCCACTGTGTGGAAGAAACTTTGAATATTTTTCCGAGGACCCCTGCCTTGCAGGTGAGATGGGTGCGGCGTATATAAATGGTGTGCAATCCAAGGGCGTGGGAACATGTATAAAGCATTTTGCACTTAACAACCAGGAAACTGCAAGGACTTCAATAAATGTAGAGGTAGACGAGAGAACTTTAAGAGAAATATATTTAAAGCCGTTTGAGATAGCAGTTAAAAAAAGCAATCCCAAGAGTATTATGGCTGCATATAACAGAGTGTTAGGTGCATACTGTACAGAAAACAAAATGCTTTTCGATATTCTCCGCAAGGAATGGGACTATAAAGGCGCTATAATATCGGATTGGGGTGCTGTGCATGACAGTGTGAGTGCAATATCTAAAGGGCTTAACCTTCAAATGCCCAACAACCCTAAAATCACGGAAGAATTGAAAAAAGGCATTGATGAGGGACGGATAAGTGAGGAGCAAATAGATACTGCACTTTCAAAGCTTTTAGAATTTATTATTTCACTAAAGGAATCCGATAAGCAAACAGAAGAGTTTGACAGGAAAAAGCAGCATCAGTATGCGTATGATGTGGCAAGTGAGGCGATTACACTTCTCAAAAACAAAAATAATATTCTTCCGATAACAAAGGAAAAATATAAAAAAGTATTTGTGCTTGGAAGTGCCGCAAAAAAACCGAACATAATGGGTGGTGGTAGTTCTATCGTACACACAAAAGACGAAATGATAGACTCACCTCTTGAAGAAATACGAAGGCTGGCAGGTGATGATATAGAGGTAATTTATGATGATAGCTACTCAGTCCCGGACAGGGCTAATTTAGGAGCCACAACACTTAATGCAAGGAAGATAATACCACAGTGTAGTGATAACGACCTGATACTTTGCTTTGTTACTACGGAAAATGCGGAAACAGAGGGACTTGACAGATATTCTCTGCATTTTGAAAACTACATTGATGAAATTATCCGTTTTTATTCACTAAAATGCAAAAATGTAGCTGTTATAATGCAGACGGGTACGGCATATGTCCCATACAGATGGGACAAAAAGGTGGGTGCTGTAGTCCAGATGTGGCTTTTGGGCGAGGCAGGCGGAAAGGCGATAGCCGATGTGCTGTTTGGCAAGGTAAATCCGAGCGGTAAATTATCCGAAACCTTCCCGAAAAAAATCAGAACAGATATGGAAAATATCGGACTTCAAAGCAGTATAAGATATTCCGAAGGTTATGAGGTAGGCTACCGTTACTATGACAGACATCCCGATGAGGTATGGTATCCGTTCGGTCACGGCTTGTCGTATACGGATTTTGAATATTCGGATATAAAGGCACAGATAAAAGACGGCTTGCTTTCAGTGGGATTCAAGATAAGGAATACCGGAAATATGCCGGGCAAGGAAACGGCACAGATTTATATAGGTAAAGAAATAAGCATTTTTTCACGCCCCGTAAAGGAGCTTAAGGCGTTTGAAAAAGTCGGGCTTATGCCTGATGAAGAAAAGAATATACTTATAAGCATTCCTGTTTCGGATTTGGCGTGCTACAGCACAGCCCACGGCAAATGGGTAGTTGAGGACGGCAGATACAGAATTTATGCAGGCAGTTCATCGGCTGATATACGCCTGATGTGTGATATTGAGGTGGATAATAAAAAATGAAGCTTTATGTTATAAGACACGGAGATCCCGACTATAAAAACGACGCCTTAACGCCGCTCGGTAAAAGGCAGGCGGAGGCTCTTGCACACAGATTTGTAAACAGCGGGATGGATAGGATATACTCCTCACCGCTCGGAAGGGCGGTAGCTACGGCTAAGCCCACAGCCGAAATTTTAAAGAAGGACATAGAAATACTGGACTGGGCAAGTGAGAATACAACGGCGGAGCATTTATTTGTTACAGATAAGAACGGAAAAAGACGCTGGTGTATGGCACAGCAGAATACAAACTATAAAAATAACGATACCGTAAGACTTTATGACGACTGGCAGAATGCTCATGAAGATTTTAAAGGCGAAGCGGTTGCGGAGCAGATAAGGTATATTGCAAAATCCTCCGACGGATTTTTAAAAGAGCTCGGCTATGAAAGAGACGGGTGTGTATATAAAATAATAAATCCGTCGGATAAGAATATTGCGGTATTTTGTCATCATGGCTTTGGAAGCACATGGATGGCACATCTTATGCAGATACCGCCGCATATAGTCTGGGCAACATTTGATTTTATTCCGTGCAGCTTTTCGGTTTTTGAGTTTAAAAATAATGAAAACGGTATCACAACACCGTTCTGCCTTACGTTTACGGACACATCACATTTTTATAATTCAAATTTGCCGCTTAAGGTATAAAGGGGGAAAATATATTGGATATAGAATTTAAAACAAAGATCGGCAAAATAAAACCCATGCACGCAATAAACAACATACCGATTTTGGGTACAAGCGATAAGCTACACCATTATGTGGGCGAGGCGGGCATACCGTTTGTAAGACTCCATGATACCGGAGGACGATACGGACAGAATGTGTTTGTAGATATAGAAAATATTTTCAGGGATTGGGAGGCTGACGAGAACGATCCAAAATCATACGATTTTGATTTTACCGATTGGCTTCTTAATGCCATTAATAAGCAGGGTGCGCAAACCTTTTACCGGCTCGGCGCAACCATAGAGAACAGTCAGCATATAAAGGCGTACAGGATATATCCGCCAAAGGATAATATGAAGTGGGCAAGAATTTGTGAAAAAATAATCGCTCATTACAATGATGGCTGGGCAAACGGATACAGGTTTAATATACGGTATTGGGAGATATGGAATGAACCCGATAATTTTCCGAACATAGAGGATAACTGTATGTGGAAGGGCACCTTTGAGGAATATATGGAGCTTTATAAAGTGGCATCGACACATTTAAAGGCAAAATTCCCATATATAAAAATCGGTGGTTACGCCTCTTGTGGATTTTACGCACTGTTTAAGGACGAGGTAGTTAAAATAGCAAATTCGAGTGACAGAACAGACTATTTTATAGACTGCTTTCGTAAGTTTATGGAGTTTGTAAAGGAGAATGACCTGCCGTTTGATTTCTTTTCGTGGCATTCCTATTCGGAGGCACAGAAGAATGTCGAATATGAGAAATATGTGCGCAAAACGCTTGATGAATACGGATATGTGCATACGGAGAGTATTTTAAACGAATGGAATCCGGGTATCCGCAGACGGGGAACGCTTGAGGACAGTGCGTATGTATCCGAAATGATGATAACTATGCAAAATACCACCTGCAATATGCTTATGTACTATGACGGAGCCGTTCACGGCAGCTACAACGGACTGTATGATCCGCTAAAATACGAGCCGTTTAAGACTTATTATGCATTTAAGGCGTTTGATACGCTTTACAGACTGGGAAACCAGTCAAGGGTTAGCGATATACCCGAAAATGTGAGCTGTATAGCGGCGTCCGGAAATGATAAGCAGGCGGTTTTAATAACAAATATGGGAAAAAGCTGTAAAATAAAAATAAATACCGATATAAAGAAGAGGTTTGAGGTGTTTAGAATAAACAAGGATATGGATCTTAAATACTCTGAAACCTTTGATATGGCAGGCGTGTTGAATATTGAGACATTTGAAACAGTGTTGATGATGGGGTGAGAAAAAATGAAATATAAATATGAGTTACACTGTCATACGTCTGAGGGTAGCCGATGCGCCAAGATAAATGCATCACAAATGGCGGATTTTTATAAATTGGCAGGGTATACGGGAATTGTGATAACTGATCACTTCTTCAATGGGAACACCACCGTTTCAAAAACTTTGGATTGGGAGGACAGGGTTGACCTTTATTGTGTGGGCTATGAAAATGCAAAACGTCGAGGAGATGAAATAGGTCTTGATGTGTTTTTCGGCTGGGAGTTCGGAGGTGATTTCTTAACGCTGGGGCTTGATAAGAAATGGCTTAAAAATCACCGCGATCTTGATTTATTAAAGCCTGCAGAGTATTTCAAGGTCATACATGAGGGAGGTGGATATATAATCCACGCCCACCCGTTCAGGGAATCCTTGTATACGAAGTCTTTGAGAATATTTCCCCGTGAGGTGGACGCAATGGAAACGATAAATGCGGTAAACACCGATTTTCAAAATCAAATATCTGAGTACATAGCTACACGCTACAATGTAACAAAGGTATGCGGAACAGATAATCATGTAGGTTTAATGGAAAAGCTTACGGCGCTTTTGTTGGATAAAAGAGTAACGGATATCAGTGAATTGATAGACGAAATAAAAAATAACCGGCATGAAGTGAAGGAATACATCGTTGCTGATACAGACGGAAAAGTAGAGCTTGAAGAGTATGATCCGTTTGCAGGAAATTAAGACAGGACAATTATTACAATAGTCGTTTATATTTAATATGTCTATTGTATCAGAGAGTTTTTGTAATATACAATATGCGTAGGAGTAGATCTGAATAGATTAAGACATGCAAGAGGTAAGAAATGAATAATACAAAATGATTTGCATTTTAAATTGTTCGTTTCGCTTATACCTTGGAAAGGAGTAGTTTAAAAATGAGAAGAGGCGAACTTCAAAGTTGTAGAATTACCAAAGGACAGCGGGTGTTTGATGTTTTTAATGTCTGTTTTTTGATATTGATTAGTATAGTTATGTTTTATCCCATGTGGCATGTTGTGTGTGCATCCTTCAGCGATGCAAACGAGCTTGCCAAAAATGAAGGAGTACTGCTTTTGCCACTGAAATTTAATATTAACGCATATAGCAGTATGTTTAAGCATCCGCTTATTATGAGGAGTTACTTTAATTCGATATTTTTGCTTGTATCGTCGGTAACGGTAAGTATGTTGCTTACAACCATATGTGCATATGTTTTGTCAAGAAAAAATGTTTTATGGAATAAATTTTTCAATATCATGATAATTTTTACCATGTTTTTCCACGGCGGACTTATTGCTACATACTTGCTGGTTGCAAGGACGCTGAAGTTAAACAACACATATTGGGCATTGATTCTTCCAAGCGCTATAAGTGTATACAATATGATAATTATGCGTACCTCGTTTGAAGGTATCCCTGATAGCATCAGTGAGGCAGCTTATGTTGACGGTGCAAGTCACTGGCAGGTACTTTGGAAAATAGTTCTTCCGCTGTCAAAATCCATTCTTGCGGTAATGGTATTATATTATGCGGTAGGTGTATGGAATTCATGGTTTAGTGCATCGATTTATCTTTCATCACGCAATAAATTCCCTCTGCAGCTAATACTAAGAGAGATACTTATAGCCAATAATACCGAGCAGATGGCAGGTGTAGGAGGTCAGGATCAGGAGGCAATAGGCGAAACGATAAAATTTGCAACTATAGTTTTTGCAACTGTACCCATACTCTGTGTATATCCGTTTTTGCAAAAGTATTTTACCAAGGGCGTTATGATAGGCGCTGTAAAAGGGTAATGGAGGACAATAGCTATGAAGAATAATACATCAACAAACAAAAAGAGCTTTTGGACAATATTTAAAAAGGATTTTATACGAAATAAATTCTTGTACCTTATGTTTTTGCCGATAATATTGTATTTTGTTATTTTCCATTATATGCCAATGTACGGTGTGCTTATGGCATTTCAGGACTACAGTCCGAGATTGGGTATAAGTGGTAGCAAGTGGGTAGGCTTTGCAAACTTTATCGAATTTTTTAGGTCTCCGTCGTTTTGGATAGTGTTGAGAAATACCGTAAAGATAAGTTTTGCATCACTTGTGTTCGGATTTCCTGCGCCTGTAATCCTTGCTCTGCTTTTAAATGAAGTAAGGAGTAATAAGCTTGGCAGAGTAGTGCAGAATATTACATATCTTCCACATTTTATTTCGCTGGTGGTAGTATGCGGTCTTGTACATATGTTTACAAGGGATACGGGTATAATCGGACACACATACAATGCCTTAACAGGTTCAAAGGGTGCAATGCTCAACAACCCGTCGCTGTTTCTGCCGATATATATTATATCAAATATATGGAAAGAGATGGGCTGGGGCTCGATTATATACTTAGCGGCACTTTTGGGAATAGACAATTCACTTTACGAAGCCGCTGAAATTGACGGAGCGGGAAGGTGGAAGCAAACCCTGCATGTTACCATACCCGGAATACTTCCTACTTTTGTAATAATGCTTATTATGCGTTTGGGACAGGTTTTGGGTGTCGGTTATGAAAAAATATTGCTCTTATACAACTCCTCAACTATGGATGTTGCCGATGTAATATCAACATATGTATACAGACGCGGACTGATAGACCAAAGCTGGAGCTATAGTGCGGCAGTGGGCTTGTTTAACTCTGCTGTTAACCTTATATTTTTGAGTGCGTCAAACTTTATCAGTAAAAAGGTAAACGGCTATGCACTCTGGTAATTTTGTGGGAGGATATGATTGTGTTTAATTTCAGGGCATATTCAAAGGACAGTAACGGGCAGGTTAAGAAAGCACCGTTAAAAACTTTGGTATCAGACGGAATTGTGAGCGTTTATGCAGATTCTGTTGTTATGCATAATTTTGACCCCGATGAGGCTGTTAAGGTAAAAATTATCGTTGCTGATGCAATTGACGGGATTTTGGCAGTCAGTAAGGATTCACCATATTGGACAGGTCCTGTTTTTGCCACCGGTTTGGGTGATGTTCCAAAAGGAACACAGGCTGTTTTGCTGAAAAAATCGGACGGGACTTATATAGCCGTTCTTCCTGTTGTGGGAAAAGAATTTAAAACCGAGCTGATTGGAGAGAATGGATGTCTCTTTTCAAAAACCTTTAGTTGGTATAAGGATTCCTGTTTCTTAGATGAACTGCTTTTTGTATGCGGAGCGGGTAAAAATCCGTTTGAGCTTATAAAAAAATGCTTTAAGAGAGCAATCAGCCTTCTTGACAACCGTTGCCGTATGCGTGAGGAACGCTCATACCCTGAAATCCTTGAATATCTTGGCTGGTGCAGCTGGGACAGTATGCAAATTCGGGTAAATGAGGCGGATATTGAGAAAAAGTGCAAGGAGTTTAAGGATAAGGATATTCCCGTAAAATGGGTTGTGATAGATGATATGTGGGCTGAAATAAGAGATTTTTACGGCGAGGAGTATTCGGATTTTAAACAAATGGTAGATCTGATGCATCGCAGTAAGATGTATTCCTATAAAGCTGATCCGATACGCTTTCCTTACGGACTTTCACATACTGTTGATATGCTCCACAGCTACGGGATGTATGTAGGAATGTGGTATCCCACAACAGGCTATTGGGCGGGAATAGATGAAAATGGAGATGCATATAAAGAGCTTTGTCAGTTCCTTTTAACAACCGGTGAGGGTGTAACCGTTCCGCACTTTGAGGCGGATATGGCATATATGTACTATAAAAAAATATTTGACTATTTCAGAAAATCGGGTGTTGATTTTGTAAAAATTGACAATCAGGCACTTCCGCAGGTACACTATAAGGGCATAGCTCCTGTAGGTAAGACCGCAAGCGGTGCTGTAAGCGGTATGGAGGCGGCTGTGGGTGAAGCCTTTGGCGACAGGATAATCAACTGTATGGGAATGTCGGGTGAGATGATGTGGAACAGAAGCTCAAGCGGTGTTTCAAGATGCAGTAATGATTTTATGCCTGAAAACAGAAAATGGTTTGCAAAGCATATTTTGCAATGCACATATAACGGACTTGTTCAGGGACAGCTTTATTATAATGATTTTGATATGTGGTGGACTGATGATGAACAGGCACAGAAGAACAGTCTGCTCCGTGCTGTGAGTGGAGGACCGATATATGTAAGTGATAAGATAGGCAGAACCAATAAAGAGATTTTAGCTCCGCTTATATTAAGTGACGGGAGAATACTAAGGTGCGATAGATGTGCCGTGCCGTCAGAGGATTGCCTTGCGAGTGATCCGAGAAATAGCGGAAGAATTTTCAAGGTACAAAATACTTATAAGGATAGCGGAGTGTTGGCGGCTTTCAATCTTGACAAGAACGGAGATGCAGTGAACGGCACGGTATCGCCAAAGGATATTTACGGATTGAGCGAGTGTCAATATGCTATTTATGAGCATTTTTCAAGAGAACTTAAAATTTTATCGTATGATGAAACATTTTCTATAGTCCTTGAAAACAATGACGATTTTAAGCTGTATATTATGGCACCGATTAGAGAGAATTTTGCCGTTATAGGCAGAGTGGATAAATTCATTTCACCTGCAACGGTGGAAAATGTTTTTGACGGTAATGTAATTCTTAAAGAAAACGGACCGTACGCATATGTAAAGGACAATGAGCTTATCATAAAACAGTAAAATTTGTATGCAGGAGGCAGATTATGTCTTTATATAACTATATTTTAGAAAAAAAACATCATAAATTCAGACAGAATATTGAAATAGAATTTGATAAAAACATGTCACCCATAGAGCGTATGACATACAGATTTGAGCGCATGTGCGAGGCTGAAACGCCTGTCATTTTAGATGGCGAGCAAATATGCTTTTTAAGAACAGTAAAAAATATCCCCGATATATTTACGGAAGCTGAATGGGCGGATATAAAGAAAAAGCACTATATCCATGAGCTTGGTTATCTGTCAAATCTGTCTCCCGATTATGAAGATGTAATAAAGACAGGACTTTTATCACGGTATGAGACGGCGGACAAATACGGGAAAAGGTGTATAAATGCAATCATTAACTTGTCCGACAGATATAAAGACGAGGCACAAAAACAGGGCAGGGACGATATTGTAAAGGTATTGGAGCGTGTTCCACGCTTTGGTGCAACAAATTTCCGTGAAGCACTGCAGTTTTTCAGAATTATCCATTTTGCACTTTGGCTTGAGGGTAATTATCATAACACCTGCGGACGCTTTGATAAATATATGTATCCGTATTTAAAAGCGGATATGGAAAAGGGAATATATACTGAAGAAACGGCACTTGAGCTTTTAGAGGACTTTTTCTTATCCTTTAATAAGGACAGCGATTTATATGTAGGCGTTCAGCAGGGCGATAACGGTCAGAGTATGGTGCTTGGCGGTATGGACGAGAACGGACAGGAGGTATTTAATCTCCTTTCAAAGCTATGCTTAAAAGCAAGCGAGGATTTATTGATGATAGATCCTAAGATAAATTTAAGAGTTAATAAAAAC
>JAFSXU010000009.1 GCA_017443895.1 Clostridia bacterium
CGCGCACTGACAGTCTACGATGTGAAGCTGGTGGGATTTGACAGCCTGCATATCGCAGCCCCGGAAGTCGAGACATTGGTGCATGTGGAGCTTTTGCAGCGGGATGTGGTCATACTGGAGGATGTCAATCTGGACCAGATAAAGGACGGCAGATATTTCCTGGTAGCCCTGCCTTTGAAGATGGAGGGGCTGGACGGTTCGCCGACACGGGCCGTACTCATGTTGGAGGATTAGAAAAAAGCTGCCGCTTATGCGACAGCTTTTTTATGAGTAGCGGGAAAGAGACTCGAACTCTTGACGCCACGGGTATGAACCGTGTGCTCTAGCCAACTGAGCTATACCGCCTTATCTGTCAACAGTTGGTATTATACTAAAGTTGTATTTATTTGTCAAGCATTTTTTTAACTTTTTTTAAAATTTCTATATAAATACCGTTTTATGGTTCCTGCGGTATAATCAGTGCTGCAATAATATATGCCAATACTACCGTTCCGCAAGATACAAGTCCCAAAAATGCAACTATAAGCCTTACTATTGTTGAATCAATACCAAAATATTGTGCAACTCCCCCCAAAACTCCCGCAAGCATTTTATCCGTTCTGCTTTTATACAGTTTTTTCATTATTACAGTCTCCATTCATAGATTTTATCTTCATTATATTTATAATAGCACATTTCGCTGCCATTTTCAATATCTGTGCTAATAATTTATGTTAGCGATTGACATTTTGTGCAGTATGAGGTATAATGTGAATTACAAAATTAAGAAAGAGGTAATGTCAAAATGAAAATTGCATTGATTAACGAAAACAGCCAGGCTGCAAAGAACGAAATCATAGTTTCTACTTTAAAAAAGGTTGTTGAGCCTTTAGGTCATGAGGTATTTAACTATGGTATGTATTCAGCTGACGATGCAGCTCAGCTTACATATGTGCAGATTGGTATTCTTGCTGCAATACTCTTAAATTCAGGTGCTGCAGACCTTGTTATTACAGGTTGCGGTACAGGTGAGGGCGCTATGCTCGCTTGTAACTCATTCCCGGGCGTGCTTTGCGGACATGTTGTTGACCCAACAGACGCTTATCAGTTTACTCAGGTAAACAACGGTAACTGTATCGCTATGCCTTTCGCAAAAGGCTGGGGCTGGGGTGCTGAATTAAATCTCCAGTATGTATTTGAGAAGCTCTTTGTTGAAGAATGGGGCGGCGGCTATCCAAAGGAGAGAGCAGTTCCCGAGCAGAGAAATGCCAAGATCTTAAACGAGGTTAAGAAGGTTACTCACCGTGACTTACTTGACATCTTACCTGCACTTGATCAGGACCTTGTTAAGGGTGCTGTTGCAGGCGAGAAGTTTAGCGAATTATTCTTTGCAAACTGCAAGTGTGATAAGATTGCTGAATATGTAAAATCTATACTGTAATCATAGTCAAGCAAAAAATGACGGCAAACGCCGTCATTTCAGCGTGTCGATAAAATTATCGACACGCTGGCAGATATCGAAAAACAAACCGGATTTTGTGAAAATGAACCCGTGGCAGTACGGTGGTACGGTAGGGTTTATTTGAGCAAAAAGCACATAATACTGTCGTTTTTGTAAAAGAACGACAGTATTATTTATGACAATAAGTTATATATA
>JAFSXU010000067.1 GCA_017443895.1 Clostridia bacterium
GGACGGCAACGGCGTTGTAAACGGTCATAATGTAAATGTCAGCGATGAAACGGGCAAGCCGATTGAAAACGCTTTTATCACGATTGATGAAAACGGCAAAATCAAGGTAGAACTTCCCGAAGAAATCAAGATTGATATTGAAAACAGAATTGTCGTAACCGTAACCAATAAGGAAAACGAGCCTGAAAAAGATATTTTCGTTGAGGTAAGCGATAAAGATGGCAAAACGGAAAGTAATCTCACAGACGAAAGCGGAAAAGCAACAGTACCGCCGACAAATATTGATTATACCGATATTAACGGCTACGGTGAGCTTGATGGATATTCCGTTACGGTTAAAAACGCTGACGGTGCTATCGAAAAGGCATATCTTGAATATGACAGAGAGAATGGCAAAATCACCGTTACACTTCCTGAAAATATCAAGGTTGATGATTACAGAAACCGTGTAATTGTTACCGTTCTTAATAAGGCTGACAATACTCCTGCAAAGGATATTGATATTACAGTCAAGGAAACCGTTGCAGAGGGCGAGCCTAAAACTGCAAACGGTAAAACAGATGCAGACGGCAAATTCGTAACGCCTCCGCTGAATGAAGATATTACCGATAAGGACGGTAATTCGGGCGTAAGCGAAACCACTACACAGGATGGTAAAGATACAGATGGTGACGGCGAAGTTGATACTCCTGCCGAAACTGTAACAACCGAATATAAGGTAACTGTTTCCGATACAACAGGCATAATTACAAATGCCTTTGTAAAAATCGAGGACGGCAAGGTTTATGTAACGCTCCCCGATGGAAAGACCTTGACTACTTCCAATCAGACAACCGTAACGGTTCTTGATAAAGAAGATAAGCCTGTTAAAGATGTTTCCGTAACAGTAACGGACAGCAACAAGGCGACTGCAACAAAAACAACCGACGCAAACGGTAAAATTATTGTTCCCGTTAAAACTTCAAGCGGCGGTGGCGGTGGTTCCCGTTCAGGCGGTGGAGGTGGTGGCAGTATTTCTGTAAATACTACCAATATTAAGATCACCGACAAGGACGGTAAAAATGTTACAGGCTTTACAAAGAGTACCGATACAAACAGTAATGTAACGATTACACTCCCGAATGGTAAAACAATTACAGATAAGGACTACTACACTATCACCCTTACAAACGGAAGAGGTGCTTCAAAGCCCGACATTACCGTAACTCTGAAAGACAAAGCAAACAATTCCGCAAGCGGTATTACTGATAAGAACGGTGTTGTAATTCTTCCGGGAGAGGAACACAAGGCATATATTTTCGGTTATGATGACGGCACATTCCGTCCCGAAAACGATATGACAAGAGCAGAAGCAACGGCGATATTCGCAAGACTTGTTTCGGACAAGAAAGGCGAAACAATCAGCGGTAATTCAACTTTTGCGGATGTATCTTCAAAGGACTGGTTTGCAAAGGAAGTTGGATATCTTGAAAAGTACAACATCATTAAGGGTTATGAGGATAACACTTTCAGACCGAATAACGCTGTAACAAGAGCCGAATTTGTAACAATGGCGGTACGCTATTACAGCCTGTTTAACGAAGTTAAGAAAACAGGCTACACCGTAAAATATACCGACCTTGACAGCAGTTATTGGGCGTATGGCGATATTGCTTATGCTAAGAATATCGGCTGGCTCAACGGTTATGCTGACGGTACTTTCAAGGGAGATAACAATATCACCCGTGCAGAGGTCGTAACGGTTGTAAACCGTGCAACAGGCAGAAACGCAGATGAGAGTTATATCAATAAGAACCTGTCTGTACTCAACAAATTCACCGATCTTAAAAACAATTCGCATTGGGCATATTACGACATTGAAGAGGCGGCAAATACTCATAGAAGTGTATCTAACAGAGATGCTGAAAATTGGGTAAAATAATTTTGTACAAAGGTGAGGCGGCAGCCTGAAAGGATTGCTTTCTTGCTTGAATTGTGGTATAATATAAACAGTAAGTTAGAATTTACATAGTAATTTAACAATTAAAAAAAGGAGGTACAGTTGTAATATGTACAGAATAAATCATGGTGATGCAATAAGATTGGAATCTATAGTTCGCAGATTATTTAAGTGTGATCGAGCGGGAGTATCAGGTTTAGCCGATGCTGATAATTTTGAATCGCGTCCTATGGATGCGGCAATTATGGTTGTATCTTATATTCATGCGCATGGACTACAGAGTAGTGAAAAACAATATGATGAGTTTTTGTGTAAATATGATAATATTTTTACCTATCCAGATGAAAATGATACAGATAATGAAGTGGAAAACTATATTGAAGAATTGACAACTATTGTTGAAGAATACATAGAATAAGTTTTGGATATTTAAAATTCTAATTTACTAAAAAAATACCATTTTAAAGACAATCTGATGTGGTTGTCTTTTTTATATCCATTTTTACGAACTTCTTATTTTGAAGTGGAAATTTTTGTGTTTACCTAAATTTCCTGATATAATTAAAACAGAAGCAAATTATTTTCAAGGAGGTAGCAATTATGTTAAAAAGAATTTTATTTTTGGTAGTTGCAGTGGCAATGCTTTGTGGAACGGTTGTATTGGCAAATTCGGAAAACAGGGATACTAAAATGCATATAGGTGAATACCGATACCTGTTTTTTGCAACCGATGGCGGTATAGGTGTTAATTTCCTTAACCTGCCATATGGGACAAGGGTTAATCTTGACGATTATATTCCTGAAAAAGTTGGATATGAATTTGAAGGCTGGTATGAAAATCCAAACAGTGGAGAGGAAAGGATTACTACGATAATTCTTGAGGATAATGCTGTAGTATGGGCAAAATGGAAGCTCATAGAAGGATTATCCAATATACAGCTTGAAAATAAAATTCTATCAAGAACGGTTATAGGAAATAATGTTGTGCTTAGGACAACCGATAACGAAATTCAGATTGTACCTGTCACGAATGTGTGGGCAGAACAAAACGCAAGGCTTGAAGCATTGATGAAAATTCACAATGCATATTTTAAAGAGTAATAATGGCAAGAGGGTGATCGTAAGGTCATCCTCTTTTTCAGATTTGAGGGAGGTGCTTTAAATGATTATGGTAAAAATCAGAGGTGATACTGAGTGAACAGACAAAACAACACAAAAACTCTTGTTGCTTTGTTTGCTTGCGGTATTCCGATAGTTATATGGTCAGCTTTAATAATTGCAGGGTGCTACAGAGATGGGAACAAGCTTTTTGAACTTTTGGAAAGAATAAGCACAGCACTTGAAGATCCGGCACGGATAGTGATAAATGAGTATAGTTTAAAGACTGTGCTTATTTTTTTGTTTATGTACGCTATGGCGGTAGGTGTATATTTTTCATCAAGAGAAAACCGAAGGCCCAAAGAGGAGCATGGTTCGGCAAAATGGGGAAATGTATCTGGTATTAGAAAGCGGTATATTGATAAAAAGGATAAGCACAATAACCTGATTATTACACAGGCAATGCGTATAGGTCTTAATGCAAAGAAACACAGGCGCAACTTAAATGTTTTGGTTATAGGCGGTTCGGGTGCAGGAAAAACAAGGTTTTATGCAAAGCCAAATATTATGCAGTGTAACACATCGTTTATTATTGCCGATCCTAACGGCGAAAGTGTGGTAGCATATAAACAGATAGCAGTTTAACGCTGTCGGATATTCATAAAAGAACGGAGGTGAGATGATGTCAGCGGTAAAGAATTTAGATAAGATTACCGCCCTTTACGAAAGATTGTCAAAGGACGACGAGTTACAGGGCGAGTCAAACAGCATATCAAATCAAAAGGAATTTTTGAGCAGTTACGCAAGAGAGAACGGATATATCAACTTAAAGCATTATACCGACGACGGATATACAGGCAGAAATTTTAATCGCCCTGCAATAAAAGCACTCATAAAAGATGTTGAGGACGGCAAAATCGGAACTGTTATCGTAAAGGATATGAGCCGTTTCGGAAGA
>JAFSXU010000068.1 GCA_017443895.1 Clostridia bacterium
GGGTATCGAAATTTGTAGGGGAGGGTTTCCATGCCCTCCCGTTCCCAATATGCGTTGTCGGGGATGCGGACAGGCACAGAGACCTGTCCCTACGACCATACCAATTTACGATTTCGCATTGGTACGCTAACCCAAAATTTATAATCATATTGTATCAAAAAGGAGAGGCTTATGAATAACACCGTTTCGCTTGTAAAATGCAAAAGCTATGACGAGGCGCAATATGCCGTAGATGCAGTTTTGGAACTTCTTGGCGGAATAAACAGGTTTGTAAAAAAAGGCGATAAGGTCGTTATAAAGCCAAACCTTGTTTCCAAAAAATCTCCCGACGAGGCGGCAACAACTCACCCTGCAATTTTAAAAGCGGTAATTCGTGCCGTAGAGCGTGTGGGAGCAAGCATCGTTGTTGCGGAAAGCCCCGGCGGACCGTACAATGCCGGGTATTTAAAATCGGTATACACAGGCTGTGATATGGTATCGGCGGTTGAGGGAACAAGCGCCGTTCTTAATTATGACACAAAATTCCGTGATGTATCTTACAAAGACGGAAAAACGGTTAAAAATATACCGATTATCGAGCCGATTTTAGATGCGGATCTAATCATATCCCTGCCAAAGCTAAAAACCCACGCAATGACAAGCTATACAGGCGCGGTAAAGAATATGTTTGGTACAATCCCCGGCACGCATAAGGCGGAAATGCATTTTCGGCTTGATGACAGGCGTGCGTTTTGTTCCATGCTTGTGGATTTGTACTCATGTGTAAATAAAGTTCCCGTGCTTAGCATTATGGACGGAATTGTGGGCATGGAGGGTGACGGCCCGACAGCCGGCAAGAACAGATTTATCGGCGTTGTTATGGCGTCGTTAAATGCGCACGCTCTTGATATGGCGGCGTGTAAGATTATTGACTATACCATTGACGAGGTTGACACCTTAAAAGAGGCGGTAGAGCGTGGCTTGGTATGCGACAGTATGGAAAAGCTTGATATTGTGGGCGATGATATAAATTCACTCATTATCCGCGACTTTGTAAAACCGCAGAGCCATTTTAATCTGTTAAAGCTCCTGTCACTGCCGGAGAGCCTTAACAAGCGTGTTGTTTCAATTTTATCGTCACGCCCGAAAATGAAATACAGCGAATGTATAGGCTGCGGCGAATGTATGCGCTGTTGTCCGCCAAAGGCGATAACTATGGTAAAAGGCAAGCCCGTGATTGACAGGGATAAATGTATAAAATGCTTCTGCTGTCAGGAGCTTTGCCCGAAAAAAGCGGTAAAAATCCACAGAAGCGTGTTTAACAGACTGATGTTAAAATTTTTGAAGTAGGAGATAAGTCTGAATGAATTCAGATAGGTAATAAGTAATAGTGAATAGTGAAGAAGTAAGGTACAAAATGCTTCGCATTTTGAAAAATCATTCATGCCATTTTGTGCATTGAAGTAGGACGAAAGGAATGACTATAAATATGTTTAATATAGTATTGGTAGAGCCCCGTATTCCGCAAAATACGGGAAATATTGCAAGGACTTGCGCCGCAACAGGCTCAAGACTTCATATAGTAAGACCTACAGCCTTTCAGATAACCGATAAGAACTTAAAAAGAGCAGGTCTTGATTACTGGGATTTGTTAAATGTGGCGTATTACGATAATCTTGACGATTTCTTTGAAAAAACCAAGGGTGGCAGGTATTTTTATGCGACAACAAAAGCACCGCATACATATGTAGATGTAAAATTTTGTGATAATGATTATATCCTGTTTGGCCGTGAGGATGCAGGTTTGCCCGAGGAGCTTTTGTATGCGCACGAGGAGCGGTGCATACGAATACCGATGATTGAGGAGGCACGAAGCCTGAATTTGTCAAACTCCGTTGCGATAGTGGTGTATGAGGCGCTAAGACAGCAGGGCTTTGAAAACTTAAAAAATCTCGGACAACTGACTAAATTTACTTGGTAACAATACAGGGGGCTGTGCTAAATGCATCAGTCCCCTGTTCTTTTATATACCCAATGACTGCCTGCTCGTACTTTGGCAAGAAATTTTGATTTTGTAAGCTTTGTCAATATCCTTGTTGCGGTTGCAGACGACACATTTAAAAGTCTTTGAACATCATGGTTTGCGATATAATCGTGGTCCTTTAGAAATTCATAAATCATATGCTTTTGCATATCCAATCTTGTGCCGCTTAATGTAGTATACCGTGTGGTTTCTTTTAAAGTTTCTTTTATAACCGACAGCATAAATTCAATAAATACAGTGGAATTACCGTCACTGTTTGAGATGTTTATTGCATTGTAATACTTGGCTTGATTATCGTGTATTATTGATTCTATGGGAAGCCATGAAAAGAGCGTATTCCATTGCGAAAGCAATAGAGTGTGCCACAATCTGCCAATTCTGCCATTGCCGTCCGAAAACGGATGAATAAGCTCAAATTCATAGTGAAACACACAGCTTTTTATAAGCATGTGGATATCACTTTTTTCTACCCACTCAAGCAACTCTTCCACAAGCTTCGGTACATATTGAGGGAGCGTGCCAAAATGTATAATATTGCCGTTAGTATCAACAACGCCAACGGGACGGGAACGGAACTCTCCCGCCTCACTTACTAAATCCCGAACCATAATGCTGTGTGCCTTTAAAAGATCATCAACCGAGTATGGATTAAGATGCTCCATATAATCGTAAATTTCATAAGCGTTTTTGACTTCTTTTATATCCTTAGGCGGTGCAATGATATGCTTTCCGTTAAGTATGGCACTGACCTGCTCGATATCAAGCGTGTTTTGCTCTATTGCAAGCGAAGAATAGACAGTGCGAATTCTGTTAGTCCTTCTTAAGGTCGGGTTTGATGATAATTTATTGCCCGTATCAAGCTTTCCTGCCATCTGTGCTATTTCTATTGTGTCCTGTAGAATTTTATCTGTAATTGTAAACGGTGGATTTTTCAAACTAATCACCTCGCTGATATAAATATAACATTTTCAAGGTCATAAATCAAGTCATCAATCAAAAATATTTAAAAATTGATTGATGAAAATGATTTTTGAACTAATCTATTATAAAAGGTATTGAAGTTTGTACAAAAATGCTATATAATGACAAATGTCGGAGAAATCCGATGTAGAGGTAAGACTAAAAACAGTATGAAAGCTGGGCGGTTATGCCATCACTTCCGTGAAAGGAGGTGATTGCTTATGGAATATGTGTACATAATGATATATATTATCACTTTAATTGTACTGATTATGGCCGTAAAAAAATAACGCCTGCTCCGTCATAAGCCTGGCGTTATTTTCAAAATGATTTCAACTTATGGCACAACCGTTTAAGGTCTTGCCTTTTCTATGTGTATTATACATCTTAATTTTGTGTTTGTCAATGCAAGACACATAAAAATCTTGAAAAATTATGCAGGGTATGATACACTATATAAATGTAGATATTTGTGCATAACGGAGGATAATAGTGTGAAAGTTCCTTTCACACTATGCTCTTGGCAGATTTTAATGCGCCGCCGAATTTTTCCAAAGCTACGCCTTGGAAACGGCGATGCGCATAATAATCTCTTATCATTCCTTTGCTCCGCTGATAAGAGATAATTTTAATTGCTTTTTGTGCCGATGCGGAGCGGCAGAATGGAGATTATTATGTCGGATATTAAGATTGTAGTTGACAACTCAGCGGATATGCCTGCCGAGCTTGCCAAAAAGTATGACATTGGTGTAATAAATTTTTTAAGCATTTTCGGTGAGGATGCATACGAGTCGGGCGTTAATATGACCAATGATGAGTTTTACGATATGCTGGAGCAATACGACGGTGTTCCCACGACCTCACAGACACCGTATGCGGTCATGTATGATTATTTTTTAGACGAGGCAAGAAAGCATAAAAGCGTAATATATTTTACCATTTCCGCAAAGGCGAGCGGACAGTATAATACCATGCATTTGGTGCGTGATGAGATTTTAGAGGAGTACCCCGAGGCGGATATTCACATAGTTGACAGTGAAAAGTTTTCGCTCTATATAACATCGGGCGCAGTTGAGGCTGCAAAGGCGGCAGAGGACGGCAAAAGTGTTGATGAGGTAATAGATATATTTTTAAAAGAGGAAAAAAAGTGGCGGTGTTATCTGTTGGTTGACACTTTAGAATATCTTAAAAAGGGCGGACGGGTTTCAAAGGCGACCGCATTTGTCGGCGGATTGCTTGATATAAAGCCCATCTTAACGATTGAGCATGGTCTGGTTGAGTCCATGGATAAGCTAAGGGGCAACAAAAAGCTTATCACAAAGCTCATTGACAAGATAAAGGACGATCCCGACTTTGACAGTGAAAACCCTGAATTTTTGGTTGTCCAATCAGACGAGGAAAAAGGTCAGAAGGTAATTGCAGAGCTTGAGGATGAGTTTGACGAGGGCTGTGTACGGATTTATTCGGAGTTCGGACCGATCGTAGGTACTCATGTAGGCAGAGGCGCATTTGCGATAATTTGCAAAATAAAATAGTAAAGAGGTAACAAGTCTGAATAAAATCAGATAGGTAATAAGTAATAGTGAATAGTGAAGAAGTAAGGTACAAAATGCTTCGCATTTTGAAAAATCATTTATGATGTTTTGTGCCTTGAAGTAAGACGAAAGGAATGCTTATAACAATGGAAAAAGAAAAGTTTTATATAACAACGGCGATTGCATACACATCAAAAAAGCCTCATATCGGAAACACATATGAGATAATTTTAACCGATGCCATTGCGCGCTTTAACAGATTTATCGGTAAGGATGTATTTTTCCTGACGGGAACGGACGAGCACGGTCAGAAAATCCAGGAGATTGCCGAGGCAGAGGGTATAACTCCTAAGGAGCATGTTGACAAGATTGCAGGTCAGATCCGTGATATTGCGGATATGCTCAATGTAAGCTATGACAAGTTTATAAGAACAACCGACGATTATCATGAAAAGGCAGTAAGCGGAATTTTTAAGCGTCTTTACGAGCAGGGCGATATTTATAAGTCCGAGTACGAGGGACTGTACTGTACACCGTGCGAGTCGTTCTGGACACAGACACAGCTTGTTGACGGCAAATGCCCTGACTGTGGCAGAGAGGTACAAAAGACAAAGGAAGAGGCTTATTTCTTTAAAATGAGCAAGTACCAGGATAAATTGATGGATTATATCAATTCACATCCTGAGTTTATCCAGCCCGAATCAAGAAAGAACGAAATGATAAATAACTTCTTAAAGCCGGGACTGCAGGATTTGTGCGTATCAAGAACGAGCTTTTCATGGGGTATACCCGTTGAGTTTGATCCGGGTCATGTTATATATGTATGGATTGACGCACTTTCAAACTATATAACGGCGCTTGGCTATCACCCTTACGGCGAAAGTGATGATTTATATAAGAAGTATTGGCCTGCAAATGTGCATATAATCGGTAAGGATATTTTAAGGTTCCATACCATTTACTGGCCTATTATGCTTATGGCATTGGGCGAGCCGTTACCAAAGCAGGTATTCGGACACCCGTGGATGCTTGTGGGCGAGGAGAAGATGTCAAAATCAAGAGGTAATGTAATCTATGCCGAGGATTTGGTACGCCATTTCGGAGTTGACGCGGTAAGATACTATTCATTGCATGAGATGCCGTTTGCGCAGGACGGTACAATAACATACGAGGTATTTATAAGCCGTTTTAACAGCGACCTTGCAAATAAGCTGGGCAACCTTGTAAACAGAACGGTTGCAATGGTTAATAAGTATTTTGACGGCGTAATTGGGACGGGCGATGTGTCGGGCGAGTTTGACGATAATTTAAAGGCGGTTGCAACAGGCGCAATTTCAAAGATTGAAGCAAAAATGGCAGGCCTTCATGTTGCCGACAGTATGGACGAGATTTGGGCGATTGTTGACCGTGCAAATAAGTACATTGACGAAACAACGCCTTGGATTTTGGCAAAGAACGAGGCGGATAGACCACGGCTTGGCACGGTTTTATATAACCTTGTTGAAACGATAAGAATTATCGCCTCACTTTTAAGCTCATACATGCCCGAAACCGCTAAAAGGATTTGTGAGCAGATAAATGCCGATGATTTATCATACGAGAGTACAAAGGAGTTTGGAAAAACCGTTGCAGGTACAAAGGTGGGTACACCGACTGTATTATTTGCAAGAATTGATGCGGATAAAAAGCTTGGGGAGCTTGAAGAGGAGCTAAAGGAAACGGTAAACATCGCACCGTTTAAGGAAAATGTTGAGTTTGACGAGTGGGAAAAGCTCGATATAAGAGTAGGAAAGGTCTTAGCCTGTGAGAAGGTTAAAAAATCCGAAAAGCTTTTAAAATTCACACTTGATGTCGGCGGTGTGGAAAGACAAATCCTATCGGGTGTTGCAAAATATCATAACCCTGAGGATTTAGTCGGCAAAAATGTGTTGTTTGTGGCAAACTTCAAGCCACGCAAAATGATGGGACTTGAATCAAACGGTATGATTTTATCTGCCGAGTTTGAGGATAAGCTGTCAGTCCTTACAGTGCCTGAGGATATACAGTCAGGCTCACAGGTGGTATAAACCACTTATTAGAGATAAATTTTGGTTTATATTACGGACAGTCGAGGTGAGCAAATCGCAAAGCGATTTGTAGGTGCGTTGCCAATAGGCAACAGCACCGTAGGTTGGCGCCTGTCCCTACAATTATACCAGACAACGATTTTGTTAATTGGTATACACCGTAGGGCAGGGGCTTGCTCCTGCCGTTGTTTACGGTATCAGAGATGCGGTTGGAGCAAGCCCCAACCCTACGACCATACCAATTTACGATTTCTTAATGGTACGCATATAAACCCGAAATTACAAAAAAAACCCGAGCTGTCTGCTTTTGCAGGCAGTTTTTTGTTTGTGTATTGTGTACAAAAAAATCCAATCAAAAAATTTTTACAGCTTGATTTTTTTAAAAAAAGAGTGCATTTTTTGGATATATTGTTTAAAAATATGCAAAAAAACCATAATTTTTTTTGCAACATTGTTGACAAAATATACAAAAAATGCTATTATAAATTATAACAAAAATCAAAAAACAACCAGAGGGAGGGTTTTGATGAAAACACAAACTAACACGGCTACTCCTGTAGCTAAGAGTAAAAAAGGCTTTATGTTCTACTTAAAGCGTGACTGGGAACTGTATGCGTTGGTAGCAATTCCGCTTATCTTTATCGTAGTATTCAAGTTCCTACCATTATTGGGATTATCCATTGCGTTTATGGACTATAATCCTATCTTAGGATTTTCAGGTTCAAAGTTTGTAGGCTTTGATGTATTCCGTCAGATGTTTACATCACCTGATTTCTATGTAGCGTTAAGAAACACAATCGTTCTTAACTTATTTGACCTTGTTTGCGGTTTCCCGATGCCTATCATACTTGCGATTTTCTTAAATGAAATCACTTGTACTTGGTATAAGAAGCTCACACAGACAATTCTTTATTTACCGCATTTCCTGTCATGGGTTATCATTTCAGCTATTGCATATCAGCTGTTCTCACCGTCAACAGGTATTGTAAATATCATTATCGGTACCATAACAGGTACGGGTGAGTCTGCTCTTATTCCGTTTTTGACAGAGAAATGGCACTGGGCAGTAATGTACATACTCCTTGCCGTATGGCAGAGCATGGGTTGGGGAACAATCATTTACCTTGCCGCAATTACAGGTATCAACGGCGACCTTTACGAGGCTGCCGATATCGACGGCGCAGGCAGATTTGGTAAGATCTGGCATGTTACCCTGCCGGGTATTAAGCCTACAATCGTTGTTATGCTTATTATGGCTTTAGGCCGTTTGATGGGTTCAAACTTCGAGCGTGTTCAGGCGTTATCAAATACCAATGTAACAGATTTTTCAGAAGTTATAGCTACATATGTATACCGTGTAGGTCTTGGTGCCAATAAGTTCAATATCTCAACAGCCGTTGGTTTGTTCCAGTCTGTTGTAGGTCTTGTACTTGTGCTCCTTTCAGACAGAGTTGCCAAAGCCTTGGGCGAAGGCGGATTAGTATAAGAAGGGGGTAGATAAAAATGGCAGAAACAAAAATTAACAGAGGTATAGGCTATAAAATAGTTGATGTTATCATCTATGTATTTATAGGTCTTTTATCACTTATATGTATTATTCCGTTTTTCCATGTTGTTTCGGTTTCAATATCGGGCAACGAAGCGGTATTAAGTAACAAGGTATGGTTCTTACCTCACGATATTACTTTCCAGGCATACAGAACCGTGCTTGGCGATCCGTCAATGATGAAATCCTTCGGATTTACAATTTTGATTACGGTTTTATTCACTCTCTTAGGTCTTGCGCTTACAATTTGCGCCGCATACGCATTGTCAAGACAGAGAATGAAGGGCAGATCCGTTATCAATACAATATTCGTTATCACAATGTACTTCGGTGCAGGTATGATTCCCGAATATATATTGATGGATACATTGAACTTATTGGATACTATGGCGGTGCTTATTCTTCCGCTTGCAATAAGTGCATACAATATGATTATTTTAAGAACATCTATGCAGGCAATCCCTGCATCGCTTGAAGAGGCCGCATCGCTTGACGGCTGCGGTGATTTCAGAATTCTTGTTCAGGTTATGTTACCGCTTGTAATTCCGACTCTTGCAACCTTGGCGCTGTTCTATGCGGTTGGCCGTTGGAACTCATACGCAGATGCTCTTTACTATATCCAGTCTGATAACTTAAAACCATTGCAGTTAAAGCTCTATAACTTAGTTGCCGCAGCTGCAGACTCAAGCGCTCTTGAGGGCGACGGCGGACAGACAGCTCAGGCAGAAGAGGTTGTAAAATCAGCAACCATCATGTTTGCAACTATTCCGATTATTATAGTTTACCCATTCTTACAGAAGTATTTCGTAAGCGGTGCTATGGTCGGTGCTGTTAAGGAATAATTATAGGAGGGCATATAGACTATGAAATTTAGAAAAGTTATATCAATGCTGTTAGCCACAGCGTCAGTTGCCACACTTACAGCATCTTTTGCCGGTTGCTCTTTGGGTAATCGCGCTCCTGCTGTAATTGATAAAGAGGCAGTTATGTCAATAGAGAATCCTGAAACTTATGTATATCCCGAGCAGATTACAATCAGAATTCCCGTATATGACAGAGGACAGACAGGTCAGGCACCTGTAACAGATAACTACTGGACAGATTATGTTCAGAAAGAATTTGGTGACAAGCATAATATCAATGTAGAATTTGTATCAATCCCCCGTGCAGGTGAGGTTACAAAGTTCAACCAGTTAATGGCAGGCAAGGTATCCCGCCAGCCCGATATTATCTTCCACTATGACTATCCGCAGTGTATTACATATGCTAAGGAGGGTGCATTCCAGACTATCGACACGGATATGTTAAAGAAGTTTGCTCCTGATTATTATGCCGCTACTGAGGATCTTGACCAGTACACATATGTAAACGGTGAAAAGGTGTTCTTAGCAGGCAGACGGCCAAGAGCGTATAACTTTGTAAGCGTTATCCGTCGTGACTGGGTCGAGGCAAACGGCTATACCGTGCCCGATAACTCAGCTGACTGGGTAATCACACAGGATGAGTATTATGAGATATTAAAGTCATTTAATGAGAAGAAGAACGGCGGTCCAAATACCATTCCTATGGCATTTTCATTGCCTAATGCAAACTTCTCAAACCACGCTTACAGAAACTATCCTATTTCAGCTCATGACTGGGCGCTGTTCTCAGACTTGTCAGTTTGCTCGCTTTCATGGGAGCCGACATATGAGCAGATTAAGTATAACAACAACTTATGCAATATGGGACTTGTAAGTAACGAGTGGTATCTTGATAAGGACGGAAAGAAGTCAAAGGAGAAGTTCTCATCGGGCGTACAGGGTACATACGGCTTCTATTTAACAAAGGAATCTGCCGAAATTACAACTCTTATGCAGAACCAGCCAAATGCTAAGCTTTCACTTACTCCGTCAACAACAACCGAGAACGAGAACGGTGAAACAAATGTATTAAAGGGTGGCAGAGCCGATAACCCATTCGGTCTTATGACGGGTATCAATGTACACTGCCAGCACCCTGAGGCTATTATGATGTACTATGAGTGGTTACAGGATAATATTCTCACAATGCAAAACGGTATAGAGGGTATCACATATAATATGGTAGATGTCGGCAACGGTAAGCAGATTCCTGTGCTTGTTGACGGCTACGAGGGCGTTGAAAGACTTAACTATAATGCCAATAAGGATATGTGGTGTCTTGTAATCGAGGGCCGTGACTATGGCGATGACGAGTTAAACCGTGCCGCACAGGTGTATACATATGCGCCTAAGGGCTATGAGTACCTTATCGAGCAGAACTATGAGAGAATTTCAGAGAATGACCATTTGAATTATATCGACTTCCTGTTCGACCGTTCAATCGACTCATTGTCAGACAAGGGCTCAACTCTGTTAAACGATTGGCAGAAGTATGCAACGGATATGTTCAACTGTAAGCCGGAAGAGCTTGATGCGAAGTATCAGTCATATGTAAAGGCATACTTAAAGGCAGGATACCAGCAAATTCTTGATGAGAAGGAAGCTGCATATCAGGATATGAAGGCAAATAACAAGCTGCCCGATCCGTTGCCTGAGGGTATCATCTCCGATGAGGAGGCTGCAATGCTTTACGGTGGCGACGGTAATCAGCCAAATATAACTCTTACAGCTGAAGAAAAAGCCGCTGCTGAGCAATAAGAAAAAACATAATATGGCAGGCGAATAAATACGCCTGCCGTATTTTTGAGTGGTATATGTAGGGGAATCTATTGTTTGTGACGGATTGGAGAAGAACATGGCAAAGAGTGATAAACAAAAGCTAAAACTACTGTATTTACAGCAATTATTTGAGAAAAAGACCGACGAGGAGCATCAATTAACCATTGAGCAAATGATTGAAGAGCTTAATAAGGTTGGCATAAATGCGGAGCGTAAATCGTTATATGATGATATAAATATGCTAAGAGATTTCGGCTATGATATAATCGGAGTCCGCTCAAAGCATTATGGCTATTATCTTGCAGACCGTGACTTTGAAAAGCCTGAGCTAAGACTTTTGGTAGACGCTGTTCAGTCATCAAAGTTTATAACCAAAAAGAAAAGCTCTCAGCTTATTAAGAAGATTGAAAATCTTGCCAGTGACTTTGATGCACATTCGATACATAGCTCTGTTTATGTTGTAAACAGAATTAAAACGGATAATGAGAGTATATACTATAATGTTGATAAAATCCAGGACGCAATATCAAATAATCGGCGGATAGGCTTTAAATATTTCGACCTGAATATGCAGAAGCAAAAGATAAACCGCCATAACGGAGCGGAGTATGTGGTAAGCCCGTGGGCGCTTACATGGGACGATGAAAACTATTACCTTATCGCATACGACAGCAAGAATGAGCAAATCCGACATTACCGTGTCGATAAAATGATAAGAATAAACCTTAAAGACCAGAAGCGTGACGGCAGAAAAGAGTTCAGGGCGTTTGATTTAGCATTGTATGCAAAGAAGATGTTTGGTATGTACGGCGGAAGGGACGAAACGGTAACCCTGCGCTGCGATAAAAAGCTTGTCGGCGTCATTTTGGATAGGTTTGGCAAAAATACAACACTCTTCGTTGATGATGAGGATCACTTTAAGGTAAATATAAATGTTAAGGTGAGTCCGGTGTTTTTGGCATGGGTATTTGAGTTCGGCGAGCTTATGGAGGTAATATCCCCCAATAGTGTAAAAGATGAACTAAGACAAATGGCAGAGAATATGCTAAAGCGGTATAGTTAAAAATTGCCGTATGGAGTAAAGTTGATTAAATGAATAATGAATGATGAATAATGAATAATTATGGTGGGAAAATCTTTGATTTTTCTTTGATGATATGGCGGTGGGCGATAAATTTTGGTTTAGCGAGGTAAATGGGTATTGAAATTTGTAGGGGAGGGTTTCCATGCCCTCCCGTTCCCAATATGCGTTGTCGGGGATGCGGACAGGCACAGAGACCTGTCCCTACAACCCATACCAATTTACGATTTCGCATTGGTATGCTAAACCCAAATTTATATTACTGCAAACGAAAAATATCATACCACACAAGGATGACGGTTAAAATTAAAAATTTTTTTAAAAAAAGTGTTGACAAACACGGTAGTGTGTGGTATTATATATCCCGTGTTCAAGAGATACACAGTATGCGTGATTAGCTCAGTTGGTAGAGCACCTGACTCTTAATCAGGGTGTCCAGGGTTCGAACCCCTGATCGCGTACCATGAAAAAAGACTTGCGAGTTCGCAAGTCTTTTTTCAGCTAAATCCGCCATACGACGGGCCTTTTTATGCCATATAGTAAAATATTTGAGGAAAGACAATAGGTAGTACTAACGCTGCCTGTTACAAATTATTATTGTTTTCTTGGTGTATCAATGTCTAAATTTTCTTTTCTTGCTGTTTTGCTGTTTTCATTATAGCTATATTCAGCAGTAAAATTTCCTGCATATTTATCTCCATAATTATCTATAATTGTTACTTTTCCTTGACAAAGGTAGTTATCTGTTCCATTTTTACTCACCGTAACAATATTAACAATTGGGGTTTTAACATCTTTATAAGAAAACGCACATTCAATAGATACATCAGCCATGCACTTTGAACGCACTATATCTTCGGGTGTTTCTTCTGATGACTTACTTCCACCACAAGCACAAAGCGAAATACACATAATAAATGTCAATAATAAAGTAATTAGTTTTTTCATAAATATCAATCCTTTCTTTTGTCGTATAAATTATTTACCGCTTTTTTCGGCTTGCGGCAAGCCTTATCCTCCTTTCCACAGTATCTCACGCAATAAAAAATGCGTGGCACAAATTCGCACCACGCATAAAAACGCGGCTTGAATGTTACCACACATCTTTCTTAATAAGACTTACTCAAATAACACAATCAAATAAAAGCCTTAAATACTAAGCACGCATTTTTACAAATACAAACTTTTATTATAATTGTGTTGATATCAGAATACTATGCATTACAAATACTCTAATCTATTCTATATTTATTTAAGAAAGATAATGTGGTACATTTATTATATCACACAACTCGTTTATAATTCAATATGCTTTTATTAAAATATTACACAATTATCATACAGAATTTTTTGTAAAATATTGGGTTTTGGTATTGAATTTTACCGATGTTTTTGATACAGTATAATTTAGTGGTAGTATAAGTGTAATAAAGACTATCAGTAAACGATGATTAACGCATCTGATTAGGGGGACATATTATGAAGGTTAGGTTTACATTAGAAAGCAAATTGTATGTATTTATTACGGCGGTGGTACTGTTCGCTGCAATTGGGGTTGTCATGTTATCATATAATATCAATGCAAATCAGTTAGAGCGTTTTGATAAGCGTATTACCAAAGACTCTGCAAAGAATTATGCAACTCTTACAGATGTTGAATATCTTAGCAAGCTAAAGACGGTTGTCCTGTCTGATGAATATCAGAAGCTAAGAGAACGGGCGGAAAGACAGAACGATGAAGAGCTTGTTATCAATTACCTTAAAGAAAAGGGACTCTGGGAACAGTATCAGATAGAAAGAAATAAGATGAAATCTTATGAGGATAATCTGAGTGATATAAAATATCTCTATATTGTGGTCTGGGGTGATGAGGACAGCAAATATAATATGTATCTTCTGGATTCAGATGATGTACCTGTATATGAGACAGGTCTTTATGAGGAACGCGAGGAGGAGTTTCTTGGCGTTGACGCACACGAAGAGGTAGAGCCTACCATATCAAACGGAATTTGGGGCTTTTTGTGTTCAGCCTATGCTCCCGTATATGACAGCAAAGGTGAGCTTGTATGTACGGTTGGCTGTGATTTGGATATGGCAGATGTGGCGAGGGGCAGAAGAGTATATTTTCTCTACCTCATGGTTGCAACTATCATTTTGATTGTCATCATTCTTGTAAGCGCGGTTAAATTTGTTCATACAACAGTGGTCAGCCCGATTACCCGACTTACGGAGGGTATGAAGAAATTCAATCCCGAGGAAGGACTAAAATATGAAGAAGCGGGAGTTATTGAGGTTAATGTCAAAAGCAACGATGAAATCAAGGACATTTACGAAGAAACAAGGTCAATGCAGATCCGTATAATTGATTATATCGACAGCATCACGCAAATCCGCAAGGAAAAGGAAAGGGTTGAGGATGTTGTACGGAGCAAGGAGCAGGAGATAGGAGCAATAAGCAAAAAGGCATACCGTGATTCGCTTACCGATGTAGGAAATAAAGAGGCATATACGGACAAGATGCGTGAGCTTGACGAAGGCATAAGCGAGGGTAAGACAGAGTTTGCCATAGTTATGCTGGATATAAATATACTAAAAACGGTAAACGACACTTATGGGCATAAAGCAGGCGATTTGTACATAAAGGGTTGTTGTGGGATATTTAGTGAAGCCTTCAATAATTCTCCCATTTACCGTATCGGCGGAGACGAATTTGTTGCGGTGCTTACCGCAGAGGATTATCAAAACCGTTTTACAAAGCTCGATACAATGAGTAAGAAATTTGCCCGAACCGAAAAGGATAATAGCGTTGACCCGTGGTTACGCTTCTCAGCCTCTGCGGGAATGGCAGAGTTTACACCCGAAGATAAGACCGCTGAAGCTGTATTTGAGCGTGCAGACCGGCTGATGTACGAGAACAAGCAAAGGCATAAAAAGGGCAGATAACTGTTTTATTGCATTGTGAGACAATCCCAGATATTAAGGCGTTTACGGTAAAAATGTTTTCATAATAAACTTCTCATATGAAAACTTATTTAAGTATTCGCCTTATTTCATCTTCTGCCGATTTTATGATTTTGGTTACATCCGCACCTTGTATATCAAGACCTTCCGCCTTTATACACACCGTATTTTTTATGCCGAAAAAGTCGTTACAAAGCTGTTTAACATAATTATACCCGTAATTGTTATCAGGAATAAATCCGCCGGCAGTTGTAATGAAGGTAAGTCTTTTTGCCTTGCATAAGCTTTGAGGAATACCATGCTCGTTATAAACAAAGGTAATGCCGTTTATGCATATTGCTTCAATATAGCATTTAAGTATTGCAGGAAAAGACAAATCCCAGTAAGGTGCGGCTATAATAATCTCGTCTGCGTTGCTAAATTGCTTTGCAAAGCGAAACGCCGTATCTGAAAAATCAGCATTTCTTACCGCTTCATCACGCAACAAAAGATTATCATAATCAAGAGGCTTGATATTTTCCTCATACAAATTAAGAATTTCACATTTTTTTGATATTGTCTTTACAGCTTCTTTTGCAAGCGCCAATGTTCTTGACTGTGGCCTTGCGCACGCATTTATAAATAAAACCATTTTTTTATACCTCAAATTTTTATAATTTCAATTAAAAATCAAATCCCGACTATACTATTCCAAATCAAGTATAAGCTAAAGTACACGCTTTGCACTTTTTAAAATTTCTGTATATTTTCCGTTTTCAAATGCTTCCGTTAAGTCCGATGGCGCATTGCAGGGCATACCAATATAATTGCCTGCAAGTATTTCCTTACAGTGTGATGCGTGGTTTGACAGGTCGGTCATAACAAGACCGTCAAATCTCCATTCATTGCGCAGGATAGCATTTATAAGCTCATCATCATTTAGCTGTGCAAAAAAAACTGTCGGGCGAAATCTCGCCGTCATATACATATATCAGCATTTTGGGATAGCTGTCAGTGTCTTGTTTTTTTATTTTACCACATTGATACGGATATGAAAAGTAAAATCTTTTAATGTCGGGCATGGGAAACAGGTAAATAGAGCGCAGATTTTCGTGAAGCAACCTATTTTACTCAATTCAGATTGCCATTAGTAGAATTTTTAAAAATTTTGAATTTATCGCAATTTGCAATCGTAGCATTAAACGATGATAAAGCGGTTTTAAAAAATTTTATGAAATACTTGACAAATTATGTCGTGTGCGATATAATATACAAGGAGGTGATGATGTGAACGATGAATATGAGCTTTTATTGCTCGCAAATCAAGTTTGTTTTCCAACATATGCCGTTGCAAATAAAATATTAAGACGCTATCAGCCGCTTTTGAAAAAGATTAACCTTACCTACACACAATACATTACTATGATGGTTCTGTGGGAAAAGGAAGAGGTCAATGAGAAAGACCTTGTAAAAGCATTATATTTGAAAGCGAACACGCTGACAAATATGTTGCGAAAACTAAAGCAAAAGGGTTATATTGACATAGGCAGGGATGAAAATGACAAAAGAAATATTATCATAAGCCTTACCGATGAGGGAAGAGATCTGAAAAAAAAGGCCATAGATGTTCCCAAAACACTTGCTGATGAGCACTGGCTCACCGATGAAGAATTTAAAACATATAAATCATTACTCTACAAATTATTGAAAGGAGATTGGTAAAAATGATTACGGGCGACAAACATGGTGCGGTAGAACCGGAGGACGGACGATACAAATGCCCTTGTGGGTATATATACGATCCTGCAAAAGGTGACCCGAAGCAGAACATTCCTGCGGGAACTAAATTTGAGGATCTCCCGGACGACTGGCGTTGTCCGAGATGCAAGCGCAAGAAAGAGAAATTCAATAAATTCAACAAGGCTTAATAAATAAAATATAAAACAAAGGAGCATTATAATATGAATATTTACGATTACACTGTTAAGGCACGCAAGGGTGCTACACTTAATATGGCTGATATGAAAGATAAGGTATTGCTGATAGTCAATACTGCCACGGGATGCGGGTTTACACCGCAATATGAAGCGATTGAGAAACTTTACGAGAAGTATCACGAGAAAGGCTTTGAAGTTTTGGACTTCCCCTGCAATCAGTTCGGGCACCAAGCACCGGGAGATGAGGGCGAAATTCATGAGTTCTGTACTGCTAAGTACAAGACACAGTTCGATCAGCTCGCAAAAATTGATGTAAATGGAGATGCAGAAGAACCATTATTTACCTACCTGAAAGCTCAGCAGCCTGATGATGAGTTTGACGGAGAAGAAAATAAGGCTATTATGGAAAAAATTGAAAAAATCAGCACAACCTGCAAAAAGCCGGGTGACATAAAGTGGAACTTTACAAAGTTTTTAATAGACCGTAACGGTAATGTTGTGAAGCGTTTTGGTCCAACAAGCGACCCTATGAGCTTTGAAACAGATATTGCTGCGCTTATCTAACAGTCGAAAGAAAATGAACGAAAGAAAGGGAGTTATGAGTTATGACTATTGTTGAAGTAAATAAGGATAATTTTGAAGATGAGGTATTAAAGTCCGATATTCCTGTATTGGCTGATTTTAATGCTGAATGGTGCGGTCCCTGCCGTTCTATGAAACCTATGCTGGAAGAGATGGCCAAGACAAATCCCGGATATAAAATAGTATCTATTGATATTGACGCTGAGGATGAACTGGCGGAGGATTACGATGTTTCCTCTATCCCGTGTCTTGTGGCATTTAGAGATGGCGAAGAAGTTAACCGCAGCGTTGGTCTGATTTCAAGAGATGCTATTGCAGAGCTTATGGAGGGATAAAATATGTATGACATTATAGTCGTCGGGGCAGGTCCTGCGGGTATGACCGCTGCAATTTATGCCCGCCGTGCCGCAAGGTCTGTACTTGTGTTAGAGGCGGTAAACTACGGCGGACAGATTTTGAATACCCCCGACATTGAAAATTATCCCGTAGAAGCCCATATTTCCGGTTACGATTTCTCCACGAAAGTATATGAACAAGCCAAAGATTTGGGAGCAGAGTTTGTTTTTGAAAAGGTGGTAGAAATTCGCTCGGAAGAAGATAAAAAGACAGTCATCACTCCAAAGAACACTTATACAGCCAAGGCAGTAATACTCGCAACCGGCTCCGAAAACAGAAAGCTTGGGTTAGATGATGAAGATAGACTTGTAGGCAGAGGCGTCTCCTATTGTGCTACTTGTGACGGAAATTTTTACCGTAATAAAGTTGTTGCTGTTGTCGGAGGTGGCAATACTGCTTTGGAAGATGCACTTTACTTGTCAGATTTAGCAAAACAGGTATATCTTATTCACCGCAGAGATAGTTTTCGTGGTGAAGAAACCAATGCAGCTCGTCTGAAAGAGAAGGAGAATGTCGAGATTATATATAACGCCAATGTTACCAAGCTGATTTCTGAGAAACGGCTCAAAGCTATTGAGGTTACTGATAAACTGAACGGCAATGTACGCACTATTGAACTTAACGGTTTGTTTATTGCGGTAGGTCGCATACCGGAAAACCGGAACTTTGCCGATCTTATTAAATTGGATGATGCAGGTTATGTGATAGCAGGAGAAGATTGTCATACAAACATAGATGGAATTTTTGTAGCTGGAGATAACAGAACAAAAATGCTTCGTCAGTTGGTTACAGCTACAGGTGACGGTGCGGTGGCGGCAACAGAGGCGGTCAAATATATAAATAATAAATGAGCTAAGGCTTAATAAAATATAGAAAGGAAGTCAAAAATGAAAATCACAATTTTGAACGGAAGTCCGAGAAAAGAAAACACAGAAGCTATGGTAAATGCCTTTGCAGAAGGCGCAAAGGAGGCAGGTCATGAGGTAGAAATCCTGCATGTGGGCAGAATGAAAATAGCAGGATGTATGGCTTGCGAGTATTGCCATGGAAAAGGAGAGGGAAAGTGCATTCAAAAGGACGATATGGAAAAGGTTATCCCTGCATATCTTAACTGTGATATGGTCGTATATGCTTCCCCTATCTACTACTTTGATATGACTGCACAGATATCGGCGGCTATGCAAAGAGTTTACTGCATTGGCAAACCGCCGAAGGCAAAGAAAGCGGCTTTGCTTTTAAGCTCAGGCTCGCCCAATACAGGCACAGGCGCAGTTGAAACATATAAAAACATGATAGGCTTTATGGGTATCGAAGATGCAGGGGTTTGCGCCCTTGCTGGTGAAGAAAACAAATCCGAGGAAAAGCTTAATGCAATCCGTGATTGGGCTAAAAGCCTGTAATAAATACATAATAAGACCGTAACTGTCGGTAAAACAGTGAAAATATATAAATTTATTGGAGGTATTTAAAAAGACAAAGGTAGAACTTTTAAAGGAATTTGCAAAGGGCTGGTTCGGTAATTCACAGCAGCATTCAATCCATGCACAGCTTCTCAAAGCCCGTGGACTGAACAAACTGGCTGACAAGATTATGGCTGAATCGGACGAAGAGTGGAATGAGGCAAAGGAAGTAAATGCAAGACTGATTGAGCTTGGTGAAACCCCTGTTGTCGAAATTCAGGAATATCCCGTTATTACCGATATTAACGAAATGCTTGAATACGACTGCAAGGACTCTGCAGAAGCACTTCCCATGATGAGCAAATCTCTTGCAATGTTTGATGATGACTATGTAACAAAGGCAATGATTGAAAAGTTCATCATTGATGAGCAGGAGCATTTTAACTGGGTAAAGGGTCACCTTTGCTTGATTGAGCAAATCGGCATTGAAAACTACATGATTGAGATGCTTGGTGAATAAGGAACCAAAATACTAAATTGGGGAGTAATCAAAATGAACGAAAAAGAAAAAATATTAGATGCAATGCGCACTGCAGGTGAACCCTTAAATGCAGGAAAAGTTGCAGAACTTACGGGACTTGACCGCAAGGTTGTTGATAAGGCGTTTGCTGAGTTAAAGAAGGACGGAAGCATTGTTTCTCCCGTTCGCTGCAAATGGGAGCCTGCAAACAAATAAGTAATTCAGACCGTCTTGTTCTTATGGGACGGTCTGTTTTGCATAAAAAAAGAAGGAGGCAATTATGAATATAGCGGTAAGATATTACTCAAGGTCGGGAAATACAAAAGAAGTTGCACAAGCTATCGCAAAAGCGGTTGGGGTAGATGCCATATCTGTAGAAAAGGCTGATGCACAAATAAACGAGCCTGTCGATGTGCTTTTTATAGGCGGAGCATTATATGCTTACGGTCTTGACAAGAACATGAAAGAATACTTGAAAACGCTGAAAAAAGATAATGTTAAAAAAGCTGTCGTTTTCTCAACTTCTTGGCTTTCCAAGCATTCTGTGGAGCTGATAAAAAAAGGCTTATCCGACAATGGCATTACGGTTGAAACCGAATATTTCTATGTTAAAAATGAGCCGAGCGAAGCGCAAAAGAGAGATGCGGCAGTCTTTGCTAAAAAGTTTGTATGATGAGGTTTCCGGAAATGATTTATGATTATACCATTACAACAGGAAAAGGCGAACTGTTCAGATGAACTTAGAAGCGGCAGCAGATGCACTTGAAGAAAAACGCAAAGAAAAAGAAAAATTAGCACACGATGAATATATCAACTCACTGATTGATTACGCTGAATACTGTCAAAAACTTGCAGATGTGCTCACCAAAGAAGTACAAGCGGCGCTTATTGAGGCAGAAAAGGAATCTGCCTCAATAATCCTATTACTTTAAAAATAAAGCTATTATGAAACGCAATTTGCACTCTTCTTACAGGGGGTGCAAATTTTTTGTAAGGGGGGTGTAAAGAAAACGATTACTACGCAAAGGGGTGCAAAGAAAACGATTACTTTTTACAAGAAAGCGTAAAAATCGGAAAACCTACTTTTAATATTGTTTTGAAGCACACTTTAACAGAAGCCATAAGTGCTGAAAACCGCATAAAACAAGGCTTTTGGAGCAAAGAAAAAGAACGCTGATTTTTTATCAAAATTAGCGTTCTTATTTGGTGCCAGTGGTGGGACTTGAACCTGTCATGTGAGGTTTTATACTTTCGCAAACGCAAAAAACAAAAAAACCAAGCAATTTTAGCTTGGTTTTTCAGTTTTTGGTGCCGGTGGTGGGACTTGAACCTGCCATGTGAGGTTTTATACTTTCGCAAACGCAAAAAACAAAAAAACCAAGCAATTTTAGCTTGGTTTTTCAGTTTTGGTGCCGGTGGTGGGACTTGAACCTGTCATGTGAGGTTTTATATTTTCGCAAACGCAAAAAACAAAAAAACCAAGCAATTTCAGCTTGGTTTTTCAGTTTTTGGTGCCGGTGGTGGGACTTGAACCTGTCATATGAGGTTTTATACTTTCGCAAACGCACAAAACAAAAAAACCAAGCAATTTCAGCTTGGTTTTTCAGTTTTTGGTGCCGGTGGTGGGACTTGAACCCACACGGATTTAACTCCAACGGATTTTGAGTCCGTCGCGTCTGCCAATTCCACCACACCGACATAAATTATTCACATCGCTTTATATGTTACCACAAACAGAAACAAAAGTCAAGCACAAAAAAGTGGTTACGATAAATTTTGGTTTATATGCGTAAATGGATATTGTAGGGCAGGGGCTTGCTCCTGCCGTATCCCATATGTGTTGTCGGGGACGGTTGGAGCAAGCCCCAACCCTACAAAATATTAAATTTTGCAATATGTGTGTATTAACCCTACCTATCGTAGGGCACGACCCTTTAAAATCGCTTGCGATTTGCATTGCGTAGCAATGCTGCAGTGTGTCGTGCCGTGCAAAAAACGCCACAAACAGCGGAACGACACCAACAACACCGCTATGCGGTGTCATTAGGGTCGTTCCCTACGGTGTACCAATTTACGATTTCGCATTGGTACGCTAAACCAAAATTTATACAATTCGGGCAATCTCTTGCACATTTTTCAATCAGAACAGCAACGGATTTCTGCCGATTGGGTGTTCAATATCTATATTTCCGTACTTTGGTACTTTTTTGCCTTCTACCAAAAACTGAACACGGTTAATGCTTTCAAGCTCGGTCATTGAATTTACAATCGAGAATATTGCCTGCTCCTGTTCCTCGGCAGATGAGGGGCATTTATCAATAAAGTTTTGCGAAAAGTTTACAAACCCGATATTATTCGATATATTCACAGATATCAAATTAACCTCATCTGATATAACGGCACTCAAATCACTGTTTTCGGGACCCCGTATAAGCTCCGCAATTATATACTGTTCTATTGGCTGTTGGTCGGTTATAAGGACGGTGCGCTCCTCTTTTACAAGCTTCTTTGTGGCAATATCGGTAAAATACAGAATTACATTCCGCGCTTCGCTTGTATCGGTGTCAATGGCAAGATTGATATCGTCAGAGGTCAGTCTGCCTATAACATTGCCGTCTGCTGCCTTAAAGTCCTTACCGTTTACCGTTACAAGCACGCTGTTTACACCGTCAATTGCACACAGCGTTTTAACAACCGCATAGACAGGGAATACTGCCTTTGAGGCATCATCTGATACTATGTTCTCATCAAAGTCCGCAACCAGATTTCCCTCGCCGTCGTTTTGTATGCTTTTAAGCCCCGCATTCTTGTTTATAACACGGACATTCTGACTGTTTTCGGGACCTTTTATCAGCGCTTCAACAACACTTACCGGCAAGTCAAATTTATCACGGTATGCAACGGTTCTGTTCTCAACCACAAGTGAGGTCTCGGCAGAATTTAAAAAATACAGCTTCACATCTGCTTTTTGTATGCCTCTGCCAAAAAATATAAACACGCTTACGGCAATTGCAACAGCTATTAAAATCCCGATAATCCAATTTATTCTTTTCATACCGCTAACCCCTCTGTGCTATCCTGCGCATAAGGCAGGCGTATAGTGAATATACTTCCTCCTTGCTCGGAATTATTAACCTCAATCGTGCCGCCATGCATAAGTATTGCCTCTTTTGTAATGGCAAGCCCTAAGCCTGTACCGCCTGTATCCCTTGCGCGGGAATCGTCAAGACGGTAAAATCGCTCAAAGATTTTATCACGCTCGCCCTCGGGAATGCCCGGCCCGTTATCCTCAATATCAATCCTTGCAAAGTGTGATTCGTTTTTTAAGTCAATATGCACAAATCCGCCGTTTGGCGTGTATTTGACTGCATTATCGACAATGTTATAAATCGCCTCATAAATCCTGTCATAGTCAAGCGCGATAGGCTGATGCGTATCCTCGGCATAGTCGGCATACACAACAATATCCTTTTCCTCGGCAAGCCCTGTTATTTTCCGTATAACGCTGTCAATAATAATCTGAAGCTCCGTTTCTTCAAGCTTTAAGGCATTGGTATCGTTATTTAGCCTGGTAAGAGTTAAAAGCCTTTCGATAATCCTTGTAAGTCTGTCAACCTCATCGGACATATCCGATAAAAATTCCTTGACCGTCTGCATATCAATATTTTCTGCGTTTATTATGCTGTCGCAAATAAGCTTAATACCTGCCATAGGCGTTTTTAGCTCGTGAGATGCGTCTGATACGAATTTGCGTCGCTGTTCCTCAAAGCTGTCAAGCTCCTCGCACATATAGTTGAAGGTCTCACTCATTTGTGCAAGCTCATTATGACCCGATACCTTCATGCGTATTGAGAAATTTCCCTTTGAAATTTCGCGCGCCGCTTTTCTGAACTGCTCTATAGGCGAGGTTATAATATAGCTCATGCCCACGCTTAAAAGTCCTATCAATAAAACTATAAGCACACTAAATACAACCATGCCCGTTCTCGTTGCGGCAACGGTTGTATCAATAGTTCCTATATTCTGCGCTAAATACACACAGCCTATAATTTCCTCATTGTTTTTTACAGGCACCGCAACACTTATCATACGCTGACCGCTGTCGGTTTTTTCGTTGTAGCTTGTCTGCATACCCTGCATCGCATTTTTTAATGTATCACGCACGAAAACCTTACCGATAAGCTCCGATTCCTTATTGGTATCGTAAAGAATGTTATACGAGGTGTTTGTAATAACGCCTCGTATATTTGTTCCCGACAAGCTGTTTTCAACATAATCGCTGTACTTGTCCTGTGTAACGGATATGTCGTTTTCCCAAATCTGGGAAACATTTTCGGATATGATATTTGCCTTTGTAAACATATCCACAAATTCACTGTTGTAAAGCTTATCGGATAGCACGCCCAATGTGTATATAATCATAAGAACAAGCGTTATTAAAATTACCACTATATATGTAGCCACAATAGTAAAGCGCATTGAGGTTGCTACCCGTTTTACTTTATCTATAAATTCAGTCCTTTTTATAGTAATAACCAACACCCCATTTTGTTCTTATATACTGCGGATCGGCAGGATTGTCCTCAATCTTTTCCCTTAACCGCCTTATATGCACATCAACTGTTCTCACATCGCCGGGATAGTCAAACCCCCATGCAATATCTAAAAGATTCTCCCTTGTATATACCTTGCCGGGGTTTTTTAAAAACAGCTCCAGCAAATCAAATTCCTTTGAGGTTAACTCTATTATTTTATCGTCTACCTGAACACGCCTGAAATTGTAATCAAGGGTAATGTTTCCGGATACAACAACTCTGTTCTTATCTCCCTTTGGCGCAGGATTTACACGCCTTAATATCGCCTTTACTCTTGCCGTTACCTCTCTTACATTAAACGGCTTTGTAACATAGTCGTCAGCACCGTATTCAAGACCTAAAATTTTATCTATATCATCACTCTTTGCGGTAAGCATAATAATGGGTACATTTGAAAAGCCCCGTATTGTTCTGCAAACCGTGAACCCGTCAACCTTTGGGAGATTTAAATCAAGCAAAATCAAGGATATCGTTTCATCGTGCGCAAGACGGATTGCCTCCTCTCCGTCAAATGCGGTTTCGACTCTGTATCCCTCCTGCTCAAGATTGAACTTTAATCCTTTTACCAAAAGCTTTTCGTCGTCAACTACCAGTATTTTCATTTTAAGCTAAACCCTTTCATATACATTTATTCAACACATATATCATTCTTTATACTCTCAAACAGTCCCTCGCCAATCCCGGGCACTAACATTATTCCCTCAATCTGCGAAAATGCACCGTGGGCATTACGGTAATCTATAATACGCTGTGCTGTTTTTTCACCGATGCCGTAAAGCATGGCAAGCTCATTAACGGTTGCGGTATTTATATTTATTTTACCGTCATCATTTATACCGCTTTGTCCGGTATTGAGTTTGGGTATGGCCTCGGTCATTATCTCCTCCGTAAAGGTCTTATCCCCGAAACGCTCAATAACCGTAGCAACGGCTATTGTAATTATAAGTATGGCAACGAAAATATATACCTGTTTTCCTTTTTTAAAAACAATCATTACGATAACCCCTGCTTCAAAATGCATCAACATTACCCGATTTTTCCATTGTATTATAAGTATAACACAAAAAATTAAAATTTCTATACTTTTCTACAATTTTTTTGTTACATTTATTGTATTATTATGTAAACTTATGTATAATATCAGTACTAAAATTGGAGATAGTATTATTTATAATAGATTAAATTCAAAAGCATGGAGGTTTTGTAATGAAAAAAAATAAACTTACCGCTGTTTTTATGGCATTGCTTGTTACAATATGTGCCGTAACTCCGGTACTGGCAGAGCCTGATGCCGAAACGGCGGTTGACGGGGAAAACGCAGAATATGATACACAGGCTACAATAAGCTCAAACACAATATATCAGGAGGATGAAGCCTTGGCAGTGCCCGATACCGCATCACAGGCGGCACTTTTACTTGATGCAGATTCGGGACGGCTGTTATACGGTAAAAACATTGATGTAAAATTATACCCTGCATCACTCACCAAAATGATGACGGGAATTTTAGCCTTGGAAAAGGGAAACCTTGAAGAAACGGTAAAAGTTCCGTATGAGGCGATTGCATCAATAAACTACCTTGAGGACTCCAATATGGGACTCTTATCGGACGAGGAATTGACACTTGACCAGCTTGTAAGCGCAATGCTTATACACAGCGCAAACGATGCGGCGAATGTAATCGCATTTAACATAAGCGGATCGCTGGAGGCGTTTGTGGAGCTTATGAACCAAAAGGCGCAGGAGCTTGGAATGTCAAACACGCATTTTGCAAACGCCTGCGGTTCGCATGACGATAACCACTATACAACCGCACGGGATATGGTAACGCTTGTACAGTATGCAATGCAAAACGAGAAGTTCAGAGAAATTGTAAAAACTCCAATCTATAAAATCCCCGCAACAAACAAATATACATTGGGGGAGAGAATACTTGTAAATACAAACCTGTTACTTAGTACATCACGCTCAATGTATCAGTATTATCCTGCCGCAACGGGTGTAAAAACAGGACATACTTCACAGGCAGGCTACTGTTTGGCGGCATCTGCATCATATCAGGACGCAAATCTTATTACGGTAGTTATGAAATGCGACAGCATGGACTCGCACAACGATCCAAAAACCTACGAGGATACAAGAAACCTGTTTGAATTTGCATTTGCAAACTATATCCATCAACAGCTTGCAAATCCGGGCGATATAATTTCCGATTCAAAGGTAAGAGAAGCCAAAAACGATACAAGGGTTGCACTCACGGTTGAAAACCCTGTAAGCGCCTTGGTTCCTGCCGATATAGACAGTGCGGCGGAGATTGTAAAAAATATCAATCTGCCTGAGGATTTAAGAGCGCCGATAAAGAAGGATGATGTTGTAGGTACTGTAACATACACATATAAGGGTACGCAAATTGGCACCGCAAACCTTGTCGCAACAAATGATGTTGAGCTAAACAAGCTTTTGCATGTGTTCAATGTAATCATAAAGATTATAACAAGTCCGTTCTTCTTTATACCTGTTATCCTGCTCCTTATCTTATCAGCTTATACAAAGCATTTAAAGAAAAAGCGTGCAAGGAAAAGAAGAATACAGCAGTTAAAAAAGGCGCGTGAGGGACAAAACCCCGATACCGGCAAATATACACCTAACCGTAAGGCGCAAAGCCTTGCAAACCAAAGACAGACAACCAAGGATTCAACATCACGGTATAGAAAATAAAATTTAATGTCTTACTGTTTTTGTTCAACAAAAAAGAACCGTCTTGCAGTAGTTACGGTTCTTTTTTGTATCAGCCGCTTAGGCTAATAGCTAAGCAGGTTTATAAAATGCTATTTAATTTTTTATGCCTACCCATTGCTGCGGCGAATATTAAAAACTCAGATGCGGCTGTGACCTGATATATCGGTTTACTATATCAGACCACAGCTCTGATTATCCAAGCTTAAAATTTTGGTTTAATAGAGTCTTACAGCTCCTGCATACTGTGAAATTCTGTAGCTTGTGTCAATTGATGAAATCTTAACAACATCGCCTGTTTGCGGTGCGTGTATCATATTGCCGTTTCCGACATAAATACCCACATGATGTATTCCGCTTCCGCCGTTAAAGAATACCAAATCTCCCGGCTGTAAGTTTTCACGGGACACATAGCTTCCGCAATTTCTCTGATCTGCGGCAACTCTTGCAACGCTTATTCCGTTCTGACGGCATACATATTGAACAAGTCCGCTGCAGTCAAAGCCTGATGGGGAAGTACCGCCCCATACATACGGCACACCGAGATACTGCATAGCGGTATTTACGATAGCCTGTCCCTTTGAAGATGCGGCCGTTGCAGAAACTGCGCCGCCGTTACCTGAAGCGTTTGCCGCTTCTTGGGCTGCTCTTTGGGCTGCAACCTTTTCCTGACGCTCCGATACCGATGATTTTGGTATCCACTCGCCTGTAAGCTCTAAGGCGGTGTTTATAACATACCCTTCGTCGTAATCGCTTCCGTATGCAACTCTTATAAAGTCGCCCTCGCTCCAAAGCAGAATAACCTCTGTTCCTGCTTCAAGCTCATCAATAATTGAAGAGTCTGTTGACGCCTCGGCCCTTACTCTTACAGAACCGTCTGTTGCAACCGTTCCGCGTTTGTAGTTTTCATAATGCATTGCTGCATATTCTGCATCGCTTCTTGCTACTGTGATGGTAGAGTTTGGAACATATCCTATAACATCTCCGCAGTGTACCTTGAACCAGCTCTCTGAATTTTCAAGAATTTCAACCTGGTCACAGGCATTCAATGTTCCTACCGTCGCAGATTCATATGACGGTAATTCGTGAACCTCTAAAGTTCCGCTTGTAAGCATTACATATCCAAGCTGGAAGAAGCTCTTTGAATTTTCCGCCGATACCGCCTCAACAGATGAGGCTATTGCAACACCGTTTTGCGCATCAGACTTAACCTGTGCAATGGTAAGACTTGATGCCTGTGTAGCGGCATTGATTTTTGTCTTTGTATTCTTTTTTTCACTGTTAATTGTTGCAGCCTGTACTGCTGCGAGTGAACTTATCATTGCGACTGCTATCATAACAACAATCGAATGTTTCAAGTTCTTCATAAATAAAAAACCTCCTAAAATTACCGTAACATTACCAATATTTCAACAATGTTACATAAATTCGCTTTAAATTACCAAAATATTTCAAAACGATTACGAAAAGCATTATACAGTATATTTTTGGGTTTGTCAACACTTTTTTGCAATCGGTGCAATAAAAATGACACAATTTTGACTTTAAAATGTAACAAAACAGTCCAAAATGAGCTGTTTTTCTGTATAATAATGTCAAATGGCACAAATAAAACTGCTTTCTCTTATGCAAAATCACCAAAGTTTTACAAATTTCCAAATAAAATTCGAATTTCAGATTACAGAAATATTACAAAAAGGCATTTTACCTGTTGAAAATACATATATGCTTTGGTATACTGTTATTATACAGGTATGGTCTTCGGTAGTGGTCTTCGGTAATGGGGTACATTGTATGGAAATCAGTATTTTTGCATTGGCGGCGGCACTGGCATTTGGCATATTGCTTGCGGGCAGGTTCAGTGTAGCTTCGGTATTAGTCTTTTATGCCGTATACATACTTATTCATATACTGCTAAGGAAAAGGGCAATCCTACATATTATACTGGCAGGTGTTTTTGTTTTGGGTGTAATACTTTTGCAGTACCATACAAGTATTCATAACAGGGACTTGTATCCATATCTTAATAAGTATGTAGAATTAACCGGCCAAATATCATCAATACCAAAGCAAACCGATGATAATATGCGGTATATTGTAGATGTAAGGGTTGTTAATATGTCGGGTGAGCATAAGCAGATAAAGGAAAATATTTTGCTTTCTACCAAGCTCAGGCTCAAATACGGGCAAACCGTAACATTTAGCGGTTTTGTTTCGGAGTTTCCCTCTAAAATGAACGAGAACGGCTTTGATTTTAACAGATACTATAAATCCAAGGATGTGTTTTTCAAATGCTACTCAAACAGGGTGGCAAAATCCGATACACAGCTTTCAAGCTATAGTCTTTACTCTTTATCCACATCTGTAAAAAACAGTATTACCCAAATTTTAGAAAATTATACCCAAGGCGACAGGAAAGAGCTTTTAAAAGCGATACTGGTTGGCGAGGGAAGCAGTTTTTCAGAGGATTTTGACAGAGTTCTCTCAAGAACAGGTACTAAACGGTTTTTCTATCCTGCATATCTGCATATATTTTTCATACTGCTCCTTATCGGCACACTGCAAAAGATTATAAGCAAGAAATCAAGGGATATATTAACGGTCATTGTATTGCTTTTCTATGCCGGCTGTCAAAGTACACACCCTGTTATTGTAAAGGCGTGCTTGCTCTATTGTATTATGATTGCGTTTAGTAACTACTTTGGTTTTATCCACTTTATTGATGCCGTCGGCGCTTTAACTATAATAGTAGGAATTTTAAATCCGCTGCTTATATATAACGACTGCTTTGTAATGAGTGTGACGGCAAGTATTTTGGTAAATTGGTTTTATCCGTATGCCAAACAGATAATAGAATGGCTGAAAACAAAACGGTTGGGGTTTATAATTTTTCGGCACAGGTTTATAGGACGGTTACTGTCTGTAGGCGTGATATGTACATTTGGACTGTTGCCCCTTACCGCATATTACTATAACGGATTTTCTGTATATTCAATCCTTACGGCGTTTATATTTATACCTGCAACGGTTATCATAATTACAGTATCAATACCAACCATTATATGGATAGCAATTTTTAAATCCGTACCGTTTTTTGCAAGTCTTGTATCTTATGGAACGATTGTATATATGAAGCTTCCGTACCTTGCGGCAAAGCTCCCGTTTTCATATATCAGCTTACCCACCCCGGGAATTTTAACCGTTCTTACACTTTACATTCCTGTTTATATACTGTGGCGGTATTTGGGCGGAGAGCGCGGTAGAAGGATACAGATTTTATGGGCGGTGTTTGCGGGGCTTTTGTGTGTCACAATTATGGGACAGGCCGCACGCATTGGCACAATGGAGATAACATTTGTAAATGTAGGTCAGGGCGACGGCGCGTTTGTTGAGGTACCGTACCGTGATGTTGTTTTAATAGACGGCGGCGGCGGAACCGAATACAATAAAAGCTATAATCCGGGCAAGAGTATTTATGTTCCGTATCTGGAGCAAAGGGGCATAACAAAAATTGACTGCGCCATTGCCTCGCATATGCATAAGGATCATGTACAGGGCATAATAGAGGCAGTGAAAAATCTGCAGGTAAAGGATGTCTACATTCCAAAATCCCTGCCCGGTAATGAGTATACCAAGGAGCTTACATCAGAGGCAAAAAAGAATAATACAAGGGTGCATATTGTAGAGGAGGATACAAGACTTACATTTAAAAGCGGTCTTGTAATAGAAATTATTGTACCCTGCGGCAGCAGTAAGCTAAGTGCCGATGAAAATGACACATCGCTTATGACAAGGGTAGAATACGGAAACAAATCCTGCCTGTTTACAGGCGATATGACAGCATTATCAGAGCATAATATGCTCCTGTACGGAAAGGTCGAAAAATCGGATATTTTAAAGGTCGCGCATCATGGCTCAAATTCGGCAAGCACGGATGAATTTATAGAGGCGGTATCTCCCGATATTGCCGTTATAAGCGTGGGCGAGGATAACGCACATGGCTTGCCGTCAAAATCGGTGATAAAAAGGCTTGACGGTATACGGCTATACCGCACCGACTTAAACGGCGATATACGGATTGTAAGCGATAAGAACAAAATCAGGTGGGTTAATACCTATAAATAATTGACGATTTTTAAAAACTGTGATAATATTGTTAAGGAATTTAAACAGAGGAGGCGGACATTATGGCAAAGAGCGATACGGGACTTACAAATCTTAAAAACCAACTGAAAAATCATGCTATTTCACCGCTTTATCTGTTTTTCGGCGAGGAGGAATACCTCAAAAAAAACTATATAGATAAAATCCGTGACGAAGTCCCCGACAACGGATTTCCCGAATTTAACCATATTATGCTAAACGGTAAATTGCCGTTATCAGAGTACAACGATGCGTGGGAGAGTTATCCCATGATGGCGGATAGAAAGCTAATCGTTATAAAGGACAGCAAATGCATGAAGCTCCGCACCGAAAAAGACGATGTGGAGAGTCTTGAGAATATAAAGTCGTTCTGGGCGGAGAAGTTTAAGCATTTAAACGACGATACGGTTGTAATTTTTGATGAGGTGTCGGTTGACAAGCGGAGCAGCATATATAAGGAAATAAAAAAGCATGGAACGGTTGTGGAGTTTCCGTATCTAAGCGATGCCGAGCTTGTTACATGGGTAATTTCAGAGTGTCTTAGGAAAAAGAAGAAAATTTCAAAGGACAATGCCCTCTACCTTGTGCACAGAGTTGACCCGGGGCTTAACAATATGGTAAACGAGCTTGGTAAGCTCTATGACTATTGCGGTAATGAAATTTTAAGGAGCGATATTGATAAGGTGGTATCAAAATCGCTTACCGTTATAAATTTTGACCTTACAAATGCGATAATGGACAATGACACGGCGCGCGCAATGGCGGTGCTTTCGGATATAAAGACGCTGACAAGGGAAAGCTCGTTTAGCATACTGTATCTGTTGTTTGCAAACATCGAAAAGCTTTTGCATACCAAGCTTTTAAATGCAAGAAGCTCGGGTGAGGCTGCAAAGGTGTTGGGAATGTCTCCTTTTATCGCAAATAAGTATATAGACACGGCAAGGCGTATGGATAAGGATGTGCTTATTAAAATGGCGTGCCGTGTTGCCGAGATTGATAACGATATAAAAGAGGGTAAAACCGACGAATGGACCGCCCTTTATACATTCGTAACCGAATGTCTGTATTATCAGAGGAAATAAGACGGTTTTTCATTATTATCCACAAAAATATTGATAAGACGAAATAAAACAGATTGACAAATACCTAAAATGTGATATAATAAAAGTACAAAAGGTTGGCTGTGTATACAGCTTACCGTAAGTGGCAAACTTTAGACGGTTATGCCCGCACAGTTTTATTTAATAAAAAAACCGCACCTTGGGCAAAAATATTTGGGCGGTTTTTTTATTGCTTACTGCACCTTTGTGGTGCAGATAATCATAACAATGATAATTGCTATGATTACTGACAAAACCTTTTTTGCCAATGCAACTATGATACTTACTTTTCATAAGCATCGCCCCCTTTCATAAACTCGGTAAAAACCTGTGTTTATAAAAGTGCGCTCATAACCGCCGGTAAAAATACCGCTAAAAAGCTTGTTCACATACGGATTTGGTATACATCAACCAACCCGACGCTATCTTACAGCAGAATTTGTCGAAATTCAAGGCTTGTAACTAAACTGTAAGGAAATAACAATGATAATCATTATAGACTGAAAAAAATATTGACACGGTATTTTTTATATGTTATACTACAGGCAAAATTAAAAACAAAGGCGATGACGAAGAGAAGTAGTACAAATTATCGTTTACAGAGAGTGGTCGGTGCTGAGAGAACCATAAAGTGAATTTGTATGAATAACACTTCCAAGCTGCAATCTGAACGGAGGTATATCTTAGTAGGTGCGTCGTTAAACCGTGCGTTAAGCGGTAAGCACTTAATGGAGTGCGATGAGGTGACAGGCAAATTGCCTGTAAATCAGGTGGTATCGCGGACAATACTGTTCGTCCTGAAGGTTAGTCTTTGGGGCGTGCAGTTTTTTTCATTTTTGGGAAATTCAGACTCCTCAAAAATACTTGTTTTTCGCATATCGAAAGGAGAAGAATATGAATATCGAAAACATTTACAGAACAAAAACATTGGGTGATGTATCAGAGGCCGATAAAGGCTCCATATTAAGAGTCTCGGGCTGGGTTGAGAATATCCGTGACCATGGCGGTGTATCATTTATCGACCTGCGTGACCAGTACGGAGTATTGCAGGTGGTAATGCGTGATACAACCCTGCTTGACGGTCTTAACAAGGAGGACTGTATAAGCGTTGAAGGTCTTATGCAGGAGAGGGACGAGGAAACCTATAACCCCAAAATCCCTACAGGCACAATCGAGCTTGAGGCACATTCGGTAAAGGTTTTGGGTAAGGTTTATACCCAGCTTCCGTTTGAGATTGCATCATCAAAGGAAACAAGAGAGGATTTAAGATTAAAATACCGTTACCTTGATTTGAGAAACCGCAAGGTAAAGGAGAATATGATTTTCAGATCAAATGTAATCTCATACCTCCGTTCACAAATGACGGATATGGGATTTATGGAGATACAAACACCTATCCTTTGCGCATCATCTCCCGAGGGCGCAAGAGACTATGTAGTGCCGTCAAGACGGTATAAGGGTAAGTTTTACGCTCTTCCGCAGGCGCCACAGCAGTATAAACAGCTTTTAATGGTATCGGGCTTTGATAAGTATTTCCAGATTGCGCCATGCTTCAGGGACGAGGACGCAAGAGCCGACAGATCTCCGGGCGAGTTCTATCAGCTTGACTTTGAAATGAGCTTCGCAACACAGGAGGATGTGTTTAAGGTAGGCGAAACGGTGCTTACAAACACATTCAAGAAATTTGCACCAAAGGGCGCCGTGATAACCGAGGCGCCATACCCTGTTATAAGCTATAAGCAGGCAATGCTTGAATACGGTACGGATAAGCCGGATTTAAGAAACCCGTTAAAGATAGTGGATGTATCGGAATTTTTCAGTCGTTGTACATTCAAGCCGTTCCAAAACACTACTGTCCGTGCGATAAATGTTCATGCAAAGCTCTCTAAGGGTCAGCATGAGAAGATGTTAAAGTTTGCGCAGTCAATCGGCATGGGCGGACTTGGCTATCTTGAGGTTTTAGAGGATAAAACCTATAAGGGCCCTATCGACAAGTTCATTCCCGACGATATGAAGAAGGAGTTAATGGAGCTTGTAGGCCTTGATGCAATGGATACAGTATTTTTCATTGCAGACGAGGAGAAGAAGGCATCATTATACGCAGGTCAGATAAGAACAGAGCTTGGTAACAGGCTTGATTTGCTTGAAAAGAACGCATACCGTTTCTGTTACATCAACGATTTCCCGATGTACGAGCGTGACGAGGAAACAGGCAAGATCGGATTTACCCATAACCCGTTCTCAATGCCACAGGGCGGTTTAGAGGCTCTTGAGAACGAGGATCCGTTAGATATCTTGGCATACCAGTACGATATAGTATGTAACGGTGTTGAGTTATCGTCTGGTGCTGTACGAAACCACGATATGCAGATTATGGTAAAGGCATTTGAGATAGCAGGCTATGATGAAGAGGTATTAAAGGATAAGTTCGGTGCACTTTACAATGCGTTCCGGTTCGGCGCACCGCCTCATGCAGGTATGGCACCGGGTGTTGACAGAATGATAATGCTCCTGCGAAACGAGGAAAATATCCGTGAGATAATCCCGTTCCCAATGAGCGGTACTGCACAGGATCTCATGTGCGGAGCGCCAAACGAGATAACCGAACAGCAGTTAAGAGAAGTGCATATAAAAATAAGATAAGTCAGCATATAAGGAGTTGATTACATGGCTTTGTCAAAAGAGGATTTTAATAAGCTTGCAGTTTTATCGCGGTTAAGGTTCAGTGATGAAGAGGCTGAAAAATTCAGAAACGAAATGGACGATATTATCGCCTTTGCCGATACCATAAACAATGCCGTATCGGGCGGTACGGACGATATTAAAAACACAAGCATTGATGCCGTAGGCTTCAGGGAGCTAAGAGAAGACGAGGTAAGAGAGTCCCTGCCTAATGAGAAAATCCTGTCCAATGTGGAAGGACACAAGGGCTTCTTCAATGTACGGAGGTGTGTAGGTTAAAAAATAAGCGTCGCATCTCGCCGTTTTTTGCTCGGGGCGGTATCAACATACAGCACCGCTCCCAAAAAACAACGACCTGCTCGCTTCTTTTTCACCCTATATATCGTGCCGTATAAAACGGCAGAATGGAGGAAAAATGAAAGAATTATTAACAACACTTTCGACTAAGCTCAAAAACCGTGAAATATCGTCAGTTGAGCTTACAAACGAATATATAAAAGCAATTGAGGCGGAAAATGAAAAAATAAACGCCTATGTTCATACCACATTTGATTATGCAATTGAATGTGCAAAGCGTGCCGATGATATGCTAAAAGCGGGAGATGCATCTCCTCTTTGCGGTATTCCAATGGCATTAAAGGACAATATCTGCTCAGACGGACACCTAACAACCTGCTGTTCAAAGATATTGGACGGCTTCAGACCGTATTATGACTCAACCGTATGGACAAAGCTAAAAAGAGAGGGTGCGGTGTTGCTTGGCAAAAACAACATGGACGAATTTGCCATGGGCTCAACATCTGAATCAAGCTGTTACGGCGCGCCTAAAAACCCACGCAATACCGCTCATGTAACAGGCGGATCATCGGGCGGCGGTGCAGCGGCGGTTGCCGCAAATATGGCGGCGTATACGCTTGGCTCAGACACAGGCGGTTCAATCCGTCAGCCTGCGTCATACTGCGGAGTTGTCGGCTTAAAGCCGACATACGGCGCCGTTTCAAGATACGGCCTTATTGCATACGGCTCATCACTTGACCAGATAGGACCTATAACAAACAGTGTCCGTGATGCGTCATTGGTATTTGATGCGATAAAGGGCGTTGACATAAACGACCAGACCTCGGTTGATCACGAGTACGGAAATATAACATCTCAATTAACAGGCGATATAAAGGGCTTAAAAATCGGTGTTGCAGAGGAATATTTTGAGGGCATTGACAAAGAAACAAAGGAGAGCGTGGAGCGTGCACTTGCATTTTACGAGGCAAACGGTGCAGAGCTTGTAAGTGTAAAGCTTCCGATATTAAAGGACTCATTGCCTGTTTATTATATCATTGCCTGTGCCGAGGCATCGTCAAACCTCGGCAGATACGACGGTATCAGATACGGCTACAGGGCAGGTGACTATACCGATATTGACGATATGATTTATAAAACCAGGAGCGAGGGCTTCGGTAAAGAGGTACAGCACAGAATTATCCTTGGCACATATGTGTTATCAAGCGGATATTATGATGCGTACTATAAAAAGGCTTGCCTTTTAAGAAACGATATTATACGAAAGTTCGACGAGGTATTTGATGTGTGCGATGTGCTTATTGCACCTAATGCACCAACAACTGCGCCGACCTTGGGCTATAGCTCAAAGAGTGCGGTTGAAATGTATATGTCGGATATTTGTACGGTACCTGTAAATATTGCAGGCTTGCCGGGTATTTCAATACCTTGCGGTAAGGATAAGGACGGCATGCCGATAGGTATGCAGATTTTAGGCAGAAAGTTTGCCGAAAAGACAATCCTTAATACTGCATATTTCTATGAACTGAATAACAAGAATGTGATAGGCGAATATGAGGGAGGCGTAAACTTATGAATTATGAATTAGTATGCGGAATTGAAACTCATATTGAGCTTGCCACAAAAACAAAGATTTTCTGTGGCTGTACAACGGAGTTTGGCGGTGCGCCAAATACACACTGCTGTCCTGTATGTACAGGTCAGCCGGGGTCATTGCCGATACTAAACCGCAAGGTTGTTGAATATGCGGTACGGGCAGGCTTGGCAGTTAATTGCACAATAAACAATAACTCGCATATGGACAGAAAGAACTATGTATATCCCGACCTCCCGAAGGCGTATCAGATTTCGCAGTTTGACGAGCCTGTATGTGAGAACGGATATATCGAGCTTGACAGCGGTAAGAGAATAGGCATTACCCGTATCCATATCGAGGAGGACGCAGGTAAGCTTGTGCATGAAAACGGCACGACTTATATTGACTATAACCGAGGCGGAGTTCCGCTTATCGAGATCGTTTCCGAGCCTGATATTTCATCACCCGAAGAGGCAAGGGAATATGCCGAGAAATTACAGCTTATCATGCGCTATGTGGGCATTTCCGACTGTAAAATGCAGGAGGGATCAATGAGATGTGATGTAAACCTCTCACTAAGACCTGTCGGCACAAAGGAGTTCGGAACAAGAACGGAAACAAAGAATATTAACTCGCTTAGCAATATCGTAAAGGCTATGAACCGTGAAATAGAGCGCCAGGAGGATATTTTAGAGTCGGGTGGAAAGATTGTCCAGGCGACTATGCGCTATGATGCAAATACCGACGAGATTTATCCTATGCGTACCAAGGAAAATTCCGATGATTACAGGTATTTCCCCGACCCCGATATTTTAAGGTTCTATATCGAGCCCGAATTTGTTGAAAAGACAAAGTCCTCTCTTCCCGAGCTTCCGTCGGCAAAGCTAAGACGCTATATTGACGAGTTTAAGCTCCCCGAAACTACTGCAAGGGATATTTATAAATACCGCAGAGTGTCCGAGTTTTTGGATAAGGCTGTAGCTATGGGCGCATCTGTTAAGAATACCGCCAATATGATAATCGGCGGAATTTATAAGACGCTTGAAACCGAAGAGGATAAGGAAAACTTTGCCATAAAGACAAGCGCGGAGCAGTTGTCCGAGCTAATCCGTCTTATTGACGAAAAGAAGATAAATAAGAACAAGGGACAAGAGGCGCTTGCAAAAATGCTTGATACGGGTAAGGCAGTTTCCGAGTTCATTAAGGCAGAGGACACCCAAGGTATGTCTGATGATGAGCTTCGTGCAATCTGTGAGGCGGCAGTGTCTGCAAACCCCGATGCCGTTTCAAATATCCGTGCCGGCAAGGGTAAAGCCATAAATGTAATCTTTGGCTACATTATGCGTGAAACTCGTGGTAAGGCGGATATGGGAAAGGTCAATAAGATAATAAATGAGCTTATTGGCTGATGAAGGTAAATAAATTTTGGTTTAGCGGTGTAAATGGGTATCGAGATTTGTAGGGGAGGGTTTCCATGCCCTCCCGTTCCCAATATGCGTTGTCGGGGATGCGGACAGGCACAGAGACCTGTCCCTACAACCCATACCAATTTACGATTTCGCATTGGTATGCTAAACCAAAATTTACCGTACAAATCGGATAACAAAGGAAAAATCCATGACTATTGATGAATTTTTAAATATCATTTTAGAGATACTCTACACCGTGTTTATAAGCATCGGCGACATAATAAGGTGTGCAATAGATATACTGTCAAACAAACGGCATACCAATAACGAGGTTTTACCCGAAAATGCGATAAAGCTGTTTTCAAATATAGCGCTTAACAGGGCGGTGTTTTTTGCGGTGATCGCATACATTCTGTTTATAAACATTTACACCTACACCCGATACGGATCGGACAAAAAACGCGCAAAACGCAAGGAACGCCGTATAAGCGAGGCGAATTTGCTTAAGCTTTGTTTTTTAGGCGGTGCGATAGGCGCAATGCTGGGTATGAATGTATTTCATCACAAAACGCAGAAGAAGAAATTTGTTATAACCGTATCACTGCTTTTTGTAATACAGCTTGTCCTTTACTGCTTTGTTTTGGGATTTTTGGCATTTTGGGCATTCTTTTAAAAAAATACTGGTATTTATTTAAAATATGTGATACAATTAAGGCAGATATAATTTTGAAAGAGTGATATTATGGATAATATTTTAAATACACAGGACAGACAAAGAATTATCCAGGAGCTTGTACCGGGCAAGCAGATAACGCTTGCGCATATTATCGCAAGTCCTGATGAGATATTATATACAAAATTAGGTCTTAATCCTGAAATAGACTATAGTAAAAGCGCAATAGGCATTATGACCTTTTCACCTGCCGAAACGGCAATCATAGGCGCTGATATTGCTACAAAGACATCAAATGTGGATTTGAGCTTTGTTGACAGGTTCAGCGGAACGCTTATAATAACGGGCATGGTAGCAGATGTTGAAACATCTGTAAAGGCGATAAACGAGTATTGTACCAATAACTTAAACTTCACCGTATGTGAGATAACAAAGACATGAAGAAGATAATGTTTGCAGGCAGGAGCGAGGCAGGGAAAACCACCATAACTCAGGCGCTTAAAGGTGAAACGATACATTATCATAAAACGCAGTATGTAAACCGCTTTGATGTGATTATTGACACACCCGGCGAGTATGCGCAGGTGCATCATTTGGGTGCGGCGCTTGCAATGTATGCATTTGAGGCGGATGTTTGTGGATTGATATTAAGCGCAACGGAGCCGTATTCGCTGTTTCCGCCGTGCTGTACACCTGTGTGTAACCGTCCCGTTATAGGAGTTATAACGAAAATCAACAGTCCGTATGCGGATGTTGACAGAGCAGAACGGTGGTTAAGACTGGCAGGGTGTGAGACGATATTTAAGGTTGATTCGCATACAGGCGAGGGAATAGCCGATATTTTGGAATATTTAAGAGAGCCGGGAGATGTCCTCCCATGGGATAACGAATAAAACTGCTTGTGATTTTGGCAAGCGGTTTTTTTGTAGGGTAAATTTTGGGTTAGCGTATCGTTTGAAAAACCGTAAATTGGTATGGTCGTAGGGTTGGGGCTCTATCAATGGCGTTGTTGCCTGCAACGGCAACACGCCTATAAATCGCAAACGATTTATAAAGGCTCCAACCGCCACATACGGTATCGGGGATACGGCAGGAGCAAGCCCCTGCCCTACAATAACAATATCCGTTTACCCCTCTAAACCAAAATTTACGGTATACATTTATGATTTATAAACAACCTATGAACAGATTTTAAAAATATCTTAAACTTGATTGATTTTTCAAAAAAGTAAGAGTATAATCGTATATAGTAGGAAAATAATTGAAATTTATATATAATAATGGGTTAAGGAGGATAATACAATGGCAAAAAGCAAGGTCTTAATTGTTGATGACGATAAAAATATAGTCGAGCTTATAAAGCTCAATTTTGAGAGTGAGGGCTTTGAAACCGTAACCGCGCCAAACGGCGTTATTGCAATCGAGAAATTCAAGTCTGATAATCCCGATATAATAATAATGGATGTAATGATGCCCGAAATGGACGGCAGGGAGGCTTGCAAGGAGATAAGAAAAACCTCCGATGTGCCGATTATCATGCTCACCGCCAAGGGCGAAACGCTTGATAAGATTTTGGGGCTTGAATTAGGCGCAGACGATTACATTGTAAAGCCGTTTGAACCGCAGGAGCTTGTTGCAAGAGTCAAGGCGGTGCTAAGGCGCACAAAGGCATCGGAGCAGCAGCAGGATAAGCCCTTGGAGTTTACCAACCTGTCAATCAATATATCAAACTATGAGCTTAAAATAAACGGTAAAATAGTAGATATACCGCCCAAAGAATTGGAGCTTTTACACTTTTTGGCATCAAATCCAAACAGGGTATTTACCCGTGAGCAGTTACTTGAAAAGGTATGGGGCTTTGACTACTACGGCGATTCAAGAACGGTTGATGTGCATATAAAACGCTTGAGAGAAAAGCTTGAGGGCGTAGAGGGGAACTGGCAGTTAAAGACCGTATGGGGCGTAGGCTATAAATTTGATGTACACTGATTTGTAATAAGCTATCGCACCTTAATGACATTACACTGACTCGGAGAGGATAAATGTTTAAAAGTATATTTTCACGGCTGTTCTGGACATATGCCCTGATTTTAACGGCTGTGTTCGGGGTTGTAACAATGACGGTCAGCGTGTTTGTTGACCATTACAATGTTACAAGACAAAAAAACACCATTATGGCAGTGAGCGACACCTTGGAATACTGGGTCGGAACATTGCAGATAGAACAGAACAATGCCCGTGCAACACAGGCATTCCAAACAACGCTTAATTCATGGTCGGAGTTTGTAAAATCAGAAATTACCGTATCAAATCTTGACGGTAAGATTTTGGGCTCGACAGTATCAGAGGTAAAGGACATACCAAAGGACTATTTAGAGCCTGTGGTAGATGGCAATATCATTATAACCAAGGGAAAATTCGCAGATCAGTTTGACAAGCGCCAGCTTACAATAGGCGTGCCCGTAAAGTATAACGGAAATATTGTCGGCGCAATGTTTTTTAATACCCCGCTTAGCATAATTACAAAGGCGAGCTTTGATATAGTTATGATTTTTGTAATATGCGCGTCATTGTCGTTTTTACTTGCGTTTGTGCTGTTATATTTGCAGTCAAGGCGGATTTCAAAGCCGATAAATGCGATAAACGAGGCGGCAAGGAATATTGCCGCAGGCAATTTTTCCGACCGTGTAAGCGTAACATCAGCCGATGAGATAGGTCAGCTTGCGTCAAGCTTTAATTTTATGGCGGACTCCATTGAGGATTTGGAGGATATGCGCTCGGAATTTATAAGCGATGTTTCCCATGAGTTAAGAACGCCCATGACAAGCATTTCGGGCTTTGCAAAAAGCATAATCGACGGCAAAGTACCGCCCGATAAGGAAAAGGAATATTTGCAGATTATAGTTGACGAGTCGCACAGGCTCTCAAAGCTGGTAAATGATATGCTTGAAATGTCTAAAATGAGCTCAAGCGAGTATCAGTTAACGATTGAAAAGTTTGATGTAAACGAGCTTATGCGTGTTTGTATAATAAGCCTTGCAGACTTAATAGAGTCAAGGAATTTGGACTTAAATGTCGATTTTGAGGCGGACAGCTTAAATGTGCTTGCCGATAAGGACTCAATAAAGCGTGTAATCCTAAACCTTATGGACAATGCCATAAAGTTCAGCTTTGAAAACACAACAATCGGTATCCGCACATGGGTACAGAATAAGCAGGCTTATATTTCCGTCGGTAATTTCGGCGTGGGTATAGATAAAAAGGATTTAAGCAATGTATTTAACCGATTTTATAAAACGGATAAGTCAAGGCAGAGAAACCGCACCGGCGCAGGCTTGGGACTCTCGCTTTGTAAAAATATCCTGACGCTTCATCATCAGAGCATATGGGTTACAAGTAACCTTGTAAAAGAGGGGAGTAACACAAAATACACAACATTTACCTTCACACTTGAAACTGCGTGAATTTTGTATTGACTGATGTTTGTATTTGTTGTAGAATGTAGGTATGCAAAAATTGAAATTCACGGAGGATAATTAAAAATGGCAGAATTAAGATGGAACCCTCTTATAAAGGACTGGGTTATGATTGCATCACACAGACAGAACAGACCGAATATGCCAAAGGATTGGTGTCCGTTTTGCCCGGGTCCCGATAATGACAAGGTGCCCAAATCATTTGATGTTTTAGAGTACGATAACGATTTTCCGGCGCTTTCGCAAACACCGCCCGAACCCGACGATGTAGAGACAAGGCTGTATAAGACAAAGCCTGCATACGGTAAATGTGAGGTTATTCTCTATTCACCCGAGCATACCGTAACCTTGCCCGAGTTGTCGGTAGGTCATATAAGAAAGCTTGTTGATTTGTGGCAGGAGCGCTTTGAGCTTATGAGTAAGGATGAGAACATAAAATATGTTTTCATCTTTGAGAACAGAGGCGCAGTGGTAGGTGTGTCAATGCCACACCCACACGGTCAGATTTACGGATATTCCGTAATCCCTAAAAAAATCGAGCTTGAGCTTTCCTCGTGCAAGGAGCATAAGGAAAAAACGGGCGATTGCCTTATCTGCGATATGTTGGAGGACGAGGTTAAAGACGGCAGACGCATTATTTTTGAAAATGACGATTTTATTGTATTCCTGCCGTTCTATTGCGAATACCCATACGGAATTTATGTTGCCGCAAAGCGCCATGTTCAAAACCTTACACAGCTTAGTGACAAGGAAAAAACAAGCCTTGCAAGGACATTAAAGGAGGCGGCAGGCACACTTGATGCACTGTTTGATTATCCGTTCCCGTATATGATGTGTATGTATCAAAACCCTGTAAACACAGACGACAATATAGACGATTATCATTTCCATATTGCGTTCTATCCGCCAATGCGTGACAGGGATAAGCAAAAGTTCAACGCATCGTCGGAAACAGGCGCATGGGCGCATTGTAACCCGACAGCGCCAGAGGCAAAAGCGGTTGAATTAAGAGAGGCGCATAAGAAATATTTGGAAAAGATTGGCGAATAATTACATATGTGTGAAAAAAAGGAGCTGTTTTGTCAGCTCCTTTTGTGTTTGAAATGGATTGTAAATTTGGGTTTATATGCGTAAATGGGTATCGAAATTTGTAGGGGAGGGTTTCCATGCCCTCCCGTTCCCAATATCGTTGTCGGGGATGCGGACAGGCACAGAGACCTGTCCCTACAACCCATACCAATTTACGATTTCTTAATGGTACGCTAAACCAAAATTTATATGTTATTTTATGAGCTTTAATATAACATCCTTATCCAATTTATATTTGGGCTCGAATTTATCCGAATTTACATACTTAGCCATTGCATTTTTTAATGCAACGGATGCCATATCATCAGCACTCAGGTCAAAGCCTGTAAATAAAATCCTTGCTCCGTCAATATCCGCCTCAAATAACGGCGAGCGCACGATATTTTCAAAGAAGTTCGGTATCGGCTCCACTATTGCGTAAAAATCATGCGGAAAGCTTGAAATATCAAGACTTATCGACTTATCAATCGGGTGCTTCCACTGAAAAGACGGAATATCCCTTGTCGGGAAGTTATCAAATAACGGATTATCGTTATGTATAAGCATACCGCTTGTCCTTGTAGACTTAAAGTATGCAGGCGACCAGAATATCGGCTTAAATACGCCCTGCGCATACGATACGGTATTGTCAGCGTCCATTGAAAATACGCATTTTTGCTTGTTTATAATTGCATTTTCAAGCTCCGCTTTCGTTCTTATCACAGGCACATCAAAATCGGCAGTATCGTCTGTGTATACGAATATATACCATGAATTTGAATTTTCAAGCGCGCTTAGCGTAACGGTAAGCATAGTCGGCTTTTTAATAAAATCAAGCGGTATGCTTACGGTATTGTCCTTTGTCCTTGTTTCATATACAGTATTTCCGTTATCGGATAAGGTAAGGGTATATAATATATCCTCAGTCTGATTTTCGCTGTTATTATATACACTGAGCTTTGCGTTTAAGGTATCGGTGTTTTTAAATAACCGCTTTGCCTCAAACAACGGTACAATATCCGATGAATAACGGCAAAATTCCTCTGCCTCTAAAAAGCCCTTGGGCTTATAGAAGGCGTCAAGAGCGCCTATTGTGGCAGTTCCCTGACCTGTGTAGTCGGTCAGGGATAAGAGACTTATTCCGCCCATGCCCTTTGTTCTTAAAGCCGCTTCAAGCTCTTCTTTATACATCATGGTCGAAAATCTGCCCGATGCATAGATATAGTCTGAAAGCCTGTGATAAATCCCCTTATTTATCATATCCTTTTTAATAATCTCAAAATTTAGCGGTAAGAGGTTTCCCGTGTAGTCCTTTGCTGAGTCAACATCGGGGTATACGCAGTATTGCCCTACCTCAAACGATATAATGGGGAGGGGGGATGCATTTACTGCCTTGTCATAGTTTATATAGTTATCCTCCGATATAACATCATGGAAAACCTGTAGCCTTACACGCTGTCCGTATATCTCAAACGCAAGAAGAAAATCCTCGCAGGGCGCGGCAGGGTGATCAAAGTTTGATGTCATGGTATATAAGCGCCTGTCATCAAGCGCCTTTATCTGGGTTGTAATATCTTCAAGCATTGCAAAGTCGCCCAAAAGCTCGTTGCCGTTTGAGAACATTATAAATGACGGATGGTTTCCGAAGGTGTGAGAAATGTTTAATGCCTCACGGGTGTAGTAATCACGGTGTATCATATCCCCACCGGCGTCGTTTGTGCAAACATCATAGTTTAACCACAACGGCATTTCACATAAGATGTATACACCAAGAGTGTCAGCGGCAAAAAATGCGGCGTGGGGCGGTACCCATGAATGAAAACGCACAAAGTTAAGTCCGTATTCCTTAACTGTTTTCATAAGCGAAAGCCAAAACTCCTCATCATGCGGAGGGTAGCCCGTAAGCGGAAAAATTGCGCAGTCCGTTGTACCGCGCAAGGACAGGGGCTTATTGTTTATCATAAGCTGTTTATCCTTAACCCATACCTTTCGCATACCAAAGGTTTCACAAATTTCGTCATTGCCCTCGGGTGTTTTGAGTGTTGCAGTTACGGTATAGAGGTTTGTATTATACTCATCCCAAAGCATTGGGTTCTCTATCGGGTAGTCAATATGCACTGTCTGCTTTCTGTTAAAGAGCGTTATATTATGCGTTTGGGTTTGTAACCTTGTACCGTCGGGCGCTGTTACCGACAGTGAAAGAACAGCGTCTATCCTTGAATCGGGCAGGGAACAGCTTGAATTTATAACGACATCACAGCGGATTTTATTATCGTATGGGAAAACACGGAGTGCATCAATATTTGCAATATCCTTTATGCGAATTTGTGCCCTGCCTATAATTCCAAGCCATATGGACTGCGTATCAAAGCTGTAGCCCGATGCAAGCTCCTCAATATTTAATAAATCCCTGTTGTCAATTCTGAGCGTCAGGGTATGCTTGCCCTTAGTGAGCTTTTTTGACAGGTCATAAATATGCGGTGTTGAAATCTCAATAATCTGCCGTCCTATCTTCTCGCCGTCAATATAGCAATCCGATGCAATGTTTACTCTCTCCAAAAACAGGCAAACATCCTTGTTCGTCAAATCCTCACATTCAAAATCCGTTTGAAGCCAAAGCGCACCCTTATAATCGTATTTGGGGATAAGCGAGCGCACCGTTTCTTTTGTCATTTCGGTGAACGGAAGAGCCTGTGCACCTATTTTGTTATCGCAGGTTGAGCCGGGAACGGTAAAACCGTTATATTTAAGCCTTCTTTTAAAAAATTTCTCCGATATGCCGATATCCTTATCGTCTGTTTCATATCTCCATGTGCCGTGTAAGTTTATTATATCCATTAGCCTTTGCTCCTAAATTTAATATGATGACATTATACACCAATACAGGGGCGATTTCCATAGTAAAAGTTGCTGTTACGGGTGATTTTGGAAATATGCGGCACCAAATTTTATAAATTGTTGAAAATTCATTAACAATTTATTACAATTTAAAAGATTTTATTGCAGAATATACATATATATGGTATGATAGAGCTACATAAAATGTATGATGAAAGGAATATGGTATAATGAAAAAGAAGATATTATCAGCAATATTGGCATTATCAATAACAGGTGCACTTTGTGTTCCTGCATTTGCCTTTACAGATATGGACGATCCTGCATACGCATGGGCGCAGGAATATGTAAATGCTATGAACGAGGGAGGCTACATTTCAGGCTATGAGGACAATACATTCCGTCCCGATAATCAGGTAACAAGGCTTGAATGTCTTGCTCTGTTTGCAAGAGCAATGGGCTCAAAGAAAGCGGAGAATGAGTCGGTTTTAGCCTTGGCGCATAATGATTACGATGCTCTTATAAAGAATTACACCTTATCATGGGGCACGGACGAGATTGCGTATCTTTTATATAAGGGTGTGTTAAAGAAAGCAGATCTTGACACATATCTTTTAGGCACGGAAAAGGATACGCCGATGCAGCGTTATGAAGCGGCAGTTATTATAACAAAGGCATTAAACGGCGAGGCAGACGCACTTGCACAAAACGGTATTGTCTTAGATTATACCGATGCGCGTGAAATTCCGTCAGTTGCTGTGCAGTATGTAAATTATGTAACAAAAGAGGGCGTTATGACAGGTATGGGTGACGGAACCTTTTCACCTACATCGTCTGTTTCAAGAGCGCAGATGGCTGTTATGCTGTCAAGAACAGTTGATAAAACAGGCTATACATTTATAAAAGGTCATATAGATGCGGTTTCGGCAGAGGATAAGACTATTACATATACCGCAAACGGTGAGACACAGACCATTCCGTATTCCGATACTACCGCAATGCGTGTTTTGGGAACGGTTACTCAGCCAAGAATAATGACAGTTAATGTTGCGGGTGTTTTAACCCTTGCAAGCGGCGAGTTAATCTCAGTTGATGCATTATCCGATGTACCTGATGAAACATTATCAGGTGTTTATAAGGGATATACAACATCTGCAGGCACAACCTTTGTAAAGATTACCGTAGACGGTGAAATGAGATCATACGAGTGTGCAAAGGATATGTCCGTTACATACGGAGGCGGTCCTTCAACATTAAGAAGCTTTGTTGACGGCGATGCTGTAACAGTATCTTTAACAGACGGTAAGATTTCATACATTTCGGGTAACGAGAAGGAATATGTAGTAAAGAACGCTATTGTTGAGGATATAACAATAGATAATCAGGTTGCAATGAAGATAAGCTCTGCAGAGGCTGACTATGACGGAAAAACATACACAGTTGCAAGCGATGTTGTTGTTACAAAGAACAATATGACATCTGATTTATCCGCTATATATGTCGGCGATACCGTAAATGTAACATTAAGATATAACGAGATAACAAAGATTGTTGCAACATCTGTAAGAAAGAATATTGAGGGTACAATTTCGTCACTTACGATCGGGTCAACAACATCATCAATGGTTGTAAATGTAAAGGGAGTTGAAACAGAATACACAATTCCTGCCGATGTTAAGATTATAATAAACGGTGATACGGGAAGCCTCTATGACTTTAGAGTAGGCGATGCCGTAAAGCTTACAACCGACAGTAACGCAATCACAAAGATAAGCGCTACATCAACACAGACAACACAGGGTAATGTAACAGGCGTTGTAACAGGTGTCAACGCATCATACGGATTTATTATGGTTATGGATTCTGACGGTCAGACAACAACCGTATTCTGTAAGGATAATACAACAAAGTTTATGACTATGCAGGGCGTTTCAAAGACAATGTCTGCAATTAAGGAAGGTCAGACAGTAAACGCAATGGGCACGGTATCTAACGGCGCATTTGCGGCAACGCTTGTAATTATCACAGCAGATAAATAATAACTTGTATTTATAAAATCGGTAAAATGGAATTGGGGGCTGTTGCTTGCGCGACACTCCCATTTCGTTTAATTTTCGTATTGGAGGATGTAAATGAACTTTTTTCAGAAAAATTCAAAAGTAATAGTTGCATTCGTGTTTGCGTGTGCGGTAATATTTGTCTATAAAACATTTGATAATCTTGGGAACATCTTTGAAAGTATAGGAACGGTTCTAAAAGCCTTCACACCGTTTTTTATCGGCTTTGTAATCGCTTACATTTTAAATATGCCGTCAAAAAAGTTTGCAGGTATATTTAAAAAGAGCAAGAAAGCGTTTCTGAACACCCATTCCTACGGTATCGGTGTTGCCTGCTCGTATGTGCTGGCGATTGTGCTTGTGGTTATTGCAATAAGCGCGGTTATTCCGGCATTGAGCAAAAACATTATTGAAATTTATAATAATATGCCGACATATGTCAAGTCCATCGAGGGTTATTTAAACGATATTGAGGTTTTAAAAACCATTAACCTTGTCGGCGAGGACGGTCTTGATATTTATTCAACCATAAATTCTATGATTGCAAAGATTGATATAAGCCAGTTCGGAAAATATGCCGAGGGTGTTGCATCCATAACATCGGGAGTCTTAAATATTTTCATTGCCATTATATCGTCAATATATATGCTTCTTGACAAGGAGCGCATTGTAGAGGCAGTTAAGGTGTTTATGCGCACAATATTCAAAGAGTCAACCGCAAACAGCATTATCCGCCATGCCGGAAGTATAAACCAGATTTTTATTAACTATATATACAGCCGTTTAATATGCTGTGTGATAATCGGAGTTGCATCGGGAATTGCGCTTACAATCATAGGTGTAAAGTATGCGCTCTTGCTTGCAATATTTGTGGGACTGATGGATATGATCCCATACTTTGGCTCAATTATATCCTGCGTTGTTGCAATCCTTGTAGCGTTGGTAACGGGCGGATTGTGGAAAGCGATTTGGTCAGCAGGCGTATTGTTCGTGCTCCAACAGCTTGACGGTAATGTATTGGCGCCTAAGGTAATGGGTGAAACATTGGAAATAAGACCGCTTTGGATAATCTGTGCGGTAACGGTCGGCGGTAGCCTGTTCGGGTTCTGGGGAATGTTGATTTCCGTACCGGTTGTTGCGGTTATAAAGGCAATCGTGTCCGAATACTGGGGCGATTTTGCCGAAAAACGCAATACTAAGGATAAGGACGGTAGCGCTGTTTGAAAAATATAGCTATAATAGGCGGCGGTGCATCGGGTATGGTTTGCGCCATTGTTGCATCGCAGAATAAGAATAATACGGTAACTATCTATGAGCGTGGCAAAAGGGTAGGTAAAAAAATACTTGCTACCGGTAACGGCAGATGTAATATGACTAACATCTATGCCGATATTTCACGCTATCACGGTGAGGATACCTCGTTTATAAATTATGCAACGGATAATTTCTGGGTTGGTGAAACGCTTGATTTTTTCAGTGAGCTTGGAATTTTGTATAAGGTTGAGGACGAGGGCAAGGTATACCCCTATTCCGACCAGGCATCGGCAGTTTTAGATGTACTGAGGCTGAAACTTGAAAAAAACGGTGTCAATATCGTGACAGGCTTTGAGGTCAAGGATATAAAAAATCAGGGCAACGGCTTTTTAATATCCGATTATAATAACAGATGCCAAAAAGCCGACTGTGTGGTTATTGCAACAGGCGGTAAGGCTGCGCCCGACCTTGGCTCAAACGGAAGCGGTTATAATATTTTATCACGCTTGGGGCATCATATTAGTAATCTTTCTCCGTCGCTTGTCCAGATAAAAACAGCGGGGGATATACCAAAAAAATTAAAGGGTATCAAGGTAAATGCAGCTGTTACATTAGGGGAAAATCAAGAAACGGGCGAGGTCCTCTTTACCGATTACGGCTTGTCGGGTCCGCCTGTATTTTCACTTTCTGCATACCTTGATAAGAATTCAAAAATATCGCTTGATATTATGAGCGAATATTCAAGAACAGATATTGAAAGCTTATTAAAGGAACGAATATCAAAAAATCCCGAAATTTTGCTTGAGGACTTTTTGGTGGGAGTTTTAAATAAGCGTGTGGGGCAGGTAATAATAAAGGATAGCGGTATTTATCCGCTGTCAAGGCTTGCAAGCACCTTAACGGATAAGGAAATCTCCGATTTAGCGGATAAAATAAAACACTGGGAATTTGAGATTACAGGCACAATGTCGTGGAACAATGCCCAGGTAACAAAGGGCGGTGCAAAAACGAGGGAGTTTAATCCGCAGACTATGGAGTCAAGACTTATAAAAGGTCTGTATGCCGTCGGCGAGGTTTTGGATATCGACGGCGATTGCGGAGGATTTAACCTGCAATGGGCGTGGTCAAGCGGTTATCTTGCAGGCAGTGATTTGGGAGGAATGAATAAATGAGAGAATCAACACTGTGGACAACTAAATACCAGTTTGCAAATATATTTCTTGCACATCTTGAGGCTATCGGAATTTCGTTTGTGTTTTTGGCGGCGGCGTTCTATCTGCTTATGACAAAGTATATTTTCAGGGAAATCCTGTCCGTAATATTTATGACGGTGTACTTTGGAGTTGTGTATTCAAGGGCGCACAAGTTTGCAACTCTTGATAAAAAGCCGTATACCAAAACCCGACCGAGTCTTTTTAAGGGCTTTATGTTTGGGTTAATGCTGTCGTTTAGCTTTTTCGTTGTTTGGGGCATATATAAGCTTATGTGGATAAATTTCGGTCAGGAGGGAATGTTAAGCTCTGTAGGGGCGGGAATTTACAGTATATTTTTCTGGATGTATACCATTCCGTTTAACGGAATTATGGGCCTTGCAAAGGGGCATATAATGTGGTATGCACTGCTAAGTATGTTTTTGGTACCTGTTCTTGCAACAACCTTGGGCTACTATGCAGGACTTAAAAATTTCAGGCTAATGGATAAAATCGGAAACTTAGCTTATGAAAAGGAAGATTAAGTTTGTTTTTGAAGTGTAATAGATACATAATATTGTAGTCGTTGATTTGAAATACATAACAATATATAATACAGTTGTATTATTGTATCAAATAATTGCGGATAATAAGGAAATGAACAGTGAATAAGTACAATTTTTTATGAATTTGAAAAATCGGAGATTTTTCTACCTTACCTATTCACTTTTCACTATTACTTATTACTTGCGATTGAATTTTTTCAATCGCTTATATGATTAGGAGGGAAAGATATGCTTTGTAAAAAATGTGGGGCGGAGCTTCCGGATAACGCCAAGGTGTGTAAGTTCTGCGGAGCTGATGTTTTAGCCGACGATGCTACAACGGTTATTGACACGGACGAGAATGTAAGACAGCGTCAGATGGACAAGGTTTTTGAAGAGAAACAGCAAAAGTTATCAGAGATACAAAAGCGCCGTGATGATAAAAAAGCAAAGCAAAGGCGCAACAAGGTTTTGCTTATAAGCGCATTGTGTGTTGCCGGTATTTTGGCGGCATTGGGCGGTGCGTTATATGTAAATAATTTGGGGGACACCGATAATGTGGCAGTTAGCCCGTCACCAACCGTAAAAGCAACGGTTGCGCCAAGCGTTATGCCAAGTACTACACCTGTGGCATCATTGGTTCCGTCAGCATCTCCCGATGCTAACTGGAATGCAACAAACGAGGCGCCCGTAAATACAACCGACAGGGGTGCAAGTAACAGTAGCAGTGCAAGTAACGGCACAGCCACAAGATCAGGCTCAACCTCTAATACATCAAGTACATCAAGTACATCAAGTGCGTCAAGTGCATCAAACAACACAAGACCTGCAACCAATACAAGCAGTGCTAAATACAGCGGAATAAGCTCTGATAAAATAAACTCACAGCTTGCAACGGGCGGCGAGGTAGTTGTTGATAACGGCAGATATTATATGACATTTGTAAGCGGCGGCGTTAAGTATTATGCAAATGTTAATACAGGAGCAACAACCGATCAGGTAAGGGGTATGGAGTATACCTTGACTGCCGAGCCTACAGGCGATACCTATAACGGAAACACGGTTTATGAAATAACCGCTATGACTAAGTATGACGGAAACGGATATATTCTTCCAAAGTCGGGAACACAGTTACTCACAAAGAGTGATATAAGCGGTATGTCAAAGGCTGATTTGTCACTTGCAAGGAACGAGATATATGCCCGTCACGGAAGGCGTTTCCAGACAGCCCAGTATCAAAGATACTTTGAGAGTAAGTCATGGTATCATGAAAACCCGAACTATAACTATGCAGACGATAACTCAAATCTTAACGAGATAGAGATTAAGAATGTACAGTTTATAATAGATGCGGAGAAATAATCAAAAAATATTGCAAGGGCAAAATTTGCCCTTGCTTTTTTTAAAATTCTGTGTTACAATAACTGTATCAGGGAGCAAATGGTTATACATTCCCTCTCGGTCAGCCTTTGCCGTGTAAAAATAAAAGGCATTTTTTGCGGATATGGCGGAATTGGCAGACGCGCTAGATTCAGGTTCTAGTGAGGGCAACTTCATGCAGGTTCAAGTCCTGTTATCCGCACCAAAGCAAAAACCAAGCTGAAAATGCTTGGTTTTTTGCTTGTGCGATTTGAATGTGAATAAGCAATACTTCAAAATAGGTTCAAGTCCTGTTATCCGCACCATCGTCGGAGTGAGCTCCACATTGCTCGCTCCGATTTTTTTGTGCAAAAAAAATCAAAGCTCATTTGTGTCGCTACTCCTCCTCCACCGAAAAAGGTCACGGCAAGTCGCTCGGCTCACTTGTAAACGCGCTCGCTGTCGCTTTGTTGCCTACCAACCTTTTTCGGGTTGCGCCTTCGGCGCTGTTTGTACCGCAACACCTATTGTTCCACCGTATAAGCAAAGCTTGTCTTTGCTCCGTTTTTCTTGCAGAAAAACATCCGCACGCAAGATAGCCCCTCCTTTTTCACAAAAAGCCACGCTCGCTTCGGCTATGCCTTTGTAAACGCAGGCATAACGCCTCAGCATCGCTACCGGCTTTTTGTGAGTTGCGCCTTCGGCGCTGTCTGCGAAATACGCCTTACGGCGTGTGAAATATTGCCCTGCAATGTGAAATAGCCCGCTGTGAAATATTTGCTTCGCAAATGTTAAAGGCGTATTTCATTTCACAGAAAGCGTCAGCTTTATATTTCACAATTTATGCAGTAAATTATTTCACATCAACGAAGTTGATATTTCACTTATATACAACAGTGTTTTGCTACGATGCACTTTTTTGGTTAAATCCATCTTTCAGTCGATTTCATCTTAGCAAAGTGAATTATTTCACATCAACGAAGTGAGATATTCCATTCATTGTCATACTTGATTTCCGTATAGAAAGGTGCTATAATGGTGGGCGGGAATTTATTAAGGGGGATGACATAATATGCAAAGGGAAAAATTCTCGTCAAGGCTTGGTTTCTTGCTGATTTCGGCAGGATGCTCCATAGGGCTTGGAAATGTTTACCGTTTTCCTATAACAACTGGTGGCTATGGCGGCGCAATATTTGTGCTGATGTACATAGCATTTCTTATTTTGCTCGGTATTCCAATCATGACGGCAGAGCTTGCGGTAGGGCGTGCGAGCCAAAAGAGTGTGGCAACATCATTTGATGTGCTTGAAAAGCCGGGGCAGAAATGGCATATGATGAAATATATCGGTATTGGCGGTAACTATCTTCTGATGATGTTCTACACAGTAATATCAGGCTGGATGATTATTTATTTTATCAAATACTTAACAGGCTCAATTATGAGAGTTCCGCCCGAGGGACTTGGCGCACTTTTCGGCGCTACGGTTTCAAATCCCGTAACAGGTGTGATTTCAACGGCAGTTGTTATCATCCTCTGTTTTGGCATATGCTCAATGGGGCTGCAAAAAGGTGTTGAGAAGATAACAAAGGTAATGATGGTACTGCTCTTGGCGCTTATGATGGGATTGGCGGTATATTCCTGCACCCTTTCAAACGCCGCGGAGGGGTTGCGGTTTTACCTTGTACCGTCTCTTGAAAACATAAAAAGGGCAGGGGTTATGACTGTTATGTCCTCGGCAATGGGGCAGGCATTTTTCTCACTCTCAATAGGTATTGGTGCCATAGCAATATTCGGAAGCTATATAGACAAGGAAAGACGGCTCTTAGGTGAAGCAATAACAATCATTTCATTGGACACCTTGGTTGCGCTTGTATCGGGAATAATTGTTTTCCCTGCATGCTTTACATACAACCACGGCGTTACCGCCGATGCAGGTACGGTAGGCGCAGGATTTTTATTTACTACGCTCTCGAGTATATTTAATGCAATGCCGGGCGGCAGGATTGTAGGCACACTGTTCTTCCTGTTTATGATTTTTGCGGCACTTTCAACAGTTATAGCTGTTTTTGAAAATATAATGTCGTTCTGGCTTGAGCTTACAGACCTCAAGCGTGGCAATATTGCACTTATAAACATAGGTCTTATGATGATCCTTACTCTGCCCGCAGTCTTTGGAAACAGCATATGGTCAGCTGTTATGATAGGCGGAAAAGGTATTATGGACCTTGAGGACTTTATCATAAGCAATAATATGTTGCCTGTCGGTGCGCTTGTATATGTAACCTTCTGTTCATGGAGTAAATACGGCTGGGGCTGGGACAGGTTTATCGAAGAAACAAACACCGGAAAAGGCTTGCGTTTTCCAAGGGCGTTGGAATTTTATTGTAAATTCATTCTTCCCGTAATAGTATTTGTACTGTTCATATCAGGATATATAAAATAATATAAAAGGGGCAGTTCATTTGAACAGCCCCTTTTTTACGGAAAAACTCCGGATTTTAAAATTTACTGAATACAAACAATCCGCTCTGTGATAATTCATTTTCACTTATGCCGTCGGATATATCCGCACCGCTCTTTAATGCGGCACTGCTTTCGTTTTTGTCGCAAAGCGACCAGTTTGCCCAGCTTATGTTATTTTCGTTCATAAAATCAATCCAGATTTGCGCCTCATCAAGATATACGCCGCCGTTCCCGTCTGCGGCGCTTGTTCCCCATTCGCTGACAAATACGGGAAGTTGACAATCTGATATTCGCTGTCTTAAAAAGTCCTTGTGCGTGCCTGCGTAAAAGTGGCAGGTATACATTATATTACTTTGGTTTATAGGATCTTTTTTGACCTGATGAAGGTCCTGGCTCCATGTAGGAGATCCGACAAGAATAACTCCGTCCGAATTTTCTCTGATAGCCTTTATTATTCTTTCGGCATATGGCTTGACATTCCCACTCCATGTAATATTTCCGTTAGGCTCGTTGCAAATTTCATATAGCACATTGGGATAATTTGCATACCGCTTTGAAATATCACGGAAAAAGCTTTGTGCCTCATCAACATTTTGGAGCGGATCGTTGTCCGATAGAATATGCCAGTCGATTATAACATACATATCAAGGCTGATTGCAAAATCAACTGCGTTAATCAGAGTATTTTTAACTGATTTGTTTGTAAGGTATCCTCCCTCGCCTGTATACATGGCAAGTCTGAACAGGTTTGCGCCGTAGTCGGCGGTGGATTTTATTGCGCTTTTTGTTACAAACTGCGAAAACCAGTGCAAGCCGTGGCTTGACATACCGTGCAGAACAATCGGTTTTTTGTTCTCGTTGCAAAGCTGCTTCCCGATAACGCATAATTTCCCGTTTTCGCTTACACCTCCGCTCCTTGAAATCGAAACGGGTGTATCGGTTGGTTCAGGTGCAGCATACGGCGAAAGGCTGCCGTTTTTATTTCCTGCGCGCATAATAATCGCACAAGCCTCTGCTCGGGTTAAATTATCCTTTGGCTGCAGGCGCCCCGTATCATCACCTACCACAATCCCGTTTGCTACCGCAGCCATAACACTGTCATAATACCGCCCGTCAAGCTCGTTAAAATCAGGAGCTTTGGAAATATCCTCATATTTTCCCGTTGCATGAGGCAGAAGAGCCTTCATAACTATTTTAAATGCAAGCTGGCGGTTTATAGGCTCGTCATAGCTGTCGCCTGTGGGCGGAATTTCGTCCCAGTCATAATAGCCCTTTGACAGGGCGCTTTGCATAAGCCCCGATGCCCAGTGCTTTGTGTCGCCTGATGCAGGAGCTAAATTACAAAGCCTTGAGACAATAGCTACAAACTCCGCCTTTGTGATAGCGCCGTACGGTCGGAATGTTCCGTCATCATAGCCCTGCAGATAACCCTGATCGGTCATATCCTCTACATTTTGATAAAACCAGTCCCCTCCCGATACATCTGAAAATGCAAAAACGCCAAGCGACAGGAAAGTAAATATCAGTAAAAATATAATTGCCTTTTTCATTCTATCACCCCATGTATATTTTACCACAATACACGCTGAAAATAAAGCATATATCAAAAATATACAAAATTTGGGATTGTGTTCAAAAAACACAGAAATTCTACAAAAATACCTATAATTTTTGACTTGAAGTATTGACTTAAAACGCTGTTGTGCTATAATAAATTTGGGACAATAGGCTGACAAAATTGGGGTTGTAAAAACAATGAAAGGTAAAGTACATTTAATAAAAAAAATAAAAGAAAATGGTATCTCGTTAAGGATTACCCATATTGTGATGACGGTTGTCATAGGAATTTTAACGGTCTTTTTATTTGCGTTGACAATATATTCGGCAGGTGTGTTTTCCGAGCTGTCAAAGGCTACTCGTGACTATATCGAAATGGAAAGAAGCGCGGTATCGCTTATGAGTGCATCCGATTATCTCACGCAGGAGATACAGCGCTTTACCATTACTTACAACACAGAACATATTGACAATTATTTAAGGGAAGTAAACCGTGACAAACGCAGGGAAAAAGCGATAAAGTCGCTCTCAAGCCTGGCGGGAGATTCGGAAGCTCTTCATGACCTTGAAGGAGCAATGAATGAATCTGTAAGGCTTATGGACAGTGAGTATTATGCAATGCTCCTGATACTTGAGGCGACGGGGAACAAATATCGTCCAAAAGAGCTTGCAAATATATCACTGACACCTGAGAACAAAGCATTGAGTGACGATGCCAAGATCAACCTTGCAAGGGATATGGTTCATAACAGAGACTACTACGATAAAAAAGCTATGATAAGTGAGGGTATGGACGATTGTCTTGCAGAGCTGAGCGAGATGATGGATACCGAGCAGAAGCATACATATGACATGATGAGCTCATGTGTAAACGCCATAAGGCTTTTGGGCATTATCCTGCTTGTGGTTGTATTGTTAGGCCTGAGACTTTACAAAAAGCTTGGCACAGACCCGATTATAAACAGTATTCGGTATATTAAGGACGATGAGGCATTGCCTGTGGGGGGCTCTTCCGAATATCGGTATCTGGCAGAGACTTATAACAAAATGCACGCCGCTATCAAGGAAAATTTGTCCATGCTCAACTACCACGCCTCACATGATAAGCTAACCGGCGTATATAACCGTGCGGGATATGAAATAATAAGCACAAGCCTTGATCTTAAAACAACGACCATGATTTTGTTTGATGTCGACAACTTTAAGAGCATAAACGATAACTACGGACACATAGCAGGAGATAAGGCTCTTAAAAAGCTTGCAAAAGCACTTATTAAGGAGTTCAGAACAAAAGATTTTGTATGCCGTTTGGGCGGTGATGAGTTTGTTGTTTTTGCGGTTGAGACAGACAGAAGCATAGAAAAAACCATAGCTAAAAAGGTTGATAAAATAAACAATATGCTCTTAGATACATATGATGATCTTCCGCCTGTGACGGTAAGCGCCGGCTGTGTTTTCGGCGATGAAGGCTCCGATGCTCAGAATATGCTAAAGCATGCCGATATTGCACTTTACAGTGTTAAGGACAGCGGAAAGAAAGGCTGTTCATTTTACAAGTCGGAATAATAATGCCCTCTCGGTTATATAATCGGGAGGGTTTATAAATTAAGAGGTGATTTTTATGAAAAAATTTTTAACACTTATTTTTATGTGTACGGCTATGACGCTGACAGGCTGCAGAGCGTTTAATGTGTACGACAGGGACGGAATGGTTAGGGAAAACACATACACACAAATATCACAGGACGAGGCAAAGGCAATGATGAGCAGTGACAGCGGATATGTCATAGTAGATGTGAGAACTGTTGATGAATTTTCATCGGGGCATATTCCAAACGCAATATGTATTCCAAACGAGGATATAACGACCTCTAAGCCGGAGCTTTTGCCGGATATTAACCAAGAAATTTTAGTGTATTGCAGAAGCGGAAGGCGGAGCAAGGAGGCCTCTCAAAAGCTTGCCGATATAGGATATACAAATGTGTACGAATTTGGCGGCATAATCGACTGGACAGGCGAGGTAGTAACAGAATAGGCGGAGGATACCATGGAGGAGAGAATTCAAAAGCAACTGGAATTTTCATTGGAAATAGACAAGGAAAAGAATGTTTTTCGTCAAACTCATTTGTCCGGTCACGGCAGGCGTGAAAATGATGCGGAGCACTCGTGGCATATGGCGATTATGGCCTATGTGCTTCGTGAATACTCAAATCAGAGCGTGGATATAGCAAAGGTTATGCTTATGTGCCTTATTCATGATATTGTTGAGATTGAGGCAGGCGATACATATGCATATGACGAGGAGAAATTAAAAACGCAGAAGGAACGGGAGAATATGGCAAAGGAAAATATATTTTCTCTCCTGCCCGAGGACCAAAAATGTGAGCTTATAGCCTTATTTGATGAATTTGAGGAATATAAAACTCCTGAGGCAAAGTTTGCTCATGCGATGGATAATTTGCAGCCACTGATTTTAAATAACAGTAACAACGGCGGTGACTGGAAGGAGCATGGCGTAGGTGCAAAACAGGTGTATGGCAGACAGATTACAACAAAGCTCGGCTCGCAATATCTGTATGAAATAACAGACGGCATATTAAAGGATAACATAATGAGAGGAAATCTCAGCAACGATTTGGCAGAATGAATTAGGAGTGATATAAATGACAAAAGAAGAACTTAGTAAATATATTTTTGACACATACGGCGTAAGCGGAGATAATCCATGGCCCAAGTATCCCGATAATGTTGTATTCAGGCATACAAACAACAAAAAGTGGTTTGGGCTTTTGATGAGCGTTTTGGAGTCAAGACTCGGCGAGGACGGCGAGAGGATGCTTGATATTCTGAATGTAAAATGCGATCCGCTCATCATCGGCTCCATAACAAAGGAAAAGGGGATATACCCATCATACCATATGAATAAGGCGCATTGGATATCCATTTCAATAGGCGATGCCGACGAGGAACAGACAAAGGCGTTGCTTGATGTAAGCTATGAACTGACAAAGCCAAAAATTAAACGGAAAAAAGATTAAAGATTATAACCCCCAATCTTGTGGGAAAAAAAGAAAATCTTTTTATTATTCCGTCATTACTGCAAAACAGTAATTTTCTAAATAATAATTAAATACGGAGCTGTATGATGTGTCAGCTCCGTATTTTTTATTCAATTTAGCCTCTTGGGTGAGATTCAACATCTTCAACCAAGCTTTTTAAAACATCTGTTGCATCAAATGCGTCGGTTGTTATTGAAACGCTGTGACTAAACACAGTTCCTGCGTCATCACATGCCCAGATTGCATAAAGGGTATTCTCATACTTATAAATCTCAACAAGTGAGTCGCCAAAAGTATATTCCTCCTGCTTTTGACCGCCTGATATTCCCGAAATATCCGCATCTGCAGGCGCTGTTCTTATAACCAGCTCCGCGCCTTCGCCAACCTCCCAGCGACCTGTAAGCTCTGTCATATTTTCAGCCTCCAAATACCTGTAGGCATCTATAACCACAGGATCTGACGGATTTGAAACGGCATATTTTACATTTGCGTCGCTTTCGTTAATTGCCGAATTTAATTCATCAAGAGTTTTAAACTCCTGCCATGGGTTTGCAATAGTTGTCATATCCTTTGATACATTTACCGTCTTTGTATCTTGATCCCAGGAAACCGTGCTGTTCATGCCCTCGGCAATAGCCCTTACAGGCACAAGAGTCCTGTCGTTTACAAGCTTTGCGGGAACATCGAGCTTAACCTCTGTATCATTGACAAACATCTTGTCCGAGTCAATTTGTAGCACTATGCTTGTCTCGCTCACAGGGTCGTATGAGGTTACGGTTTTTGTGTCCTGATCCCAGCCGACCGTTGCGCCAAGCGCCTCAAAAATTGCGCGCATAGGCACAAGTGTGCGGTCATTGTCAATAACGGGCGCCTGATCTGAAAATTGGACCTCGTTATCATTTACAATAACCTTTATATCGCCCTGTGCAAGAGCACTCAAAGCTGATACTGTAACTGCGGCACAAACTACCGCTCCGATAAGTTTTTTCACATTAAATCCCTCCGTTTTTTGTATACTTACCGTATTTATTATAAGACATTGTAATCATTTTGTAAAGTCAAAAAATGTCACATATTCAAAAACGCTTGACAAAAGGGGCAAGTAGTGATAACTTATATATTAGTTAAAACTAACTAACTTTAAAAGCTTGTAGATATGACATTATAAAAGGTGCGGTGTGGATTATGGAAAAGACAGCAAAGGCGTTTAATTTTGCAGGAAGAAGCGGAATGTATGACCAAGTTATAACAGGCACGGGATTTTTCGGAAGCATGGTAAGCAATTTGGTCTGGAAAATGGACAAGGAGCGGGATTTGGAGTATCAAAATCTTGCAAAGTCAGGCATAGCTAAGGATTTTTCGGGCAAGCTGTTGGAGGTGCCTGTGGGAACGGGAATACTTACAATGCCGATGTATAAAAAGCTTAAAAGCGCCGATATAACCTGTCTTGACTACTCGTTGGGTATGATGAATAGGGCAAAGGAGCGTGCCAAAGGCGAGGGGATAGAAAATATAAGCTTTGTACAGGGCGATGTAGGGAATTTACCGTTTGAGGATGAGAGCTTTGATATTGTTTTGTCCATGAACGGACTGCATGTATTCCCCGATAAAGAAGGGGCATTTAAAGAGACTTTCAGAGTGCTCAAAAAGGGCGGAATATTTTGCGGCTGCACATATATAAGGGGAGAATGCAAAAGAACGGATTGGTTTATAAACCGCATATATGTGCCAAAGGGATACTTTAATCCGCCGTTTGATACAAAGACGGAGCTTAGAAAAAAACTTGAGAGTATGTATAGGGAAGTTGAGATAAAAACGGTTATATCAGAGGCGTGCTTTTACTGTAGGAAAGGAGAATAGTTATGGATTTAAAAAGGCTTACAATAAAGGAGTTTGACAAGGCGGCACAGCAGTTTGATAATGATAATATAAGCGTTTATAATATCTGCCGTAACGATTATCCGCATATTTTAAAAGAAATAGATAAGCAAGACTGGCACAGTGTGCTTGACGCAGGCTGCGGTACGGGTGCGGTAATAGAGCTGTTAGAGCAAAAATATCCCGATAAGCATTACACCGGTATTGATATTTCATCAAAAATGATTGAGGTTGCAAAGAAAAAGAATATAGCAAACGCAACATTTGTGCAGGGGGATTGTGAGGAACTGCCGTTTTCGGATAATTCCTTTGATGTGGTAATCTGTTCGCAGAGCTTTCATCATTATACAAGACCGCAAATGTTTTTTGACAGCGTTTCAAGAGTTCTAAAGCCAAACGGCAGACTGATTTTAAGGGATATGACAACCGCAATTCCTGCGCTTTTGTGGTTTTTTAATCATATTGAAATGCCCCTGATAAACCATATCGTGCATAAGGGTGATGTTCATGTATATAATAAAAAGGAAATAGATAATTTGTGCAAAAACAGCGGTATGGTGCTTACAAAATACGAAAATCACAGGTGGTTTCGTATGCATTGTGTATGCACGGCAATCAGTTGAAATTTAACGAATTATTTACATATTCTATACTAAAGTAATAAACCCTTGAATAACAGTCTGCTCTGTAGTATAATCACGGTAATACATTATATCGGAGAGGAATGAATTTTATGACACTGAGTGAATACAGAGAAAGAGCAAGACAGAGCCTTAAAGGAAAGTATTGGTATTGCGTTGCGGTATATCTTTTGGTTACGCTGGTTATTGGATTGGTGAGCAGTTTGGGAACGCTTTTTGAAAGAATGGATCAGGGCGAGGGAACGGCACAGACTATAGCGTTTGTTATAAGCTTTTTAGGAACGCTTTTTGTGACATATCCGTTTGCAATCGGACTTACAAGATTTTTTATAAAATCAATAAATGAACGGCGTGAGCTTGACGACCTTGTATTTCTGTATAAAAACGGTCTTTCAAGAGCGATTGTTACCGTGCTTTTAAAAGGAATTTACCTTTTCCTGTGGACAATGTTATTTATAATCCCAGGTATTGTAAAGAGCTATTCATATTTCCTTGTTGAATATCTTTTGGCCGAAAATCCAAGCCTTGAAACAAAGCGTATGTTTGAAATTTCAAAGAGAGCTATGGACGGCTATAAAATGCGTGCATTTTTGCTTGAAATGTCATTTTTGGGATATATTTTTCTGTCACTTCTGACATTCGGTATAGGACTTTTATTCCTTGCCCCGTATATGGAGATGACAATGGCGATATTTTATGAAGATGTAAAAGGGTCGGCAATAGAGCGCGGAATATTGAGTGAAGAAGAGCTTATATACAGCGAAAACTAAATAACAAAAGCGATAAAAAAGGGGCTGTTGCATTTTTGCAACAGCCCCTTCAGGCTAAAATCAATTTATCTTGTTATTATATCTACATCAACATTGAATATCTTTGCAACCTTTAAGATTGTGTCGATATGTCTGCCTGCTGCGGCTGCCATATGATGTGTAGGACCTGCCTCGCTCCATTTATTGCAGAACTCTCTTGCACCGCAGGTAAAGCGTGTACGCATATTGGTGTCGCCGAAGGTAAAGATTGGACCATCTTCATTTACGCCCTCAGCCACAACAAACTTAAAGTGACCGTCCTTATCCTGGGTTATGCCAAGATATGTAACAGGACCCAAATGCGGATAGAACTGTGTTAAGTAACCGCCGCCTGTTTTACCGTGGAATACAGGAACTATCTTCATAGTAGGCTTCTTTGCCGAAATATCCGCATCGCCCGAGCCTGAATGACCGATAATGCAAATATCATCGTCAAAGTCGATAGAATACATTTCAGAAAGCTGTCCCATACCTGAGATTGTCTTTAAGATGCTCATTGCCATTGCAACCTTAATATCGCCCTCAACCGCACAAGCCGTGCCCTGCTTTATAAGCATTGAGAATGCAGGGATAAGCATACTGTCAAGCTCGCCTGCCTTACCCTGTGCAAAACCGTCATAATGCGAAGCGATAAATCCGAGCTGTTCGTCCTTTACCCACTGCTCAAATGCAACAACATATTTTGCCATATCCCATACTTTTTCTATAGTTCCGCCACCCTCAATATCAAATGTATCAAGAATTTCCTGCGCCTTTTGACGGATAGCGTCCTCGTCTGTAATATCATCAGCTATTGCCCACATCTTTTCCCAGTCAAACTGCTTGGTGTAAAGGAACATTCTGTGATAGAGATTTGTTTCATCTATGTATAAGTCCATCATACCGGGGTACGGTCTGCCTATCTGAGCAAGGTTTGTATCACGGAAACGGCGTCTTACCTGTGCGGCCTTACACCAATCCTCTATCTCAGCCTGCACATACGGATCGCCGCCCTCAACAACACCGGTTATTACTGCGTGGCGCTTTCCTGCACGCTCAAGATCGGCTACCATTTCGCCTACCGCACCGCAGGCGTACAGCTCACCGAGCCATGTAGGAGTGTCTGTATTTGCATAATCAGGCGCCTTTTTCTTTTGAATGTTCACAAGAACAACAGGCACATCTAAATCACGAACAGCAGGAAGCATATTGTATGATGTTGCATAAGTAAGAAGCTGTAGAATAACAAGGTCAACATCAGCCGCACGGAACTTGTCGCCTGCTACCATTGCCTGCTCCTTTGTTGTAACCATACCGCCGTCGATAACCTCGATTGTATCGGGTAAGGTCTTTTTAAATTCCGCATATTGGCTTTCAAACTCAGGCACCAATGACGGGAACTGCGGAAGGTACGCTCCGAGTGCAATTGAGAACACACCAACCCTTGCTTTTGTGTTTACTAACATATTTTAATCCTCCTTTAGAATATATGCTTATTATCCTGTCCATTGTATCATATCTGCGCTTATGATGTCAAGAATTTTGTGGAAATTCTACAATATACAAAACCCGATATTTTTGATTTATATAAACATTCAACTAATTTCCTCCTCCTTTGGCTCATAGCGGATAATTATTACAATTGCAATTATTATGCACAGAATAAATATCCCCAAAAGTGCAGGTATAAGCGGATTGTATTTACGGCGCTGATAATTTTGCGTATCGGCATATGCCAAAAGTGAGGAATTATCCAAAAGCTCTCCGCCCATTTTAAGGCTTAAAAGCCGATACGGCTCCTTTGATGTGTCAATTACGGCATAGCTGTATTCATTTTCGGATTTATTGTTTTCGGTATATGTATCTGAAAAGATTACATATCTTCTTCCGCTCCCCAAATCAAGTACAGATATGATTTTATTTATTTTTGTATCGTATTTGGCATTAAATCCGCCACTGTACATATATTTATCCGCACGATAGCAATATCCTTTGTCTATAAGCAGTGCAAAGGGTGGATGAAACGGCTCAATGCCTAAAATCTCGGTTATGACAGAGTCAATGTATGCCGAATTTATATAGCTTATATTGTCAACACTCATGCTTTGAGGCTTTTCTTTTACAAGTGACTGAAATTTTTTGTTTGTGTATAGAACATGACGGTATATTCTGTCTATGTCATAGTCCTTATAATCAAATTCGGTAAGATCGCACACGGCAAGCAAAAATTCGGTTATTTTCTTGTTGTCCGCCTGTATAGGTGGGTATGAATAGCTTTTTATAAGCGGATTTAACAGGTTTTTGTTATCGTAGGCATATACGCTTGTGTTTAAGATAAATAAAATAACCAAAGCCAAGATTTTTTTCATTTATAATAATTCCTTTCAAGGCACACAAAACAGCATAAATACTACTTCAAAATGCCGTGCATTTTGTACCTTAATCATTCATTGTTTGAATTTTATTCAAGCTTATTTTTAGTATTATTTGCAAAAAAAACAAAAAAATTATAAAAAGGGGTTAAAATATTGAAAAGTTTATGATACAATGTACAAAAAAATTAAGGGGGATTAGAATATGATACACGATGATGTAAGGGAAGTCTTTGTAGACGAGAAAGAGATACAGCAAATCTGTAAAAGATTGGGCGAGGAGATAAGCCGTGATTACGAGGGCAAGGAAATTTTAGCGCTTGTTATTTTAAAAGGCTCAATGGTATTTGCCGCTGACCTTATAAGATACATAAGCGTTCCGCTCCGTCTTGACTTTATGCAGGCGTCAAGCTATGGCGACGGAACAAAGTCGACAGGTATTATCAAGATTAAAAAGGATATGGATAACTCTGCCGAGGGTAAGCATATTATAATCATTGAGGATATAATCGACAGCGGAAATACCCTGTTTAATATCCATAAGCTTCTTGAGGACAGAGGCGCGGCAAGCGTTAATATCTGCACATTCCTGTCAAAGCCGTCAAGGCGTGAGATTGATGTTGATGTTAAATACATCGGCAAGGAAGTGCCTGACGAGTTTTTGGTAGGCTACGGACTCGATTTTGCCGAAAATTACAGGAGCCTGCCGTATGTGGGAGTATTGAAACCGCAAGTATACGCAAAAATCTGACGGCTGCCCAATTTAGCGCAGATCATTTCATTACACACAAAACTCACCACTTGGAGTATACACATACGCCGGCGGGTGAGTTTTGTGCGTTCTGCATCTAAATTCAATCAGCCTCATTTTTACGGTAATTGACATAGAAATAAAATAATGATAAAATTTAAAAGATATTTGTTTTAATCGGAGTTTTATAATGAAAAAAATTTTAAAAATTATTATTTATGGTAGCTTTCATTTCGGTTTATCTTAAATGCGCGGTAAATCTGCTCACATAAAACCACGCGCATAAGCTGGTGTGGAAGTGTGATTTTACCAAAGCTCATTTTAAAGTCGGAACGGCTTTTTACCTTGTCCCAAAGTCCCAAAGATCCGCCTATAATAAAAACTATATGGCTTTTTTGCATTGAAATATCGGCAATTTTCTCCGCAAGCTCAACAGATGATACCCCTTTCCCCTCAATACACATTGAAATCACATAGGCATCGGTCGGGAGCTTTGCCAAAATCTTTTCGCCCTCGGTTTCTTTTACCTTTTCTTCTTCTTTTTGAGAGGCGTTATCGGGGATTTTCTCATCGGGTATTTCTATAATATTGAATTTTACAAACCGAGAAAGTCGTTTTTTATATTCATTTATCGCATCGGTAAAATATTTTTCCTTTATCTTACCTACACATAAAACAGTAATATTCATTATATATTTGTTACTCCGTACCGTTTTGCAACCTGCAATCTAACATCATCGCCTACGCTTACACCCTTTTGAGTTAAATAGTTAAAGGTTTCAAGATGTGCAATTTCGGGCGTGTTGTTTTCGTTTGACAAATGCCCCAGAGCTATGCTTTTTGTGCCGGACTGTATCAGCTTATACGCCGTCATTGCCGCATTTTCGTTTGATAAATGCCCCACATCGCTTAAAATTCTTTGCTTTAGCGGGAACGGATATGTACCGAACTGCAGCATATCAACATCATGGTTTGATTCGAGCAAAATCCTTGAGCTGCCCATAATGTTTGAGAGGATATAGTCATTCATATGCCCTATGTCCGTTGCAAGTGAAAATTTTTCGTCTTGTGAAAAGTATGAATACCCAACAGGGTCAGCCGCATCATGCGGAATGGAGAACGGGCGTATACCAAAAGTGCCTATCTCAAAATCCGCGTCGGGAGTTATGGTGTGAATAAGACTATCGTCAATATTACCGCAGTTTAAATTTTTTATTGTTTTCTCTGTTGCATATATGGGTGTGCCGTAGCGCCTTGCTACAACGCCTACGCCCCTTACATGGTCTATATGCTCGTGAGTTACTAAAATTGCGGATAAATTATCGGGCGATATGCCAAATGCTGATAATGCATCCTTTAGCTTTGAGCCTGACATTCCGCAGTCTGTTAAAATGTGAGTCCTTCCGTCGGATATCAGGGTAGAGTTCCCCGACGATCCGCTTATAAGTGATGAAAATGTAACCATATAACCTCTTTAAAGTAATTTATTATGGAAGAAATCCGCATTCTTTGCGGATTTCAGTACCAATTATATTAAAAGATAAAATTATATTTTTGAACTCTTTGCCATAAAAGCAACAGTCTTACTTTATATCAATTCGTAGTCGTCCTCGACTGTAATTCTCTCGATTTTACCGCCGAGAGCAATGAATTTGTTTTCAAAATTCTCATAGCCGCGGTCAATATGATGAATTTCACTGATATGCGTAACGCCGTCACACATAAGTCCTGCTATAATCATTGCCGCACCGGCTCTTAAATCCGTTGCCTTAACATGTGCCGAGTACAGGTGGTCAACGCCGTCAATAATTGCAAGCTGACCTTCAACCCGTATCGTTGCACCCATTCGCTTTAGCTCGCTTACATATCTGAAACGGTTGTCCCAAACAGCTTCACGAGCCGTTGATGTACCCTTTATTGTAGACAGGTATGTTACAAGCTGGGGCTGCATATCGGTAGGGAAGCCCGGATATGGCAAAGCCGTAAAGTTAATCGGCTTTAAAACCTTGCCCTCGTCAACCGATACACGGACAGAGTCAACTCCGTATTCCACTCTTACGCCTGTTTGCTGTAATTTTGAACCGATAATTTCAAGATGCCTCGGAATTACATTTGTGATTGTAACATCGCCCTTTGTTGCGGCGGCGGCAACCATAAATGTTCCTGCCTCTATCTGGTCGGGGATAATTGTATATATTCCGCCGTGGAGTAAATCGGGGTTTACACCCTTGATTTTTATTGTGTCCGTTCCTGCACCTCGTATATTTGCGCCCATCGCATTTAAAAAGTTTGCAAGGTCAACAATGTGCGGTTCCTTTGCCGCATTCTCGATTGTTGTTGTGCCCGGTGCGGTAACAGCCGCCAAAATTGAATTTATCGTTGCGCCGACTGTAACAACATCAAAATATACATTTCCGCCTGTCAACGGCGCGTCGGAATTTCCGACAATCATACCACGCTCTACCTTAACCGATGCGCCCAATGCCTCAAAGCCCTTTATGTGCTGGTCAATCGGTCTTGTTCCGAAATCACAGCCGCCGGGAGGGTCAACGCTAAACTGCCCGAATCTTCCCAAAAGCGCACCCATAAGGTAGCTTGAGCCTCGCATTTTTCGGGTTAAGTCGCCCAAAGGCTCGTATGAGTCAACATTAGTACAATCTATATCAACAGTGTGTTCATCAACATATTCAACATCGGCGTGTAAATTCTGTAAAATTTTAAGATACAGCTTCACATCCTTGATATTCGGTACATTTTCAAGTCTGCACCGTGCTTTTATAAGGATGCACGCCGGAATAATAGCGACTGCCGCATTCTTTGCGCCGCTTATTGAAACCTCACCCTTTAAGGGAGTTCCGCCGGTAACTAAAAGCTTTTCCAAGAAAAACACTCCTTCGTATTATTTTATCCGTAAAACAAAAACATCCATATGTAAATGGAATAAATCTATCTTATTTATTATATCAGAAAAAAAAGAAAAAAGCAATTAAAATGAGAAAATTACAAAAAATATATAACTTTTCTGTAATTGGCGTGTAACAGAGGGCAATTTTGTTGTCAGTTTTATCCAATTTTTAAGATATTTGTTATGTATCGGAAAATCTGTAAAAACAGTAAATTTTGCATAAATTTTTCGGTTTTGTCTTTAATAAATTATTCCAAATGACAGGTATTGGTATAAAATGTTTATAAAAATCCCTTGATTTTGTATAGTATATGTGCTAAAATAGGATAGAATACGATTGTTATGTATTTATGCAGAACGCATCCGTAGCAGAATGCCGAATGGGTGGAAAATAAATATTGTGTCGTATTATAAATTGATTGTTGGGGCTTTTTAAATGGAAAATAAAGATATTGATAGAATAGCCAAAGAGCAGAATATTGGCTCTGTTATTCGTAACAGACGGATCTTTCTTCACAGGTTGTTTAATGTAGCCAAGTGGGCAGGTGAAGATAGTGAATAAATTTATAAATAACTTAATTTTAAAAATTATTAAAATCTCAAACCCGATACTTTTGACAGTTCCGTTTGCGATTGTGTGGCTATGTTATTATGTTAATTTAATGGAACATCCGTTTATGTATCGGGGTAACACTGTAGTAATACTGTTATTCTTTATATTGTACATAGTATTTGGAAAAGTATATGACGGATTTTTAATATCTGTAAGCACAATCTCAGAGATAGTTTACAGTCAGGCTTTGGCGGCAATAATCAGTGATGGTATCTTGTGTGTTGTTATCTTCCTTCTTACCGAAGGCATAGCAAATGTGATACCTATGATTTTGCTGTTTTTTATGCAGGTTTTTATATCTTCTGTATGGGCGCTTGTAACGCACAAGTGGTACTTTAAAAAATATAAGCCTCAAAAAACGACTGTCATTTTCGATTTGCGAGAGGAAATGGAACAGCTTATAAGTGATTACGGTTTTGATAAGAAGTTTCGTGTCCAAAATTCTGTTGATGTCTCAACCTGTTTAGAGGATCTCAGTATATTAAATGGCAGTGAATGTGTATTTTTAAGCGGTGTAAGAAGCCGTGAAAGAAATGTTATCTTAAAGTACTGCATTGCACATGACATTCGTGTATATATGTTGCCTCGAATAGGTGATGTAATCCTTAGCGGCGCCAAAAAGGTGCACATGTTCCATTTGCCCATGCTAAGGGTTGAGAGATATAATCCGTCACCTGCATTTTTGATTTCAAAAAGGGTGTTTGATGTTGTTTCATCGAGTATAGTAATACTCGTTTTATCGCCGGTTATGCTTATAACAGCTATTGCCATAAAAGCTACGGACAAAGGTCCGGTATTGTATAAGCAGGTAAGGCTTACAAAGGATGGACAAGAGTTTGAAGTTTTAAAGTTTCGGTCAATGAGGGTTGACGCCGAAAAAGACGGAGTTGCAAGGTTATCTGCAGGCGATAAAGATGACAGGATAACGCCTGTAGGAAGAATAATACGAAAAATAAGAGTGGACGAGCTTCCGCAGCTGTTCAATATATTAAAGGGTGATATGAGTGTTGTGGGTCCAAGACCGGAGCGCCCTGAGATTGCGGCAAAATATTGTGAGGTTATGCCCGAGTTTAATCTGAGACTGCAGGCAAAAGCAGGACTCACAGGCTATGCACAGGTTTACGGGAAATATAATACTACGCCATACGATAAGCTACAGATGGATTTAATGTACATAGCAAAGCCCAATTTCTTTGAGGATTTAAGAATAATATTTGCAACAATTAAAATTTTGTTTATTCCCGAATCCACCGAGGGCGTGGCGGTTGGACAAGTTACGGCTGAAACAGTAAACCATAGTAGCGAACATATGGAACCTAAAGAAAATGTTGCTGAACAGCAAAGTGCCTTATTGCAGTAGTTACCGATTATTCTTAGATAATATAGGAAGGAGTCAGTTGGTATATTGTAAGTTAGTATGCCAAGAGATGCTAAAATGGAAAAAAGGTTGGTTTCTGTTATTATTCCTACATACAAAAGGTCTAGTTATCTATTAGGCTCGATTAATTCTGTCCTGGCACAGACATATGGCGATGTTGAGGTGATAGTAATAGATGACAATGGAGATGATTCGCCTTTTAGGGTTGAAACCGAAAAAAGGATGGAATGTTTTGCTAATGACAAAAGAGTAAAATATATCAAATTAAAGCATAATTGCGGTGGGGCGATAGCTAGAAATGTGGGCATAGACATAGCAAATGGCGAGTATATTACTTTTTTGGATGATGATGATATATATTTGCCTGATAAAGTCAAAATTCAAGTTCAAGCCATGAGAAAATATGGTTGGGATTTATCTATAATGGATTTAGAAACCTATAATCAGAACGGTGAGCTTTTAACAAAAAAAACACAGATGATGAGGAATGGAATGAGTAGCAAAGAGTTGATGGCTACACATCTTATGTATCACCTTACAGGTACGCCGACCATGATGTTTAAAGCTGATGCGCTACGGAGAATCGGTGGCTTTGTAGATGTAGTGGCCGCTCAGGAATTTATGTTGATGCTCAAAGCTATTGAGCAGGGATTATTTATTGGATACATTAATAAAGTATCTGTCAAGGCATACATTCGTGATGGGGAGCGTATTTCGACCAGCGAAAAAAAACTCATAGGGGAAAGATTGCTCTATAAGGCAAAAAAAAATAGGTTTTCTTATCTTAACTGTGCTCAGAGAAGATTTGTTACTTGTAGGCATTTCGGAGTGCTCTTTTATGTACAGCTAAAAAGAAAGAAGTACATTTCAGCGTTTTTTTATTTACTTTTAACTGTTTGTTGTTCGCCACGCGGATCATATGGTATATATGAGGAATACAAAGGTAAATTAAAATGAGTAGTAAGGAGAGAATGATATAATGTCATTGTTTGAAAAAATTGTCAATAAAGAGGAGAAAGTTGCACTGGTAGGACTGGGATATGTAGGAATGCCTATTGCTGTTGCGTTTGCAAAATATGTGAATGTTATAGGTTTCGATTTGAATTCTGATAAAATAGAGCTTTACAAGTCTGGAATTGATCCAACAAAAGAAGTTGGAGACGATGCTGTGAGAAATACCAAAGTGGAGTTTACAGATGATGAGAAAAAACTAAAAGAGGCTAAGTTTTATATAGTAGCAGTCCCTACGCCTATTAACCAGGATAAAACGCCGGATTTAACTCCAGTTAAGAGTGCAAGTGAGATTTTGGGTAGAAATTTAACCAAAGGCTCAATTGTGGTTTATGAATCAACCGTATATCCGGGAGTGACAGAGGACATTTGTGTTCCTATACTTGAACAAGAATCAGGCTTAAAGTGCGGAGTTGATTTTAAAGTGGGTTATTCTCCTGAGAGAATAAACCCTGGAGATAAAATACACCGACTGGAAAATATAAAAAAGATTGTTTCCGGTATGGACGAGCAGTCTCTTGAAGAAATTAAAAATATATATGACATAGTCATTGAAGTTGGAACATATCCGGTATCAACAATTAAGACAGCAGAAGCAATCAAAGTAGTTGAAAATAGTCAGAGGGATATAAACATTGCTTTTATGAATGAGCTGGCAATGGTATTTGACAGAATGGGTATAGACACAAATGAAGTTGTTGATGGCATGAATACAAAATGGAATGCATTAGGCTTCAGACCCGGACTTGTTGGCGGACATTGTATTGGAGTAGACCCGTATTATTTTACTTATGAGGCTGAAAAATTGGGCTATCATAGCCAGATTATTCTTGCAGGACGAAAAGTCAATGATGGCATGGGTGAGTTTGTTGCAGATGCGGCCATTAAACAGATGGTATTGGCAGGAAAAGCACCACAGAAATCAAAGGTTGCAATATTCGGGATAACATTCAAGGAAAATTGTCCTGATATCCGAAACAGCAAAGTGGAGGATATAATAGTCCGTTTGAAAGAATATGGAATAACTCCGGTTGTTGTAGATCCTTGGGCAGACAAGACAGAAACAAAAAGGGTTTATGGTGTCGATTTAGTTGAAGAAAACTCACTTTCAGCTGTGGATTGTATCATCTTGGCTGTTGCGCATGAGGAATTTAAAAAACTCAAACTGTCGGATATTTATAGTTATTTTAAAGATTCAAGCGAGAAAAATGTTCTTATTGATGTGAAAGGGTTATTAGATATAAAGCAGGTGGACAGGGGCAAAGTTTATTATTGGAGATTGTAAAATAAAAGCGTAAAGAGGTATAAAATGGATATATGTGATTATCTGCGTCTTGAGAAAAGATAGTTAATTTTGAGTTGTACTATGTCAGTATAGGAAATTTAGGACATTGATGATATGAGGATGAGGCTGTGATATGAAAATTGGAGTTATTGGGAGAATTACCGCTGAAGGGAAAGGACCATCATGCGGACAGACAATACGGACAAAAATACTTTTGGATACTCTCAAAAAGCATTATGGCGAAGAAAATATTTATTTATTGAATACCGGTTTGATAAAACAGTCTAAAATCAAAGCTGTTTTGTCTCTACTCTATTGTATGCTTACTTGTAAAGATATCATTCTAATGGTATCTTGGAATGGGTTGCAGCTTTTTTTGCCACTGTTAAGTAAGTGTCAAAAATATTTGGGAAAGAGAATATATAATAACATAATCGGTAGCAGTATTTTAGACCTTGTGGAACAGCACCCAAAGTATCCGCAATATATGAGTTCGTTTGTTGTCAACTGGGTTCAAATGAAATCACTCGCTGAGGAATTTGAAAAGTGGGGTATCTTTAATGTGGAAGTATTGCCGAATTCTAAGCCAATTCATATAAATTCTGATTTAAAAAGCTACAGGAATGATGGTATTTTAAGATTTTGTACTTTTAGCAGAATATCAAAAGCGAAGGGTATTGAACTTGCAGCTTCAGCTATTCAAAGTGTCAATCAAGAGGCAGGGAGAACTATCGCTTGTTTAGATATATATGGGGTACCCGATGAGGATTACAAACAGGATTTTGAAAAGTTTTTGCAAACTGTTTCTGATGAGATTTCCTACAAAGGTCTGGTTGCATATGATAAATCAACAGAAGTGTTAGGTAATTATTTTATGCTCTTATTTCCTACTACATATATTGGCGAATGTTTCCCCGGTACAATTATTGATGCATATGCTTCGGGGCTTCCTGTGTTGGCGAGCGATTGGAAGTTTAATCCGGAATTAATTGTAGAGGGAAAGACAGGATATTTGTATGAACATTCCTCGGAAATGGCATTTAAGGAAAAAATAGATTATGTTATCGCCCATAAAGAAGAAGTATGCAGTCTGCGTGAGAATTGCTTAAAAGAAGCTGAAAGATATATTCCTGAAAAGGTGATGCCAATTATCTTTAATAAAATTGATTCCATGCAAGACAGAAAAAAATGACTGTAAGAAAAACGGAGTTGCCGTGATTTGTATAGCTAATACGATATATAAGCTTATACCTAATTGATTGAAAAATAGAGTGGTCAGGCTGTTGGTAGAGTTATTGCTCTTTCCAAGGTGCAGCAAACGGATATATACAAACGCGACATTGGTATTGCTGATGGCTCAGTTTATATTTACCATGTTTATAGATTTAGTTTGAACCGCACTAAAGTAGATAGTGTAATACAGTCTTTATTATCTGATTTTGAACGCTTCTTTGCTTTTATAGACAACTGATTTTGCAATGAAGCTATTATACTATGAGGATGTTGAGATTTAGGCCTTAATTTAACAAGCTGTAATAGGAGGAATTATACAAATGGAACGATTATTATGTATTGTTAGTTCGCTTGACCAGGGAGGTGCGGAGACTTTTTTGATGAAAGTCTTTAGGGCATTGCCGGATCAATACAAGTTAGATTTTGTTGTTTCTGCTAATACAGGGCATTATGAAAGTGAAGTATTGAAATTAGGTGGAAGAATATATAGAATCCCGTTGCGTACAGAGAGGCCTTTTAAAACATTTTGCGATCTGAAGCAGATTGTGCGGGATAATGGATATACTAATGTTCTAAAGATTTCTTCAGTCCCCATTGCGTATTTTGATTTACTTGCATGCAAAAAAGGTGGTGCAAAATGGCTTGCGGTGCGCTCGTGCAATGCCCATTCTCAAATGAGCATTGCAAAGAGAAGTGTTAATCGAATTTTACAACAGCGATTTAATGCCATTGCAGATGTAAAAATTGCCCCCTCTGACTTGGCGGCTGAATATACATTTGGAGCAAAAGAAGTAGACAAAGGCAATGTTGATTTTCTAAATAATGCGTTAGATTTTGATGCATATAAATTTTCTGAGTATCAAAGACAGAAAATACGTGATGAACATAGAATTGATAACGAACAGTTTGTGATTGGACATATCGGTAGGTTTTCAAGCCAAAAGAATCATAAATTTCTTATAGATATTTTCAAAGAGATATTGAAAAATAATAGTAATGCTGTTTTAATTTTGGTTGGAATAGGGAAATTGCAAGAACAGGTAAAAGAACAGGTCAGAAGATATGATATAGAAGAAAATGTAAAGTTTTTAGGTGCCAGGGATGATGTAGCAAAGCTCTATTCGGCGTTTGATGTATTGCTGTTCCCGTCGCTGTATGAAGGGATGCCAAATGTTGTTATAGAAGCACAGGCATCAGGGTTACACTGTGTAATATCAGATACTATAACTAAAGAGGCAGATATTACAGGATTGATTGATTATGTGCCATTAGAGGAGACTGCACAATATTGGGCCGATAGGGTACTTGCGTATAGAAATGGATACAAGCGCGAGAACACAAAAGAAGAATTTATAAAAAATGGCTATGATATACAGTCAGTGGTTGATAGGTTTGTAGAACTGGTATTTCAAGAAGAGGTTTAAGATAGATGGATAGTATTACGGATAGAGGGCCGGGCTTGAAAAACTTAAGATTTAAAGATGGATTTGGTACAGTTGTGTTTTTGCTTACCTTGTATATGACATCCGTATTTGCATTTTCAAGTTCACCGGAATTGAATGTATATTCGCATTTACTGTTTTTCGCGGCATTTGGCGGGTGTGCAGCTTATTTAAACCGCAACCAAGGCAGGCTTCATTTTAGTCCATACATGTTATATTTACTGTTTTTTATATTGTGGTGTGTGATTACTATGTTATGGGCAAAAGATTCAGGAAAAGCCATGGAAAAAGTGGTTACCTTATCTGAATTGTTGATTGCATCGGTCATTCTCTTTTCATTTTTAGTAAGTGTAGGTAATGTTGATTTCTTTTTAATATCGATGTTCGTGGCGGGAATGTTGGGATCGTTCTATATGCTGGGGTACTATGGGTACTCAGGATATATGGAGATGTTAAAAGAGGGAGAACGGGCCGGGCAAGAAATATCCAATGTAAATGTAATAGGAATGTATATGGCGATAACAGTTTTGTTGGGTTTTTATTTTGCGTACATTAAAAGCAGAGTATATTGCTATATTCTCATAGCATTGCCGCTTGTTATGGCATTAGGTAGTGGCTCAAGGAAGGTGCTTGTAATTCTTGCTGTGGGTGTTTCTTTCATGTTGCTACTTGATAGTATGCAAAGATTTGAGATGAAAAAGTTTGTTAGGATCTGCATTATTGTTATAATATTGATAGCAGTTGCGCTGTGGATATCAGAGCAGCCGATATTTAATACTATTTTCGAAAGATTCGAGCAAATGACTGGAGCATCAGGTAAGGTGGACGGTTCAACGCTTAAAAGGCAAAAAATGATAGTTGAAGGCATAAAATACTTTAAAGAACATCCATTTACAGGAACGGGCATAGGTAACACTGGAGAAGTAACCTTAATAGCTATTGGCCGTTCAACATATCTTCATAATAATTTTGTTGAACTACTTGCAGCAACCGGAATTTTTGGATTTACACTTTATTATTATATATATATTTATTTAGTGTCTAATTTATTCAAAAACTATAGAAAAACCCATAGTCCAGCAACAATGTTTTTGTTGTCGTTATTGGTTACAAGGACTGTTGTTGAATATGGTGCGGTAACATATTATGATAAAATGAATATGATTTATCTTACAGTTGCAGCGGCGGATGTATATATAACAAAACGAAAAATAAAGGAGCAAAGACGAGAATACTATGAGCAGTTTATTAGAGAAAGTTAATAAAGCTATTAAAAATCCCAAACTGGTGTTGCAAGCATTGGGACAGTATGGAATTTATAATTGGATGCCGGATGAGGCATATTTAAAATTTATGTACAGTTTAAAAATGGGCAAGAAACTCAACCTTGATAACCCACAGACATTTAACGAGAAGCTGCAGTGGCTAAAATTACACGATAGACAACCTGAATATACACAAATGGTTGACAAATATGCGGTGCGTGAATACATAAAAGAGAAATTGGGAGAGGAATATCTCATTCCTTTGTTAGGTGTGTGGGATGATCCCGATGACATTGATTTTGATGAATTACCAAACCAATTTGTTTTAAAATGCAACCATAACTCTGGTGTAGGAATGTGTATATGCAAAGATAAATCTAAGTTAGATATAGAAACAGTAAGAAAAAAGTTAAAAAAAGGATTAAAAGAAGGTTACTATTTACATGGCAGAGAGTGGCCATATAAAGATGTACATAGAAAGATTATTGCAGAAAAGTATATGGAGGATGAAAGTGGGGAGTTGAGAGATTACAAGTTTTTCTGTTTTGATGGAAATGTGCAATTTTTGTTTATAGCAACAGATAGGACAAACCCCAATGCGGAGACTAAGTTTGATTTCTTTGATATGGACTTTAGGCATTTACCTTTTTTGAATGGTCATCCAAATTCTAGTATGTCTATAAACAGACCAAAATCTTTTAATGAGATGGTGAGGGTGGCAGCTTTACTATCGAAAGGAATCCCACATGTCAGAGTTGATTTATATGAAATTAACGGAAAAGTGTATTTTGGCGAGTTAACATTTACTCATTGGAGTGGTATGGTACCATTTGAGCCTGAGGAGTGGGATTATAAGTTTGGTGACTGGATTGATTTGGAGAAAGTGAAAAAATAAAGAATACAGAGTTTGTGGCGAAAAAATATGATGAGTTTGCACAACGAATGATAACAAACTATGTTAATGGGCTGTTTGGTGATAACATTATTTTTAGAGTGGTAAATAAGTTGCTGGGACATAGGTTAAAAATAAAATTATCAGAGAAAAAACGATATGCACTGACAAATTATATTGAGTGTGAAGCACATAAAGAATTGTTTTTGAAAGGGTTGAAAAATGAGTATGGCAGGGATGAGTAATCCTAAATATACAATACATATACCGGTGTACAATGTTGAAAAATTTTTGCACAGGTGTGTTGATTCGTTATTGAGTCAGACAATCCCTGATTTTGAAATAATTTTGACAGACGATGGCTCGACAGATAGTTCCGGCAGAATATGTGACGAGTATGCCAATAAAGACCATAGAATCAGGGTGTTTCATAATGCCAACCAAGGCTTGCTTTTGACAAGGCGTTTTTCCATAGCCCGTGCCAGAGGCGAATATTCACTCTTTATTGATTCTGATGATTATGTAGAATCTAACTATTTGGAAATCATTGACGAAATATTAACCAGAGAACATTGTGATGTAATGGTGTTTAATCTTACAAAAGTTTCACAGACGGGTAAAAGACAAAAAAATGTGCCAATCTGGGACAAAGAGGTTGTATTTATATCCGCGGAAGAGAAACTGATGTTTTATGAGACCTTTCTTTTTAATCCGGCGTTGAACAGTATGGCTCGCAAGGCAATTAAAACAGAATTGTTAAAGAAAGACAAAACACCATATGAAGAATACTCAAAAGTTACTAATGGCGAAGATGCATTACAATCTTTTTATCCGGTGTTTAATGCCGAGAAGATTGTATATACTCCTGTTAGCATATACAATTATTATTGCAATGATAGTAGTATGACAAGAAGCTTCAATCCATACAGGTATAAAAGCATATTTGATGTAAGAGAAAAGAGTTTAGAATATCTTCCTTTAATGAAAAATAAAAAAATATATGGTAAATATGCTAACTATTGTATAGGTATTCTGTGCTCGATACTGTATGAAATATCACTTTCGGGGGTAAGCACAGCAGATAAAGTTAATATTATGTATGAAATGCAAAAGCATCGTTTCTACAGCGATTTTATCACTAAGAATGTAAATGTCAACAGATTGTCAAAAAAGTACGGAGTAATATATTTGTTATTTCGGGAAAAGAGATTCAGAGTGCTCTCGTCTGCATTTAGATTAGCGGTGTTGCTAAAAAATATAAAGGATAGATTTAAATGGATAACGAAATCAAGGTAAGTATTATATGTAATGCGTATAATCATGAAAAGTACATAAGGGATGCATTAGATGGATTTGTTATGCAAAAAACAAATTTCAAATTTGAAGTTTTAATTCATGATGATGCATCTACGGATCATACTGCAGACATAATAAGGGAATATGAAAATGAATATCCCGATATTATAAAGCCGATCTATAGCAAGGAAAATCAGTATTCTAAAAAAGACGGGTCACTTAGCAGAATTCAGTATGGGCGAGCTAAGGGTAGATATATTGCAATATGCGAGGGTGATGATTATTGGACAGACCCCTTGAAGTTACAAAAGCAATATGATGCAATGGAGAAGCATCCGGAAGTCGATATTTGTGCGCATGCCGTTAATACAGTGATAGCGAATACAAAAAAAATAATAGAAGAAGTTGCACCTAAAAGAAAAGATACAATCATACCGGTTGAAGAAGTAATTCTGGGTGGTGGAGGGTATGTATGTACCGCATCATTATTTTATCGTGCTGATATTAATAAAAATCAACCTCAGTTTAGGAAACTAATGGGGCTTGACTATTTTTTACAAATTCATGGAGCGTTGCGTGGTGGCATGTTGTATCTATCAGATAATATGGCTTGCTATAGAATTGCATCGGATGGTTCATGGACCAGTAGAATGAGCGACAAACCTGATCAAATGAATCAGCATGTTGACAAGATGAATAGAGTTCTGAAACAGTTGGATCAGGATACTGAATACAAGTATACGCACGCTATACAACACATTATTTTACGAGGTAAGTATAAGAATCTTATGCGACTGGACCAATACAGACAGTTAAAGCAGTTACCATATTTAGAAATATATAGGCAAGAGCCTATTATAGAAAAGCTAAAAATTAATTTAAAAATTTACTTTCCATTTTTAATGGAGATAAAAAAGAAAATCAGGAACAGAAAATAATGTCGAATGAGAGCGTAAGAACAAAAACATTAACGAATATGGCGTGGCGGTTTGCGGAACGATGTGGTGCGCAAGGCGTTGCTTTTGTTGTATCAATTGTGCTTGCAAGATTGCTTGCGCCTGAGGCATACGGGACGATTGCGCTTGTTACTGTATTCACACAAATTCTGAATGTTTTTATAGACAGTGGGATGGGTAGTGCCTTAATCCAGAAAAAAGATGCTGACGATCTTGATTTTTCCAGCGTATTCTATTTTAATATAGTAATGTGCACTATATTATATATTGGTATGTTTCTAGCATCTCCGTGGATTGCAAACTTTTATAATGATGAAAGTTTGGTTTGGGTGGTGAGAGTATTAAGTCTAACTCTTGTCATATCAGGAGTTAAAAATGTTCAACAGTCATATGTTTCAAAAACATTGCAGTTTAAACGCTTTTTCTTTGCTACGCTTGGCGGAACGATAGGAGCTGCCATTATAGGAATAGCGTTGGCATATAAAGGATTTGGTGTTTGGGCGTTGGTTGCTCAGCAGATATTTAATGCAACTGTTGATACAATCATTTTATGGATAACCGTTAAATGGCGTCCTAAACTGATGTTTTCTTTTACAAGGCTCAAGGGTTTGTTCTCGTATGGTTGGAAACTATTGGCATCGGCATTGTTGGAAACGGTATACAACAATATTCGTCAGCTTATAATAGGAAAATTGTATACAGCAGAGAGTCTTGCCTATTACAACAGAGGCAAAATGTTCCCAAATCTTATTATAACAAATATAAATAGTTCAATTGATAGTGTTTTGATGCCGGTAATGTCTGCCGAACAGGATGATAAAACAAGAGTGAAGAACATGGTCAGGCGTTCGATAAAAACCAGTACATATGTAATGGCACCGATGATGATGGGGCTTGCTTTTATGGCAACTCCGGTTGTGAGATTTATACTTACTGATAAATGGCTGCCGTGTGTGCCATTTTTATCAATTTTCTGTGTAACATCTATGTTTTTGCCAATAACAACGGCCAATTTAAATGCGATAAAGGCGATGGGCAGAAGTGATTTATTTTTAAAGCTTGAAATAGTGAAAAAAATTATGGGAGTAACTGTACTGTTGCTCACAATGTGGCATGGTGTAATGGCTATGGCTTACAGTTTGTTGTTTACCAGTGTTATGAGCCAGATTATAAACTCATGGCCTAATAGGAAACTACTTAATTATAGCTATTTATCTCAATTGAAGGATATTTTGCCGGGAATATTGCTTGCAGTATTTATGGGAGCATGTATATATCCAATACAGTTTTTGCCGATTCCTGTAATATTTGTAATCATAATTCAGGTAGTATTAGGTGCAGCTATATATATTGGTTTATCGAAACTGTTTAAACTTGAGGCGTTTGAATATCTTTTTGATATGTCAAAACCGATATTTGATAGAGTAAAAAGAGAAATTTAGGAGTCGATCAATGAAAATTTCTAAACGGGCAAGGCTAATACAGCCGTCACTGACAAGAAAGTTATTTAATATGGCAAAGGAATATGACGATGTTATAGACCTTACCTTAGGTGATCCGGATTTGGCACCACCTAAGTCTGTTTGTGATGCGGCATATAGCGCAATGAATTCAAATAAGCTTCACTATTCTGCAAATGCAGGACTGTTAGAAACAAGGGCTGCAATTGCAGAGCGGATAAAACAAGTTTGGGGCATTGATTGCAATCCTGCGGAGGACATAATAACAACAGTTGGAGGTATGGAAGCGTTGTACCTTGCAATGCTAAGCATGGTCGATGAAGGTGATGAGGTTATCGTATTTGCACCGTATTATGTCAATTACATACAGATGATTGAGCTTTGCGGGGGCAAGCCTGTGATTATAAATGCGTATGATTCACAAAACGGAATTGTTATAGACGAAAATGTTTTGGAAGAACATATAACAAATAAGACGGTTGCGATAATCATAAACTCCCCTAATAATCCGACAGGTGATATAATTTGTGCAGATATGTTAAAAATTATAGCGCGGACTGCACAAAAGTATGACCTTACAATTATATCAGATGAAGTTTACCGAACACTGATATATGATAATGTGAAGCATGAGAGTATTTTGCAATTTGAAGAAGCTAAAAACAGAACTATTCTTATAGACAGCTTATCAAAAGAGTACAGTATGACAGGCTGGAGAATTGGCTATGCATATGGGCCACGGGAGATAATTGCAAATATGGTAAAGCTTCAGGAAAATGTAGCAGCTTGTGCTACAGTATCATCACAATATGCATTGATTGAGGCATACACAAATCAAATACCAAATGACTACATAAGGACAGAATTTCAGAAACGAAGGGATTACCTTTTTGGTGAAATAATAAAGATAGATAAGCTAAATCCGCTTATGCCTAAAGGCACATTTTATATGTTTATCAATATATCAAAAACAGGAATGAAGTCAGAAGAATTTGCGTATAAGCTACTTAAGAAAGCACATATAGCGGTTGTACCGGGTGTGGCATACGGAGATATGTATGATGATTATGTCAGGGTTGCATTTACAAAAGAAATTGATGTATTGAAAATTGCAATAGACAGATTGAAGAGATTTATATGATAGGAGAAAGTATGAAAAGAATTTTGATGCTGGGCGGTTCTACATCGCAGATTTGTGCAATAAAAAAGGCTCAGGAAATGGGGCACTATGTAATTATTTGTGATTACCTGCCAGACAACCCGGGTCAGTATGTTGCGGATGAGTTTTATCAGGTAAGCACAACAGATAAGGATGCGGTATTGGAATTGGCACAAAAACTTGACCTTGATGCAGTAGTGTGCTATGCGTCAGATCCTGCTGCGCCGACAGCGGCTTATGTTTGTGAGAAGCTGGGATTTCCTACAAACCCATATGAGTCGGTTATGGTATTGTCAAATAAAGATACATTCAGAAACTATCTTAAAGAACACAATTTTAACACACCGTATGCAGAGTGCTATACGGATATTGACACAATGAAGGTGAGTGCCGGCAAGTTCAATTTCCCGGTAATGGTTAAACCTGTTGACAGCTCGGGAAGTAAGGGTATCAATAAAATCTATAGTGCGGACGAATATGATTTTGCATATGAAGATGCAATGAAGTATTCAAGAGCAAAGAGAATAGTAGTTGAAGAATTTATAGAGAAAAAAGGCTATCAGGTTTCGGGCGATGGATTTACTGTTGACGGAAAGCTTGTGTTCAGATGCTTTGGCAATGAATTTTACAGTAGTAACGGAATTAAAGAGTATGTACCATTGGGCGAGTGTTGGCCAAGCGTTTTGGATGAGGCGACACAAACAAAAATACACAATGAGCTGCAAAGACTTATAACAGAACTGGGCATGAAGACGGGTGCATACAATATAGAGGTAATTCTCGATAAGGATAACAATGTATATATATTGGAGCTTGGAGCAAGAAACGGCGGCAGCCTTATTCCGCAAATAACGCAGTATGCAACAGATGTTGATATGGTTGAATATACTATCAAGGCAGCGTTAGGCGAGGACTGTTCTACCCTTAAAATGGCACCTGCAAAGGGCTATTGGTCAAATTATATGGTGCATAGTAAAAAAACAGGCAAGCTTGTTAAAGTTAATATTGCAGACGAATTAAAGGGTAACTATGTTGAGTATCAAACGGACTTTAAAACGGGCGACGATGTTTTTGCTTTTGAAAACTCAGGTCATGCGTTGGGTACAATGGTATTTAAGTATGGCTCAATGGAAGAAATGTTTGATAAAACAGCAAGGCTTACAGAGCTTGTAACGGTGGAGGTTGAATAGCGTGAAGGAAAAACTTATTATTGTTGGAACAGGACCAACGGCAAAAAGAGTTTATCGGTTTGTAGAGATGTATCGGTTGTATGATATTATAGGTTTTGCTGTAGATAGAGCATATAAAACTACGGAAGAGTTTATGGGTTTACCAGTTTATGATTTGGAAGCTCTAAAGGAAGTTGTTGAAGCAAATGATGCCCTTGTTTTTGTGGCCTTGTTCTGGAATAATTTGAACAAAGACAGGAAAGAAATTTATGATAGATTAAATAGAAAAGGCTATAAATTCGCCAATATAATATCGCCTAATGCCGTAGTAAGAGGAACTATTAAGGGCAATAATTGTTGGATTAATGACTTTGTTGTGATTCAAAGTGATGCAGTGCTAGAAAATGATATTTTCATTATGGATATGTCACTCATAGGAAATGAAACGGTTATACACAGCCACTCATTCATCGTGTCAGCTAAGGTGGGTGGAGGATCGTCAATAGGCGAACAGTGTTTTATAGGCATAAATGCCGTTGTATTTGATGATACAACAGTTGGTAACAAGTGTATAATAGGGGCATGCACGACAATAAAGAGAAATGTGAACGACAATACTGTGTGCAAGATGGTTGCAGATAACACCATAAAAAAAGAGTATTCAGATAATGTGATTGAGAGCAAGCTTAAGACAAATCATAATGTCAGATGAGGTGGTAATATTGAAAGAGATTGGCGGATATTTTGAATTGCAGAGATACACAGGAAAGGAATATTATCGGGATGCGATAGCATTAAATCGTGCGGCAAATTGTCTGGCGTATTTGATAAAAGCAAAGGGAATAACAAAACTATATATACCATATTTTTTGTGCAGAGCAATAAAGAACACATGTGTAAGGTGTAATTGTGATTATGAGTATTACAGCATCGATAAAACATTAAAGTCAGTTGAGGATTTTGATCTTAAAGAGAATGAATATTTCTATATAGTGGATTACTATGGCCAATTATCAAAGGAGGATGTTGGCTATTATAAGAAAAAATATAGAAGTATTATTATTGATGCTGTGCAAGATTTTTTTGCTGAACCTTTTGAGCAGACAGATACACTATATAGTTGCCGAAAATATTTCGGCGTATCGGATGGCGCATATCTTTATACCGATGCCTTATTGGATGAGAAACTGGAAACAGATATTTCGTACGAAAGGATGAAACATATTTTAGGTAGGTACGAGGAAACAGCTCAAAAGTTTTATAATGATTATACCGAAGCGGAAAAAGCATTTGCAGATTGGCCAATAAAGCATATGTCGAAACTTACACATAACCTTTTGCGTGGCATTGATTATGATTTTGTAAAGACAAGACGAAAAGAAAATTTTGAGTATTTGCATAGTAAATTAAAAAATATAAATAGACTTGAATTAACTGTTCCTGACGGTGCTTTTATGTATCCACTATATGTAGAAAATGGTGCAGAATTAAAAAAGAAATTGATAGCAAATAAAATATTTGTACCAACTCTGTGGGCAGATGTGTATGATGTTTGTAATGAAGGAACATTGGAATATGATTTTGCAAAAAATATCGTACCGCTGCCTGTAGATCAAAGGTATAGTGTTGAAGATATGAAATATATATTGGAGGTTTTACATGTATAAATTACGGGAATTATATAAAGATGATCTGGTTGAAATAAATAGGTGGAGAAATGATAAGAATTTAATTGATAATTTAGGTGCGCAGTTTAGATATATTAACTTGGGCGTAGATGAAAAATGGTATGAAACATATATGGCAAGTAGGCAGTCGACTGTTCGCTGTGCGATTGTAGATGCAAATGATATGATTGTTGGCATTGTAGGTTTAGTGAATATAAATCACCTTAACCAAAGTGCGGTTTTTAATATTATGATTGGTAAAAATGAAAATCAAAATAAAGGTATAGGAACATTTGCAACTAAAGAAATGCTAAAACATGCTTTTTATAATTTAAATTTAAATAGAGTAGAACTGAGTGTTTTAGAATACAACGAACGAGCCATTCGAATGTATGAAAAATGTGGCTTTGTCAGAGAAGGCAAAAAGCGACAGGTAACATTTAAAAATGGGAAATTCATAGATATGTATATTTACTCAATTTTAAGGGCGGAGTTTATTTATTAACATAGGATTAGTGAAATAGAAAAATGTCAAAAATCAATGTAACTCGTTCCTCAATGCCGGAGTTTGAGGAATATGTAGAAGAAATAAAAAATTTATGGGAAACAAGATGGCTTACCAATATGGGAGAAAAGCACAATGCTTTGCAGGACAAGCTTTGTGAATATTTATCTGTGGATAATGTATCGTTATTTACAAACGGTCATCTTGCACTCGAGGCGGCAATTACCGTTATGGGGTTGTCGGGTGAGGTTATAACAACACCGTTTACATTTGCCTCAACTACACAGGCGATTGTCAGATGTGGCTTAACACCCGTGTTTTGTGATATAAATCCCGATGATTACACTATTGATGTAAACAAGATAGAGGAGCTTATAACCGACAAAACATCAGCTATAATTCCTGTTCATGTTTATGGAAATGTGTGTGATGTACATAAAATTGAGGAAATAGCAAAAAAACATAATCTGAAGGTCATCTATGATGCGGCTCATACATTTGGCGTACGAGTGGGAGACCAGGGTATTGGCTTATTTGGTGATGCCTCAATGTTCAGCTTCCATGCCACTAAGGTGTTTAACACCATTGAGGGCGGTTGTGTTACATATAGCGATAGCAGCTTAACAAAAAAACTACAAATACAAAAAAATTTTGGCATGGCAGATCAGGAAAGCTATCCCGAGGTTGCAGGAAATGCTAAAATGAATGAATTTCAGGCGGCTATGGGCTTGTGTAACCTCCGTCATGTAGACGGCGAGATAAAAAAGCGCAAAGCTGTGGTAGAACATTATATAGACAGGCTTGATGGAATAGATGGAATTACAGTATGGAAACCACAAAAGGGAATAAACCACAATTATGCATATTTTCCTGTGGTTTTTGATGAGGTTAAGTTTGGCAAATCCCGTGATGAGGTTGCCCAAATGCTTGGTGCTGAGGGAATATTTGCAAGAAAGTATTTCTATCCTATCACAAATGAATTTGAGTGCTACAAAGGCAGGTTTGAAATTCAGCAAACCCCAATAGCAAAAAAAGTATCTATGGAGGTACTCACCTTGCCGTTATATGCGGATTTGGCAATCAGTGATGTGGACAGGATTTGTGATATTATTTTAAAATAATAAGGAGAGGTTATCAATGAAAGGAATTATTTTAGCCGGAGGCAAGGGGACAAGGTTATATCCAAACACGATAGCTGTTTCAAAGCAGTTATTGCCGATTTATGACAAACCGCTTATATATTACCCCTTATCGGTATTATTATTGGCAGGCATAAGAGAGGTTTTGCTTATATCCACACCGCATGACATTGATAACTATAAGGAGCTTCTTGGTGACGGATCAAGGATAGGTATACACATAGAATACAAGGTGCAAGAAACGCCCCGTGGACTTGCCGATGCGTTTATTCTTGGTGAGGAATTTATCGGCAAGGACAGTGTTTGTTTGGTTTTAGGTGACAATGTGTTCTACGGTCAATCGTTTAGTCAAACATTACAGCGAGCAATAGCAAACACTGAAAAATACGGTGCAAATATATTCGGAATTATGGTAAAGGATCCGAGAGCTTTTGGCGTTGTTGAATTTGATAAAGACGGCAAGGTTATTTCAATTGAGGAAAAGCCCCAAAAGCCGAAGTCAAATTATGCTGTCCCGGGACTTTATTTTTACGACAACGATGTAATAGAGGTTGCCAAAAATGTAAAGCCATCAGATAGGGGCGAGATTGAGATTACAGCCGTAAACAATGCATACCTTGAAAAAGGTAAATTGCATGTAACCTTAATGGGCAGAGGTATGGCATGGCTTGATACGGGTTCGCCTAAGGGTATGCATAAAGCAGCAGGCTTTGTAAAAACCTTACAGGAAATGCAAGGGTTCTACATTTCATGCATAGAGGAAATAGCGTGGCGCAGAGGCTTTATAGATGATGCCAAGCTTTTTAAGCTTGGCCAAGAGCTTAGTATGACAGATTACGGACAGTATATACTGTCATTATTGGAGGATTGAATATAAATGAATATTTTAGTAACAGGCGGTGCGGGATTTATCGGTGGTAATTTTGTGCATTATATGGTGGCTGCTCACCCCGATTACAACATAATTGTACTTGACAAGCTTACATATGCAGGAAATCTTGAAACATTAGAGCCTGTAATGAACAAGATAAAATTTGAAAAAGCAGATATTGCAGACAGAAAGGCAGTATACAGGTTTTTTGAAGAGTACAAGCCTGATATTGTAGTCAACTTTGCGGCGGAGTCACATGTTGACAGGTCAATAGAAAATCCCGAAATATTTTTGCAGACAAATATTTTAGGTACTCAGGTGCTTATGGACGCTTGCCGTAAGTATGGGATAGAGCGTTATCATCAAGTGTCAACCGATGAGGTGTACGGCGATTTGCCGTTAGACAGACCGGATATGTTCTTTACCGAGGAAACACCAATTCATACATCAAGCCCATACAGCGCATCAAAAGCCTCGGCGGATTTACTTGTACAGGCATATCACAGGACATATGGCTTGCCTGTTACGATTTCAAGATGCTCAAACAACTATGGGCCGTATCATTTCCCGGAAAAGCTTATTCCGCTTATGATTGCAAACGCTTTGGCGGATAAACCGTTACCTGTTTACGGCGAGGGCTTGAATGTGCGTGACTGGTTGTATGTTGAAGATCACTGCCGTGCCATTGATTTGATTATACACAAAGGTACGGTGGGCGAGGTATACAATATCGGCGGCCATAATGAAAAGACAAATATTTATATTGTGAAGAAAATACTGGAGCTTTTGGATAAGCCCGAAAGCTTAATCACATATGTAACAGACCGAAAAGGCCATGATCTTCGCTATGCGATTGATCCTACAAAAATCCATAATGAGCTTGGTTGGCTGCCTGAAACAAAATTTGATGACGGTATTGTAAAAACGGTTAAGTGGTATCTTGATAATGAGGGCTGGTGGAAGAAAATCATCAGTGGCGAGTATCAGGACTACTACGCAAAAATGTACGGAAACAGATAAGGGATAAGGTATGACACAGGAATTTTATGATGTTGTAAAGTTATTCGGAGCAGGTGCTTTGGGTACAGTTTACAACCCCGACCATGAACTTGATATTGAAAAAATTTATAAGCTGTCGCTTGAGCAGGGAATTTGGCAGACGGTTTATTTGGCGTTAGAAAAAATTGCGGATTTATCAAAATATAAAATAAAGTTTTTATCTTCTGTGTCAAAGAATATTTCAAAAAAAGAATTTATTTATGATACTGTTGATGAATTGGAAGAAAACGGTATTGAGTGTACATATTTAAAGGGTGTTACGGTTGCAAGGTTCTATATTGAACCTGATTGCAGAATATCGGGTGATACCGATATTCTGGTTGATGAGAAAGAGTTAAGCCATGCAAGAAAAGTTTTAAAACACGCCGGTTTTGATGTTGAGGAAAACATCAGCAATATGTATCATTTTGAAGCACAGCACCCTGTTGGCGGGATCTTGGAGGTCCACAAGGATTTGTACCAAAAGCATATAAGAGATATTTTATTTAAAGGATTACTTTCATACAATGAGCCGAGAAATTGTGTAACGGTGGATAACCATAAAATAAAAACACTCGGCATAAATGATGAGCTTAATCACCTTACCGCACATTATATAAAGCATTACATCACAAAAGGCGCAGGTATAAGACCACTTATGGATTTAATGCTATATATTAAGCATTACGAGTCTCAAATTGACTGGGAACAGTATAACAAAATTTGGAAAGATATCGGTTTTTATAAACTTATAGAGATTTTTAAGGGAATTGCGGTTAAATATTGGAATTTTGAATTTAATACATACAATGCCGAATTTGCCGAAGATGTATTGGGAGATATAGAGCGAGGAGGCTTATTCGGATTTGGTGATGAGGATGGGATTGACTTTTTAAATGTTTATTTGGCAGAAACTCAGGATAAGAATGCGTTAAATGAGTATATGTCTAAAAACCCCTTGCGCTCCAAGTTGTGGAGGATTTTTCCAAACAGACTGTATTTATCAAGAAGCGGATATCCGTATGCCATGAAAGGCGGAGTGTTCTTATTCTGGGCGAGGCTGGTGCGCTTAAAGCGGATTGCAATAGAAGTGTTACTAAAGAAGAGGAGTGTTTCATCAACTGCTAATTACAATCTCAGAACAGATGAAAATGAATCCGAGAAGAACAGAATGGATTTAATGAGGCGTATCGGTCTTGTAAAGAATGATTTAAAGGAAGAAGACTAATGAACGATTTTTTTAAAAGTCAACAAACACATACAGCGTTTTGTCCGTACCGTGTATGTCCCTTAGGTGCGCATATCGACCACCAGCACGGTATTGTTACAGGTTTTGCGCTGGACAAGGGAATAACAATTACATATTCAATAAATGACGACGGTATGTGCAGAGTTAAAAGTGCAAATATGGAGGGTGAGAAGGAGTTTAAGGTTTCTCACATTCCGCACAAGATCGGTGACTGGGCAGACCATATGCGTGGCGTTATACAGATTTTAAAGCGAGATTATGACATAACAAAGGGCGTTACGGCATATATTGAAGGGTCGTTGCCGATTGGCGGATTATCCTCATCTGCGGCGGTTATTATTGCGTTTATGTCTGCAATTTGTAAGGCGAACGGGATAGAAATGACAAAGCCCGATGTTATAAAATACGCAATGGCGGTTGAAAACAAGTATGTCGGCGTAAACTGCGGTAAGCTTGACCAAAGTACCGAGGTTTACTCCCAAGCCGGACATCTTTTATACCTTGACACAGAAGATGACAGCTATAAGCTGATTAGTCCGCAAAACAATATGCCTGATTATGAAATAGGAATATTCTTTTCGGGAGTACCCAGAAGCCTTGCAGGAACGGCATATAATATGCGGGTTGATGAATGTAAGGCGGCGGCATATGCACTTATGGCATTTGAGGGAATGGAATATCATAAATTTGAGAATACATATTTAAGAGATGTGCCGTACGAGGTTTTTATACGGCATAAGGACAAGCTACCCGAAAATTGGCGAAAAAGAGCAGAGCATTTTTACAATGAGCAAAGCCGTGTAAAAAGAGGTGCGAAGCTGTGGGAGCAAGGAGATTTAGTAGGCTTTGGCAAGCTCATAAACGAATCGGGCAAAAGCTCGATAGAGAGCTATGAAACAGGATCCCCTGAGTTAAAAGCGTTATATGAAGCGTTGCTTGAGTGTGAGGGCGTTTACGGAACCCGATTTTCGGGTGCGGGATTTAAAGGGTGTTGTATGGCGCTTGTAGATCCAAAATATAAAGATGAAATAAAAAGTTATGTAACAGAAAAGTATCTTGCAAAATTCCCGGAGTTAAGAGATAATTATGAGGTACACTACTGTAAAACTGCAAATGGAGTTGATTTTTAAATGATATGTAAAAATTGTGGAAGAGAGATAAGCTCTCAAAACAGCAGATGCCCACACTGCAATACTGTGATAACTGCACAAGAGGTTGAGCAGTACAGAAAAGAAAAGGCACAGAACTCCGAAAAAAACGAGGGTATAACAAAGAGGAATATAATAATTATTTTGGCCGGGCTTGGCGGTTTGATTTTGCTGGGTGTTGTTGCGGCGCTTATCTGGTCGGGAAGTATCGGCGATGCTATCCGCTATAATTATTATGAGAAAAATTATCGGTATGACGAGGCAAAAGCATTGCTTGAAACATCAAAGAGATATGACAACGACAAAAAGTATTATGAGTTTATAGATACAGCATCGGAGCTTTTTGATGAAACGGAATATGATAGCTACACAGGAAAATGTGATACCGTAATTAAAGCATATGATGAAATAGACCTGACCGTTTTAACTGATGTAAGAAAGAACAAGGCGGACGCGGTAAAAGCAGCTGTTGATAAGCTTTTAGGCTATAATTTTGATGACATTAAAAACAAAATGAGAATAGCCTATGATTTGCATGAGGAGATAAACAAGTATAAGCTAAATTATGGTTTTAATGTAGAAAATGAAAAGGCAAAGCTTGCAAAATGGCAAGAGGATTATAAATCTGTAAACAAAATATATGCAGATTTAAAAGGTGCTGATTTAAAGGAATATTCGAGCGTTTTGCACATTATTACACAGACCATACGGGAGATTGACAGACTTACCCCCGATGAAAACGGAATGGCATTTTTTGAGGGGTTTGCTATTTCGTATCAGAACAGTCCTGATTTAGGAAAGATTGACAGTGAGGTTAAGGACTTGAAAAATGCTGTTGTCTATAACTGTTCAAAAACCGTAAGCATTGCATTGTACGGTAACGGCAACAGGGCGACTTTGCAAAAGCCGGTAAACTACGAGGGAAAAGACTCACAAAAAACATATGACCTGTTTAAAAATGTAATTGACTTTAACAGCTATATCAAGACTTCCCGTTCGGCAGATTCTGACTTTGAACATTTCTACAGATATGTTGACGGTGAGGATCCTGTAGCATCTATTGAGACCTACATCTCTGATATGGAAAAACGGGGCTTTGTACTCACCGAGCACGGAAATACAACCGCCAGAGGTCTGTATGTTCTTCAGGGCGAAACGGAGAGGGTAAGAATAAGCTACAGTACAGTTGATAAAACGGTAACGGTCCGTGTGGAAAACACGAATGTGCCGAAGTAAAACAGGAGCATGGTATAATGAAATGTATAATTTTAGCAGCGGGATATGCAACAAGGCTATATCCTCTGACCCAAAACTTCCCAAAACCGTTGCTTGAGGTAGGAAATAAGACGATTGTTGATTGGCTTATAGACGATATAAAAACGGCAAATACGGTTGATGAGTTTATTGTAGTGTCAAATCATAAATTTGTAAAGCATTTTAATGATTGGGCAAAAGATAAAAAGAATATCACAATTCTTGATGACGGTACCGACAGTAACGATAATCGCTTAGGTGCCGTAAAGGATATTGAATTTGCAATAGAACGATGCAATATTGATGACGATGTTATGGTTCTTGCAGGGGATAATGTATTGGATTTTTCCATGTGTGGGTTTATTGATTATTTTAATAATAAGCATAAAACCTGTGTTATGCGGTATTATGAGGAAGATAAAGCCAAAATATCAAAAAGTGGCTGCCTTGTAATTGACACTGCGGATAAGGTGCATGAAATGATGGAAAAACCCAAAGCGCCAAAGTCTAATTGGTGTTGCCCGCCGTTCTATATCTATTCCAAAGAAGATGCAAAAAAGATAAATAAAGCAATTGATGAAGGTGCAGGAGTTGATGCGCCGGGCAGCTTTATTGCTTGGCTGTGTAAGATGGCTGATATATATGCCTTTGAAATGCCGGGACACAGATACGACATTGGAAATCTTGAAAGCTATGAGCGTGTAAAAGCGGAATATAGGGGAATGTTGTCAGGCAAGTAAATAAGACTCGTTAACCACCGTAAGCGGTGTCAGACGAGTTGCCATAACCATACAATAGATTGACAAGATTAGGAGTATAGGGGAATAGCAATATGCAAAGGATAGATTTAGAGAATAAAACGGTCTTTATTACAGGTGTTGCAGGGTTTATCGGGGCAAACCTTGCAAAGCGTGTTTTAAGTGAGACAAGCGGTATAAAAGTGGTCGGTCTTGATAATATGAACGATTATTACGATGTCCGTTTAAAGGAATACCGCTTGGGTGAGTTATCGGGCTTTGATAACTTTACTTTTATTAAAGGCAACCTTGCAGATCGTGATACAGTCAATAGGATATTTGATGAATATAAACCGTCGGTTATTGTAAATCTTGCCGCACAGGCGGGGGTACGGTATTCGATTACAAATCCCGATGCCTATATAGAGGCAAATCTGATAGGCTTTTATAATATATTAGAAGCGTGCCGTCATTATATGCCGGAGCATCTTGTATACGCATCATCATCCTCCGTTTACGGCTCAAATAAAAAGGTGCCGTATTCTACCGATGACAAGGTGGACAATCCTGTATCGTTGTATGCGGCAACAAAAAAATCAAATGAGCTTATGGCACATGCTTATTCAAAGCTCTATAATATCCCATCAACCGGACTTAGGTTCTTTACCGTATACGGACCTGCAGGCAGACCTGATATGGCATATTTCGGTTTTACAAATAAGCTCTTAAAAGGGGAAACGATACAGATATTTAACTATGGAAACTGTAAGCGTGATTTTACATATGTTGATGATATAGTTGAGGGTGTTCTAAGAGTAATGCAGGGTGCACCCGATAAAAAGACGGGCGAGGACGGTCTGCCAATTCCTCCGTATGCGGTATATAACATAGGAAATAATCAGCCGGAGAATTTGCTTGATTTCGTGCAGATTTTACAAGAGGAGTTAATCAGAGCTGAGGTTTTACCTAAGGACTATGACTTTGATGCACATAAAAAACTTGTGCCTATGCAGCCTGGCGATGTGCCTGTTACATATGCAGATACCGAGGCACTTGAGCGAGATTTCGGATTTAAACCGTCAACCTCGTTAAGAGAGGGACTAAGACGGTTTGCACAGTGGTATAAGAAGTTTTATTTGGAGGATAAGTAAATGCCGGATTTAAAGATTGCAGTGGCAGGAACGGGATATGTAGGGTTATCTATCGCTACACTCCTATCTCAGCATCACAGAGTTTATGCAGTGGATATAATCCCTGAAAAGGTGGATTTAATAAATAATAAGAAATCTCCCATACGGGATGAGTATATAGAAAAATATCTTGCACAAAAAGACCTTAACTTAACTGCCACCCTTGATGCAAAGGAAGCGTATACGGATGCTGATTATGTTATAATTGCTGCTCCTACAAACTATGACAGCAAGAAAAACTTTTTTGATACTTCGGCAGTCGAGTCTGTAATTGAGCTTGTAATGAAGTATAACCCAAATGCTATTATGGTTATAAAATCAACCATTCCCGTTGGTTATACCGAGCATATAAGAGAACAATCGGGCAGTAAGAATATAATATTCAGTCCTGAATTTTTAAGAGAGAGTAAGGCATTATATGATAATCTGTATCCGTCAAGAATTATTGTGGGTACTGACTTAAATGATAAAAGGCTTACGAATGCCGCAAATGAGTTTGCAGGGCTCTTAAAAGAGGGTGCAATAAAGGAGGATATTACTACTCTTATTATGGGCTTTACGGAGGCTGAGGCTGTTAAGCTCTTTGCAAACACATATCTTGCCCTAAGAGTTGCATATTTTAATGAGCTTGATACATATGCAGAAAGTAAAGGACTTGATACTAAGCAGATTATTGACGGCGTATGCCTTGATCCGAGAATAGGCTCGCATTATAATAATCCGTCATTTGGTTATGGCGGCTACTGCTTACCGAAGGATACCAAGCAGCTGCTTGCAAATTATCAGGATGTGCCTGAAAACTTAATCGGCGCTATTGTTGAGTCGAACAGAACGAGAAAAGACTATGTTTCTAACCGTGTACTTGAAATTGCAGGGGCATATGGTGAAAACGACAGCTGGGATAATGATAAGGAAAAGGATATTGTTGTCGGAGTATATAGGCTCACAATGAAGTCAAATTCTGATAATTTCAGACAATCATCCATTCAGGGCGTTATGAAGAGAATTAAGGCAAAGGGCGTTGAGGTTATTATCTATGAACCCACATTGGAGAATGGAACCAAGTTCTTTGGAAGTAAGGTTGTAAATAATCTTGATGAGTTTAAGCGCTTGTCAAATGCAATTATTGCAAACAGATACGATACTTGCCTTGATGATGTAAGGGATAAGGTATATACAAGGGATATATTCAGACGGGATTAAAATATTGAATGTGCAAGTTGGGTTATCATATAGAATGGAGGATAAGAATATGGGTACAGTGAGAAAGCTATTGAACTGTATTTTGGTGGGCACTTTAGTTGTGGCATGTGCAACGCCGGTTATGGCTGATGATATTCAAGTTACGCTCAATGGAGAGACGCTCGCATTTGATGTAAAACCACAGATTATAAATGACAGAACTATGGTGCCGCTGCGTGCAATCTTTGAAGCGTTGGGTGCAGTTGTTGACTGGAATCAGGATACAAAGACCATAACATCGCAAAAAGCAGACAGAAAGGTTATCTTGGGTATTGGTGAAAAAACAATGCTTGTAAATGATAATACCGTAGAAATAGATACTCCTGCGCAAATTGTAGAGGACAGAACTCTTGTGCCGGTGCGTGCCATTGCCGAGGCATATGATGCTGATGTTACATGGAATGCAGATACAAAGACTGTAGTAATTGTCGATAATACTCCGAATGCTACTGTAACGCCTACTCCCGAAAAGCAGGCAGAATATGAGTATAAGGCAAAGACTGTTGCATATTACCAAGGTGGCGGAAATCTGCCCCGTTATGACAGTGTTGTCGATTGCGGTAAAGAGATAAAATTTGATGAGTTGGAATCTGTATATTATTACAAATATACGAGTGACGAGGATATACAGACCTATATCGAGGTGGCAAAACTTAAAGGCTTTAATGAATTTAAAGAGGGCGATAAGGTAATCCTTGCCCGTAAGCCGTTGGACTATATTTCTATTGAAAAAGTAGATGATACAGTAAAAGTCAAAGCAAAGGTGTTGGAATCATACAGAAATACCGACTTTGTGCGTATAGAAGAACTGATTGCTGAAGCGGAATTTCAGAGTGATAAAACACAAGATGGAAAAAATGTCGATGTTAATAAAACATGTAATCCGGAATGGTATACATATGTAAAAGATAAGAGTGAGTACAGATATGATACATATTATTATAACTCAGATCTTACTTTAGACAGCATAAAAGATGCACTTGAAAGGTATAACGCAATGTATGATTGCTACAGGATTGAGAGTATGAATGCAGGTCTTAGATTATGTGTATATTTAAAGGATAATGAGGAATATGCAATGAGAATGTTAACGAGTACAGAATACCATTACAGTAAAAAATATAGAAAATATGGTAGCTTCCCTTGTACAATAATTCGTGTGGTTCATCCCAAATAAAGCATTATCAAAAAAGGTAATGAGCGTTTGCTCATTACCTTTTTCAAATATCCGTTACTCTGCATCGTCAAGCATCTGTATCATATTCTGACAAAGAGATTTCAAGCGTGTTTTATACATTTCGGTTTCGGATTTAATGCGGAGCATTTCGTTATGGCGTTTAATATGCTCATCGTCGATTTGTTTTGCAAGGCGGGAGGCGTCAAGCTTGGCATTATTTATTATCATTTGTGCCTCAGAGTTTGCGCTGTCCTTAATACCCTTTGCGGTCTGCTTTGCCATATCAACGGATTTTGTGAGCGAGTCTTCAAGAGCCTTGTAGTTCTCAACTGTTTTTGTAAGCATTCCGACTCTGTTTTTCAGTGACTGGTTTTCCTTTAATAGGTTACTGTAATCCTTAATTATCTCATCAAGAAAATCATCAACTTCGTTACAGTCATAGCCCTTAATCTTCTTTGAAAAATCTTTATTCTGAATATCAACCGGCATAATCATAACTAAAATCCTCCTATATTTTATATATATTTGTCTGCGGTTATGTGCAGTCTGCCTTTTCGTGTTTCGCCGTCGGCGCTTATAAACACAAACCGCCCATAGCCTCTTATTGAAAGAAGCGAATTATCCGCAACTGTTTTTGACACATCCACACATTCTCTGTGGTTAAGCTTAACAAGTCCTGCATTTATCAGCTTTGCGCTTTGAGCTCTTGAAATATTGCATATTGCGCCGACTATGGCATCAAGTCTCTTTGACGCACAAATTGCACCCACTCGTTCTTTTTTAGGCTCCGGAATATCAATATCACAAATATCCATAACCTTGATACTGACACCCTGATTTGAAATCTTTTCGATATTATTTGCAAGGTAGTCGGCAATATCACTGCACACAAAAGCATACGCCTGAGTATCGTCTACAATGATGTCGCCGGTCTTATTTCTGTCAATTCCCTGGGACAGTATAGTTCCCAGATAATCGCGATGTGTAAGTTTTTTTGTAAAGTTTGACTTTATATAGAGTACCTTTATCGGAAATTCAAACTCCGTTTCCCATTCGGGGAATACTCCCAAAATTTTTCGCTCAGCTTCATCAAAGCCGCCAAAATATTTAACATTCACATCGGCAGGGAACAGGAAATTATCGCCAATTTCGGCAATCTCGCCACCGTCTAAAAAGTTACTGAATACAGGCTCGCATCTTCGGGTACAGAGCCTTGCCATATCCGCACATTTTGCAATCAATAAATCTGTTGTTTTATCCATATAATACTATATCCGTTTAGAAAAAAAGGCGGAACATAGTCGTCCGCCTAAAGCTTGTTTTATACTGTCCAGTCAAAACTGTTTTTGGTCTGCTCTTTTAAGTTATCGCCTGTAATGTCAATGTGACTTGGTGCTGCAACGAATATTCCGCCCGACACTCTGCGTACATTTCCGTTTAAGGCATAAACAGCACCTGCTATAAAATCAACAATCCTTCTTGCTTCATCTGCGTCAAGGCTTGTAACATCAAATATAACAAGTCTGTTTGCTTTTGTTTCGTCTGCAATCTTTGCCGACTCATCAAAGCTGTTAGGCTTTATAATTCTTACCTTTGAGCTTGCGCCTGAATGAACAGGAACTACCTTTGGAGCTCTGAAACCGCCAAATCTTTTCTTTGGCTCGTCCTCCTCATAATCTTCTTCTTCCATATACTCATCATCTTCATAGTATTCATCTTCATCCATGCCAATGAAACTTTTAATTCCGTTTATAAAACCCATTTAAAATACTCCTTCCACTTGTTTTTTATGTCTTTGAGTAATCTCTTGCGCCGAAAATTGCGGTTCCGACTCTTACCATTGTTGCGCCGTGTAATATAGCTTCTTCATAGTCCCCACTCATACCCATTGACAAATGTTTCATAGTAACATTATCGTATTTTTTGCAACTTATGTCAACAAAAAGTTGACGAATGTTGTCAAAATGTAACGAATTTGTAATATTATTCTCGACTTTTGGCATAATAGTCATAAGCCCCTCGACTCTTATATTTGAGAGGGTTCCTGCATGCTCCAATAATTGGGGCAATTCCTGACGGCTTACGCCCTGTTTTGTTTCCTCGCCCGAAATATTTACCTGAATAAGTATCGGCATAATTAGGCTGTGCTTTTTTGCCTGTTTGTCTATCTCATCCATAAGATGTATCGAGTCCACGGAATGTATAAGGCATACCTTATCAATTATATATTTTATTTTGTTTGTCTGCAAATGCCCGATAAGATGCCACTTTACGCCGTCTTTTACATCATGGAACTTATCCCGTACCTCTTGTGGCTTGTTTTCGCCAATATCGGTTGCGCCTGATGAGATTACCTCGTTAATTTCATCGGCAGTCCTTGTTTTTGTCACGGCAATAACTGTTATATCCTCAAGCGTTCTGCCTGATTCCTCTGCGGCAGTGCGAACTTTTTCCAAAACTTTATCCCAATTTTCCTTGATACTCATATTTACATTTACCTCTCGCCGATAACTATACGGTCCATTGATGACACTCTGTATTTGGCATTGTCGGTTGATTCAACTATTGCATACCCCTCTTTTGTGTCTGTGAAAAGCACATCAACATCGCAGTCAAGCTGTCGGTTGTCTTTTGTGCCTATTACCTTATGTCCGCCGTTTTCAGTTGTATGAACTGCCGAAATGGGAACCTTGTACCCCGAATAGCGTTCAAAGATTATCTCAACATCGACTGCTCTGTATGAGAAAGCCCCTTCAAAATAGTCCGAGCAATCAATAAGTACAAAGCATTTACCGTCCTTGTTCTGCTCCGGGGTACTGATATATGAGATTGTGCCCTTTTGCTCTGCATCTGCAATATTTTTAAAGCGAAGAGTTACCGTATCGCCTGTTGAGTAATTTGACATTTCCTCCTCGTCGGTTATAAGAATAAGGCTCCATTTATGGTTGTTTACAAGCGAGCAGATAAAATCGCCCTCTTTAACCTTGTCAATAACGGACTCGTTGGGAGTAGGCTTCCCGAGTCCTTCAAGCTGTTCTACAGAGTATTCCGATACCGCATCACGGCTCAGTTTTCCTTCAAAACCGTCATAATACATAGTAAAAACGCCTGAAATTTCGGCATAACGCTCCGATCTGGAATCTGAAATACTGCCGTCAATGCTTTGTTTTTGCTGTTCAAGCTCCGTGAGCTTTGCCTGCGCATCCTCAAAGGAGCCGGTTTGGCGGAGTGATATAATATCCTGCTTATACTGTGAGATTTTAGCCACATCATTTTTCTTTGCGGCAGTTATAATCTGAGATGTTCTTGAAGCAATGGCGCTCTCGACCGAAATAAGCGATGTACCGTACATACTCTGAGCCGCCTGCTCGCGCGCAAGGGAAATCTTTTTATTTAGGGTGTTAAGCTCCTTAATGGTATTATTATCAACAGAGTCATCATAAATTGTATAAATCAGAGCATCCTTCATAACTCTGTCTCCAACGGAAACATTCTTATATAATTTACCCGCACGCTCGGCATAATATGCCCATTCATCACGGATAATATAACCTTTTGCCATAATGCTGTGCTCGTTTGTTGCATGTTCAACCGCTTGCGACGGCACGGGAGATACAGCGTATTTTATACCGTATCCGAGAACAAGGGCGGCAATTATTGCCATAAATATTATAAATGCTTTTTTCATATTTATTTTCCTTCAATATGTTACAAAATCTACCTATTAAAAACAGTACATACCTATTATATACAATTTTCGTCATAATTACAATAGCATAGAAAGGATTGTAATTATATTTTAAATTTTACAAACCTTGAATACGGGCGAATTGGTCAATTTTAGTAGATTGTTGGTAATTTATATAAAATATCCTAAAAATTAAAAAAAATTTATAAAAATTTTACAAAACACTTGAAAATTTGTATAAAATGATGTATAATAACAACAGTGTATTTGTGTGTTTTGACAAAAAAAGACACATAGACAAAAAATTATTAGGGAGGGTTTTTATGGCAAAAACACAGACAGCGGCTGTTTCGGCACAGGAAAAACAAGCCGCAAAGGAAAAAACCTGGATTAAGCTAAAGAGAGACAAATGGATGTATTTGTTGCTCTTGCCGGGTGTACTTTATTTTATAATCTTTAAGATTGTTCCTTTATGGGGTATCCTTATTTCATTTAAGGATTATTTCGCAGGTGTGCCATTCTTAAAGGCTAACTGGATAGGCTTCGATAACTTCATCGATTTCTTTACAGATATAAGCTTCTGGCAGCTGTTAAGGAATACTCTTATAATTTCGTTCATGAATTTGATTTTCTTCTTCCCACTGCCGATTATTTTGGCATTGCTGTTGAATGAAATCAGAGTTCAGTGGTACAAGAAAGTGTTGCAGACATTTGTATATGTACCGCACTTTGTATCTATGGTAGTCGTTACATCTATCACATTCATGCTTATTAAAACTCCTGCAATGGAGGGTGCAGCAGGTGGTATGATTACAGAGCTTTTGTCAAAGCTCACCGGTCATGATGTAAACATCCTTGGAAACGGTCCTGCAATTTACTGGATTTTACTTATCCAGGCAATCTGGAAAGAGTGTGGTTGGGGAACAGTTATCTTCCTCGCTGCTATCGCAGGCGTTGATATGGAACAGTATGAGGCAGCTATCGTTGACGGTGCAAGCCGTTTCCAGCAGCTTATCTATATTACTTTACCTGCAATTTTAGGTACAATCGTAACAATGTTCATCTTAAGAATGGGTAGCGTGTTAAACACAGGTTTCGAGCAGATTATCCTTATGCAGAACGATATTAACCGTGAATATTCAGAGACATTTGATACATATGTATACCAGTATGGTAGAGTTGAGGGTAACTACGGTTATTCAACGGCGGTTGGTTTGTTTAAGTCAATCGTAAGCTTGCTTTGTATCCAGCTTTCAAACCGCGGTGCTAAGGCTGTAGGCCAGGCAGGATTATTCTAAGAAAGGGAGGTTAATATCAATGATTAGTATTAGAAGAAAAACATTAAACGATATCGTTTGGGATGTAGTAATATATGTATTATTAACTGTCCTTTCTCTTATAATGGTTATACCGTTTATATATGTAATCGTTGCATCATTTGCAAGAGAGTCACTTATTCAGACAACCTCTATGGACTTGTTCTGGAAGATATTTGCTCCTGTAGGTAACCATCCTAACGGATTTACATTGGCAGCTTACAAGGAAGTATTTGATATGGACGGCATAGGTATTCAGGTACTCAGATCACTTGCAGTTTCAGTTTGCGTAACAGTGTTCGGTACATGTGTAAACCTCTTCTGTTCAACAACTATGGCATACGGTTTATCCCGTTCAAGCCTTATCGGTAAGACTGTAATTATGCGTATGGTACTGTTCACCATGGTATTTGGCGGCGGTATGATCCCTACATTCTTGGTAGTTAAGTCATTGGGAATGTACGATTCATATGCGGCATTGATTTTACCGGGTGCGATAAGTGCATACAATATGCTTATCATAAGAAACTTCTTTATGGAGCTTCCTGCGGGACTTGAAGAGGCGGCGTCAATCGACGGATGTACGGACATCGGAATTTTTGTAAAGATTGCTCTTCCTCTGTCACTTCCTATGCTTGCAACATTCGGTCTTATGTACGGTGTTGGACACTGGAACAGCTACTTTGACGCTTTACTTTACTTAGACGATTCATCAAAGTATCCATTCCAGCTGGTATTAAGAAATGTAGTAAACCAGACAGGTGCAGATATAGACAATCTTGACGAGTTACCACCGTCAGACACATTAAAGATGGCAGTTATCGTTATCGGTACAGTTCCTATTCTTTGTGTATATCCGTTCCTCCAGAAGCACTTTGCAGCAGGTGTTATGACCGGCGCAATCAAGGGTTAATTTTGAAGATAGGAGGAATAGCGATGAAATTATTTAAAAGAATAACTACAGCAGCTCTTGCTTTGGCTTTGGGTGTTACAACTCTTGGCATAAGCGGCTGTTCGGAAACTACAGAGCTTGATATAAACAATCCTGTAATCACAATTATGCTTCCAACCTTCGCAGTAAAATCGGCTGATACTGACAGCCCTGTTGTAAAGGCGATTGAGGAGTTCTGTGCAAAGGAAATGGGTGTTGACTCATTAAAGCTCAATATCAAGTGGGCTGCAAACTCAAACTACGGTGAGAAGGTTACAGCGGCTATGGGCTCAAATAACTGGCCTCATTTAATGCTTGTAACAAGCAGAACATCAACAATTATCCAGAACTCTCGTGCAGACAGTTTCTGGGATTTAACAGATTTAATTAAAGAAACAACAACAAACGACAAGGGCGAAACTGTTTATAAGTATCCTAACCTTGCAAGCACTGATGACATGATTAACCATAACATCTCTGTTGATGGTAAGGTTTACGGTCTGTACAGAGCAAGAGAGGTTGGTCGTGCAGGTGTTACGGTAAGAAAAGACTGGATTGATAAGCTCCACGCAAAGGGCGCATTGTCATTCGGTTCAGATCATATCAATGATATGACAATGGCAGAGTTTGAGGAAATGCTCTATGCATTCAAGAACAACGACCCTGACGGTAACGGTCAGAACGATACATACGGTATGATAGTTGCAGGTGCTGACTATTTATCAGGTCCGCTTGAGAACTTGGCTGTATGGAACGGCTCACCAAACGCATGGGGTTATAATGAAAAGTCAGGTCAGATTGAGCCAAGCTATATGTTTGACGAATATGTTGACACTCTTACACTTATGCGTAAGTGGGTTGCAGAGGGTGTTATCAACTCAAATATCGCAACATTCAACTCAGGCGACTGGAACAACCCATTCTTACAGGGTCAGGCAGGCGTTATTATAGATGTGGCAGACCGTGCAAGACGAGTTGCCGCAAATATGCAGGAGTTAAATCCTGAAGCAGAGGTTGATGTATTCGGCTTTGTTGCAAAATCAGCAGATGTAGAGCCAAGAACATTACCTACAACAGGTTATTCGGGCTACTTCGTATTACCTACAGCTTCAATCAAGACTGAGGAAGAGCGTGACTTTATGTTGAAGTTTATGGATGTTGTAAGCTCTACATATGTAGCTAACCTCTTAAACTACGGTATCAGAGGCGAGAGCTATGAGGAGAGCAAGGACGGCGACAAGAAGATTGTTACCGTTTCTCCTGCAGGAACGCACTATGCTGTAATTGATAACCCTGACGGTACACATTCGGCTATTAAGTCAACAGACGCTGCAAGAATTGCCGAGTATCAGGATCTTAACCAGTTCGGTACAGGCTATGACGGCCCAAGAAACGATGTATATCTTACAACATACTATTCAACCGATGTTGCAAAGACAGTTGATAAGGTTTATAAGTATAACAAGCTCTTCAAGGTACCTAACTTTGCAGAGGCTTATATTTCACCTACATACTCAAGACACTCAACACAGCTTGACGCTATCATGAGTGCTGCTACAACCAAGTATGTTTCGGGTGCTATTACACTTGATGCATGGAAGGCAGAAAGAGACAGATGGTTTAATCAGGGCGGCGAAAAGGTTATAAAGGAAATGAACGAGTCATATAACCTTGATGAAGATAAGCTTACTGATGAAACTGTAAAAGAGGCAAATCATAAGCTCCAGTATGAGCAGGGCTTTACAAAGTGGCTCACTGCTGATGAAATGGCTAAGTTTGCCGCTGCTGATGTAATCGGTGACTGATAAGAATTTTAACAGAGCTGTTGCAAATGCAACAGCTCTGTTTCGCTTTATAGGTTTTAGTGTTGATTTTTTGTTATAGATTATATATAATATCGTAAGACTGAAAAGTCTTAAATGCGTGTATGAGATAAGAGGTGGCTTATGCGTAGCTGTCAAAAAACGGTGTTTTCGCTCTTAGTTTTATTTTTGCTGTTAATAGCGGTATATGTACTGTATTATTTTAACTATATACCCCACAGAAAATATACAAATGCAGATTTTGGCATAGAAACATATATAAGCGCTTATGACAGAGACAATGACGGAACAGACGACCAAACGGATATATTAAAGAGTGCAAGAGAATATACCAAGACAAAACCGCATTATAAGAGCAAATACTATCAAACGGGATACCCTGATGATGAATACGGTGTATGTACCGATGTTGTGGCATTTGCAATGCTTGGAGCAGGCTATGACCTTATGGAACTGGTAAATGAGGATATTAAAAACAATCCTCAAATGTACAACATTGATGTGATAGATAAAAATATAGATTTCAGACGGGTTGATAATTTAGAGGTGTTTTTGGAACGCAATGCAATAAAGCTTACTGATGATTTAAGCCAAACAGAACAGTGGCAGGGCGGAGATATTGTTGTATTTAAACAGCATATCGGTATAGTGTCGGATAAACGGAATAAAAACGGTGTGCCGTTTGTCATACATAACGCCTATCCTTTGCAACGCTCATATGAGGAGGATATACTTACCGGCGGTTTTTATGAGCTTGTGGCACATTACCGTGTGAGTTAGATTTTTGCTGCAATAAGTCGCTTTAACAAAGATTTAGGCGTTGTGTAACACAAAACATATTTACAATTTGTATTATTTGATGTATAATCAATGGGATAACGGATTTAAAATGGAGGTTATTTAAAATGGGAAAGCTTTTCGGTACAGACGGTGTTCGCGGTGTGGCAAACACTGAGCTGACAGCAGAATTGGCGTTTAAAACAGGTCAGGCAGGTGCGTATGTTTTAACAAAGCATACATCTAAAAGACCGAGAATTTTAATAGGTAAGGATACAAGAAAATCAGGTGATATGTTAGAGGCGGCTCTTACGGCTGGTCTTTGCTCCGTTGGCGCAAAGGTAATTCCTTTAGGCGTTATCCCGACGCCTGCGGTTGCATATCTTACAAGAAAGTATAATGCAGATGCAGGAGTTGTAATTTCAGCATCACATAACCCTTGCGAATATAACGGCATAAAATTCTTTAACGGTGACGGATATAAGTTAAGCGACGGTCTTGAAAATGAGATTGAAAGCTATATCTTAGGCGAAAAGAAGATTGAAAACCTGCCTACCCACGGCAAGGTCGGATATGTAAGCGCTAACCACAATGCGGTTGAGGACTATGTGGCATTTGCCATTTCAACAGTGGATTGCAGGCTTGACGGTATGAAGATTGCCATTGACTGTGCAAACGGTGCGGCATATCAGACAGCGTTTAAGGCACTTAATAAGCTGGGCGCAAATGTTGAGGCAATACACAATACCCCTGACGGAATAAATATAAACTACAAGTGCGGTTCAACACATCTTGAGAGCTTACAGGCATATGTAACCTCAATAGGCGCTGATGTCGGCATTGCGTTTGACGGCGATGCGGACAGAATGCTTGCGGTTGATGAAAAGGGTAATGTCATTGACGGCGACCAGGTTATGGCGGTGTGCGCTAACTATATGCGCCAGAACGGTACTTTAAAGCAAAATACCTTGGTTGCAACGGTTATGAGTAACTTAGGTCTGTTCATCGCAGGTGAGAAAATGGGTATAAACATACCCCGTACGAAGGTTGGCGACAGATATGTACTGGAGGAAATGCTTGCAAAGGGCTATAACATCGGCGGTGAGCAGTCGGGGCATATAATATTCCTTGACTACAATACTACAGGTGACGGACTTGTTTCCGCTTTGCAGTTCTTATCGGTTTTAAAGAAAACAGGTATGAAGGCATCGGAGGCAGCGTCAATAGTTTCCGTTATGCCACAGGTGCTTAAAAATGCAACCGTTAAGCTTGAGAACAAGAACACATATATGGAAAACGAGCAGATTGCCGCAGCGTGCAAGGCGTTGGAGGATGAATTTGCAGGCGAGGGCAGAGTTTTAATCCGTCCTTCAGGCACAGAACCGCTTGTAAGGGTTATGATTGAGGGCAAGGACATTGACTACATAACTAAAAAAGCAACCGAGCTTGCGGATATGATTGAGGAAATCTTAGGCTGATGGAGGAAATGTTAAGACAGGGCACCAAGGAGCTGGGTGTTACATTAAGTGATATGCAAATATCACAGCTTGTAAGATATGCACGACTTTTGCAGGAATGGTCGCAGAAAATGAACCTCACAGCTATAAAGGACGATGAGGGAATTGTAACAAAGCATTTTTTAGACAGCCTCTCGGCGATAAAAACAGGCTATGTATCGGGCAGGGTTATTGATGTCGGCACGGGAGCAGGATTTCCGGGACTGGTTTTAAAGATTGCAATGCCCGAGATTAAGCTCACGCTTTTAGACTCATTAAACAAACGGCTTACATTTTTGAAAGCGGTTTGTGAGGAGCTGGGCATAGACGATGTGGAGTTCATACACGCAAGAGCGGAGGATTTTGCCATGAAGGCAGGCTACCGTGCAGGTTTTGATACGGTGGTATCAAGAGCTGTTGCAAAAATGGAGACTTTGGCGGAGTGGTGTATACCGTACCTTCGTGAGGGTGGGTATTTCTTAGCCTTAAAAGGCCCTGCCGCAGATGAGGAAATTGTGGGGGCAAAGCGTGCAATTACCATAATGGGCGGTGATGCTCCCAAAACGGTTGAGGTACAAATCCCATACACTAACTTAAATCACAGGATAATATGCATAAAAAAAGTAAGACAAACTCCGATGCGTTTCCCCAGGAAAAAAGCTATTGTGGCAAAATTATCTGTCGAACAGTGTTACAAAAAAAGGAAATAAAAAAATAATGTAAATTTAGAGCAAATTCTGTAAAACGAATTTGCTTTATTTTTTCTTTTAGCCTTGCTATAATACTACTTGTAAGACAACCTGTATCAAAACTAATGCAAAGCTTTGCATTAAATTCAAAAGGTACATCTATTAGCCGGGCTGCCCCAAGGCCCGCTAACCCCCAAAATGTCTTACACCTTCCACCACCGAGGGTGATAACCGGAACGGCAGACAGTCTTTTCATCATAGCTAATACATCAGTTTTGCCGTTCCGAGGTTATCGCTCAGCAGCTAAAAGAGGTTAATTATGTTTGGTTTATTTAAGAAAAATGACGAGGACAGACCCGATGTTATAAATATTGCCATTGACAAGATTGTACCTAATAAAAATCAGCCCAGAAAGTACTTTGACCCCAAAGCCATGGAGGAGCTTACAGCGTCTGTTTTGGAGTACGGCATAATCCAGCCTGTTACGGTAAGGCGCACAAAGGGTACATATGAGCTTGTGGCAGGCGAGCGACGGTGCCGTGCCGCACAGCTTGCAGGACTTACTAAAATTCCTGCCGTGGTAGTCGAGGCAAATACGGGAAAAAGTGCAATACTGTCCCTGCTTGAAAACCTGCAAAGAGAGGATTTATCGTTTTTTGAGATTGCAGAGAGCTACAGACGGCTTATAAGAAATCAGGGTATGACGCAAAATGAGCTTGCAAAACAGGTGGGAAAGAGCCAGTCCTCCATAGCAAATAAATTAAGATTGCTAAATCTTTCGCCTCTTGTGAAAAAACTCATACGGGATTACAATTTATCCGAGCGTCACGCAAGGGCGTTACTTGCATTAAAAAGCGAGGACGAGCAGGTTGAGGTAATACGGAGCATCTGCCGTGAACGCTTAAATGTTTCACAAACCGAAGAGCTTATCAAGATTATGAATGATGAGAATTTTAAAAAGGATAACAATCTTCATGTGGCGAGCGTTAAGGATATAAAGGTTTTTAAAAATACCGTAAATCACGCTCTTGATATTATGAAGCAGGGCGGAGTTGAAGCGCATATGGAGGAAAATTCCTTTGACTGGGGTACGGAATATGTCATAAAAATAAAAAGCTTGTATTAAAGCCCGGTACGGGCTGACACAGTTAAATTTTGGTTTAGCGTATCATTTTGATTACGGTAAATTGGTATGGTCGTAGGGGCAGGTCTCCGTGCCTGCCCGTATCCCCGATAATGCATACTGGGAACGGGAGGGCATGGAAACCCTCCCCTACAAATTGTGATACCCATTCACCCATATAAACCAAAATTTATATCGGGTAAATCAAAACACTATATATGGCAACAAATGGACTGCTTACATTTTTTATGCAAGCAGTCCATTGCTTTTGTGTAAAATCGACAAAAAAATGATTTTAACATTGTGCAACATTTCGGTTAAAATACAATAGGAAAAATGAAAAAAATGTGGTATAATCAAAATGTATGATATAGATGGTTTTATAGTGTCTTTTAGGCAAAAAACAATAGCAGATGGGATTTTGTTATGATAATAGTTATTAGTTTAAGGGTTGTAAAAGCAATTCTTGCATTTTTGGTTTTTGTCTTAGCTATTTATGCAATTAAGCCAAGATTCAGAAACAGAACTAAAATAAGATACATAATTATCAGTGAGGCGGATGGAAAATACACATCCGAAACAGCATTCTGGAAGGTTAAGCGGCTCAGGCAAAGCGGACTTAAAGGCTTTTTTTACACTAACAGGTGGTCATTTATACCGCTTATACCGGTGTTTGTAAAGATTGGGCGGGTATATGTTTTACCCAAATTCAATATAGGTAAAAAATCGCAAATTCTTTTTAAAACAACAAGAGATATAAAGAAAATTGTCAAGGTAAATCCCGATTATCATTTCAGCTCCAACCAAAGAGTTGATTTAAGGGTTGATTCGCACCGCCTCTTAGGCGAGGTGCCTTGTAAGAAACGGTCGGCTGTTCTTGATTACGGAAGAAGCTATTTGCTTATCTTTGATGATGATATGGGCTACGCCGTAAAGATTAGGGAAAACAGACGCCGAAAAAGAAAAAAAGTGAAGAAGGTAAGTGATGAGCTACTTTGATTTTCATTCGCATATCCTGCCGGGTATTGACGATGGTGCACAAACTGTTCAAACATCTTATAAGATGCTTCAGATGTTACATAACCAAGGCGTGGAAAAGGTGGTTTTCACTCCGCATTTTTGGCCTGAGGCTATGGATTTTGATACATTTTGCATAAACCGTGACGGGGCTTTAAAAAAGCTTGCGGCAGGCTATGACTCCAAAACAATGCCCGAATTTTTTGTAGGGGCGGAGGTCAAAATTATGCCAAAAGTCTCAAAGTTTGATTTGTCAAAATTCAGCTTTAAGGATAATTATATTCTTTGTGAGATGCCTGCCATCTATGGGGATTGGATTTTAAACGAGCTTGAAACAATAATGCTAAGAGGCTATAAGATAATATTTGCGCATATTGAGCGGCCGCTTATGGAGTTTTCAAAGTCGGATTTTAAAAAACTCATAGACTACAGGTCATTTACATACCAGCTTAATGTTGAGGCATTAAAAAGCATGGCTCTGAGAAGATATTTTGTCGGCGAGTATAACAAGCATGGCGGCAGATTTATCTTAGGAAGCGATGCGCACGGTGTTGACGACAGAAAGCCCGAATTTGATGCTAAGGCGCTTAAAAAACGCAGTATGAAAGAATTTATGGATGCTGTTTACCAAAACAGCAAAAATATTTTAGGATAAAAGGAGAAAAATAAATGGCACAGGATAATGAATTAAAGGTACAAAATGCCGTACAGGACGGGGAGATGCTTATTACAGTACAAGATGTAATGTATATCCTAAGGTCTAATATAATTGCTATAATTGTTATGGGAATTATAGGCGGAGTGATTTTCGGAACATATACAAAGCTTTGTATAAAGCCGCAGTATCGTTCCACTGCAAGAATGTATGTTATCTCTTCATCTGATAACTCGCTTATTCAGTTATCGGAGCTTGAGCTGGGAAGCCGTCTGGCGGCAGACTATGTTGAAATGATGATGTCACGGCCGATGCTTGAAGAGGTTATTGCAGAGCTATCACTTGAGAATGTATACACCGCATCAACTCTTAGCGGACACATTACAATTGATAACCCGCAGGACACCCGAATTTTAAATGTAGTTGCACAGTGTGACAGTCCCGAGCTTGCGGCAGATATTGCAAATACCTTGGCTGAGGTTTCTGCAAAGAACCTTTCAGACATCATGGAAACCGCCCAGCCTAAGGTTTTCCAAAGAGCAATTGTTGACCCGAGAAAGATTTCGCCCAACAACTCAAAGAATACCTTGATAGGTGTTGTTTTAGGTGCGGCTCTTGCTATAGGCCTTGCGGTATTGTTATACATCTTAGACGATACCTTAAAGACAGAGGAAGATATAGAAAGATATGCAGACCTTGCCAACTTTGCTACTATCAGTGATGCTCCAGACTCAAAGAGAAAGAGCAACAAGAAGAGAAAGAGCGGATATTACGCATATGCGCCGTATGGAAAGAGTAATCAGTAGGTTAGAAAAGGTGAGGTAACAAGGTTATGAAAAAAATAGAATTTAAGAGCTTAACCAAGCTTGAATATACAAGAAACGAGCAGTTTAACAGTCTTTCCGTAAATGTAAGATTTTCGGGTAAGGATGTGCAGGTTATCGCTATAACAAGCTGTTCTGAAAACGAAGGTAAGTCCTTTGTAACAATGAACTTAACGAGAAAATATGCCGAGGACGGCTTAAAGGTATTGATGATAGATACCGACCTTAGAAAGACAAGACTTATCCGTGACTACAATGTTCAGGGCGTTGACGAAATTAAAGGTCTTTCGCATTACCTGAGCGGTCAGGCAGAGATTGCCGATGTTATATATGATACCAATGTTCCTAACATGCATATCATATTTGCGGGTCGTTCAGTTCCAAAGCCGATTGCCCTGCTTGACAGTGAGAGATTTGAAACTCTGATTGCAGAGGCAAGAAAGAAATACGATTTGGTGCTTATAGATACACCGCCGCTTTTGCCGGTTATTGATACGGCTGTCATTGCGCCAAAATGCGACGGTACAATGATTGTTGTAAACTACGGAAATACAAGACGCCGTGATTTAACGGAAACAAAGAAACAGCTTGAGGTTTCGGGCGCTAAAATCCTTGGTACAATTCTAAACCAGGTACCGTTAAATGCCAACAAGTATTCATACCTATACTACAGAGGCTACAGCCGTTATCTTAGCTACGGTTACGGCGGCAGATACGGCTATGGCAGGTATGGCTACGGAAGATACGGGAGAAGACACGGCTATGGCAGACGGGGCTACGGTTCAACCTACGGTCAGGTGGGTTACGGTAATACCTACGGAAATACCAATGACACTAAAAAATAAGTAAAATTTTAATGTCAGACTAATATAAAAACAAGAGCAATATATTTTAAAGTGCTATGATATTGCGATAACGGGAGGAAAACATTGAAGAATGTATTTATAAATTATAACGCCAAGGACAATTTGGGTGATGATTTATATGTAAATATCATATGTAAGTATTTTTCGGATATGAAGTTTACAACAATCATTCCAAAGAACTCGGGCAAGGGGATTTCAAAAATTCCCAATCTGAAGATTATAAATGCAAATCCTGCTAAAATCAGAAGACAATATGAAAAGGCAATCATAAAAGCGGAATGTTCGATGTATGTGGGAGGTTCTGCCTTTACAGAGCCGGAGGACAATCTTGGTGATTTTTGGGATTTTAAATATTTGTTTGCTCAAAACCCAATCTATTATATAAGTACGGATTTTGGCCCGTATACAAATACGGATTTCAGACGCCTGAGTGAAGAGTATTTTTATGACTGTGAGGGAGTATGGTTTCGGGATACTCAGTCAAAGGCGGAGATTGAGGGTGACGATGTAGACTTTGCACCGGATCTTACCTTTATTGCGGACTTGCCGGAGCCTATAAAAACAAACAAGCAGTATGCAGTAATTGCGCCGGTGGATTTAAGCGGCCGCCGTGGTGTTACAATGTTTAATGAGGAATACCTCAAAAAAATGCGGTTTATTGCAGAAACTCTCAAAAATAAAGGCTACGATATTATAACTGTTGCCATGTGTCCTGCTGAGTGGGATGACAGGGTTGCGCAGATTTTCAGAGATTTGGGGAATATTATTGTCTATAGCGGTGATAACCTGACACAGATTTTATCTGTTATAGCGGGCGCAAAAGCGGTAGTCGGCAGCCGTGTCCATGCCCTCGTTCCTGCCATGATGTCGGGAGTAAGCATTGTGCCGGTTCTTTATAAAGAGAGCCTGGAGCAGATGCTCCGTGATGTCGATGGAAGCTTGGCTTGCTTTAGTGTGAAAAAATTGAGCGAGGTTAGTGAAAGCTCCGTTATGGATATGGTCAACCGTAAGCCTCAGTTTAATAAGGAACAAATAAAAAAGCAGGTTCTTGACGAGCTTGAAAAAATAAAATCAGAATTTATTTAGATTATACTTGCCAAACAAAAAAATAAGTGATATAATAAAATAGTAGTTATTATAAAATTAACCTATTTGTAATATCTTTGTAACAACCTGATATGAGGTATCATATGGAAAATAACAAAAATATCAAGGATTTTACCGATAATAGCTCCAGTGAACAGCATAAAAGAATATCATGGAAATTGATAGTGATTTGTATTCTGGCACTTATTGTTGTTGTCGGAGTTATTGTGTTTGTTGTAAACAAAAGGCAAAGCTCACAGGGTAAACAATATCTTGAGGAGATAATAGAACAGCATCTTGATACGCCTACTGATGCAGAGGAGGGTGCGGATATTCCAAATCCGATTGATTTTGACAAGCTAAAGCTCTTAAATGATGATATTTATGCATGGCTTGATGTACCGGATACGGTTATAAGCTATCCGATATTACAAAATCCAAAGGATAATTCTTATTATATAACGCACAGCTATGACGGCTCATCATCATATTACGGAGCCATATTCTCACAGGCGATATATAATAAGAACGATTTTTCAGACAGCGCAACGGTACTTTTTGGGCATAATATGCGTGACGGTACCATGTTTGCGACGCTCTCGCGCTATACAAATGAGGAATACTTTAAGGCGCATAATAAATTCTACATATATATGCCCGAAAAAGTTTTACAGTATCAGGTCTTTGCGGCAATTCCGTTTGATAACAGAAATATCCTGCATTCATGGGACTGCACACAGAGAAATCAGTACTGGTCATTGGTCCAGACAATATTGAATACAAGAAGCATGGATTCATACATAGACAGAGATGTTGATGTTAATATGTATGACAAGATTGTGATATTGTCAAGCTGTTACCCCGGTGACAGTTCAAGACGGTATTTAGTAATAGGAAAGTTAATTTAAGTTAAATATCCAAGGAGGAGAATGAAAAATGAAGAAGTTTTTAGCAATAAGTGTAGCTTGCGCTATAGCGGTGCTGTCATTAACGGCATTAGCGGCTAATCCAAGCCAGCAGTCATACGGCGGTGGCGGCGGAGGCAGCAGACCTGCTATTACACCTGCTCCTGCAACCCCAAGACCTACAGCAACCCCGACTGTTACATTAGCACCGGGTGAGACAGCAACCCCTGCTCCGACAGGCGAGCCGGGCGCACCGACACCTGAGGTTACCCAAGCACCCGGAGAGGCAACTCCTGTTCCTACAGTAGTGCCGTTGGTAACTCCGCCTGCAATTGTAACACCGGACGGCGATACAGGTGTTCCTGATGGTGAGTATATAGATGTCGTTGAAATTCCGGGCGGTATTGAAAACGATGGTGATTATACCGATCCGACAAATGAAATCGGCGGTTTGAAGGATGACGATTTCTCCGAGTATGTTTCATACGAGGTAATAGCATCTGATAATATCAAGAAGGAAGTAAACGAGGATCCCGACAAGAGGGTAAAGGTAATTGTAAATGCCGACATTGACACAACAAAGGAATTTGCAGTAATGGTAAACTACGGTGACGGCTGGTATGCGGTTTCTCCCGATGATGTTGTTGTAAACGGTGACGGTACAGTAACTCTTACACTTGACAAGATCGGTGCGGTTTCATTCTTTGTAAAGAATGACGGAACAATCAGCACGGACGACGGCGCAGGGAAGCCCGGTAAGGATATTCCGAGCGCGCAGGCAGATTATACCGTTGACAAGAATGTTGATTACACAGTAGTATCACCACAGACAGGATATCTTGATGCATGGGAAGTTTCATACGGTATTCCCGCAGCTTTAAACTAATATGAGAGATTTATTAAACGGACATAATAAAACAAAGCTAATAATAATAATTGCCGCAGCAGTTGCTTTACTTGCGGCAATTTATTGTGTTCTGAATTATTTTGAAAGATACGGCGAGGTTGAGGATGTGACGGGAGACGGCTTTGCAAAGACTGTTCCCGACATTACCTATGAGGGCGAAACATATAGCTACAAGGGCAGACTTAAAAATATTGCAATCTTAGGTGTTGACGATAAGGATATTGCCAATGAAAAGAATGGTGTAAGCTATATGGGCGGCAGAACTGATATGATTTTCCTTGTATCAATTGATTATGCCAACCGTACAGTAACACCTATTCAGATTACCCGTGACGCCATGGTTGAATACGCACCCATGGACAGCAGTGGAAACAGGCTTGGCTCTGATTACGAGTCCATTACTTTTGCATACAGCTATGGTGACGGTGGCAGGATAAGTGCTAACAATACGAAAGAGGCGTTGTCAAATCTTTTATACGGTACACCCATAACCGACTGCTTCTCAATTCAGGTAGACGGTGTTGCACCCTTAAATGATGCAGTGGGCGGTGTAACGGTAACGGTTGAAGACGATTTCTCAAATATTGACCCGTCTCTTACCCAAGGTGCAACAGTCACTCTGACAGGTACACAGGCGGCTGAGTTTGTTCGTTCAAGAACAGGCGTCGGCGATGAAACAAACGAAGAGCGTATGTCAAGGCACCGTACATATCTTACATCATTTATGGATACCCTAAGACCGAAGCTTGAAGAGGACAGAACCTTGATATCCACCCTTCTTGACGGTATTTCAGAATATAGCTACTCTTCAATGAGTGCGGCTACTATAGCGTCAATTATCAATAATACAGCCGATTTTGAGGTAAAGGATATCATAACCCCGACAGGCACAACGGTTGAGGATAAGACAGGTCATAACTGGCATCTGGTTGAGCTTGACGATGAGCAGTTAAAGAAGATAATTGTAAATACCTTCTATGAAAAGGTAGAAGAATAAAAAGTTGGATGAAAAATGGAATTTAAAGCATACTTTATTGTATTTTTGGAGTTTGCGTTTTTGTTTATGGTCGGCAGTCTGCTCGGCTGGTGCTTAGAGCTTGTGTACAGACGGTTTTTCTCGAAAAACAATCCCGACCGCAAATGGATAAATCCCGGCTTTTTAACAGGGCCTTGTGTTCCGCTTTACGGATTTGGACTATGCGCCCTGTTTTTTATGGCAAACTTTAATGCAGAAACGGGAAATGGAATTTTAAACGGCATTGTACGGGTGATTATGATGTCAGCTTCAATGACGGCAATTGAATATGTTGCGGGAATAGTCTTTATTAAAGGTATGAATGTGAAGCTTTGGGACTATTCGGACGAATGGGGAAACATACAGGGTATAATTTGTCCAAAGTTTTCGTTTTACTGGACAGTTCTTGCAATGATTTTCTATGTTGCCGTAAACCAATTTGTTGCAAACTCTATCATATGGTTTGTTGATAATGTATGGTTTTCGTATTTTGTGGGAATATTCAGCGGTTTCTTTATAATCGACTTTTGTGTGTCCCTAAACCTTATGAACAAAATCCGCGCATTTGCCAGGGAGCATGAGATTGTCGTAAGAACTGAGGAATTAAAACAGCATATCGTTGCGTTTAAAGAGGAACACAATATCGGTGGCAAGTTTATACTTGCACTTCATACATCGGGTACATTGCGTGATCGGCTTGACGAATATATAGATAAAATTAAGGAAAAAAGGGAACATAAATGGAACTGACATCCATAAAAACTATAAAAGATATACAGCAAAAATTCGGGTTTACATTTAAAAAGGGCTTGGGACAGAACTTTTTAACATCGAGCGGAGTTATTGATAAGATTGTGGAAGCATCTGAATGTGAGAACGGCGTTATTGAGATTGGGCCGGGCTTTGGAGTGCTGACTCATGCACTTTCAAAAAGCTCCAAAAAGGTTGTATCAATTGAGATTGACCAAAGGCTTATTGAGGTACTGGACTATACCTTGTCAGACTGCGACAATGTAAAAATCATAAACACAGATGTCCTGAAGACAGATTTAAGTAAAATTATCAGTGACGAGTTTGGCAATGCAAAAATTTCGGTAGCCGCAAATCTGCCCTATTATATAACAACACCCATTATAGTTAAGCTGATTGAGGATAAGCTGCCTCTTAATTCAATCGTTGTAATGGTACAAAAAGAGGTTGCGCAAAGAATTTGTGCAAAGCCCGATACAAAGGACTACGGAGCGATTTCAGTGCTTTGTCAGTATTACTGTACGCCCTGCATTGTTACAAATGTTCCAGCATCATTGTTTGTGCCGCCGCCAAAGGTTGACAGTGCGGTTTTAAAACTTAAATTGAGGGATAAACCGCCCGTTTCTGCGATTGATGAGGCTATGTTTTTTAAATGTGTAAAAGCCGCATTTTCACAGCGCAGAAAAACACTGCTAAATTGCCTTAGCTCGTTTTTTGGAATGGATAAGAGCGAATTATCGGCAAAAATGGAGAGCATAGGGATTACTCCGTCAAGACGGGGCGAAACCCTGACACTTCAGGAATTTGCAGCCCTTGCCGATATGATGTATGGTATGCAAAAATAATATTGTAATGTGTATAAAAAAGTGCCGAAGGCATTTTTTTATTGCATTGACTGTAAAAAAGCGGTGTTACCGCCGTTAAATTTTGGTTTAGCGGTGTAATTTTGATTAAATGAATAATGAATGATGAATAATGAATAATTATGGTGGAAAAATCTCCGATTTTTCTATAATATGGCGGTTGGGGGTAAATTTTGGTTTAGCATACCATTGCAAAATCGTAAATTGGTATGGTCGTAGGGTTGGGGCTTGCTCCAACCGTTGTTTACGGTATCGGGGATACGGTTGTAGTAGGGGCGGATATTATCCGCCCGATTTTGCGTTATTTGTGCCGGGGACAACGGGCGGATAATATCCGCCCCTACAATCCCATACCAATTTACGGTTTTTCAAAATGGTGCACATATAAACCAAAATTTATATCCAAATCAAACAAAAAATATTATGTATAAACAACAAAGGGACTGTATGCATTTTTCATGCAACAGTCCCTGCTGTTATCTTGTTTATGAAACAGCCTTATGCGTATAATGGGTGTTTTTCACACAAAGCCTTAACTCTTGCCTTAACCTCTTCCTTATTACCCTCAAAATCATTTATTGTCATTGCGATAAGTGTTCCTACCTCAACCATATCCTCTTCAACAAAGCCTCTTGATGTGGTTGCAGGAGTACCAATTCTTACACCGCTTGTAATAAACGGACTGCGTGGATCGTTGGGAATTGCATTCTTATTAACCGTAATTCCTACCTCGTCAAGCATATGCTCTGCGTCCTTACCTGTAACATCACGGCCTGTGAGGTCAAGGAGCATTAAATGGTTGTCCGTACCGCCCGAAACAAGCTTAAATCCGTTTTGAATTAAGGTATCGGCCAACACCTTTGCATTTTTAACAATCTGCTCCTGATAAGCCTTGAACTCATCTGTTAACGCTTCACCAAAGCATACTGCCTTTGCGGCAATTGTGTGCATAAGCGGACCGCCCTGAATACCCGGGAATATAGCCTTATTGAACTTCTTTGCAAGCTCCTCGTCATTTGTAAGAATAAGTCCGCCTCTTGGACCTCTTAATGTCTTATGAGTAGTTGTTGTTACAACATCTGCATACGGCAATGGCGATGGGTGACAGCCTGCGGCAACAAGACCTGCAATGTGCGCCATATCAACCATAAAGTATGCGCCAACCTCATCGGCAATATCACGAAACTTTTTCCAGTCAATTGTTCTTGGGTATGCAGACGCACCTGCAAGAATAAGCTTTGGCTTATGCTCGATGGCTAATTTTCTTACATTATCATAATCAATGGTATTTGTATCGTCGGTTACGCCGTAAGGCACAATGTTAAAATACTTACCCGACATATTAACAGGGCTTCCGTGACTTAAATGACCGCCATGCGCAAGGCTCATTGATAACACTGTATCGCCAGGTGTCAATAATGCAAAAAATACTGCCATATTTGCCTGCGCTCCGCTGTGCGGCTGAACATTTGCAAAAGAGCAGTCAAAGAGCTTTGTTGCTCTCTCGATTGCGATATTTTCTGCAATATCCACATACTCACAGCCACCGTAATAGCGCTTGCCCGGATACCCTTCTGCATATTTATTCGTAAGCGGAGAACCGCTTGCCTCCATTACCGCCTCCGATACAAAGTTCTCGGATGCAATAAGCTCTATTTTGTTTTGCTGTCTTGAAGTTTCAAGCTCAATTGCCTTGAAAATTTCAGGATCTGATGACTTCAAAAATGTATAATCCCTCATTTATCTTACCTCCTCAGGTATCATTACGCTATATTATAGCCATATTTTGTATAAATATCAAGTATTTCTTGAAAAAAAGTCATAAAAAAGCTATAATATTTATATAAAGCAGAGTGAAGGGGGAGTTTGCATGAAAAAATTTATTGTATCAGTCTTGGCGCTCGCAATTCTTGCTACAGGCACCGCATTTGCAAAGTATGAGCCGTATGACGAAAATACAAAACCCGATGATTACACATTGGGCTATTACAGTGACGAATTAAAGAGCCAAACGGAGGAAAAGGTAAGCGATTTATATAAAAACCGTCCCGAGCTTGAGCAGATAAGCCAAAATTATTCACGGGGTATGATTGCCGTACCCACGGATAACGGAACGCTCGTAAGCTGGCGCACTAAAATGAACGAGAACGGTCTGGGTTATAACCTCTACTGTAACGGCACTATGATTAACGATGAGCCGATTGTAACAGGCAATTTCCTGCACAAAGACGCCCCGAAGAATGCGACCTATAAATTAGAGGGCATTACAACAAACGAGGTTTGTCAGTGCACCGCTTTGGATAAGGATTACATAGAATTTAATGTTTCAGACCGTGAGGGGTATAACATTGACGACGGTGCAGTGGGAGATCTTGACGGCGACGGCGAATATGAGATAATTCTAAGACGCACGCCGTCTATGGATGTAAAAACAAGAACAACCTATCCGCTTATCGAAGCGTATAAAACAGACGGTACACATCTTTGGACTATTGACGAGGGCCCTAACGAGATTAACGAGATTGATATAAACTTCCTTGTCTATGACCTAAACGCCGACGGTAAGGACGAGGTCGTTATGCGCTCATTTGAGGGAACAATTGACGGTAAGGGTAACAAAATCGGCGATACCAATAACGACGGCATTGTTGACTATTCAAAAAACGATGAAAACCTTGCAATTTTTAAGGACAGACAGTATGTAATATCCACACCCGAATTTTTGTCCGTGTACAGTGGCGAAACAGGCGAGGAAATGGACAGAACGGAGCTTTTACCCAAAAAAGAACCGTTATCGGACTGGTCCTACCGCTACAGCGACACGCCACGACTTACAAAGCGTGCAAGCCATTATCTTTTCGGAGTTGCGTATCTTGACAATAAAACGCCGAGCGTTGTTATGGTGCGTGGCGCATGGGATAATGTAAAGGCGGCGGCATGGCATCTTGAAAACGGCAAGCTTAAATCAGACTGGTTGCTTGATACGCCCAATGTTGAAGCGCCCGATAATATCTGGGGTGCGTGCAACCATAATATGGTAACTGCCGACATTGATTTTGACGGCTTTGACGAGATTATATCAGGACCGATGGCAATTGACCATGACGGTACGGCAATGTATTCTGTTACCGCATACGATAACGACGGCAAGGCGCAAAAGCTGTTGCACGGTGATGCGTTTGACCTTGCAAAAATGAGCCCCGACTATGACGGCTACAGCGTATGGGCGTGCCATGAAACAAAGGAGCTTATGGCAAATGCCGAGCTTCATGACGCTCTTACAGGTCAGGTAATATTTGGCTACGGTAAGACCAAGGACACGGGCAGAAGCAGGGCAGCGGACATTGACCCGACAAAACGAGGCTATGAGATGTGGGCATCTACATGGACAGTTCCGCAAAATATCGGCGGCGAAAAATTGGCATATGCATGGAACAAGTTCACTTTCACAGACGAGGAGGGCAAAACAACTCTTGAAGAGGGTAGCTTGCCTGTCAATTTCAAACTTTACTGGGACGGCGATTTATTAAGCGAGCTTTTAGACAATATTACCGTTTCAAAGTATAACTGGGAGGAAAAATCCGTTGATACGCTAAAGACATTTACCGATTGTGCATCAAACTGCGGTACAAAGGCTGTGCCGTGCGTGTGTGCCGATATTATGGGCGACTGGCGTGAAGAGGTTGTTATAAAAACGGCTGATGAAAAAGCGGTCAGGATTTATTCAACAACCATTCCGACCTCATATAATCTTCCGTCACTTATGTATGACAGGTACTACCGCTCATGCATAGCAACACAGAATAACCACTATAACCAGCCTGCAAATGTAAGCTATTACTTAGGTGCCGAAACTACCGAAATTCCGGGCTTTGGCGAGGTTAAAAACAACGGCGTTGGCGCATTGTCGGTAAAATTGCAGGTAAATAACCCATACGGCTATACAGGCAATGACAAAACGGCGATTGATAATACAAATAATGCCGTTGTGCCGTATATTGAAAACGACAGAACGCTTGTGCCTGTAAGATTTATAAGCGAGAGCTTGGGACTTGATGTAGGCTTTGATAACGGCGTGGTTACTTTAACGGGTAACGGATATACCGTTAAAATGGAGCTTGGTAAGAGCGAGTACACAGTAAACGGAACAAAGTATACCTTAGATGTGCCTGCGCAGGTAAAAAATGACCGTACATTCATACCGCTTCGCGCAATGGCAGAGGCAATCGGCATGAATGTTGAGTGGTTAGAGGATAATCAGATTATCTATATCGGGCAAAGACCGATGTCACAAAAGTACGCAAATGCAATAAAGGCAGAGCTTCCTCTTGCATTTAGAATTTTAAAAAGCTCATACGATAATAAGTGATATGAATAGGTAGCATTATGACAAAGAAACAAAAAATCGCACTTTTAAGGGTGGAATTGGATAGAGCATACCCCGATGTAAAATGCTCGCTAAACTACCAAACACCCGTACAAATGCTTATTGCAACCCAGATGTCCGCCCAATGCACCGATGCAAGGGTAAATATAATAACAAAGGACTTGTTTAAAAAATACCCCGATGTTGAAGCCTTTGCAAACGCCGATTATGAGGAGCTTTGTAATGATATAAAATCGGCAGGCTTTTACAGGAACAAGGCAAAAAATATAATTGCCTGTTGTAAAAGACTGATTGATGTATACGGCGGAGAGGTGCCAAATACCATGGACGACCTTTTAACCCTGCCGGGTACTGGCAGAAAAACGGCAAATTTAGTGCTTGGCGATATTTTCGGACTTCCTGCAGTTGTGGTTGATACGCACTGTATAAGGCTTACAAACAGAATAGGACTTACAAAGTCAAAGGAGCCACAAAAGATTGAAGCAGAGCTGAAAAAGATAATCCCCGACGATTATCAGCTTCGGTTTTGTCATCAGATGGTGTACCACGGCAGAGCGTGCTGTACCGCAAGGAAACCGCAGTGCAGCGCCTGCCCGATTAAGGATTTATGCAATAGAGTTGGGGTTAAGTAATAAAAAATGACTGTTACGGTAAGACTCGTAACAGTCATTTTTCACATTACTTGTTTCCACATAAGATACCCCGAAAAATAAATTCCGAACAGTATTGCAGAAATTGTGATAAGCGGATATTTTAGCCATTTGTATTTTTCCAAGGCTTCTGCAACTTCAAAGTATGCAGGGAACATACAGCAAAGGTATCTCGACAGCGAAATCGGCCATGATGCGCCTGCGTTATAGGCAAAGTATACAAGCATAAAGCTAAGATACATTAATCTTGTTTTGTTTGATGAATACAGTATCACAATTACCGAAACCAAAGCGCTTATAATGCCGGGTATAAAGATTGCCAAAGCCACAGATATATCGCCCGTTGCATAATCGGCAAGGGTTTTTACGGATTTTCCGAAAAACTGCAAATTCTGATGCCAATGCTCGCTTTGATATTTTAAAAATATAAACGGATTTCCTGTGGTCTGATAGTTTATAAAAAGGTATATTAAAGTTCCCCAAATCATCAGTAAAACAGGCAAAAATCCCAAAAATTCTTTTAAAATTTTCTTGTCGTGATTTTTAATTGCCATTATCGGCTTATTATCCTCATACCATTCAAAAAATGCAGGTATTATCATAAGCACACCCACCGAGCGGGATAGAGCGCATAACATTCCAAACACTCCCACACGCCACCAAGTATGACGGCGTATTGCATAAAATGTAAGCATTGCCGTCAGGAAAAATACGCTTTCGGTCATTGCCGTACCGAAGAAAAACGCAAACGGAGATACCGACAAAAGCACAATACTAAAAATCGCGGTATTTTTATCATAGTCTGAAATGGCAAGCTTATACATTATCACCGTGCCGAATGAAAATGCAAGCCACGATATTATAATGGCACAGAGCATACCGTTTGGTATGAATACGGAGAATATTTTTATAAGTATGGGATATAGCGGAAAGAACACAAGCATTAAATGCTCACCGTTTTCGATTAACTGTCCGTATCCGCTTTTTGCAATGTCAATATAGTGCTGTGCATCGCCTGCGGTGTATCGGTGCAAAAAGTCTGCCATTGGCAGACTTTTTATGTTATCGAGCATTAAACCGCATATCGCATATGAGGCTAAAAATACCAATACCCTAAAACACAGCGCAATGAAAAATATAAACATAAGCTCATAAAAATCGGGTTTTTCGTTTGTGTGTGTTTGGTATTTGTTGCATACAAGTGATGCGACTATATTGTTTTTTGGGTTAATACCTGTAAGCCTCAGTAAAAATACCGATACGCTTAAAAAGAACAATATTGATATAATCGTACTTATAATCATAATTATACATTAAACAGGAAGTGGACAATATCGCCATCCTTCATTACATATTCCTTGCCCTCTGAACGGACCAAGCCTTTTTCCTTGGCAGCCGCCATTGTTCCGCACGCCATTAAATCATCATAGTGTACCACCTCGGCGCGGATAAAGCCCTTTTCAAAATCGGTATGGATTTTACCTGCCGCCTGCGGTGCTTTTGTGCCTTTTGTAATTGTCCACGCACGAACCTCAGGCTCGCCTGCGGTTAGATAGCTTATAAGTCCCAAAAGCGAATAGCTTGCCTTAATAAGTCTGTCAAGACCTGACTCTGTAATATTAAGCTCCTCTAAGAACATTTCCTTTTCTTCGTTCTCAAGCTGTGAGATTTCCTCCTCAATTCTTGCAGAAACCGCAATTACCTCCGAGTTTTCAGTCTTTGCAAACTCACGCACACGGGTTACATACTCGTTATTGTCAATGCCCTTTGAAAAATCATCCTCTGCAACATTTGTTGCGTATATAACAGGCTTCATGGAAATTAGAGAAACCTCTTTCAATATTGCCATATCGTCCTCGTCATATTCAAGGCTTCTGGCGCTTTTCCCGTCCTCTAAGGTTGCTTTTATCCTCTCAAGCAGATCAAGCTCACTCTGTAAGGATTTATCGCCCTTTAGTGCTTTTTTTGTGCGGTCAATCCTGCGCTCGATTATTTCAAGGTCGGATAGGATAAGCTCTAAATTTATCGTTTCAATATCACGGATAGGGTCGATTGTTCCGTCAACATGGGTGATGTTTGTGTCCTCAAAGCAACGCACCACATGGACTATTGCATCAACCTCACGGATATTTGACAAGAACTTGTTACCCAAGCCCTCGCCCTTAGACGCGCCCTTGACAAGACCTGCAATATCGACAAACTCTATATATGCACGGGTTATCTTCTTTGGGTTATACATCTTTGCAAGCGCATCTACTCTCTCGTCAGGCACATCTACCACGCCGACATTCGGCTCAATAGTGCAAAACGGATAGTTTGCACTCTCCGCACCTGCCTGTGTTATAGCATTAAACAATGTTGATTTACCGACATTCGGTAAGCCTACAATACCTAATTTCATTTATTCTCGTCCTTTCGTATTCAAATCAAGGTATATTATATACCAAAACTTATTATTCGTCAAACCATTCCTCATCAATTGTTACGGTGTCGCCCTCTTTTGCATCGGGAAAGAGGGAGCGGGGAAGATTTATAAATTCGCCCTCGTCTACCTCGCAAACCGCAAACTTGCCCTCAAATCTGTCTATTATAACTTCCATTTTTAGTTGTCCTTTCTCATATAAAAACAGGTAAGATACGCCGTTTATTTTTCGCTCAATTTATAGTCCTCATCGGGGTACGCCTTAATATCATTTCCGTTTGATGTAACCACAATATCGCCAAGCGTTGAGGTTGCAAGCACTCTCGCGCCGACGCCGTGCCAGTTGTTTATGGCAATATCAGACGGGTGATTGTAGGAGTTGTCAAGTGCAAGCATACAAACCGCATATTGCGGTAATACTTTCTGACAAAATACACGGTATGATGATGTGTAGCTTCCGTGATGTCCCATTTTTATAAGATCACATTTTAAATTTTCACCCGAATCAATTAGGTCAAATTCCGACTCCTTTTCCGCATCACCCATAAACAAAAATGATTTATCCTTGTAGGTTAGCATAATAACGGTTGACGAATTGTTAAGCTCATCTTTTGTATAGTTGTCCCGTATGGGAGCAATAAACTTAAACGAAACATCATCAGAAATTTTTACAACCTCGCCGATACTAAAATCCGTTTTTGCATTTTGAGCGTTTTGGGTTGCCATCATATTCTGATATGTTTTTGATGTGTGCGGTAATTTTGGCGCATAGAATTTATCAACATCAAAACTTTCAAGCACTGCACGCATACTGCCTATGTGGTCAGCGTGGGCGTGAGTTGCAACTATGTATTCAAGCTTACGGTCGGGGATTTCATCGTCAAGATAGCCTAAAAGGTGGTCCTTGCAATCAGGCGTACCTGCATCAATAAGCATTTCGCCCATATTGTCGGGGAATTCAACTAAAATTCCGTCGCCCTGACCTACATCAATAAATGTAAGCTTTAGCCTGTCGGTGTCTTTAGCTCTGCCAAAAACATCGGCGCTGTTATAGCAAAACTCGGAATTTAATTCAATCTGATTTTTGCGGTTATTGTAAATACAGCCAAAATCTATTTCCCTTGCAAGGTCCCGTATCTTAAAATAATTTGCACCGTTTATGTTGTATGCCTTAACGCCGTTTATTTTTGAGTTATATATATAAACCCCCTGTGAGCTTGACGAAACGCTTATATCAGATGTGCTTTCGGTTTTCGGTGCATCGAGTGAATATTCACGGTCGGGGTATATCACAACGGAATTTGTCGTATCGTCATAGCTTACATCAAAGTCCATATAATAGGCAATATCCCGAATTTTAAAATAATTATTTCCGTCTATATTGTAGGCATCGGATGTTACACTTTTCCCGTCTACAATAAGCGGTTGGGGAGATTTTGTAACATTTTGCGCATTTGCACAGGAGCAAAGCGCAAAAGATATGGACAGTATCGAAACTGCGAATAAAAATTTTTTCATTGCAAATATCCTTTCATTGACAAAATTTCATCTGTTTGATATACTCAAACTATCTAAGCGAGGTGTATGAAATGAATAACAAAATAATCGAGCTTTTAAAAAAGCCGTATTTTTTACTTGTATGGTCATTGATATGCGGCGGCGCATATCTTGCGATAATTGCACAGTTTGTAGGTCAGTTTACCAATACCGCCCATGGCGCAGGAGTTATAATTTGGATATTTTTCCCTGCCATTGTTTGCGGCGGCGCATTGCTCGTCTTAAAATCGGTAAAAAATGCAATTATTGAAGAGCAGTATAAAAAAGCTCTTACTATATTTTACACGCATTTGCTTGTAATTGCAATGGGCATTTTGATTTTTGCATCAATGCTGATATAAACAGAAAAAAGCAGTGGTTTTCAAAAATCACTGCTTTTTTGTGGCTTATTTATTTCTTTGTGCTTCGATATACTCATCATATGTGCACATTCTGTCAACAATCGAGCCATCGGGCTGAATATCAATAATCCTGTTTGCAACAGTCTGCACAAATTCGTGGTCGTGGGAAGCGAATATGATATTTCCCTTAAATGCCACAAGTCCGTTATTTACGGCGGTGATGGATTCAAGGTCAAGATGGTTTGTAGGCTGATCCAAGATCAGTACATTGGAGCCAAAGAGCATCATGCGTGATAGCATACATCTTACCTTTTCGCCACCCGATAAGACCGATACATTTTTAAACACATCATCGCCTGAGAACAGCATTCTGCCAAGGAAACCACGGATATAGCTTTCGTTTTGCGTTTCAAAGCCTGCATCGGCATATTGGCGAAGCCAGTCTACAAGGTTTAAATCAGAGCCTTCAAAATATTTGGTGTTATCCTTTGGGAAATAGCTCCTTGATGTGCTGACGCCCCATTTAACACTGCCCGTATCAGGCTCCTCCTCCAAAGCAAGAATTTGTAAAAGCGCGGTTATGGCAATCTCGTTTTCACCTAAAATTGCAATTTTATCGTTGTGGTTTAGAGTAAATGAAATATTATCTAAAACCTTAACTCCGTCAACGGTTTTTGAAATACCGTCAACCGTTAAAATATCCCTGCCTACCTCTCTATCCTGCTCAAAGCCGACAAACGGATAACGGCGTGATGATGCAGGCATTTCCTCAACGGTTAATTTATCAAGCATCTTTTTACGGCTTGTCGCCTGCTTTGATTTTGACTTGTTTGCCGAGAAACGCTGGATAAATGTCTGCAATTCCTTAATCCTCTCCTCAGCCTTTCTGTTCTGCTGTTTTATAAGCTTTTGGATAAGCTGTGATGATTCGTACCAGAATTCATAGTTTCCGACATACATCTTAATTTTTGTATAGTCAATATCCACGATATGCGTGCATACGATATTTAAAAAATATCTGTCGTGCGATACAACGATTATTGTGCCGTCATAATCGAGGATAAAGTCTTCAAGCCATTCAATTGCCTGTAAGTCTAAGTGGTTTGTAGGCTCGTCAAGCAATATTATATCGGGGTGTCCGAACAGTGCCTGTGCCAATAATACCTTGACCTTTTCGTTACCGCCAAGGGACGACATTTGCTGATATAAAATATCCTCCAAAAGTCCCAAGCCCTGTATGAGCTTTGATGCATCGCTTTCGGCCTCGTATCCGTTCATTTCGGCAAACTCCGCCTCAAGCTCGGCAGCACGCATTCCGTCCTCGTCTGAAAAGTCCTCCTTTGCATAAATTGCGTCCTTTTCTTTCATTATAGAATACATCTTTGCGTTACCCATAATGATTGTATCAATAACGGAGTATTTGTCATATGCAAAGTGGTCTTGCTTGAGGACTGACATTCTTGAATTTTTGTCTATTGAAACCTCACCCTTTGTAGGCTCTAAATCGCCCGATAAGATTTTTAAAAATGTTGACTTGCCTGCGCCGTTTGCGCCGATAATACCGTAGCAGTTACCGGGGGTAAATTTTAAATTTACATCCTTGAATAACTGCTGTCCGCTGAAATTCATTTCCAGATTATTTACTGTAATCATTTTATTCTCCTTCAATTTGCAATACGCTAATTATAATATAACATTTGGCTGATTGCAAGAAAAATATGTAAATAAAATATACAATATTTAATATAATGATATGGGGATGCCGGTGGGTTTTGACGACATACATTAGCTTGCCGGCATTAGCTTAATACGGGGGTGGTAAGTATGAAAATGTATAACAGAGCAAGGGCCGTAGCCTACGCAAGACGGTGGGCGTTGTCAAGAAATCCCGAATACTTTGACTTTTCAATGCTCGGAGGAGACTGTACAAACTTTGCGTCGCAGTGCATATATCAAGGCGCTGAAGTTATGAACTACACGCAGATTTTCGGCTGGTATTACATAAATGCAAATAACCGTACTCCGTCATGGACGGGAGTCAATGAGTTGTACTCGTTTTTGACGACCAATACGGGCGCAGGACCTGTAGGCAGGGAGGTACGCTTATCAGAGATTGAAGCAGGGGATATTATTCAGCTAAGGTTTGCGGGCGAGAGGCGGTTTTCGCATACTCCCGTTGTGGTTGATGCAGGGGACAAAACACCAAGCACCGTTTTAATTGCCGCACACAGCAGGGATTCGCTTAACAGACCTCTCTCTACTTATATGTATACGGAGTTAAGACCTGTTCACATTATTGGCGTGAATGGATAGGTGGATTTTAGTGGGTTTTTAGTCAAAATTGTGCCTGTAACGCAAAATTAAACAAAAAACACTGTAAATTATACACAAAAAAAATAAAAAATAATTTGAAAAATTATTTATTATATGCTATAATAACTGTATAATGTCATAATAGACAAATAATATCTTGATTATTATAGCAGAGAGAGAGGGATATACATGTTAAAAAGTGTAAAGAAAACCTTAAAGAGAACAGGTGCCGTTGTTCTTACACTTGCAATAGCTGCTACAAGTACAGTGGCAATGCCTTCAATAACAGCAGGTGCATTTGCAAGCCCAAAGGCAAGGAATATGGAAAACCTTGACCGAGGTGTGTTTGCTTGTCAGGCGCAGGACGGTGTGGGTAACTTTATTTCATGGCGCAGATTGGGAACAGAGAGCGCAGATACTGTTTTCACACTTTATAGAAACAAGGATAAGATTGCCGAGGGCGCAATAACAAACTATGTTGACGCACAGGGCGTTGTGGGCGATAACTATACGGTTGTTGCAAACGGTATGATGTCAAAATCCTACACAGCAACAGAGGGTAACTACATTGAGATCCCGATGTCAGAAACTCCAAAGAGTGATAACTTAGCAATGAACCGTGACGGTATTTACTACAGTGTATACACTCCGGGCGACGGTACATACGGCGACCTTGACGGTGACGGTGAGTATGAGTTAATCGTGCTTTGGTGTCCGCCCGATGCAAAGGACGCAGCCTCAGGCGGCAGAACAGGTAAGGCATATATCGATGCATATAAATTAGACGGTACATTTATGTGGCAGATTGATATGGGCTATAATATCCGTGCAGGTGCGCATGATACAATGCTTTGTGTTGCAGACTTTGATAATGACGGAAGTGCAGAGCTTATTGTAAGAACTGCCGACGGTACAATTGACGGTCAGGGTAATATGATAGGCGATCCCGAAAAGGGCACAACATATGAAAATTCATGGGCTGCTCTGAACGGCGGTAAGAACTTACAGGGACCTTTGTATGTTACCTGCTTTGACGGTGAAACAGGTAAAGCGTTAGACACTATTGATTACTATCCGCAAAATACCATAGGTTCAATGGAAACCTGTTATTCATTCGGTGATGACTTTGGTAACAGATGTGAAAGATATAACGCATCAATTGCATACTTTGACGGACAGACACCGTCAGTAATCGAGTGCAGAGGTTACTATTTCGGTAAGAACGGCAGACAGCGTCAGGCTGCGGCTGCATATGATTTCAGAAACGGAAAATTGTCATTAAGATGGGCATTTGATACAGAGCCGGGTCAGGACGGTTATGTAAAGGGCAATGAGTACTATGTTGGTCAGGGTAACCACCAGGTAGAGGCTGCCGATGTTGACGGCGACGGCTTTGACGAGGCAACAACAGGTGCGCTTTGGTATAATGAGGACGGTACAGTTTTATGGTCATCACAGCTTGAGCATGGTGATGTTGTCCATGTAGGTGATTTCTTACCGACAAATCCGGGTCTTGAAACAATGACTGCAAAAGAGGACTACAGCGACAGTGCAGAGCACTTTGACTATAGCTCAACTGAGCTTGCAAAGATGAAGTGGTCAGAGGCAATCGGTGCAGATAACGCATTCCACAGACAGAAGTGGGGTATAGTTTTACAGGATGCAAAAACAGGCCGTGCTATCCAGGTATATAACGGTACAAAGGATACAGGCCGTGGTATGATTGCAAATATCGGTTATGGCGATAGCTACTATGTAATGTGGGGTGCCGCAGGCACAGGCTACCATGACGATAAGGGTAATGTAGCAGACAAAATTACCGCAAACGGCGGATGGCTGTCAATGAACGGCAGAATTTACTGGGACGGCGATCTTCAGGACGAATTACAGGATCACTTGGGCGCAGGCAGAGAAATAAGAATTGAGAAATGGGACGATGCACAGGGCAAGAGAGTTGATGTATTTGTTCCCGAGGGTTCGCATTCGGTAAACTCAACAAAGGGTAACACATCAGGTCAGGGCGATATGTTGGGCGACTGGCGTGAAGAGTTTGTTTCGTATGTTATAACACACGAGGAGGAAAGTGTTGAAAAGATTGAGATTCCTGCAAACTGGGATAAGACAATCATAGCAGAGGTTGCAACTCCTGTAAAAGAGTATGCTCTAAGACTCTACTCAACAAATATTCCTACAGAGTATAACTATTACACATTGGCACACGATGATATATACAGAAACTCATCGGGAGCGTATAATAACTGCTATAACCAGCCTCCGCATATCAGCTGGTATGCAAACGACCATCTTGACAAGACTACATATGTAACTCAGCCTGAGTCAAGAGCAACCTTGGTAAAGAACAACTATACACCAAAGGCATTTGATGCAAACGCATTACCTGCCGCAGGCGATGTTCAAAGACCAACAGTAACAAATAAACCGCAGGCAACTGCAAAGCCTGTTGTAAACCTTGCACCGGGCGAGTTTACAGATACTGTAAACCACTGGGCAAAGAGCTATATAAGCGATATGGGTAAAGCAGGATACATAAACGGTATGGGCGATGGCACATTCAGACCTGATGCATCAATTACAAAGGGTCAGTTTATAAAGATGATTGTTGCAGCTATGGGACTCCCTGTTTCGGGTACAGTAACAGGCGAGAACTGGGCAGAGCCTTATGTAAATATTGCAAATGCGGCAAATATCATTTCAAAGAGAATAGATGTTGCAAGTATGTGGGCAAGAAACCAGAATATTACCCGTCAGGAAATGGCGTCGGTTGTTGCAAATGCGGCTGAATACCTTGGTAAACAGCCTGCAAACGCAAGCTCAAACTTTAACGATAACAGTGCTATAAGCGATTGGGCAAAGGCAGATATTGCCGAGGCATCAACACTCGGAATTATCCGTGGCTTTGAGGACGGCTCATTTAAGCCTGCACAGGGCGCAACAAGAGCACAGGCAGCAACAATGCTTTCAAACTTTGTAAAGGTAATTAAGGCTGTAACTCCTGCACCAACAGAAGAGGTAGCAGAGGAAGCAACAGCTCAATAATGTTAGGTAATCAAAAAGCAGTGTGGGAAACCACACTGCTTTTTTGATGGGTAAAACTTCTGTTAAAATTGCATAAAATGCGTAAATTTAAATCCTTGAGTTGTATTGCGAAGAGATTTCGTATGACATTTTTAAAAGCTCGTCTGGGCTTGCGTTTGGATTGTCCCGACAAAACTCCAACATTTTGATTGTTTTATCCTCTTCCCATACGCTGTATGTTATCTCGATCATTTCGCTGGGAGTACATCCAACTGTCAGCAAGTATTTCGCTAATATCACTTGATTGTCTGACATCACTCTTGCCATTTCTTGTATCCTCCAATAAGTTTATTACATCTAACAAACAATCTTTTTCAAACTCGCCCTGTTTAGTGGCTTAGCAGTTAATTTTTATGATTCTCTGTATCAACATGGCTTATACTTGTCTCAGATATTTTTCGTAAAAAACCATAAGCGCGTTCCTTCTCTCGTGATGAAGAGGTGCTGTATGGTTGTATTCTGCTACTCCGGACGATAAATCCACGCCGTTTTTTAAGGCTATTTCGTTCAGTTCCCTCAAACTTTCCCAGCCTCTCATAAGTTCCCGTGGTATCATCACTTTGTTGCCATATGCTGTTGTTTCTTGTATAAGTTCCATACTTTGCCAATGTTTCGGCGTTTTTACTGTCATCTGAGTATTCACTTCCCTTTATATAGTTATCACTGTTAAAGCCTATATGATCAATAATATCTTCTATGCCGCATTCATCTATAAGTTCATTATACTCTGACGGATTATATCTGTCAATTTAAATTTGTTTTACTCTACCGGTTGACAAAGAGCATAAAGGAATTGTGTGCGCATTACCTATTCCTTATTCGCTATTACTTATTACTTTCCAAAAATCGGCAAGGTTTTTTAGTGAATAGTGAATAATGAATAATACAAAAAAATCTGTCTTAGGACAGATTTTTTGGTGAGCTAAACGGTTTAGATGAAAAAGTTTTGAGTGAAATATTTTGCTTGCGCAAAATGTGAAATAATTTACTGCGTAAATTGTGAAATTTTGACTTTGTCAAAGTGAAATGAAATAAATCCTCCAACGCCGACAGGCATTTCACACGCCATCGGCGTATTTCACGCACGAAGTGCATTTCACAAATCCCGTAAGGGATTTATTTCGTTGAAAAAACGACAAGCATTCGCTTGTCGTTTTTTGTGGTGAGCCATCGGAGATTCGAACTCCGGACAACTTGATTAAAAGTCAAGTGCTCTGCCAACTGAGCTAATGGCCCTTAAAATGCTGTCAACCTAACAATATTTCAGATATTCTCTGTATCAAGTTTACAACATTGGCTGGGATAGCAGGACTCGAACCTGCGGATGACGGAATCAAAATCCGTTGCCTTAACCGACTTGGCTATATCCCACTATTCATTCGATTACTAAAGGAATTAAGCCTTTAATAAAAATGGGGTGGGTAGTGGGACTCGAACCCACGACATTCAGTGCCACAAACTGACGCTCTAACCAACTGAACTACACCCACCATATGGCGCGACTGAAGAGATTCGAACTCCCGGCCCACTGCTTAGAAGGCAGTTGCTCTATCCAACTGAGCTACAGTCGCATATGGAGCGGGTGATGGGAATCGAACCCACACGACCAGCTTGGAAGGCTGGGATTCTACCATTGAACTACACCCGCATATAAATCAGTCAATTTCCCAATCGACTTTTAGTATTATAGCAAAATAAATTTTGTTTGTCAACACTTTTTATTACTTTTTTTAACAATAAAATTATGTATGGGATAGATACCTCTATCCCTCGTGGTTTTTGGCTATATTCCACACAATATCTGTTATTTTATCAACATCTTTTTTCTTATTAAAATACCCAAACGAAACCCGAACCGCTCCTGTTTTGTATGTGCCCAAGGCTCTGTGCGCAAGCGGTGCGCAATGGTATCCTGCGCGGACAACAGCGTGTTTATTTATCATATCCCCGACGGTTACGCTGTCCATACCGTCAATATTAAATGCAACAGCCCCCGTTCTTAGCCGTCTTCCATACACCTTTATATTACCCATACTCATAAGATTAAATGCAAATTGGTTTGCAAGCTCCCGTTCCGTATCGCCTATGGATTTAACTCCCTCGCGCATTATAAACCGTGTCGCTTCCCCTAAAGCCGCAATTGCAGGAGTATTAACCGTTCCTGCGTGCAGCATATCGGGCATAATTTGCGGTTGTATCATCATTTCCGACTGCGAACCCGTACCGCCTGTAATAATCGGTCTTATCAGCTTTTCGTCTTTTACATACACACCGCCCGTTCCAAGCGGTCCCATAAGTCCCTTGTGCCCTGAAAATGCGATAAAATCAGCGTTCATTTCCTCCGCATCAACATCTACACAGCCTAAGGTCTGTGCAGTGTCAACCAAAAACAGCACACCCTTTTCCTTTGCGATTTTACCGATCTCTGCAATCGGCTCAATAGTTCCGCATACATTTGATGCGTGCGTGCATACAACAAGCCTTGTATCGGGGCGAATTGCCTCCCTTACAAGCTCGGGATCAACCCAGCCCGTCTTATCCGCTTTTACAACGGTGTATAGTCCGTGTAAAAATGCGGGCCTCAGTACGCTGTTATGGTCCATTTGCGTTACCACGATATGCTCGCCCTTATGCAGTACGCCCAAAATAATCATATTAAGTGCAAGTGTGGCATTCTGGCAAAATGCAATATTTTGCGGATTTTTTGCGTTAATAAGCTTAGCGATGCTCTCTTGTGCGTCAATTATTCCTTTTGTGGCTTTTAGGCTTGGCTTGTGCGAGCCTCGCCCTGCATTGGCGCTGTTAAACAAAGTATTATAAAAAAGCGTTTTATAAACGCACATCGGTTTTTTTAAGCTTGTTGCACTGTTATCAAGGTACAGCATGATATATACGCTCCCCCCCTACCAATTCATCAAGAAAAATCTTGCGTATATTTATGCCGTATTCATCAGAAATAGTTTTTGCGGTGCCAAGGTATTTATTATCAAGCCGTACCGAGTATGAACAGCCTCCGTTATGGAGCTGTGACGGCGTATGAACAACATCGCAGGGCGCTGACGCAATCTGCTCTAACAGCCGTTTAAAGCGCATGGCGGTAGTTACCGAGCCTACAAGTACATACATAATTATCACTTCCTTTATATATTCATACTATTATAGTATGCATATGGAGCAGGGTTGGTGTAAGTAAAACACAATAAACTCATCATAAGACAAGCTGTTTTACCATAGAATTTAGCAAGGTATATTTAGAAAGGAACAAATGCAAATGAAATACATCTGGAGCGCAATAATGTTAATATCCATTGTCTGTGCCATATATAACGGAAAAGTAGCAGACATTCCCCTAAGTCTTGCCCGAGGATCACAAAACGCCATAACCGCAGTTTTATCCTTTGCAGGGATTATGTGCTTTTGGTGCGGAATAATGCGGATAATTGAAAAAAGCGGATTTATAAAGGTGATAAAAAAACTGACCTCGCCTGTTATAAGTCTGATTTTTGATAACGCCCCCGACACGGCAAGGGAGCAGATTGCTATGAATATGTCTGCCAATCTGCTTGGTATGGGGAATGCCGCAACTCCGGCAGGAATAAAGGCAATGCATGAGCTTGATAAGGTAAACCCAAATCCGAAAACTCCGTCAAGGGATATGTGTATGCTCATGGTACTAAACACAACCGCACCGACAATTATTCCCGTATCGGTTATGGCATACCGCGCGGCGGCCGGCGGAAACCCGACAAGCGTTATCCTGCCTATTTGGATAAGCGCATTTTCATCGGTAATTGTAGCAATCATTTGTGTTAAGCTGTTTATTCGGAGGGATTTGTGAATTATATTATCCCTGTTTTCGTATTTATAAGCATTTTTGTTGCTCTGATAAAAAACCGTGATGTGTATTCGGATTTCATTGACGGGGCAGAGAACGGTTTTGAAATTCTAAAATCAATAATTGCGCCCATTATAGCCATATCCGTAGCCGTTGAGATGTTAAAGGCATCGGGTGCCATGGATATGCTGTTTAGCGCAGTTTACCCGTTGTGCAATGCCATAGGCTTTCCCAAAGAGGTAATCCCTATGGTAATTGTCCGCCCGTTATCGGGTTCGGGCTCTGTCGGGGTGCTTACAAGCATTTTAAATACTTACGGAGCCGACAGCAGGGCAGGCATACTTGCCTCGGTTATTAACGGCTCCACCGAAACAACATTTTATTGTTTGTGCGTTTATTTTTCCATGACAAGAGTTAAAAACAATCTAAAAGCTCTGCCGTGTGCCATAATTGGTGATATAACCGGTATAATTATGGCAACAATTATGGTAAATCTGCTAAAATTTTAACAAAAATACATATATGACTTGAAATAAAGGAAAAATTTATATATAATAGGTATAACATGGGGTGGTTTGGGTATATCCCGGGCTAACTAAAATAAAACAAAAGGAGAAAAAACAATATGTATAACAAAGTAACTGTTGAAGACCTTCAGGTGAAGGGTAAAAAAGTTCTTGTAAGATGTGACTTCAATGTTCCGCTCGACGAGAACGGCAACATCACAGACGACACAAGAATAGTAGGAGCAATGCCTACAATAGAATATCTTGTAAACAACGGCGCAAAGGTTATCCTTTGCTCACACATGGGCAAGCCAAAGGGCGAGCCTGTGCCTGAATTATCACTTGCACCTGTTGCAAAGGCGTTGTCGGAAAAGCTTGGCAAGGAAGTGGTTTTTGCCGCTGATGATAATGTTGTAGGCGAGAGAGCAAAGGCTGCAGTTCAAGAAATGAACGACGGCGATGTTGTTTTATTGCAGAACACAAGATACAGAAAAGAAGAAACAAAGAATGTAGACGAGTTTTCAAAGGAACTTGCATCACTTGCAGATATGTTTGTAAACGACGCATTCGGAACAGCACACAGAGCACACTGCTCAAATGTTGGTGTAACTCAGTATTTAAAGCCGGCGGCTGCAGGCTACCTTATCCAGAAAGAGATTGAATTCTTGGGTAACGCTGTAAACAACCCTGTAAGACCGTTGGTTGCAATCCTTGGCGGTTCAAAGGTTTCATCGAAGATTTCAGTTATTGAGAACCTATTAAAGAAGGTTGACAAGCTCATTATCGGAGGCGGTATGGCGTATACATTCTTTGCCGCACAGGGCAAAACTACAGGCAACTCATTACTTGAAGAGGATTATATCGACTATGCAAAGAAGATGCTTGACGAAGCAGGTGATAAGCTCTTATTGCCTGTTGATACAGTTGTTGCAAACGACTTCTCAAACGATGCAGAGTCAAAGGTTGTTGAGGGCGACATTCCTGACGGTTGGGAAGGCCTTGATATCGGTCCAAAGACTGTAAAGCTTTATCAGGACGCTTTAGCCGATGCCAAGACCGTTGTTTGGAACGGACCTATGGGCGTATTTGAAATGCCAAACTTTGCAAAGGGTACAAATGCCATTGCGCAGACCTTGGCAGATATTGATGCCACAACCGTAATCGGCGGCGGTGACAGTGTTGCAGCTGTAAATCAGGCAGGCCTTGCATCAAAGATGAGCCACATCTCAACAGGCGGCGGCGCTTCAATGGAATTCTTAGAGGGTAAGGACTTACCTGGAATTGTAGCATTAACTGATAAATAAGGACTTGTTAAAATCGCCCGCAGTACTAATTTTCAGGCTCGAAGTACCTTTGTACGACTTCGCCTTACAAATCAGCACTGCAAACGATTTTTCCGTCGTCCTACGAAATTGTTAAAATCGTAAACGATTTTCTATGATTAAATAATTTTACAAGGAGATAATTGAAAATGGGAAAGTATATAATCGCAGGTAACTGGAAGATGAACAAGCTTCCGTCAGAAACTTATGATTTCGTTAAAGAGGTTGTTAAGGCTACAGAGGGCGCACAGTGCGAGGTTGTTTGCTGCACACCGTATGTATGTCTTGCTCCTGCAATTGAGGCGGCAAAGGGTACTCATGTAAAGATAGGTGCCGAGAACCTTCATTTTGAGGACAAGGGCGCATTCACAGGCGAGGTTTCAGCTGATATGCTTGTTGACCTCGGTGTTGATTATGTAATCATGGGACACAGCGAGAGAAGAGAGTATAACAACGAAACAGACGAAACAGTAAACTTAAAGGCTAAAAAGGCACTTGAAAAGGGACTTATCCCGATTGTTTGCTGTGGCGAGTCATTAGAGCAAAGAGAAGCAGGTATCACAATGGACTGGATTGCTATCCAAATAAAGAAAGCATTTGCAGGTATCAGTGCCGATGATGCTAAAAAGGTTGTTGTTGCATATGAGCCAATCTGGGCAATCGGAACAGGCAAGACTGCAACCGATGACCAGGCTGAAGAGGTTTGCGGTGCAATCCGTAACCTTTTAGCAGAGCTTTACGATGCAGATACCGCTAAGGCTATCACTATCCAGTACGGCGGTTCAATGAACGCTAAAAACTGCGCAGGCTTGCTTGCAAAGCCAAACATTGACGGTGGTTTAATCGGCGGTGCATCATTAAAGGCAGAGGATTTTGCAGTTATTACAGGCGCAGCAAAATAAATAACGGCTGAGTCTTTTTGTCCGGAACGCTAAAGCTACAAACAAAAGCCACCCTCGATGTACTGATGTACTATCTCGGGCAAGGCAAGCAAGCTTGTGTCTTTTGTTCGTTCCAAATCAAAAATAATTCAGCCGTAAACGGCTGAATTTATACTTATTAAAAAGGAGATACAAAAAATGGCAAAAAAACCTGTAGCCTTAATTATTATGGACGGCTATGGCTTGCGTGATGCAACAGAGGGAAATGCTATTGCACAGGCAAAAAAGCCAAACCTTGACGCCTATATGGAAAAATACCCGACAACCGAGCTTTTGGCGAGCGGACTTGCTGTAGGCTTGCCCGACGGTCAAATGGGTAACAGCGAGGTTGGTCATACAAATATCGGCGCAGGCAGGGTAGTATACCAGATGCTTGTAAAGATTACAAAGGCGATTGAGGACGGCACAATAAAGGAGAACAAGGCGCTGGCTGACGCTATGCTCCATGCCAAAGAAACAGGCAAAAAGCTCCATTTTATGGGACTTTTGTCAAATGGCGGTGTGCATAGCCATAACGAGCATTTGTACGGCCTTTTGGATATGGCAAAGAGCCTTGGTGTGGTGGATAATGTGTATATACATACATTCCATGACGGCAGGGATGTTCCTCCTACATCAGGCGTTGAGTTTATGGAGGAGCTTGTTAAAAAGACAGAGGAGCTGGGCGTTGGTAAGGTTGCAACTATCGCAGGCAGATACTACGCAATGGACAGAGATAACGCATGGGACAGAGTAGAGAAAGCATATAATGCTCTTGTGTTTGGCGAGGGTATACAGGAAACTGACCCTGTTGAGGCTATCAAAAACTCATATGCAAACGATGTAACCGACGAGTTTATCATACCTACAGTGATTGACAAGAACGGTATGATAGGCGAGGGCGACAGTGTTATTATGATTAACTTCCGCCCTGACCGTGCAAGACAGATTACCCGTACATTTGTTGACCCTGAATTTACAGGCTTTGACAGAAAATATTTCCCTGTTCATTATGTTTGCATGGCACAGTACGACGCGTCAATGCCGAATGTTACAGTTGCGTTTCCACCGGAGTCGTTGCAAATGACATTTGGTGAGTATATATCAAAGCTCGGTCTTACACAGTTAAGAATTGCAGAAACACAGAAGTATGCTCATGTAACATTCTTCTTCAACGGCGGCGAGGAAAAGCAGTTTGAGGGCGAGGACAGAATTTTGATTAAGTCCCCCGATGTTGCTACATTTGACTTGAAGCCTGAAATGAGTGCATATGAGGTATGCGATGCGGTGTGCAAGGCTATTGATGAGGATAAATACGATGTAATTATCCTAAACTATGCAAACTGCGATATGGTAGGTCACACCGGTATTATGGAGGCCGCAATAAAGGCGGTTGAGGCGGTTGACGAGTGCGTAGGCAGAATGGTTGATAAACTTTTAGAGCATGGCGGAAAGGCTGTTATCACAGCCGACCACGGAAATGCGGATTGCCTTATCGATCCTGCTGACGGCGAGCCGTTCACGGCGCATACAACAAACCCTGTACCTATGATTGTAATAGGCGAGGGCAATGTTAAGCTCAAAAAGGGTAAATTGTGCGACCTTTGCCCGACAATGCTTGATATGATGGGACTGGATAAGCCCGAGGAAATGACAGGCGAAAGTCTTATTGAAAGATAAATTGCGTATTTTAAAAGGATATATCTCAAATAAGTTTTTGAACCGACCCCCAAAAGTTAGACCAAAAAATCTAACGATTGGGAGGTCGGTTTTTATGTCTAAATATGATTTTGAATTTAAGCAAAAAATTGTACAAGAATATTTGAATGGTGAAGGCGGTTACTTTTATCTTTCAAA
>JAFSXU010000010.1 GCA_017443895.1 Clostridia bacterium
GTATCGAAATTTGTAGGGGAGGGTTTCCATGCCCTCCCGTTCCCAATATGCGTTGTCGGGGATGCGGACAGGCACAGAGACCTGTCCCTACAACCCATACCAATTTACGGTTTTTCAGTTGGTACGCTAAACCAAAATTTATATCGTTTCAATTCTATCCACATTATATGGATAACCATATCCACCCAAAATATGGCTTGTACACTTGACTTATCCGCTTTATCCTCAAGTTATCCACACATCTTGGAAAAATTTTATGGATAATGCTGTAAAAAATTGTAATTTTATATGTAAACCACGCTTTTTGGCTTGGTTATGCCAACTGTTAACTTATGGAAACTATACATAAATCGTGGATAACTGTGTGGATAGTGTGGATAACTTTTTCAAATTTGAAATATAAAGCCAAATTTTTCGTGGATAACTAAATTTTTACATAAATTTATTATGTAATTTTAAGGTTTACATAAGTTTTTACGGAGGTTTAATATGATTTCTTTAATGCCGAGACTTGAAGCTGTTTATAACAAGCTAAGCCCATGTAATACTATTGCGGATATTGGGTGTGACCATGCGTATATACCTATCAGGATTATTGAAAATAATCTTGCAAATACCGTTATTGCAACGGATTTAAACAAAGGGCCTTTGGACATTGCCATGTCAAATATTAAAAAGCACGGATTTGAGGACAGGATAAAAACCCGTCTTGGGAGTGGTCTTAGAACTCTTGATAAAGGCGAGGCGCAGGAGATAATAATTGCAGGCATGGGCGGTGAGGTAATTGCAGATATTATTGATGCGGACAAAGATACGGCTATTGCATCAACCCTTATCCTACAGCCTATGAACTCACAGTATGAAATACGCAAATACCTTGTAAACAACGGCTTTAAAATTACAGCCGAGGATATTGTAACAGAGGGCTTTAAGGTGTATAATATAATCGTTGCAGGCAGGGGCGAGGGGGAAAAGTACGAAAATGACTTTTATTACCAGCTTCCGCCATACCTTTACAGTCATAAAAACTTCAAGCCCCTTTACGATAAGAAAATGCGTGAATTTGTAAAGGTTGTATCGGGTCTGGAAAAATCGGGCGATACGGGAAGTGAAAAGCTTTTAAAATATAAATTTTTCTTGGAGGAGCTAAAAAAGATATGAAAGTTTTTGAAATTGCTAAGCTGATAGAGAAAACTGCGCCTAAAAACCTTGCATATCAATGGGATAATGTAGGGCTTTTGGTAGGAGACAGAAATAAGGAGATACAAAGCGTCTACATAACGCTTGATACCAATTTGACGACTGTAAAAGAGGCGGTTTCCTTGGGTGCGGATATGATTATCTCGCACCACCCGATAATGTTCTCGCCCATAAACAAAATTGATTACTCTACACCTCAAGGACTGCTTATAAAGGAGCTTATAACAAACGATTTGCCCCTCTACGCCGCACACACCAATATGGACACCGCAAAGGGCGGTATAAATGATGTGCTCGGCAATAAGCTCGGACTTTTTGATATTTGCGTTTTGGATATGCATACCGATGATGAAACGGCAGGCCTTGGCAGGTACGGTAAAATAAAGCCACAGAAGCTATCGGATTTTTGCGAAACTGTAAAAAATGCTTTAAATACCCCGATACGCTGCTGCGGTGATGATGATATGATAATTTCAAGAGTTGCCGTAGGCTCGGGCGCATGCTCGGAACTTGTTCCTATCGCAAAAGAAAAAGGCTGTGATGTTTTGGTAACTGCCGATATGAAATATCATCAAATGATTGACGCATATGAAATGGGCATTTCTGTAATTGATGCAGGGCATTACCCGACAGAGGTATTTGTAATTGATATTTTTGCAGATATTTTAAAGGACACCGACCTTGAAATCCTAAAATCCACCAACAGTGATATTTTTAAATTCAGGGTATGAAAAATAACAGGAGAATAAAATATGGATAATAATTTTCTTGAAAAGGTAGGCAATTTACTTACAAAAGCAAAGCATAATATTAAAACAGCCGTTAATATTTCCATGGTTTATACATACTACGAAATAGGTAAAATGATTGTAGAGGAAGAGCAAAACGGCAATCAGCGTGCAGAGTACGGCCAGTATATTCTGAAAAATTTATCTGCGTATCTAACGGAGAATTTTGGCAGAGGATATTCGGCGGACAATTTAAAATTGATGAGGAGATTTTATTCAATATATTCTCACGACTCAATTGGGGAAACAATGTTTCCCCAATCCGAAAATTTGCCGTCAACCGAAACGGGCAGAAAATTCTATCTTAGTTGGTCGCATTATTTAAAGCTAATGAGAATAGACAATATTGATGAACGGCATTTCTATGAGATTGAAGCGGCAAAAAACGATTGGAGTCTTTCGGAATTAAAAAGGCAGTTTAACACTTCCTTGTTTGAGAGGTTAGCTCTTAGCTCGGACAAAGAAAAAATAAAAACGCTTTCCTCAAGCGGTCAAATAATAGAAAATCCGTCGGATATAGTAAAGGACCCTTATGTTCTTGAATTTTTGGGGTTGCCTGAGCTTGCACAATATTCCGAAACAGACCTTGAAAAAGGGATAATTGATAACTTACAAAAATTTCTTCTTGAATTGGGTAAAGGCTTTACTTTTGTTGGCAGACAAGTCCGCCTCACATTTAACGAAGAGCATTTCAGATGTGATCTTGTGTTTTACAACCGTTTACTAAAATGCTTTGTGCTGTTTGATTTAAAAATCGGTGAGTTAAAGCACCAAGATATAGGTCAGATGCAGATGTATGTAAATTTTTATGACAGAAATGTAAAGCTTGATGACGAAAATAAGACTATAGGCATAATTCTTTGTAAGGACAAAAACCAGGCAGTCGTTGAAATGACACTTCCTGAGGACAATACTCAGATTTTTGCAAGTAAATATCAGACTGTGTTACCAAGCAAAGAGGAATTAAAAAATCTTCTTAATTCATAAAAATTTTAAAAAAACTATTGCTTTAATTAAGATTATATGATATTATTTAGTAGCCAAATAATTTTAACTTAATATTCTGAGAGAAAGGTTATCTTTTTTATTGTAAATTTTTATAAGTATTTTTTTGCATAGAAGTTTTAATGAATTTGATAAAAATGCAAATTCTTTAAAATAAGACTTCTGTGTATTGAATATTTTATTATTGATAACTGATCTCGGTTAGAATTGTTTGGCGACAATCGGAGTTTGCGTTTTTTATGCGTCGGCTTTGGTTGGCGCATTTTTTGTATCAAAAAATACAAAATTTTTGCAAAATCCGATTGCCCTACCGAAGCAATACGGTATAAGGGCGAAAATTGTACAAAGTCAAAGAGGCGGTCTTAAAAAACCGCCTCTTTGATGTTTTACAAAAATTTAATATAAATTTGGGTTTAGCGTAACAATTGAAAAACCGTAAAATGGTATGGGTTGTAGGGACAGGTCTCTGTGCCTGTCCGCATCCCCGACAACGCATATTGGGAACGGGAGGGCATGGAAACCCTCCCCTACAAATTTCGATACCCATTTACCCCGCTAAA
>JAFSXU010000011.1 GCA_017443895.1 Clostridia bacterium
ATCGGTGTATCGAAATTCCCGTATACTTTGCAAAAAGGCGTTTTAGCGTTGATGCGCTTGTTTTTGAATGCTTTGCAAGCTCATCTACCGAGATTTTGTCTGAAATATTGCCGTTCATATATTCAACAGCCTTATAAAAGATTTTTGCCTCCTCCGTATCCTCGGTTTTTGAAGTATTCTTGGTTCCCCACAAGGATAAAAGGAGCAACTCCACATATGATGCCACACTTTGAAGATAACCCGCTTCTTTTGCCAAGGGGATAAGATATTTAAACTCCACAGGCACATCATCAAGTTCTTTTCCGCTATGTGCATTTCTCATAAACTCAAGAAGCTCCAAAACTATTTTCTTTTCTTTCTTTGAAAGCTGCAAAACCTTGTCCTCAAAGAAATTCAATAAAGCACCCTTCGCAGAAAAGGTGAAAATGAAAACATTTGCTGCATTTTTATTGTCAAGCCAAAGCCTATGAAATTCCATAGGCTTGTGAAAAATCATTTCGCCCTGCGTGAGGTTATAAATACGCCCATCGCCACTTGCAAAAATATTGCCGTCTATTACATATACACACTCCCAAAAATCATGCGACTCACCGTCAAAATACCAGTCTTTTGGAAATTTATTTTCAAAAATCGAATAAAATGCATTTATCTCTATCTGTTTTTCAAGTTCAACTCTTTCCCATGCCACACATACCACCTCCATTTTGACCCAAAAGTATATGAAACTGAGCTTTTTGTGTATTGATATTTACATTTTTCTTGGTATAATAATACTACAACCAAAACAAAATGTAAAGGATTATTTTTATGAATTTTGATTTAAATGATATTCTCTCCAAATTCAAAATAGACTCTGTAATAAAACCATATGGCAATGGGCACATCAACGATACATATTGTGTGGAACCGCATAAATATATTTTGCAGAGGATAAATACAAGTATATTTAAAAATCCTGATAAGCTCATGCAAAACATTGAAAATGTAACAGCATTTTTGAAAAAGCAGATAGTTGCCGACCACGGTAATCCTGACCTTGAAACACTTACAATTATAAAAACAGTTGACGGAAACAACTACTATGAGGCTGATAAAAATAATGTTTTCAGACTTTATAAGTTTATCTCCGGCACTAAAACCATAGAAGACGGAGCAACTGAAAATGATATGTACAACGCCGGAAAGGGTTTTGGTAAATTCACTAAAATGCTCGACCGTTTCCCTATTGAAAAGCTCAATGAAACGATAAAGGATTTTCACAATACGCCAAAACGGGTGCTTGCATTAAAGAAAGCTATTGAAACGGACACTGTGGGGCGTAAAAAATATGTGAAAAAAGAAATTGATTTTGCACTCCGTAATGCCCATTTTGCAGACAAGGTAACAGGCGCACTTAAAGCCTCCAAAATACCGTTACGGGTTACGCATAACGATACAAAAATAAATAATATACTCTTTGATGAAAAAAGCAGTGAACCAACCTGCGTTATTGATCTTGACACGGTAATGCCCGGAAGTATGCTATACGATTTCGGTGACGCTTTAAGAATAGGCGCATCAACGGCATCGGAGGATGAAACAGATTTAAAAAAGGTGCATTTTGACGAGAATATTTTTAAAGCATTTGCAAAGGGATATATAAATCAAGTAAAGGATGTAATAACCGAAACTGAAGCATCGCTCCTTGCATTTTCGGCAAAGCTTATGACATATGAATGTGGCATACGCTTTTTGACCGACTACTTAAACGGCGATAAATATTTTAAAATACATAAAGAAAATCATAATTTAGACAGAGCACGAAATCAATTTAAGCTTGTAGAGGAAATATCAAAGAAGGAAGACATGTTAAATGACATTATAAAGGATCTGATAGAATGAGAATTATTACATGCGACACATATGAGGAGTTATCAAAAAAAGCGGCAAAAATTGTTGCGTCACAGATAACCCTAAAGCCTGACAGTGTTTTGGGACTTGCCACAGGCTCAACACCTGTAGGTATGTACAGTGCTCTTGCAAAACTGTGCAAGCGTGGTGAGTTGGATTTTTCCGAAGTGAAAACCTTTAATTTAGATGAATACTATCCCATAAGCAAAGCTAACAAACAAAGCTATGATTATTTTATGCGGAAAAATTTATTTTCAAAAATCAATATAAAAAATGAAAATGTCCATATTCCAAATGGTGAAACAACCGATCCGAAAAAAGAATGTGAGGACTACGAAAAACAAATAAAGGCAAGCGGAGGTATTGATCTGCAGGTCCTTGGAATAGGTCAAAACGGACATATTGGGTTTAACGAGCCTGATGCGAGCCTTAACTCATACACACACCTTGCAAATCTTAGTGAAAATACAATTTCGGCAAATTCAAGATTTTTTGATACACCGTCCGAAGTACCAAAGCAAGCAATGACTATGGGAATATCCACAATATTGAATGCAAAAAAAATCATACTGCTTGCAAGCGGTGCGAATAAGAGAAGGGTTGTGTCGGAGCTTATAAACGGAGGAATAAACACGAGTATCCCTGCAACAATGCTAAAGACTCACCCCGATGTCACCTTAATTTGCGACAAGGATGCATACATCGGTGCAAAGCTTGGCATAGACATAGGCGGAACAAATATTAAAGTGGCGGTTATTGACTCGGATAAGGTAGTTTACAAATGCCATTTTAAAACCGGTGCCACAGAAGAAAAGATTTTGTCAAGTCTTATAGAAAAAATTAAAAGCATAAATGCATCCTTTAATATTACAACCGTCGGGATAGGAACACCGGGAATAATAAAAAACGGAAAAGTTACATCTGCAAATCTTCCGTTTTCAGATACACCCTTACAGAGTATAATTGCAAAAGAAACAGGGCTTTGCACGACGGTGGATAACGACGCAAACTGTGCAGCTTTGGGAGAGGTCGTTTTCGGGAATACCAAGGACTGTGAAAATATCGTTTTGGTAACACTTGGCACAGGTATTGGCGGCGGAATTATTATGCACAGGCAAATACTCCACTCAAACAACAACATGGGCGAAATAGGACATTTTGTTATTCAGGCAGAAAACGGGCGTCCATGTAAGTGCGGTCAGCATGGGTGCTGGGAGCAATACTGTTCAATGACAGCGTTTATAAAAGATGCAAAGCAATTAGCCTTAGAAAACCCCGACAGTATCCTGTTTGGAATGATAAAAAATGATAAGCTCTCAGGCAAAGATATTTTTAAAGCTATTGATTGTGGCTGTGAGGTTGCACAAAAGGTATTTGACCGCTATGTACGCTATCTTGCCCTCGGAATAAACAGCCTTGTAAATATTTTCGGACCTGATGCGGTTGTTTTGGCAGGCGGTGTTACAGAGCAAGGCGACAAGCTGTTAAACCCGTTAAAACGGCTTATAAAAAATGATATTCGCATTGAAATATCAGATCTTCAAAATGATGCAGGAGCATTGGGAGCGGCTATGCTATGATTTACAAAAATGCTAAAATAAACGGTGAAATCAAGGATATACGAATTGAAAACGGCGTATTTACCGAAATAGGTAAGATAAACGAAAACGGGATTGATCTTGAAGGTCAGACACTAATTCCCGGTCTTATTGACATTCATACCCACGGTGCTATGGGCGTTGACACAATGGACGGCAAGGATATTGAAAAAATATCTGAGTATCTTCTAAATAACGGTATAACCTCATGGCTCCCCACTACTATGACAGTGGATATGGCGGATATAAAGCGTGTAACGGATACAATTCCGGATACTAACGGCGCCAAAATTTTGGGCTATCATTTGGAGGGCCCGTATATATCAAAAAACCGCAAGGGTGCGCAAAATGAAAAATATATAAAAAATCCCGATATTGACGAATTTAAAAGTCTTAAAAATATAAAAATGGTTACTTTGGCGCCTGAGCTTTCGGGCAGTATGGAATTTATAAAGAACTGTGATGCGGTTGTATCAATAGGACATACCGACTGTGATTATGAAACTGCACTTACTGCCATAAAAAACGGTGCAAAATGCCTTACACATACATTTAATGCAATGCCACCTCTTCATCACCGTGAACCCGGTTGTATCGGTGCGGCAATTGATGAAAATATCTATGTGCAGGTGATTTGTGACGGACTTCACATTCACAAAAGTGTAATTAAAATGCTATACCGTACCTTCGGAGCGGACAGAATGATTTTGATAAGCGACAGTATGCGCTCAACAGGTCTTGGTGACGGCGAATATGAGTTTGGCGGACAGATGATAGATGTAAAAGGCGGTGTGGCAAAAACAAAAGACGGAGCATTAGCGGGAAGCACATCAAATCTTATGGATTGCGTAAAAAAAGCGATAGAGTTTGGCATACCTCTATACGATGCTATCAAAATGGCAAGCGAAACTCCCGCAAGGCTTTTAGGTCTGAAGAAGGGTAAAATTCAGGTTGGGTATGATGCGGATTTTGTGGTTTTGGACAGGGATTTTAATGTAGAATTTGCGGTTAATTCCTAACGGATATAACATAAGAACACATAGGAAGGTTATCAGATGAATACTCAAATAGTAGTTATGGCTGCCGGCATGGGAAGCCGTTTCGGAGGGCTCAAACAATTAGAGCCGTTTGGCAAAAACGGCGAAACACTACTCGACTTTTCATTGTATGATGCAAAAGAGGCCGGATTTGACAGTGTAGTTATTATTATAAAAAAAGAGATAGAAAATGAATTCAGAAATGTTTGCGGTAAGCGTCTTGAAAAGCTTATGAATGTCGAATATGCCTTTCAGGAAAAGGATATGCTTCCCGTTGGTTTTGATGTCCCCAAAGACAGAATAAAGCCTTGGGGTACAGGTCATGCGATTATTTGTGCCGAAAAGAAAATAACATCACCCTTTGCGGTCATAAATGCCGATGACTATTACGGAAAAGAAGCATACAGGCTGATACATAAACAGCTTATTAAATCCGACGATATGTGTATGGTTGGGTATAAGCTCAGAAACACTTTGACCGAAAACGGAACTGTATGCCGTGGTGTTTGTGAAGCTAAAAACGGTTTTCTTAAAGCTATTACAGAGCATACCGATCTTGACATAAATACACCGCTATCCCCCGATACTATCGTATCAATGAATTTGTGGGGGCTTACACCCGATATTATACCATTGCTGAAAAAAGAATTTGTTAAGTTTCTTGAAAATAATATTGATAATCCCAAGGCGGAATTTTATCTGCCCTCAGCAATAAACAATATTATGAACAGCGAAAATAAGCCGGTCCGAGTTTTAGAAACAAATGAACAATGGTACGGAATTACATATAAGGAAGATACGGATTTTGTAAAACAGGCAATCAATAACTTTATAAAACACGGTAAATATAATAAATTTTAATTATTCGCTAAATTTAAAGTGTCGTACACACCCAAACTAACGGTGTGTACGACACTTTTTTGGCTTAATCATTAACATATCCGTACGGCAAAATCATACTTCCGCCAATCTCCAATAAATAATCCCTTGATTTTAATATTTTTACTATATCAAATGATGTTTCGGGCTTTTGTTTGGTTCGCAATGCGCATAGGCCCTCCCAGTCGGGATCATGTGTATCTGAGCCACCTGTAACGATCAAATTATTTTCTTTTGCATACTTCGCCGCCAAAGCTACTCTTGAATTATGAGCCGGGTGCATATTATAAACCTCAATGCCGTCTAAAAGAGAATGGTCAACCCTTACCATATTATCCCTGAAGGGATGTGCCTGAATAAGCAGAGTATTGTCATTTCGCATATCATGTGAAAACTGCTCCAGTCCACGCCATAAATAGTCATATGCTATTTCAAAAAAGCTCTCGTCAATTCCGAAAAACAGATAATCGTTATGGCTTCCACTAAAACGAAGCTCCGTACCGACAATTACCGTAACACCCAAATCCACACCTGCACTATATGCATCGTGAAAATCCTTTATGTATTTCTCAATAAATAAACGGCGCTCATTTTTATCAGTCCTGTCTTTGATACAGTCATATGCAAAATGGTTGGTAATAACAATGCTGTCAAATCCCAAAGACGCATATGTTTTGATAAGCTCCTTTGCACCTATCCGTCCGCACCAGCTTGCAGGACTTGTATGGGCGTGAAGCTCGGTTCTGTATTTGTATTTTTCAGGGTCAGCTATCATATTTGTCATTTTAACCTCAATTATCTATCAATCCACTCTCTATATCCCTTGTGCTTATCTCACCGTCGGTATTTAGCTTATTGTTTTCATATTTAAACACACGCAGTTTTCGTGCAGGCAACTTGAAGCTTCCGTTTATTTTCTCGCCCTCACCGTCGGGCGTATATTCCTGTGCCTTTCCTGCTACTGTAACGGTATCGTCTGCATAGCCATAGTTTGCCGCAACAATGTATATATCTGTGTTTACGAACAAGCTGACTACCGTATTTTTGCCCTTTTGCGGTATTATTGCAGGTGCATCGCAGTCTATATAACACCATGTTCCAAACTCTGTAAGGCGTGTGTAGAGTGAAAGCCACTTTAACTGTCTTTCAAAATTCGGTTTGTCCGCCTCGGGTGAGCCTATACCTGTAGTTCCGTTTCTTACAACCGGGAACTGCATATAAGGTATTGAGTGCAGGTATCTTTCATCATCGTCATCAAGCTTGTAATTAAAATCAGGCACAACATACGGTCTGTAAAAACTTGTTCTTCTTCTCATAAAGTCAAGATCGGTTATACATTCACCAACCCAAAGATAGTCATAAACACGCATATCTGTGCGGATAGTATCTATGCCCTCTTTATGAACTTTTACAATACCTCCTCGGCGCTTTACCTCGCCGTATATAAGCGCAAGCAAATCTCCCATTGCTCCGTCATAGTCTGAATTTTCTTCAAACGCAAGCACCTCGTCCTCTGCCACCTTTGCCTCGGGTAAATAGTGTGGCTCAATACACATATGATCAGCAGGTCTTGTATAGCCTGTGTCTATATAAACACCGTCAAAATTAAACTCGTCAAGTATGCCTGTGTACTGCCTTAAAATTCTCTCACGCCAACCGGGACTTGCAGGCGAGCAATGTGCAAGCTCTCCGCACAAATCAGCTTCTCTGGGCAATGCCCATGCAGGATTAAAATCATTTGCTATAACTCTGTAGAAATTTGTTGATGTATACGGAAGTACCTTGATACCGTACTTATGTGCAATATCTATAAACTCAGCGCATAATTTACCGTCATACGGACGGTACATTTTCTCTCCTAAATGCATCTCCCACTCGTTGGGGTCATCACCCTCTTTATGGTCTTTTCTCGATACCTTTTCCCAAAGCTGTATCATACCTATCCCGTTTTGGGCGAGATATTTTATAAACTCCTCGTCATTTTCGCTGAACCTGTCAGATTGCCAGACAAACTGCCCTTGGATATAGTCTGTTACAAGCTGCTTGCTCTTGCTTACCGTACCCGTTTTTTCTACAAGTCGTATATTTTGCAGTCTGCGGCGGTGATCCTCTACCGTATAGTTATACATTATATTCTTTTTACTCATATTCTTATCCTCTCATTGTACGCATTTTACCAAAAACACTACCTGACACATCAGCATCAGTCTGTCTTTTTTACTGTAACCTTATGCTGTTTGTTATCATTGTATATCGGAATAAGGTTTCCGTCCAGCTCTTTTCCGTCAACCGTTACGGTAAACGCATCACCGCTTTTCACTCCGTCAATAGTTATTTGATACTCACAGCCTCTGTAAACTCTCTTTACCCGGACACTATCCCAAGCATCGGGAATATTTGGCACTATCCTAAGTCCGTCAAAATCCGCTCTTACACCAAGTATAAATTCTACAACACCTCTGAACAACCAGCCGCAAGTACCTGTTATCCAGCTTGAAGGTGATTCTCCGCACCTTGATTCACATTCCGGACCAAGATACATATTTGACATTGCATACGGCTCAACACCTGAATGTTCGGAGCTGTTTTTAGGATTTGTCGGCAATATTTTATTAAGAGTTTCAAGTGCGCCGTTACCGTCATTTATAAGTGTGTCCGCAACAACCTTGAATGCTACACCGTGATTATATACCGAACCGTTCTCATAGCATCCCGGCATAAAATAACTTGATCTGCCGATTGCGTCAGAACCTTTGGAATAACTCGGCCATTGCTGAACATATCCAAAATCACAACCCAGCTTCCTTTCTACAAGCTCCATAAGCTTTCGGGCATTATCCCCCTGTATTATGCCTGAAATGATTGCCCATGTCTGCGGATTCAGGAATATCTGTCCCTCATCTGAATCATATGAGCCTATCCTCTCACCACAGTCGTTTATTCCATATATAAAATGATCCTTGTCCCAGCCATAAGCATATATATCCTCTTTCATTTTATCTGCCTTGGCTCGGATTGTACACGCTTCGTTATCCATACCAAGCACATCAAGGATATCAATCATATCAAGCGCCGCCTTAATTGTTGCTTCCGACAGCCATACGCTCTCACCTCTGCCCTGCACTCCGCAGCCGTTTAGCGAATCGTTCCAGTCGCCCTCGCGCCATAAGCAAAGTCCATGCTCGCCCAAGGTATTCTGTAAATAATTTATACCTCTTAAACAATGACAAAGCACCGTTTCTTGAACATCTGAGTTAAAGTATGGTACCCTCTCGTCAAGAATAGAGAAATCACCCGTTTCCTTGAGGTAGGTATTAACCGTATAAATCATCCATGCCGCACCGTCGGCATACTCCTGCATCATAAGCGGTTCCCACGCTCTTAACGGGTTACCGTCCTCACGCTGATATTGAAGCGCATATACTATCCGTTTTCGTGCATTGTGGCTGTCAAGGGACACAAAGCTCGCTATATCCTGCATTATATCCCTGAACCCCTTACAAAGTCTGCCCCACTGTTTACCGAATTCAAGCTGGCGTTTAAGCCAGATATTGACACGGCTGTTAATCTCTGCATCGGGGGTCTTTACTATGACATTATCCTGAAATTTATTTATTTCTCTTATAAGAGTATCATATTCTTTGTTAAATATATCTTCTTTAAGTAATGTCCTTCGTATCTCCCTTGCCTCGTCCGCATTTTCGGAGGCGCCCAACACGAACAAAAGCTTTTCCCTGCTTTTGGGCTTTAGCTTTAACTTAAATTGTAATACCGCCGTAATTTTATTTTCAAAACAGGTCGAGCCACAGCTAAGCTTAGCTTCTTTTATACCTACGGGACGGGAAATATCCGAATAAATACCCTTAAACCGCCTGTTGGTGGTTTCAAATGCCGATATTTCTCTGTCTGATGCAAAATATACACCGCTGAGCTTGGTGGGTGACATATACGCATTATGACTTGCATATATGCCGTTTAACTCACCGTCATAAACCGCCGAGGTGTAAGCGTCGTGAATGGTTATCGACATATCTATATCGGCATACGCATACAGGCTTATTTCTCTTTCTTCTTCACCCGTATTTGTCACCTTAACCTCCCACAGCTCTCTGTAGCCTGTTGAGGGCACGAACAATTTAAGCTCCGTTTTAATGCTATGATATTGGGAAATTATATTTGAATATCCCATTCCTACCCTTGTTTCAAAAACATCAAAGGGTATGCCGTCATAATTTCTGTTTGCCGCATAATACTCACCCGTTCTCTCGTCCTTTATCCAGATAAGACGGTTATCGGTATCAGAAAGAATGCTGCGCACAAAACCGTTTTCATCGGAATACCTTGACATACCGAATCCAAACTGATTGTAGCAGGATACATGCGTATCATTCCATGCATAGTTAAGCCACGGTCGCTTTGGATACATATCTTTTATAACATATTCTTTATTTTTATCATCAAATCTGCTGTCCATTCTTTTACATCTCCGTGTCCGCTCGTTTTTTCTGCCTCTATTGTTAAAATTTCATACGGCTTAACAGTTACCTCTTTTAAATCAAGGTCTTTTTCAAATTCCTCGTTAAGGTTTACAGCCCTTGCATTTTTAAACCTGCCTTTAAATTCACCTGTAACAGATTGTTTTGTTGGATTAAATAGTCGGATAATCAAATTATTGCTATCCTCCGCTTTTTTCAACGCTGTAAGAACGAGCTCATCGGGGATTTCAAGAAATGAAGCTGTATCTCCCCTCTTACCGTCTCCCTTTGAGGTCTGAACTGCCTTGACGGGTGCTGATAACTTTTCAGCAAGCATTTTCGTTTCATTCCTGTTAAACGGATAGATGCAATAGTTAAAGGTCAATTCTCCCAACGACTGCCCCCCGTCCTCATGCGGGAATACTCCCGCACTTCTGAACTCTGTGCATATAATATTTCTTACTCCCCTAAACAGCGTTATTGCAAGTTTTCCGTCTTTGGTTGCTTCATATTCACAGGTACAGTTATCGACAAATGAAAATCCGCCATGTTCATCTTCAAGAGTTGTATAATAACCCTTAGGTAAGGTCTGCATTTCGGGATAATACCTATCGCCTGCAGGAGCGGTGCTTCTCTCATCAACATAGAAATGTCCTGCACTCTTTGCGGTAGAGGTTTTAATACCTGTGTCAAACATCGCCCTCATTCTGTGGTCCTTTGCGGTATTGTTTATAACAGTCTTTACCTCAACCGCCCTTGCACCCTTTTTAAGTGTATAATATGTTTTTATTTCAATTTCGGTAAGCTCACCGCTTCTTTTACTCTCGCCCTCAACCATATTTTTATTGATAATACCGTATGAGGGAACATTCATTTTTATCCTTGCGCATATAGTTGATGAAAGCTCGCCGTTTTCCTCATACCAGATTTGGGCATTTGCGCCGAGAGTGTTATATGTCTTATTATGATACGGAGGATAATATATCCAATAGTCTCCGTGATCACCTGTTTCTTCAAAATAATTTAAATTTTTATATTCTCTTCCCGTTGCCTTTTCAGTTAAGGTAAGCGTTCCGTTCTGCTCAACCCTTGCCTTTAAAAACTCGTTTTCCATAGTATTTACGCCTGTGATAAGCTCATTGCCACTATATTTTCGCATATCGTGCCAGAAAACGGTTTTACGGTTAAGGTCCTCTGTTTTTACAGCTCTTACCGTCTTATACCCCATCGCAGGCATATTACCTGTTTCCATTACCACCTCAAAGCGGTCAACCTCATACGGCAGCGGTCTGGTATGAAGATTTGAAACAGGTGTAACTACCTCTTTTCTTGAAATAATCTGCTTATCAAGCTTCCTGTCCCCGTCGTAAATATCAAAATCCCACACATTCATTGTCTGCGGAAAATCTATATACAGCTTTATCGTTTCGTTTCTTTTATACGGGAGAGTATTAAAGAGAACGATTATCATATCATCATCGTCATAGCCTGAAAAATCTATATTCTTTACAATGTTTTTACATGCCGTATTTGATACCGTTTCAGCAATTTCGAGCGCTTGATTTAATCTGTAAACCGTATCGTCTGCCGTTTTATCCTGGGTTACACCGTTTATGCTGTCATGCGGATGGGATAAAAGAAGATAATCCACTGCCTTGTCCAAAAATGCACTGTTATATTGATCCTCCATTACCGAAAGAGGCTCAGCAATTTTAAATATCGCATTCTCAGCTTTTTTATTCAAAACCTTGATTTTCGGTCTTGTTGCAAGTGCGTTTGCACTGCATTTATATGCAGGACCGTCACGCAATTCACCCTTTATAGTCTTTAGCTTGGATTTATCAACTAACCTTTTAAAATCCTCAACATATTCTTCAAGTGTTGAAAGTTTAAGCTCTATGTCGGGGAATAACTGCTGTGCTGTTTTTATTATTTCAACAAGCTGTGGCTGTGCGGTTGACGAATCCGAGCCGTTCATAAGCAGTCTGTTGTCCGGTAGAACCGTTTCGTCCATTGCCTCCCATGCAAGCCTGATAGCTTCCTTTAGCCTATTTGTATGGATTTTACCGTTATCTTGGATAACAAAATAATCTTCCCAAAAGCCTTTATCGTCTGCTTCGTGGTAAACCTGACCGTCACGCCCCAACTGCATATAATACTCATCGCTGTTGTAGTCCTTATCGGTAGTTATGGCAAGGAACGCATTCATAAAAAAGTTTGCTCTGGCGTGTTCGCCAAGTCGTGTCGCAAGCACCCGTGTCCCGTCAGGAGCCTCCCACAAAAATTCACAGTCGGGACACCTGTCCTTTGAGACATTTTTTGCAACCACAACAAAATCAAGTCCAAACCCCTTATATATCTGCGGTAATTGCGCAGTCTGTCCCCAGCCAAAGGATTCATGTGCAACATTAAGGCGTCTGCCTAATTTTTTGGATAGCCTGTCGCCCTTTAAAAGATTTCGGATAAGACTTTCTCCGCAAACGGGATAAAGATCGGGGAGTGTGTACCACGGACCTACATCGATTTTGCCCGCTTTTATGTAGTCCTCAACTTTTTTTCTGTTTTGGGGCTTCATTTCAAGATAATCTTCAATAATTACCGACTGTCCGTCCATTAAAAAGCATGAGTATTCGGGTTGGGTATCAAGAATTTCCAACAGTTCGTCTATCATATCTATAAGATACTGTCTGTTCTCCCATATGGGGTATCTCCACTCCCTATCCCAATGTGTGTGTGTTACAATGTATGCTTTTTTCATAGATTTACCTTTCTTCACACCAAATATTGGATAAATTATTATTCGTATTCTCTTGCACTCTGCCTGATTATATCATTTACCCTGTCCGGTATATTATTTCTATCGTAGAGATATACTCCTTCAAAAATACTGTCCGTTGACTTATCTCTTACCTTATCCACCGTTGCATAATTTGAATGGACAAAATTATAGCCTATAGAGCTTTGCCACAAAGATATTGTGTATATGTTATTGCTTTCGGTATCAATCCCTACATCAATGACATTATTTTTTATTGTCATATATTTTGAGCCTTCATCCGGATATATTCCAACACTTCCGAATGTTTGGCGAGGCTCCTTATCCATAACTATATAATTTCCGTCAATTACCGTTCCGCTTTGCTGACCAAGGGTATAAATTGCACCTCCGTCCGATGCCCACAGGTTAAAGTTATGTATATAGTTATTCATAACTCTGTTACGGCGGCACACCACCGAATCAGGGTAACTGCTCCAGCCCCAGCCCAAGCTTATTGCGGAATAGCTTGCATCTGTAATGCTGTTATGGGAAATATCGCAGTCTCTGACAAAATAGAATGCTATTGCAGGTGCGGATCTGTTTAATGTTCCCGTATTGCTTATAATATTGTTATATGCCTTATTATTTGCACATACCTGAGCCTCTGCTATGTATTCATGCCAGGGTCGTCCGCATGAGATTGCGGATGCACCGGTATTGTAAATCCTGTTATTGCATACAGCGGTGTTTGTAACGCCTATTTCCATAGAAACACCTGCCTTTGCAAAATTCGACAGTTCGCAGTCGGAAATATTGATACTGTCTGCATATGCAAGATGTATTGTTCCGTCAAAAAACCTTGAATACTGTTTTCCTGCTCCCTCGCCTGTTCCTATAACGGCAAGATCCGCCTGTGCAACTCTGAAACCGCCTTTGTATACATCATGATAAGTAGCATTTTCAAACTTCAGACCTGAAAACGAAATGTTATGCGCTTTGTTGCTTTCTCCGCTTCCTTTGATTTGCACGAGCGTGTCAAGGTACGGTGCTTCTGCAACTGCCGTATTTATATTCTCACCCTGCCTTGGCATATAATAAAGCGTTTTAGTATTTTTATTAAAATAGAACTCGCCCGGATTATCCAAAAGCTCAAATGCATTTTCTATCGTGTACTCCGACTCGGCAGTCAAAGGATGAACACTTGCTGCACAAGCCGTATTAAAGTTTGGTGTATTTATGCTTATCCGTGTATTACCGTTTACCGTTTCTACGCTTTGGGCTCTGAAATAATTGTCTATCCAGCTCTTTACTGCACGGACATAGACATCAGAACCGTTTGACAAATACGGCAGCTTATCGTCAGAAAATGCTATGCCCGCATAATCATATGTACTGCTTCCAAATATCTCCGTTGCCGTAATGGTATTTTCTGTGTGAGCAAGCTGTGCAGGCTGTCCGTTTACCAAAAGTCCGTAAATTTCAGACATATTCGGCACATATGCTTGCCATAATCCGTTATCACCCTGCTCAAAGGAAGGCAAATACCTGCCACCTGAAATTTCAGGAATTTCATCATTGTAATTTTTATATATGATATTATATCCGTTCTTTCCACTGTCAGCGGCAGTAAAGGAAAGCGTTTCGCCAAGAAGATACCTGCCTCCCTTTATGTAGACATATATATCCCCCTGCATTTTAGAGCTTATCCTTTTTATATAATTTTTCGCCTCAGCTATCGTTCCAAACGGTGCTTCCTCCGTTCCGTCACCGCCCGTTGCACCCTGCGACACATAGAGCTCTTTCCACGGTCTTGAATACTCAACAACCGCATTTACCGCCGGGATAAGCGGTTTCATATTTTCCATGCTGTTCCATAGCATAAGCTTTGTATTTTCACTGTCTTCATTTTCAGGCACAGCAATCTCGCCGTCATCTGTACTGCTTTTTACTAATGATACAAGCTCACCGTCTGCACCATACCCTGCACATAACGCAATACCGTCTCCGTTTGCCGTATACTGCTCTTCATCATATTTAAGAGTTGCTTCATTTTCACCTATCACAAGTTTGGGCAACGGGTAAGCATAAACCTCTATATCATCATACTGCGACCTTATGTATCTTCCCGAAATTGGCTTATCCGAATGTGTTTCAAGCCTTTTTTCGTCTGAAAAATCGCTCTTCTTTGCCACATATGCCTGCGCCCCGCACGGCTCAACATGATCAATTATGAACTCACTGCCAAGGTCATAAATGTATTCGCTGTTCTCTTGCGTTTGTGAACAATCAACTTTAACAAGCCTGTCCTTACCGTTCTTGGCAGATGCTTTTATTTCATTTATTCTTACATTGTCCGCACTCTCTATACCTATATAACGGATTTTTTTGTTTACTGAAACAGCTTCTGGAACATCTTTTTCAAGAGTGAGCTCTGTCGTATATTCGATTTCACCGTCACAGGAGAAGGTAACATTTATATCTCCACAGCCGGTTATCTCAACCATATCCGTATCACGGCAGTACCCTAAATCAATTGTTGCACTCTTGCCCTCCCAAAAAGTCTTGAGATCGCCGTCTGTAATTCTGTACGCCGTTTCGGTATCGGCATTTGTATTTGGGATTTTACCAAACGCCATATTGCTCACATCGCCGTGTCCGTCCTTTGCAAAAACTCTAATCTGGGACAAAACGAGGAAGGACTTGCTCTTACCCTCATATACACGGACATAGCGGTAATTATCAAATCTGCTCTTATTCACCGAAACAAGAGCGCCCTTACCTCCAAAGGTTTCATCTTCCCACTGAGCATCAAGCTCATAAAAGCTGTTAAATTCGGGATCGTTTGACAAAAGCACTCGCACATCTTCCCTGTCGGTGTTTAAGTCCTGCCTGAAATACACCTCTGTGTGGCTTATATCGTATGCTTTTTTCAGGTCAAGCTGTACATACGGGTTATTATGATTTAGCGCAGTAATCGTGAAATAATTTCCGTCAACCGCCGATGAGAGATTGAGGTCTCCGTATACTGAGGCACCATCGGGCATGGAAAGCTCTGCATACGGTGCTATATTTGTATACTCCTCTGTCTGCGGGTTGGAAAAAACATCTATTTTGTTTACTCCGCTTGCACCGCTGACCCTGATATATCTGTAATAATGCTTCTTTGCAAAAGCGTTGGGCACAAAGCTATCGGAAGACTTATTACACACCGTAGTCGTGCGCTCGGTTACATTTCCTGCCGTATCATTTCCGCTTGAATAAATCGAAAATTCATAGAGCTGTATATCTTTTCCGCTCTTTCTTTTAGCAGCATCAAAGACCAGTCTTGCATAGCGGTATGTCTCGCTTGCATACTCGTCGGGGATATAAAAAATCCCGTTCTGCTGCTCCATTTTGACATAGTCGGAAAATTCCTCCGTCTGACCGTAGCTAACATTTGTAAGATATACATCATAGCTACGCTCCGTTGTTGCGGTTACCTCTGCACTGCCGATAACGCATCGGCTTCCCAAATCCACCGTTACCCATTCTACATCTGTATATCTTACAGGGGTTGCATAAAACAGTGTTGATGCATTTCCATCATTTGCATTAGCCACAACATTGCCGTTGTAGCCACCGCTGCCGTATAGCTTTGAAGATATGGATTTTTCCTGTGCAAGATTTCCTATTGAATTACCACCGTTTGAAAAAACCGAAAATTCATACAGGCGAATATCCTTTCCGTTGCTGTTTTGCGCTGCGTCAAAAACAAGTCTTGCATAGCGGAATTTATCGTATTGATACTGCTCCGGCACATAAAACGAGCCGTTTTTTTCTTCCATTTTGATACATTCTTTAAATTCTTCAGCCGGTTCGTAATAGTAATTTGAAAGATATACGCTATAGCTTCTTGTGGTTGTTGCCTTTACTGTTGCACTGCTTATTGCACAGGCACTGCCCAAATCAATCGTAAGCCACTCCACATCGGTATAGCTTACAGGGGTTGCGATAAACATTGTAGACTCGTCTCCGTCATTTGCATTTGCCGAAACAAAGGTGGAATATCCGCCACTGCCGTATAGCTTTGACTTGATGGGCTTTCCGGCTGAAATATTTATCTCACTTCCCACGCTCTTTGGTGCAAAATCCGCATCGTTTGACGCTGTTACCTTTGCATTTGATACATCTGTTCCTAAAAGACGGATATTGTCAATAGGATATGCACGACCAAGATCAAGGGTATATTTTCCGTCTGAATATACCATATTCTTCCCCTCGGAAACATTTATAAGCTCCTCTGCTATGCACATTTGTGCAGAGGTTAAAAGCATACTTGTCGCAAGAATTGCCGATAGTAACTTTTTCATAGTCCGTTCTCCTTTGTTCATATCCTATACTGTTTTCATTTTCTTTCACAATCACCCTCTTGCAAGGGTGATTGTGAAAGAAGAGGAAAACCTCTTCTTTTCTTCAACCGCTTTATTATTTACCTGCAACATTACCAAATGGAACCATGGTTGTTTTACCCTCTGTATCACATTCCCAAACAAAGCCGTAATAGGCATCGTTTTCGGAAACCTCACCTGTCGGTGTAAAGTTGAATGTTAATTCTCCGCTCTGTGATGAAACAGTCTTAACATCTGAGATTGATATTTCTTTAAGCTCTGTGCCATCATAACGGGCAATTATCATTTTTACATATTTATCTACCTGATAATCTCCCTCAAATGCACAGGTAAGCGTGTATTCGCCCTCACTTTGAGAAATAGTGTTTGTTATTTCCGTATTGCGTGGCTCTGAGCTTGAAAATACCTTTATTTCCTTTGCGATACACTCTCCGTTACTGTTTGCTGTTACTATAACATATTTATACCTTGTATCGGTATTTGGAGTATATCTTATCGTTTCACCTGCCGAATATGCGGCATATGATGCTGTTTGCCCTATCTGCAGTGCATTATCCGTATTATTTGATTTTTCATTTGACAGATAGACATTATATCCCTTTTTGTTATGCTCGCCCGGAGCTCCACGCATAATTACATCTATCCATTCGATTTTCTGCGGATAGTCAAGCTCTACAAGGACGCAGTTATTCGATAAGCCACCCTCTGTTGACTCGTTTCCGTCAACAAAGCTTTCTTTTACCATGCCCCAGTAGTTGTAATCTGCGCCTCTTTCAGTGCCGTCATCGTTATAAAGCGTAACGCTTCTTTTAAAAGCTCTGTTTTCACATACCGTCTCTGATGTGGGAACATAAATCTCTATTTCTCTTATTCTCCACGGATTATCTCCGTATCCGTCACTTGGCTCAAAAATACGCACATAACGGTAACCCTCTAAATCCTCTGCTAAGCCTGACGGAGTGCTGTTATACTTTACAGGATCGTTGTTATGGTCTGTACGGTATTGCATAGTTGTAAATACCTCATGATTTATAAAGCTCGGATCGTTTGATACCCAAACCTCACCTACAGATGCTGCATGATAGGAATTATGATATGTCTTTATATTTGTTATTGTATACGAGTTCCCAAGATCAATATCATAGTATTCACCCTGAGTTTCGGCTTTAGCGTAGTTTATAAATTCGTTTCCTGTTGTATCTCCGTCAGTTAATGCTACAAGTCCGTCATTATGCCCGTAAATCTTACTTGTAACAGCTTTTCCACGAGCAATATTTGTCTTTTGGGATACTGCCTTTTGTGCTGCGCTTTTTGTACTGTAGACAGTTATTTCAGCCTGATCCCATACAACATTCGTATGATCTGCACCGTCAGCTGTGCTGTACGGCTCAACACTGTAATCTATCATTATATATTTAAAGTCTTCACCATATAGCTCCGCCTCACTCGGGTCTATATACCAAGCTGTGTCTTCCTCATCATAATTAAAAATTGCGCATGATACAAAGCTCGGGTCGTTTGACGCATACACGCCGACAATTTCGCCCTTTCCGTTTGGACCTAAGGTCTGCGTTACCATTGTAATTGGATACTCATTTTCCAAATCAATGATAACATCTGCATTTTCGTCCGTCGCACCGTATGCAAGGTAAACCGTGGAGGCATCTCCGTCGTTAATCATATAAAGCTCTTTTCCAAAGCTTGTACCGTTAAATTTACTGTATACAGGCTTGCCTACAGATACGGGAGCCATATCAAAGGTGTCCGGCGCCCATACCCTGATACGGGGTATTCTGAATGCCGTAGTCTGACCGGTGCCCTTTAAAAGCCTTAACTGAACATATCTGTATGGCGCCACTTTTTCAGGCTCAAAGTAGGAATTATATCCGCCATTTGATGCCGGTTGGAACTTATCACCTATAACATTGAGCTTAACAGCAGATGCTGGAGCATCATGCTGATTTGCAGGCGCTGTATTCATTACATAGCAATCAAACACAACATCGTTACCGTAATTATAGAATTCGCCCTTCGACTGATCTGCGTAATAGCTTGCAACATCAATTTGATTTATGCTGTATTTTGCGCCAAGATCTATGGTGATTATCTCCATATGCTCTGAGTCCCAGCCACCGTCTGAAATGAATATACCGCTATCCGAGGTTACATTGGCAACCGTTCCGCCGGCGTATTCGCCGTTACCGTAGCATGCAGATATGGCGCTCTTACCTTCAGCTACATCAAAATCGGTCGAACCCTTTGCGGCAAGTACCGCAGTTCCTGCCGGCACAGCCATAATTACGGCTATAAGACCGGCAACAATTTTTCTTAGCATTTTCTTTTCCTCCTTAAAAAATTTTGTAGTAATTTAAGCTATCGGCGGTGGTTTTTTTACACCAACCGCCATCAGCTTAAATCAAAGAGAGAGAGAACCTAACCTAATTGTATCAACTACAGAGTGTACCACCTGCTTACTGTGCACGGCTCACACTCTGAGGAATGCATTTGATACATTTTGGTACAGTTTAAGAATGGCACTGATTGCTCACAGCTACAAAGCCTTTGCTGTTTTTTGCATACCGTTACACTATATCGATAATCAATTATAAAATTCAAACGGTGCAGTGCCTGTGGTACCTGCTACACGCTGAGTCTTTGAAGTAGGATCAACCTCAATACCGTTTGATACTACATCATAGTTTGTAGTACCGCCGTCAAATGAAATGGTGCTTGCACATAAAATATCCTCTGCTACGAATTTTGAAATCTCAATAGCAGGACTTACATAAAACTTTTTCATAATATTTATTCCTCCTATCAATAATTATTCAAACAGTGACGGAACAGCTGTGCCAAGCTTTGCAAAGCTCTCGCCTACAATGTATGGAATTGCATAGATTGTTGAGCTTAAAGCGCCGCTCATCTGTGCGATTGCGGTACCGAAGGTGCCGTTTTCACGCTTTGTGCTCTCCTGCCATACGATAGGCTCGCTATCAACTATACTGTTGGTATTTACAAATGCGAAACCGCAGTTTGTAATCTCATCTGTCTCTACATTTGCAGGGGTTGCGTCCCATGTCATATACTTAACGCCGTCCTGCGTCTGATTGCCATTTTCTGCCGATACTGACGGCTCAACAACAGGCTCCGGCTCACTGCTTGAAAATACCTTGATTTCCTTTGCAATACATTCACCGTTGTTATAGCCGCTTATTAAAACATATTTATATCTTGTATTGGTATCAACATTATATCTTATTGTCTCCCCGTCTACATACGGAGCGCTCTCATCGGTTGTTCCTATCGGTAATGCATTTGACAAATTGTTAGACTTTTCATTTGAAAGGTAAACATTATATCCCTTTTTGTTGTTTGTGCCGGCACCTGACCTCATTACTACATCTATCCATTCAATTTTCTGTGGATAGTCAAGCTCAACAAGGACGCAGTTATTTGATAAGCCACCCTGTGTTGATTCGTTTCCGTCAACAAAGCTTTCTTTTACCATTGTATAGTAGTTGTATTCTGCGCCTCTTTCAGTGCCGTCATCGTTATAAAGCGTAACACTTCTTCCCAAAGCTCTGTTTTCACAAGCCGCCTCTGATGTAGGAACATAGATTTCAACCTCGTTAAGCTGCCAGTCACTAAATGTTTCTTTATTACCCGTAATTCTTACATAGCGGTAGCTGCCTACCTCAGACGGAAGAACAGCCTGTGAATATGATGTATAGCAGCTGTAATCATATGTGTCGTTATTGAAACGATACCTGTGACCGCTTAATTCTACAACCTTGCCGCTGCTAAAGTTAGGGTCATTTGAAACCTCAACCTTTGCTACAGCATATCCGCGCGGTTTATATCCAAGGTTTCCAATCTTTTTCGTTCTGACATTCTCAATAGTATACGATGCGCCAAGGTCATATGTTATCCGTGGTGTTGTGGCAAATGTAAACCAATATGTACTATCATTTCCGTCATTTGCATTATCATCATAGTATACATCATAGCCCGGCTCGTTTGAAGTAAAGCTCTTGCCCGTAGCAATATTTACAGTGCTTTTTGCCGAAGCTTGAGCTGCCGCGCTTTGGGTACTGTAAACCGTTATTTCAGCCTGATCCCATACAACATTTGTGCTGTCACTGCCTACGCCTCCGGAAGTATGCGGTGCAACATTATAATCCACTTTTATGTATTTGTATGGCGTACTGTCATCAAGATACCATGAATTGTCACCCGAATCATAGCTAAGTGCTACAGATGATGCAAAGCTCGAATCATTTGAAGCATATACTCCCGCAATAGTTCCTATCGGATATGATGCTGTGGTCTGCGTTACCTTTTTGATTGGATATGTATTTTCCAAATCAATTATAACATCGGCATTATCATTATTTGCTCCGTAAGCACTATACACAGTTGAAGTGTTGCCATCGTTTATATTCCAAACACCGCTGCTGTAGGCAGTTCCATCAAATCCGGTATATGCCGGCTTGCCTACAGACACGGGCGCAAGTGCCTCCTCCTGCGGTGCCCATACCTTAATACGGCTTATTCTAAATGCAGTATTCTGCTCTGTACCCTTTAAGAGTCTTAACTGAACATATCTGTACGATGCTGGGCTTGAAAGCTCAAAATGTGAATCATATCCGCCACCCGTACGCGCCTGGAATTTATCGCCTATAACATTAAGCTTAACCGCAGATGTCGGAGCATCACTTTGACTTGCAGGCGCTGTATTCATTACATAGCAATCAAACACAACATCGTTACCGTAATTATAGTAGTCGCCCTGCGACTGATATGCGTAATAGTTTTCAACATCAATTTGGTTTATGCGATATTTGGAACCGAGGTCTATGGTGATTATCTCCATATGCTCTGAATTCCAGCCACCGTCTGAAACAAAGATACCGCTATCCGAGGTTACATTGGCAACAGTTCCGCCGCCGTATTCGCCGTTACCGTAGCATGCAGATATGGCGCTCTTACCTGCGGCTACATCAACATCCGTCGAACCCTTTGCGGCAAGTGCCGCAGTTCCTGCCGGCACAGCCATCATCACTGCTACTATACCGGCAATAATTTTTCTTAACATTTTTCTTTCCTCCTTAATTTTTTTTTTAATTTTATAATCAAAACCATAGAATGCACTCTCTCTATGATAAGACCATCAAATATTGTTATGAATGTCGGTTTATTATGTTCTCATTATTTTATCTGCGAAAGGAACATGCACAAACGGGGTTTCCTCGCCCGAATACCACAGGCGCTTTTCTTCAAGCTCTTCTATCCTGTCAGTCTTTGAGTTAAGATAATCGTTTATACGCTCCGCCGCAAATCTGATACGGGCGCACAATCCACCCATTCTGTAATTAAGATGCTCAAAGCCAAAAGGCTTATTATTTTTAAACCATATATCCTTTAGCATACCGTGAAGCTTGTTTATATTTTGTTCTATAACAATCAGTTCATCTGCAATTTGGCGCATTTGCTCCTTTGCATTTTCGGCATATGCGCTGTAGAGCCTGTTTCCGATGTCGCATTTTAGATACAGCACCTTTAATAATTGTTTTTGGTATTCAAACAGGTATGCAAGCTCACCGTGCGCCCCGGCTTTTTCATATTTATCAAGCAAATCCTTATAATGCGTCTTTAAGTCGAGCAACGAATGGTTTTTATCAAACAAGCCCATAAGCACATCATTATAAAATGCCTGCTTTGAAATTAAGGCATCGTGCGGCTCACACATATCACCAAAATCGTCAATATTGAATATGCCAAATTCTTCACTTGTGTAACCGGTGCAGATTTCAAACATTTGCGACAAGCCTTCTTCTGTTACCTCATCGGCATAATTGTATTCGCCGTAAAGCTGCAAGCTCAAAAGCGCTTCAAAGATACTGCATTCCGCTCCGTCATCGCCCCACATGGTCGCAATAACATTTGTTATACCGTTTTCTCGGCAGGAGGTAAGACCTGCGTTCGTGGTTATAAATGCTTTGTCATAGTTAGGCGATAAACCGCTCCATGTCCACACTCCGCCCGCAAAAAGGATTTCCCGTTTTAGCTTTTTATGTCTTGCTATATTCAAATCATACAGGCTTTTTTCAATACTGTAATAATCCCAATATACCATAGATATATTTTCAGGCATTATATCCGAAATACTGTTAAATACACCTGCATCACTGTCATCATGCTCGTAGTATTCATCGCTGTTGCCGGTGAGCCTGAAAAACATATCGCTCCACATCATAGGCTTGAAGCCATACTTTTCCGCAATGGAAACCACTTTGTTAAGATGCCTCGTTAAAAGCTCAAGCTGATTGGTATATCCGTGCTTTCTCAGGTAATTCCCAAGACCAACACCCTGTGCCTCATCCATGCCTATATGAATTTTATCGGTATGATAGCACTCTCTTGATGTTTTAAACATTTCTTCTATAAGCTCATATGTTTTTTCCTCATCAATGAGCAATACCCTGTCATTATCTTTTATATCGTCTGCGTACTTCCACCTGAGAGTCTTCTCCAAATGTCCGAGCGTTTGGATACACGGCACAAGCTCTATACCGAAAATCTCACCGTATTTAACAATTTCAACAATCTCTTCCTTTGTATATGCACCACGCATATATCCAAAATAAGGATATTTGTCCATTTTATAGGTGTCCTCGGTATAAAGCATCATCATATTGAAGCCCATTTTTGCCATATAGACAATAAGCTTTTTAACCGTGTCAACCTTTAATACGGCGTTTCTTGATACATCAACCATGACACCGCAAGTATCAAAATGCCTTTTTTGGCTTACACAAAAGTCTTTTTCGCCTTTTTTTATTTTATCCAAAAGGATAGTTAAGCCCCTGAAAAACTCAGGCGGAGTATGATAGCTTATGCTGTATTTTGTACCGTCAGAGTATACCTCAAATCCTTCTGCGATTTTTTGTACCGAAACCTCAACACCACTATTAGCACCGCCGCATAGTATCTGAGCTCCGCATAGTATTTCTTCAACATCTCCAGTAAATTTCATTTTTATAACCATTAACTCCTTTCACAAAACCGTTCGGGAAAATGCTCTAATCAGAATGCTGTTATGAAGTACGCAGTCGTACTTAATGTACTTCAAGTCCTCAGTAACAGTGCTACGCTACGAGCATTTTTTCAGACTTCCTCTTCTCCATAACAGCTTAAACATTATTTATACACAATAACCGACACGGGCGGCCCTTCTCTTGTAAACAGAATAACCTCATCACCGATTTCTACATTTGACGGAAGGCTTGAGCCGTAGTATTTTTCTATAACATTGTTATCCTTAACAATGAATATCTGCTTTAGCTTTCCGTAAATTACGCTGTCTGTCTGCATAACCCCGTATCTCTCACAGGTTTCCATAATAAATGCATCATCTCGCATTTGCTTTGCCGTTCCGTATACAAGACGGAATGACGCACTTGGATACATCGGATAAGAATCACCGGCTGAATACCAGTTTCCGTCCTTTGTTGCGGGATATTTTCCCTTAAAAGAGTTATTTGCCTCAAATACACGCTCCGCCGCAACAGCTACGCCACCCTCTATCTGAAGTCTTACTATATCGCCGTATTTAAGTGAGGTTATCGGCATTATGTAGTCAGAAACTATCGACATATCGACCCTTGCAGGATCAATAAATTTGTGGTCGTCTAACCAGTTCCACTGCTCATGCTGTATATTGTCCGACAGGTAAACATTCTTCAGGTCTAAATCTGTATGATATTCCTGCTCTTCACCGGTCTGTATATTATAGCCCTTTATCGAATATGTACGCTCTCCGTATTCGTTTTGTGTATATGAAACCTCGGTAACTATTATACCAGGTGAATACTCGTCCGATATTTCAAGCACACCGCTTTGGCTTACCGCAGAGTACTTTTGATATTTTACGGCAAAGGTTGGGTAATTGTTTTTATCTGCTCCGTAAAATGCAACCTCGTCCTTTATCTGCGAAAGGCGTGTAAACGCACGCTCGGTTGTCTCCGCCCTGTAATATCGCTCATAATCCTTTGAGCCAAATGTGCCGTTTACCCACGGAATAGTAAAGCTTAATGTATCCTTCCTAAGTGGTAAAACCTGATAGCCATGTGAATATATTCCGCCCGTATCGGGCATATTTACCTTTTCTGTTCCAAGGTTTACATCCATCTTCACCAGCTTTGAGTTTGACTCTGTTCCTACCTCTTCTGTATCAAGATAGTCTATCTCACCGTCAGAATTTAAAGTGTACATTATAAAGCTACCCTTTATCGTGTAGCCCTCATCACGGATCATTTCCCTTATACGGCTTCCTTTATATATCTTGCCGTCTATTGTAACCTTGGACGCAAACGGGTAATTATCAAACACGCCATACTGCGAGAATATCCTCAATCCTGCAGTGTCCATATCCCATTGACCCGTTATCATAGCTGTTACAAAGCCATATATCTCGCCCGAGAGCTTCATGCTGTCCTTAGGTATCCATACAAGTCTGCCCGTATCGTCAAGCAGCACGGTTATTGGGTTTGAAAAGATTATTTCATCAAAGTTTGAGCGGTTTGCCTTATAGTATTCACTGAATTTAACCTTTCTGCCGTCAATGGTAACGCTGTCACTGCCAAGCAACTCAACCGTTCCGTCAAGAATTTCGTATGTTTGGTCTATCCACATACTTGCTTTATTATCGGAAAGGTAAACCTTAACCAGCCCGTTCTTATCTATTCTTCCTGCGGTTGACGGTTTTGAGTTTTTGGTTATTTTAAGGTAATTAAGCTCACTCGCCGATATAACAGTTCCGTCAAGCGAAACAACTGTTATCTTACCGTCAACATTGGATACATAATTTACCGCCGTTATCTGAGGAACATAACAAAACGCCACATCCATTTTTCCGTCATCATTGTTGTCGGTAAATTCAATATATCCGTCAGGACAGATAAGGTCTTGTGTGTCCCAGTCCGTAATCGCACTGTTGTTCCTTATTACATACATATCATCAGCAAAAAGGACTTTCTTTTCTCTGTCATTTTCGTCAAGATACTTATATTGGCTTTTAGAAATCTCTGTTCTGTCGCTGTCATATACCTTTAAAATATCATTCTTTTTCGGTATGATCCATGATGCCAAAATCTTACCTTCGTCTTCTTTGTCTGTAAGTATTCCGATGTTTCTGCCTATCCACAGCTCTGTCTGTGAGCTTTGATCTCTATAACTGCTATTTCCAATCTTAATATAACCGCTGCCGTTATCCTTTTCCCTGATAAGAGAGGTGTTGCTGTTCTCACTCATAAGTCCTTCCGTTACCTTTAAGTCAAAAACAGACTCCAGAGCGGTTTCATCAGACTCGGAATAGTAATATTCTCCGTCAACAATCGAAACATTGTCAAATTTCGGTGTGAGCAGAGCATTATACAAAAACTTTGCGGCATTTGCACGGCTTATAGGCGCCCCCGACTCAACCGAAATATTTTTCTTGAGCTTCAATTTATTTGAAACAGCATATACTCCGCCCGACCAGCCACCGTTACGCTCAACATAATCCTGATAGTTCATAGAATACAATATCAGTTTAAGAAGCTCTGTATCGGTAACAAAATCATTCGGTCGAAACAGCTTATCCGTACTTATAACACCGTTTTTATATGCCGTATATATGTAATCTGCCGCCCAATGATCGGCACTGACATCCGAAAACGGCATTTTATCCGCCTTTTGGATTGCCATATTTGAAAATGTGGTTATAACCTTTGCCGCCTGCGCACGAGTAAGCAACGCATCACCCGCAAATTCGTTCTTGCTTATGCCCTCCATTATGCCAAGGTATGACAAAAGCGTTGCCGCAGGCGCATAATCAGTGCCTACAGTATCGTAAAATTCGGATTTTACCTTCATCGTTACAGGATCGTAAAGCTCTCCGTAAACCTCAATCTCGGCAACAACTATATACTGCTTTGATGCGATCCTGACATACCTAAACGGTGTATCGTATTCGGAAAAAAATGTGTAATCCTGCTCATATTCGCCCGGTGTATCTACTGTGCCTATTGTAACCGCATCGGAAAAGTTGCGGTTGTTAGCGGCTTGTATAAGCCAACCTGTTCTTGCATCAGGCTGATCAAGACCTCGCCTTGTAACTGCTGTTATTGAGTCTATAAGATAATCTCCGCCCAAGTCTACCGCCACATACTGATAACCGCCTAAAGTACCCTCAAGTGTCACACTTCCCATGGACCATATATCATTATAATTGCCATTTGTAACATTCTTCGGGGCATATGAATCGTCCTCGGTATATTGACTGCTGCCATATGTTTCCTTGTCGTATGCAATATTATCCGCCGCCTGTCCGATCAGATGAAACGCTCCAAAGCATACAAGCATTATTGCAAATGCCAGCCATTTTTTACCTTTTATCATTCACTCACCCCCACATTCAACAGCTTTAACAACGCATCGGTTATTACTGCCGACTGCGCACGGGTAAGAGACTCATAAGGTCTGAAGCTGTTGTCTTCAAATCCGTTTATAATGCTAAGGCCTGACAAAAATCCGACCGCCTCTGTTGCGTAATCCGATATATCATTGGTGTCTGTAAAATCTTTACTTTTACGGAAATCGTAAAAGCCCTCATGGTTTAAAAGATTCATACACATAAGCGCCGCATCCTGCCTTTTTATATAGGTATTTGGACTAAACAGTTCCTCACTGACACCGCTCGTAATTTTACACGAAACCGCCACATCAACATACGGATAAAACCAGTCAGAAGCATTGCAGTCAGAAAATTTTACTGTTTTATTCGGGTCTGATACCAATGGGAACGCCGCAACAAGCATTTTTATAAATTCTGCCCTGCTAACAGGTCTGTCAGGCTCAAATAATCCATTTCCAACACCTGCAACAATCCCTTTTTGGTAGAGATTATATACACTGCTTGCCGCCCAGTGATTTGTCGGCATATCGCTAAAATTCGCTGTTTCTCCTGCACCCGTATTTGATGGAACAGGTAAATCAGATGCATTACCACCCGTTAAGGAAACTCCGACTTTTGCAAAGCCTCCGCCTGACGATGAGCCACCACCGCCGCCACCGCCGGAGGAACCACCGGTTGTTTTTTGTGTCATAGCCGATATTATGGTTGAAATTTCCTGCTTTAAGCCGTCGCCCCAGCTTGTCTGTGTTTTATTGCCAAGCCTTTTTGCAATATCGTATATATCAATTCCGCTCTTCCTTATGGCTGATAAGTCAACCTTCAATATATCGGCATATGTTTCAAGTGCTGATGCAATATCTTCGGTTTTTGCACCCTCAATGTGCGATAATACCGCAGAAAGCTTCAATGTGTCGAAAATGTTGACTGAAGTTGTTTTAATCTGCTTAAATACAGTTGAAACCTCAGAATTATTTTCCGTTCCGTCAAATATGTTATCCATAATACTTCCGTATCTGCTTATGAGCGAAGCAGTGCTGTCCTCGCCCGCTGAAACCGCATCTATTACCGATGCCACCATAAGAGCATCATGAATATCCTGTGCCGAAATATTTGCCGGAACATTCTTTTTCCATTTGGAAATATCCGACATTGCCTTTACAAAGCTTGTGCCAATTCTTGCAAGATGCTCTGACACATACGGAATATCTCCGAAAGATATTACTCCAAGCTCTTTATAATATTTATTGTAATTAACCGAAAAATTTGTTGCAGATGTGGTTTTAAACGCCTCTATTGCCTCTGCTAAAAGCGTATCATCAGGCACGGTTTTGGTAAATGTGTATTCTGCTAAATGTGCCTTTTCAAACACATCGCATATTCCAAGCTTTACAGTATATTCTCCATAGTCTGCCGAAAACGGAAGATGGTACTCAAATGAATAACCCTCGCCTACAGGCTTTAAGTCTGCAAAAATAAGGTTATTCTCTGTATCGTATATGCGAACATACACTTTGTCCGACGCTATCACTCCACCCGTCGGCATAACCGAAAGGCTAATTCCGTCACTGTAAGTCTCACTTGTAATTGCCGTATCAAGCTCTTTGGTTTTTACTTGTTCGTATACCTCCTCATCACTGCCTATAACATAAATATTACCGTCTAAAAACTCGTGTCCCGCTCCCAAAACGCACTTGCTTTCCTTTGTTAAAAAAGCAACACATCTTTTAGCATAGGCACTGCCTGTTAAAACTATTGATTCCGCCTTTTTTTCTCCGGGTGCTAAATCAACTTGCAATTCTTTTGTCGCAATAACATCTCCGTACTCATCAAATGCACACGCAAATGCCGTTCTTGTTTCATTGCGGTCATAGCTTATATTTTCTATTGAAAAGCCGATTTCCTCACCCTGTTGATAAAAATTGCCAAGAATATCCGTATCAAACGAATTTACCTCAACCTCTGACAGGGATATTTTTTCTCCGTTAGCAGGCAGAATACAGATATATCTGTATTTTTTATCCTCCGCCATTTTGGGACTGATTTCTTCCATATTTTCAGGGTCTGTATTGAATAACCCTGCACGAAGCTCAACACTATCGGCGCCCTCGCCCTTGCATAAAATATTGTTTATGTATGAGGGCACCTCCAAATCAATTATTGCAGATGAGAATGCTTTTTGTGTATCTTCATTTCCGTCTGTAAGAGCTGAACTGTAATCCCACTTGCCGTCTGTTTTAACACGCTTTGAAAGGGCGCTGTTTTTTGTCATATCCCTTGTTTCTTGGAAAACGGTAAGCTCGTTCACTTCAAAAACCCGCTCACTGCTCGCCTTTCTTGCCTCGACAATCCTGAACTTTTCCAAGGCATGTTCCTCAGGCAGTCTGTACATACCGTCCTCGCCCTGCTCAAGAAGTATGCGGTTGGTAAGCTCATCGCCATGTGCGACTCCCACATCATTTGAAACGGAAATCTCAAGCTTTTCCACCTCACGGGATATTTTTATGGAAACCTCTGATATATTTATACTCTCACCAAGGTCTATCCTTATCCACTCAACCGGCTTTTCCTCAGTCGGCGTTGAAATAAAGCTCGTTTTATCATCACCGTCATTTGCATTGGCGCAAACAAAGCCATTAAAACCGCCCTCACCATAAAGGCGTGATAAAATTGGTTTGCCCTCTGAAACAGCAATACTACGGTTAGTAAACTCTTTATCATCGACAGGCTCATCTTCCGTTTTGTCATACGAATACACCGTCATTTCACGAACTCTGAACAATGATATACTATTGGGAACACGCAAACGAACATATCTGAATTTTTCTTTCTCCTTGTCCGCATTCAGAATATATCCATCAGTGCCCTTCTCAAGAACGCTGTATTCAGAAAAATCCTCTGACGCCGATACCTCAACAGCATATTGACTTACACTTCCTGCAAAGGTAATGCTCACATATGCAATAGTGTATTTTGCTTGTAGGTCTATAACCAGTGAATCTTCAGTGCTTTTCCCTTTATTGCTATAGAAAAATGTATTGACATTGTCATCATTGGCGTTTGCCGCAACATTCCCGTTATAGCCTTCCTCGCCGTAGACTGTTGAATATATAGGCTTATTAACAGATATAGCCTCCGGTTTCTCTGTCTCTGCCACAGCCGGCAGAGACATCATAGAAACAGTGAGCATTATTGCCGTCAAAAACGCTGTTATTCTCATCTGCCGTCCACTCCTTTATTCCAATACTTCTATTCCGGTTTTAAGATTACAAAAACCAATATAGCCCGATAATGCTTTTCGTGTTGCGAGAACGCTCTCCTGTGGCTCGCCGTTTATCCATATTTGAATTGCACATTTATCAGCCACAGGTTGAAGCTCTACCTTAATCTCATTCGGCTCATTATTTTTAATACCTGCAATACTGCCTGTTTTTAATAGCCTGTCCTCACCGTTTATGTGCTCATAAATCGATGCCGTATCTCCGTTTATTTCCAAACGGAAATGCTCATCCTTCTTGTAGAGCCCATGTACTTCAAAGCCATCGGAGCTGTTTGCGGCAAAGATAAATTGCAAACTCGCTATATCACTTCCGCTTTTGGGGATAAACCGAATTTTCTGTGCCTCATTTTCGGCAAAATGCTTTCCCCAAATATATGCCGCCTTGTTAATACTTAAATATGTCCGACCCGAATATGATGCTACTTTCGTATTCTTTTCCGTAGCTACCGTTCTCCACTCATTATCAGATTTTGTAAATATTGGGATTACCGTCCAATATTCGTATTTTTTTATTGTCGGTGAATAAACAGGAAGCTTAAATTCCCCTGTATAGTCAAGCGCCGTTTCAAATAATGCCGATTTTGCCGTACCCTTTAGTGTTACCTCAGTCTTGCACAGTCTTACATCGGTATTTTCCGGCATATATATCTTTATTGTCCGTGTTTTATCGTCTTTTTCTTCGCCAAGCATTCCGTCCGCCCACAAATAAACAACGCCAAAGCCCGCCTTTGTGTTTACAAATTTGCGGTATTCATCCTCTAAGCGTTTAATAAGAGCAAACTCTGCCTCATCTAAGAGAGGGGAGGCGGCATCAAGTCGTATTTTGGACAGTTTATCGGAAAATTCCTTTTTTTCTTTTGCTGTAACGGAATTTTCAACGCTTTTATCCTCACTTGTAATCGTATTTTCAAGCTCTGTTTCGCATCGTTTTATAAGCTCGTCAAGTGTCATTCTTATAACATTGTCTGCCGCCTCATTTATGTATTTTCTAAGCTTTATAAGAGACTCAACATAGTCAGTAGAGCTTTTTGTGCGAACCTCTTGCAAAGCATCTGTAAGCTTATACTTGTACTGTATAGGATAATCTCCGGGCAAATCTCCAAAGCTTCCCTTTTCAAGTATGGTTTTTGCAACTGTGATTGTACTGTTTTCAAAAAACTCCCATATCTGAGAATTTGCTTCAAGTATTACCCTGGGCTCCTCAACCTCAAGCTCTGCATCGGGCACTATTAACAACCATTTTCGTGCCTCACCTTTAAGTCCTGCATTCTTCTTTATTGCGTATGCTTTGGGGTCGTCCTGTCCCGGGAGATATTCACCTGTATTTTCAAGCACATTGTCCGTTCCGTCATTTCTGTGTATATTATGCCAGCCGTAGCTTGATATAAATTGGTTTTCTCTTATCGTGCTCATCCATATATTATAGTTTCTGAAAACATCCTCCGAAACATTGTTCCGCCAAATGGAATATGACGAGCCCTCGTCCGGATAAAATGCACCGGCTCCTATAAATACATTTCTGACATAATTTTCTTCAACAACCGTTCCTTTTTGCTCAGAGAGCATATATATTGCCGCACCGTCATGCATTGTATTGTTGGTGCTGTGGATATAGTTTCTTGCAATGTGGTTATTTCCGCTTCCCTGTGCGTTATTGCGCCAGCCCCAGCCAAACATAAGTCCCGAATACGGTATGTCAAATATTTCATTATCGCATATTTCAAGACCCGTTGTATAAAAGCAGCTTATACCGCCGCCTGAGCATATTGATTCACCGCTTCGGGCGATATAATTGTTTGTAACAGCCGTATCCTGTACTCCAACACAGGTAGTATACGGCTTGCGGTCGGGGGTTATTGCGGCTACGGCAGATACCGAAAATGTACCCGCTTCCTTTGACCTTATCATCATGTAGCGGTATTTTTCTCCGTTTAAATTTGGAGTATACTCCGCCATACGGCCTGCAGGCTCATCCTGCTCCGCAATCTTAATATATGTCCCGTCCTTAAAATCCCTGTTATTTGACAAGAGTATTTCATATCCCATCTTGTTTTCGGACGGCACTGAGCTTGAAAAGCCCATAACTATTTTAGTTATATTATACGGTCTGTCAAAATCATACCTTATCCAGCTTTTCTCACCCTTTTTAACTGCAAGCGGATCTCCGCTCCATACACCCGTTTTCTCAAGTATGACATCTTCATCATACCAGCTTCCCGTTCCCGAAAGAGTGCCAAAATCGTCCTCATAATAAGATGTTGCAACCTTTGTCCTTTCGGTTATAAGATTGGTTTTTGCATCCGGCGGAGGAACTACCTGAACACTCTCATATGTTGTTCCTATTCCGCCATGCTCATGCCTGCCGACAACTATCGATGCATCTCCAATATCGGAAAAGGCATTGCCGCTTATAACCGTTCCTTTTGCGGCATCAATTATATGTATTCCCGATGAACCGTAACCAAAGAAATAATTATCCGAAAGCTCAATATCATTTGCTCTTTCAATACTTATCGCCGGCGGAATATACCACGGTACATCATTTGTTCTTGTAGTCATTTGTTGCTGAGCAGTTTCTATTCCCGCCTCGTCAGGACCGTAAAAAGCGGAATGGGCGATTTTAAGTCCCTCTATCGTAATGTTTTCTACTCTGTCATCAGTATCATTGCCGTCAAAGATTATGAGCTTATCCAAGGCAGGTGCAATTACCTCTGCATTTTGGATATCTTCACCTTTTCTCGGCATATAATACACTGTTTTTTCTTTTTTGTTATAGTAAAACTCACCGGGTTTATCCAAAAGCTCAAACGCATTCTTTACAAGGAACGGCCTGTCGTACCTTGCACGCAAATCACTTGCGGGAGATTTTGTCATTTTCTCCCACCAGCCCTGTTGCATAAGCACGATAACCTGCTCATCATTGTCCGGGTCGGGAATTATGTCCTCCACCTTACAAGTGTTGTTCTTCCAGTTTATCTGCCAGTTAAACTCGATATCCTCCGGATTTTCGTATTTGCCGATTTCAGTTCGGGACATATACATACCGTCGCATTGATAGGCAGTTTTGGGGTCATCATAAAAATCTATGCCCTTTACCTGTCGGTTTGATGTTGCAACATATGATTTTCTTCCGTTTACATACATCTCACGCATCATAGATACGCCCTCAACGGGTGCTTTATATATACCCTCAGTTTCTGTCGGCACAAATCCGGTGATTTTCACTCCGCCTGAAAGCTGTGGCATATTTTCTCCACGGTATATTATCCTGTGTCCGTTTTTCCCGGAATCCTCCGTCAAAAATACCAGTGGACTGTCCAGAAAATATGTGCCCTCACCAATATGTACAATTATATCTTTGTCCATACCGTCAGATATTTCCCGAACTGTCTCCTGTGCTTTTGCTATTGTCTTAAATGCAGTCGCCTCCGACTCCCCGTCATTTTCATCACTGCCGTCAATACTGACATAAAATTCCTTCCAATAATGCTCGTTGTCGGCAAAAACGAATTTGGAATTGGGCAATGCAGTGATTGCAAAAATCACTGCACATATAACACAAATCCATCGTGCTTTGTAATTCATATTAACTCCACCTAATTATTGCTGTGCAACCCACTCATCAACTTGACGCTGAACTTCACTTATAAGCTTGTCACAGCCTGCAGCCTTTAGCTTCTTTATAAATTCAGGGTAAGATGAATCAACATCAACAAGACCGTAGTCCAAAAGATTAAGGTATTCCGATACTGCCGACTGACAAGCCGATACCTCTACCTTTACATTGTCAAGATCGGGAGAAAATCCCAAAAGCGGGCTCTTGAATGACTCATCGTTTATTTTCTCGACTTCCTCTGCAAAGTTATCAGGCTCGCCCGGAAGGTTGTATTTGTTGAATGTATTACCAACATTCCATTCTGTCCATGTATACGGCATATCAGGGTTTAATTCAATGCTGTTCTCGCCTGTCTTTGTATAATTTACACCCTCAAGTCCGTAAACCAAAAGATTGTAAAATTCCGCATCTGTATCTACAAGCTGAATAATTTTAAGTGCGCCTTCAGGATTTTTTGATGTTGCCGATATTGCGTTCATTGTTGCTGCAACACTTCCGCTTGTTGTTATCGGACGGCACTTGAATATTATCTTCCAATCATAGTCGCTGTTTCTGTTCAATTCAGACAAAACATTTGGTTTGTAACAATTTCCGCGTGTGATATTAGGAACTATAGCTGTCGGGTCCTCTACATGGTCAAGATCTCTTTCCGTTTCTTCACTTGGCATTACAAGTCCTTCTTCTACCCATTTACGACGCATTTTTATATAATACTTAAACTCTTCGGATTCATACTGATTTATCAGCTTATACTTGTCCGTTTCATTATCAAGCTGTATTGCACCCGGAAGAAGAGAACCCACTACCTCTTCAATATTGAACATCTGTGTTCCGTCATTCCATATCTTATTAAGGTTACAATAATTGCCTGTTTTTTCTTTTACTGCACGGAGATATTTTTCCACTGCGGCAAGCGCAGTTTTGTAATTTTCACCTGCACCCTCAAAATCCGCATCGGTAAATCCGAGAAGCTCCATATTCTGCTCAGGTATCGCAAAGAATGGACCTCTTGCCACTATCTGCTGATTTGGAACCGCATAAATTTTACCTTTTACCTTCATACTATCCCAAAAATATTCAGGCATACTGTTATACAATTCAGGATAATCCTTGAGATAATCGTCAAGCGGTAAAATAGCGTTCTTTGACACATTCATATAATAGTTATTGAGCCAGTTTGATGTAAACATTATGTCAAAAGGCTCATTTGAAGCTGTAAGAATTTGCATCTTAGATTCATAATCTCCCGATTCAATGGGTATGATCTCAAGATCTACTCCGGTCTTTTCCTTTGCCATACGCTGTGCCTCGGCAAAAATATCCTTTTCGTTGACATTGCCGGGATTTGAGAAAAGATACCATTTTACAGTATCACCTTTTCCGCTTTCCTGCGTTTTTGTGCCGCATCCTGCCACCCCTGCCATAAGTACAGCTGCAAGGATAATGCTTATCAATTTTTTCATCATTAACACCCCTTTTTTTATTTTTTTATTTTATTGTTTTTAAAAATATTATCAGCCCTTGACGGCGCCTACATTTATACCCGCAACAAAATATTTTTGGAAGAACGGGAATACGCACATCATAGGCCCTACCGCAAGAACACATATTGCCATTTGTATACCGTCGCTTGGAAGGTCATATGTGTTTATTGCACCGCCTGCGGCCCCTGCATTATTTTTCGCAAAATTAACACTGTTTAGAACTCTTACAAGATAATACTGTATCGTGCTTTTATCCGCCGTATCAAAGTACAGCATACTTGTATACCAGTCATTCCAGTATGTAAATATCATAAGCAGAGATATTGTCGCAATAACCGTTTTCTGCAACGGAACAACAATCCTGAAAAAGATTTTCAGCTCACTGCACCCATCAATTTTTGCACTTTCTATTACCTCTATAGGCAACGCCTTACAGGCAACTCTTAGAATAAATATATTGTATGCACTTACCATGAGCGGCAAAACGAGCACCCATCTGTTATTTAAAAGATGGAGCGACCTGCTTATCCACATATATGTTGCTACCGTTCCGCCCGAAAAAATCATTGTAAAATAGGCGAAAAATGATAAGAATTTCCTGAACTTAAAATCTTCTCTTGATATTGCATATGCAAACATCGTCATTATGGTAACGCCTGCAAATGTACCTATTGAGGCTACCCATATACTCATTCCGTACGCACTTAAAATTTGATTTAAATTTTTGAGCAAATACCTGTAGGAGTCAAGATTTATTTCATGGGGAATTATACTGTAACCGTTTAATGCCATTCCTTTTTCGCTTGTTAAGGATGTTGATATAATTATCATAAACGGAAGAATGCATATTATTGAAACCGCCAAAAGCAACACATATACAAAAATCTTTTTATTGATATCTTTTTTTCTCATAATATTCCCCCCCTAAAACATAGCATTTTCAGGGTTTATCTTTCTGATGACCCGGTTTGCACCAAGAACCAGCAAAAGTCCGCATACCGACTGGAAGAAGCTCGCCGCAGATGAACTTGCTATCTCGCCCGATACCTTTAACGACCTGAATATATATGTATCAATTACATCGGTTACACTGTAGAGTGAACCATAGTTATTCGGAATGTAATAGAAAAGACCGAAATCCGCTCTGAAAACATTTCCCACTCCCATAATAAAGAGTATTGTAATCGTTGGCATAAGCATGGGAATTGTTATTTTAAATATCCTCTGCATAGTTGAAGCACCGTCTATCGCAGCTGCCTCATATAAGGTTTGGTCTATGCCCAGAAGCCCGCCATAGTAAAGAAGTGTATTAAAACCGACTGTTTTCCATACATTTGCAAAAATCAATATAATGGGCCACGGCTTGGTATCCGTATACCACTGCTTTGGAGCCATGCCTAATTTCACAAAGAAATTATTCAGTATTCCGCTGTCGTATTTAAACAGGCCTTGTGCAATAAAGGCAACAACTACCCACGATACAAAGTGCGGAAGAAACATACTTGTTTGAAAAGTCTTTATCATTGTTTTATTCTTTACCTGTTCAAGAAGAAGCGCACATATAACACCGATAACTATACCGAGTATTATAAATATGGCATTGTAAAACAGCGTATTTCTCAATATCCTGCCGGCGTCGTTAGATGCAAACAAATATTGGAAATTCTTTAAACCGCACCATTTGCTTCCCCATATTCCCGCTCTGTAGTCAAAATCCTTAAATGCAATAACACACCCGAACATAGGAATGTAGGAAAAAATCACAAACCAAATAATTGTAGGTATAGTTAAAACGGATAATTGTAATGTATCTCTCCATTTTAATGTCAGCCTGAATTTTGATTTACCTTGCTTAACATTTTCTACCTTGGCAGTCAAAAGCTTAACCCCCTTCCGATTACCTATGTAATCTGTCTTATTTTTTATCTACTTTATATTTGTACATATTAACTACACATTAAACATTAAAGGTGAAATTACCTTTTTTTACCGCACTGTTTTTAAGTACTCGTCAAAATCAACTACTGTGCCTGTCTCACGGGCTTTTTCTGCGGCAAAAGCAATAAGATGATTGTTGCATGAGGTTCTTATATCGGAAATGGACTTCCCTGTATAGTTATCCGTAAGATAATCATACAACGCCATAACTATGCCCTCGTCTCCGCCGCCGTGACCACCGGTTATACCGTCCGCTGACATCATAGGCACTTGAGTTGTTTCGTCCTGTTCAAAATCGTAGAGCGTTATCGGCGTTTCGCCATCCAACGCTGCTCTTATTTCACCCTTCGTCCCCATTATATGAATAAATCTGCCACCCTTGTTAAACGCGTTCATAGTAAATGTTACAGTCACATCTCCCTCAAACAGAAGATTTACCGTCTGATGATCGACAACATCGTTATCACATTTAAAAACACATTTGCCGTACTGTGTTGTACTTATAGCTTTTTTGACATCACTGTCAGTTGGGTCAGCCATATGAGTACATGCCGACCTGAACCAATCCCGCCAATGCTTTCCCTCGTTATTGAGGTACACATTCACAGCATTATACGGGCACTTGTCACCTTGTGGGCAGCCTTCTATACAAAATTCAGGCGCATCTTTGGGGGCATTTTCCTCTTTAAAATATGAAAGCATTCCAAATGACTGCACTTTTTTAAGCTCCGTACCTATAAGCCACTGCAAAATGTCCATATCATGACACGATTTTTGCAACAACATACAAGAACTTCGGCCACTGTTTCCCCAGTTGCCCCGCACAAAACTGTGGCTCTGGTGTATATTTCCGACACACTCCTCGTGATTTATAGACATTACTTTTCCTATCCGCCCATTGTCGATAAGGTCCTTTATAGTCATGAATAACGGTGTGTATCTTAAAACATGACAAACAACTATCTTAACACCCTTTTTCTCCGCAGCGTCTGCAATTTTCATACATTCTTGCGGACTCGGACATACCGGCTTTTCAAGCAAAATGTCATATCCTGCAGCTATTGCATTCATACATGGTTCAAAATGCATACGATCCATGGTTGCTATGATTGCAAAATCGGCAATTTTCCCAAGCGCAAGCAAGTCTTTCCAGTCCGAGAAACACATTTCATCCGAAATAGAGTGCTTGTTTTTTATGTACTCACGGCGTGACTCAACCGGCTCTGCTACTGCAATAACTTCATATTTTTCAGGCATATTAGCCATTTGGTCAGTATATGTAATTCCTCTGTTTCCTGCACCGATCAATATCGCTTTTAATGCTTTCATATTTTGCCTCTTTCCGCACACTGCTATATTATTATTATAACTCTTATAAGCTATATATCTATGTGCCCATCTTCACAAAACTTTCTACAAGTCATAAATCCTTAATTTATCCTTTCATTATTATCTTATCACAATCTATGAACATGTCAATGTATAAAAAGCTCATTTTTATATACTTTTAGCTCAACAAAGGTGTGGGCTCACACCTCTGACTAATTAGCTGCGAAAGCCTACCAAAAAAATCCGTATCTCACTATTTTTTTTACAACAGCATAAAACAGTTGTAGTAAAATATTTATACATTTTTAGTATAAAATTTGCACCTACTGTATCAACAAGCAACACTGTCACGCCATTTTTTATACAAAAAAAGAACAAAGGAAGTTGTATCAATCCCATTGTTCCTCATATGCCTTTATTAAAACTCGTTTACAGTACCAACAGTATTTTTAAGCCAGTTGCTTTGTGAATAAATCGGTGAATCCACAATCATATATACCACATTCACCGAGTAAAAGTACATCGTCCATGACAGATACGATTAACAAAATCATTGACTTACAATGCGAAATTAACAAAGATATTGACAGCCTTGTCAATCTGAAAGAAGAAATCTCACAGGTTATAAACGGAGTCGAGCAGACAGATTACCGTATGATACTTGAAAAGCGTTACCTTTGCTTTCATTCCTGGGAGAATATTGCAAACGAAATGTTTTATGATCTAAGATGGTTGCACCGCCTACACGGAAGATCTCTTGAGAGTGCAGGAAGGATTTATGAAAAAATGTATGCAGACCACTAAAAGCCACTTGAAAACACATTTTATTCTGGTATAATGGTAGTATGAAAATCGTGTACATGAAGAAGCCTTTGCGGGTAATATTCCTGCAAGGGCTTTTTCTATGCAAGAAAGGATGTTTATCCATGCCGTACAAACCGAAACGACCGTGTTCATTCCCCAGCTGTCCCCGCCTTACTGACGGACGGTTCTGTAATGAACACGCAAAAGAAGAAGCAAGACGGTACGAGAAGTATGACCGTTCCTCGGAAGTTAAGAAAAGATACGGACGAGCGTGGAAAGCTATCCGTGACAGGTACATATCCGCACATCCTTTGTGCGAAATGTGCAAACGAAACGGCAAACTAACCGCCGCCGAAGAGGTACACCATATAAAACCTTTGTCACAGGGCGGAACGAATGCAGAGGACAACCTCATGTCGCTTTGCAAGGCTTGTCACTCAGAGATTACCGCACGAGAAGGTGGCAGATGGACTCCGAGACATAAAAAATGACTCCCGTTAAAATTACGAGAGCCTTTCTTGTATTATTTAACCGTTATGCCTTCTTTGCAATGAATGAATTGCATCATTGGTTGAAAGTAAGTATAAGCAATACTGATTCATGCTGATACCTTCAAGCTTTGCGTGTTCCGCTAATTGACGGTGTAAAGACTTGGGCATACGAAACTTGAACTGTCCCGAATACGAATCATCCGTGTCAGGTAATGGTATGTCATAGCCGTCTTCGATAGCGGCTTCAAGCCAT
>JAFSXU010000069.1 GCA_017443895.1 Clostridia bacterium
GGGTATCGAAATTTGTAGGGGAGGGTTTCCATGCCCTCCCGTTCCCAATATGCGTTGTCGGGGATGCGGACAGGCACAGAGACCTGTCCCTACGACCATACCAATTTACGATTTCGCATTGGTACGCTAACCCAAAATTTAACGGTGGCGGTTGATTTACAAATTACGCCACAATTTTTTCGTACCGCTCACTCATAACAACTTCCAACATAAACTCATACGGTGACGCATCCGACAAGGAGCCGTTTGCCACCATGGAGAAAATTCTCGGTGTGCAGCCCGATACCAAAAGCACGCCCTGTTCATTTTTTGTTACAGGCTGCTGCCTGTTCCTGCTTGCGACATTCCAGAAAACCAATTCGGGGAGAGTATATCCCGAATTCTCAAACAGCTTTTTTGCATACTCAAAATTTGTAACCGATGCATCGTCTGTGCAATAATCAAATTCCATATCCGATATAATGTAGAGCCTTTTGGGAAGCTCGTCATTTGGTACATTGTTATTTTTTGCGGTATTTAAAATCAGCTCAAAAACCCTTTGGATATTGGTATTTGCACATTCGTTATAGTCGTGGCAATACCGTACCTTGTCAAGAATATCCTCGCCCTTTATCTTGACAAGCTGTGGATTTTGTGAAAATGTGATAAAATGATTTTTAAATGCACCCCTGTTCCTCTCGGCAAAGTAAATACCAAGCGACAGTGCAACCGTTGCAGGTATGGGATCCAAAGCATCATACATTGAGCCTGAGCCGTCTATAACGGCAAGCGCATTTTCGTCGCTTGTAAAATCCTCCAGGCTGTTCCACGAAGCATTTATTGCAGCCCTTTCCTCATCACTTACATTCCTTTTGAAAAATGGGGTAATTATTTCATAGGGCGTAAGCGTTTTGGTGTTAAGCCTTGCCTCTCCCGTTTTTACTCTGTCCAAAAACGCATTATACCGCTCATCGTCATTACGAATAAACGCATTGCGGTATTTAAACAATGCCTTTGACGGCTGTTTTTCATAATCGAAGGTATAATCCTTTGTGCGAAGATTATTCTCAATTATCCTTATATGAGCACGAAGCTTTACAAGTGTTTTTCTGTACTTAGCATCGTCAAAGCCCAAAAAGCGTGCAATTTTTTTCGCTAAATATTTAGTTTCTGTATTCGATGCATTTACAGACGGCAGCCACTTTCCGAGCAAGGACACTTCTGTGCCGTTTTTCATTGCCTCAAGGTCGTTATAGAGCTGTGTTTTTATGTACTCAAGCATATCCTTCTCAAGCGGTGTGCCAAATAAAACCATAAGGTCGTCAAACCGACCGTATTCGGCTATGTTAGAGAGGTTTTTGCGTATGCTTTGAGGCTCCTTTAAGGCAAGCCATTTAAGAATTATCCTGAACACTCTGCGCTCTCCCAGTCCGCCCCGTATATCCCGTGCAAAAAACAGGAGCTTCATGGCAATATCCTTGTTTTCAGTGTATGCACGCATAAAACGGGATTGTATTTCCTCATCACTGCCATGTCGCAGCGCGCCGACGGTTGCAAATAAGTCAAGGCAGTCGGATAAGGTCGAACTGTAGGTTACAGCTCCGTTTTCGGTAAAAGTTTTGTTTGATTGCTGTTTCAAATATTCTAACATGAAACTCACTCCTTCTTATTTAATATTTACAAGGCGCAACGGTGATAATTGATAGAGTTTTAACTCATTCAGTGCCTTTTTGATTTGCTGTCTGCGCCTTTTATTTCAAGGCGCATACATACCGTACAGAGACTTTCACTCCGTCACCCTGCTTAAAATGCAAGGACCCCTTAAAGGAGCGGCCCGATAGAGTGCATTTTGCTGTCTGCGCCTTTTTTTCAAGGTACTTGCCGGAATGCAGCCGACACATTTTTTTGGAGCATATAAATAATTTGCTGTAAGTACCTTCTATAATAACATCTTCAGATGTTAATTTACGATTACAAGACACCTATATAAAATCAGTTATTCATTGTAACCGTCAGATATTGTAATCTCAAAGATTTTGCTGTAGGTGTCTTTATTTCAAGGTGCATAATACATACCGTGCAGAGACTTTCACTCTGCTACTGCACTGTCTATGAAAAAATGTTGTCAATTTAACATATGTTTACGGTAACTCGGCGACGCCACTTATGGCGGCCGACGAGTTTTGTTCACTTAGTTTGACAACACCCGTAAAACAGGCGCTCATTCATGAGCCAACGATAGATTGTTTTTGCTGATAGCACCTTTTACACATTTTAAATGTGTGCTTAAAATTTACAAGATGCATACATCATTTCAAATTGAGCTTAATCAATTCGGGTCAGAACTTACCTGACTTAATTATTGCTGTGAGCATCTTAAAATCCAAGTCCCGCACACTACCTACTGTAATCGCATGGATTATCAGTCATTCAATGTAAATTGCTGTTTGGGGCTTTTTAGAAGGCACTGATAAACTGATCGCGGTTTTAAAAGACCTATGTAAATTGCTGTGTGTGCCTTTGATGACCATATTTTACCTTTTCAAAAACCGTTTTTCACGGAAAAAAAGCTGCGAACTTGAAAAATCGGATAAAAAAACTGCGCTCTTATAAAGGGAAGTGGTGATAAGGAAGTATCAATTTATTACCGACATAGAAAAAACAAGCATATTTCCATTTGAAGTAATATGCTTGCTTTTTTATGCCTGCTTTAGTGTTCAAAATCGGCAATTCTTTTCTCTGTAACAGACTTTCTTGGCATGGCATTTAAAAACATAAATGCGTTTATACAAGTATAAATAGGACAAAAAACAACACTTTTTAACACAAAATAAAGCGCAGGAGCAGATGCCGATTTTGGTAAATGCTCCTGCATTATTTTTATTTGTTTTTGATTTCTTCAAGAATATCATTTATATCACCGTTGATACAAATTGACTGTTTTTCAATTTCGTTGGGTGCTGCCGCCTCGCCAAAATTCAGGCAAGCATAAACAGCTTTCGGATTTTTTGCTGTCATTTGCCAAAACGGATATTTGATAATGACAGGTGTATTGTAGCCGACGCCAAGTTCAAAATAAAGAATATGCAGGCTTTCGTGACGGCGGACAAAATCTTCGTATCTTTTTGCCGCCTTATACCAGCCCTCGTCCTGTACGAATTTATCATCGCATCTAAGGTTCGTTGTCATAGGCTTACCGCATTTGGGACACTTTGGTATAAGCTCTGTCGGAATACGCATATCCTTTTGTAATTCGACCATTTGTTTTATAACATTTTCGTTGTCATAGGTCTTTTGATGACACGGCTCGCTGCATTGGAAAAGCCCGTAATCGCCTTGTGTATAAAACAGCCTTTTCTTATCAAATCCTGCTTTTTGGAATTGATGATCCACATTTGTTGTAAGCACAAAATAATCCTTATCTTTTACAATATCATAAAGCGTTTTGTAAGTACCGTTTTCTGTAGCTGTATAACGGTTTAAGTATATATATCTTGACCAATACGCCCAAAATTCCTCTTGTGTATTATACGGGTAAAAACCGCCCGAATACATATCGTGAAAACCGTATTTATCTTCAAAATCGCCAAAGTGTTTTCTGAAATTCTCACCGTCATATATAAATCCTGCAGCGGTGGAAAGACCTGCACCTGCCCCGATTAAAACTGCGTCGGCGTTTTCAATTTCATGCTTCAGCCTTTTAACTTCTTCCGAGTAAGTGTTTATAGGTTTGGTAATCTGTGTCTTTGAAAACATTAAATATCACCTCGATTTTTTGCGTTTTAAGAAATTCCCTGACAGTGCTTATAGCAATTTCTGCGGCATCTCTTTGCGGAAAGCCGAATACACCCGTTGAAATACAGCAAAACGCTATACTGCTTATGCCGTTTTGTACGGCAAGCTCAAGGCAGGAGAGATAAGAGCTTTTCAGTAATTCCTTATGTGTATCTGTGAGCGTTCCCGATACAATCGGACCGACAGTATGTATCACATAATCACAGGGAAGATTATACGCAGGCGTAATTTTAGCCCTGCCCGTAGGTTCTTCATAACCTTGCTTTTCCATAATCTGACTGCACTTATAACGCAGTCTTATACCCGAAAAGGTATGTATGCAGTTATCAATACAGTTATGGCACGGCTGATAGCACCCTGTCATTCCCGAATTAGCGGCGTTTACGATTGCACCGCATTTGAGCGTTGTAATATCGCCCTGCCATAAGTAAATGTTATCCTCTGTTGGTATAAGGCCAGCAATATCGGTAACGCCCTTTTGTATTGTCATTTCTTTTAAGAAACTGTCCTCTGTTTCAAGAAAACTGTCGTCAGCCGATGACGCAGGGCGTATGTTTACAAGACTTCGGTAAAGGTTGAATTTATCCTGTTCGTGATTGGGTATTGGTATATTATCAATATCATTTCTTTCTGCAAGAAGATAATTTATTAAAAAATCAAGTTTATTTGTTTCCATAGCATTACCTCTTTATGACTGCTCCGACAGGGCAGATTTGGGCACAATTTCCGCAATGCAGACAGTTATTTTGCCTTATGAGTGCTTTGTTATCAATCAAATCAATACAGCTTTGCGGACACACCGACATACAGTTTTCACAGCCGATACAGTTATTTGTTACGGAATATCCGCTAACTTTGTTTTCTACGCCTCCAAATGTGAAACTGTCACGCTCAATAGGCTTTTTAGAAAGGTCAAACCACTCTCCTATGCCTTGGTAAACTTGAAAAACGGTAAGCGCTTTTCTGCTTTCGTCTGTTGGATAAATCTCAAACATATACGGATTTTTTTTAAATAGCACAGGCAACATATCTGTACCGATTTCCCTGACTTTTCCGCGAATTGAAACAGAAATACAGTGCATTGTATCTTCACCGGTTTTGCCGGACAATGCAAGATAACTCTTATTTTTCAACCGCTGATAGAAATTTTTTCCCTTAGCGGTAAGAAAATATAAGCTGTTATCATCAGCGTGCATTATATCTATAACGCAGGTCACGGGTAAATTATTATCATCAACTGTTGCCATAATAACAGTATGGATTTTTTCTGACAAGAATTGTAAATACTTTTCTGCTTCCATTTTATTGAGCTTCTTTTCCAATCAGTTTTAAGGTATCGTTTACGACATCGGATAGCTTCATTTCCTTTAATTTATTTTCCATCGCATTCTGAACATCATGAAGTCTGTTATCAAGTACAAAATGAATATTTCGTCCGACAGGGCAATTTGTGTTGGGATTTTCGTGAAAATGAAATAAATCGTTTTCTACGCAATCTACCGCCTTATATATGTCGTAAAAGGTTATCTCATCAAGCGGTTTTGCCGCATAGGCGCCGCCGCTTCCACGCTTTGTTTCAACAATTCCCGCCTTTTTTAACTGTTGAAGTATCCGCCTGATGATAACGGGATTGACATTAACGCTTGCGGCCAAAAAATCACTTGTAGTTTTGTATTCATCCTTAAAGGTTTCAATACAAGTTATAATATGGATTGCTATTGTAAATCTGCTTGATATTTGCATATTTATCACCATTAACTCCTTTCACAAAACCGTCTGGGAAAATGCTCTAAGCAGAGTGCTGTTATGGAGGACGCAGTCGTACTTGTGTACTTCAAGTCCTCAGCAACAGTGCTATGCGACGAGCATTTTTTCAGACTTATCACCTCTTTAAGAGTATATCACAAATCCGATGTAAAACTTCCTATCAGCGCAAGTGCCTTTTCTTTATTGTCTTTGTATAACATACCGTTTTCCTCCTTAAAGGTAATAATATTTTGTAACACTCATTGTTACAACGAGATTATAACACGCATTTGTTGTAATGTCAATAGTTACAACAAAAAATTTTCAAAAAAATTTTTGTTTACATTACGGCGATGTTTTTATATCAAAAAGAAACCGCCGAATTTAACAGGCAGCAGCTTGATTTTGATAAATTCAGAGAAATTGTAAGAAAGTATGCACTCATAAAAGAATTAACGCCCACCATCGTAAATGAATTTATCAAGAAAATCACCGTCCACGCTCCCGATAAATCAAGTGGACACCAGAGTAAAAGAGACAGATTATATCAAACCGTATCGGAAAATTTAACCCAAATATAAAGTAAAATCCGCAAGACCTCAATTAGTCTTGCGGAAATACTTCCTTATAACCCCTCTTATAAAAGACCGCAGAGTTTTTGTTTTGTCAGCTTGTCAATTATGAGCCCTTTAAATCTATCCGAGCTTACCACCTCAACCATCGGACCGAAGGACAGAACACGGATTACCATTTCAGGCTCATCGTCTTTGTCAAATCGTATATGAAGAAGATAGTAACCGTCAAACCTTTCCGCCCGTTTTTGAAAATGCGCAAAATGCAGCATACATCTTTCCAATGTATTGCGCTCCTCACTTACCTTTAAGGTTACGGTGTCATATGCGGTTTGCGGATCGTCTGCCTCAATCTGAGTATCACCGTTATAGATATTGCATTTTGTTATTCTTGCAATATTTATTGTGCGGATAAAACGGCAGCCGCTTGTAACAAGTCTGAACTTGTCGTCCTTTTCGGAGTATTCAAGCCTTTTGGGAACACACCTTGCATAAACGGTTTTACCGTGTCTGCTTGTCATTTCGATTTTCAAATTTTTGCCCGTGTTCATAGCCTCTAATATAGTTTTAAAATGCGCAATATATTTTTCATCATCGTACGGGTCGCCGTCGCTGTACTTGTCATAAATAAAGTAATCATCGCTTGTAAAAAGCGGTGTTACATCCAAAAGCGCATCTGTGTCAATGCCAAAAAGCTTAATTCTGGGATCGCTTAGTATCGCCTTAATCCATTGCTTTTGAATAAGGGTAAGAGGCATGGTGGGGATATGCTTAATCGGTGTTGTCAAATCACTTTTTACAAGCTGCCATTTCTCGCTTTTGATGGCAGGCATAATATTTAGCATACTTTCCCCGAAAGCATTTTCCGTAACTATTTTGTTTAAATCCGCATCGCTTGTGTTGCCGTTTAGTATTTCGCCGATTATTTTTGCGACGGTGTTATAGTAGGCAGAATATATTTCGTTAAAAATCATTTCGCCGCCTCCTCTATGCCGTAGATACGGTACATTTTTTCAATATCACGCTTAAACTGCTCCTGAACACCCATGTTTGAAAAATTAAGCTCGGTAATTCTGCAAATAAATGTGCGTATCCACGGTATCATTTCGTTTGTGTCGTAGACCTCGGCGCAGAAACGGTATGTATTATCACCTGTTTTTAAAACAGTCCCAATCCGCTTCTCACGCATAAGCCTTTGAATAATATGCGCCTCGCCCTCGGCCACCTTAACCGTAAATTCCACATGCTCAAGGCTTTCCTTGCCGTACAGCTTGCCGTTTGCCGTAACGCCCCACATCTTTGACTGCATTTTGTCAAGCTCGGAGCGAAGCTCGTCAAATCTCGGTGTGGGCTCCTCGATTTTCACATCTGATAAATAATCAACCCTGAACGATTTAATCTCGTTAAAATCGGGCTGATAGGCAAGCAAATGCTGTCTGCCGTTTTGCACGCTTATAAATATGCGCAGAGGAATTATCCTGTTCTTATGCGACTCGCTTGAGTGCCTGCTTGTATTTGTAACGGTAACAATACACTTTTTCTGCATTGCCGTAAACAGCGCTGCAAGAACGCCCGAATCCATCGCCGAGGTTATGTAATGATGCTTAAAGCTGAAATTATCCCTTTTCTCGGATTGCTTATCCAGCAAAAACGAGCCGATTACACCGCAGGGCGCAACCTCGGAATAAAAGCTCAGGGCATCGTTCATTTTTGGGAGCGCCGCATCGTCTGAGCGCCTGTATACAAGTCTCCTACCTGATTTTTCGGCCCCAATTATGCCAAGACTGGTATATTCTTTCAGCTTTTTTCTGACCGTTGACTCATCAAAGAGCATCGGGCTTTTAAATTCGGAGAGGTATGTGTCAAGCTCCGCCAGTATTTGTGGCAATGACAAAACGGTTTTTGGCGAGTCTAAAATGTCAAACAGTATAAAATGAAGCGTAATATCACCGTCTGTAAAGCTCTTTGATTTTAATGCCTTGTAAAACGGATTATGCCTTGAAACACGGCTGTCAATCGAGATAAAAATATTTTTCCCCTCGGGCGTTTGGGCAAAGCTCATATAATCGCCCAGCCAGCTTTCCAGCCTTCTGCGCTCGTCATCGTAGGAGCGGGAGCTTTTTTTGTCGTATTCATCACGGCGCTTAAACCCGTAAACATAGAACTCACGCATAAGCTCACGGATTTTTTCAAAGTTTTTCACAAGCTCACTGTATGAAGACATTGCCGTCACCTCCGCCAATAAAATTTTGTACACTGAAATTATACAACCAAATCGACAAATTGCCAATATTTTCTTTATATTTATTCTATCAAATACATTGGGATATAATTGGGACAGTACGACAAAAACCGCATTTTTTAAATCCAAACTCTTTTATTGACTTTAAAATCCTGCTATGATAAGATAAAGGGCAAGGACTTATGATAAAAATTTAAGGGGAGAGAAATATGGACAGAACAAACGAAATAGTAAAGGTAAGCTACAGGGGCATAGGCGTAAACATATTGCTTGTGGCGTTTAAGGCATTTGTCGGGCTTACGGCAGGCTCAATAGCCGTAATTTTAGATGCCGTGAACAATTTAAGCGATGCTCTGTCATCGGTAATAACGATACTCGGCACAAAGCTTGCAGGCAAGGCGGCGGACAAAAAGCACCCGTACGGCTACGGACGGATTGAGTATATAACATCATCAATTATAGCAATAATCGTACTTATTGCAGGCATAACATCATTAAAAGAATCGGTGCTAAAGATTATCACACCTACCCAAACCGCATACACCGCCGTATCTGTAACAATAATTGCGGCAGGTGTTCTTACAAAGCTTTTCTTGGGCAGGTACTTTATTAAAAAGGGCAAGGAATTAAATTCAGGCTCATTGTCCGCATCGGGCACGGACGCACTTTTTGACTCGATAATCTCGCTTGCAACGCTTGTATCGGCACTTATTATAATTATCTTTAATATAAATCTTGAGGGATATTTAGGCGCTGTAATTTCAATATTTATCTTAAAGGCAGGCTTTGAGATAATGAAGGACACCTTAGACAGCATAATCGGTGTGAGAATTGACGAGGATTTATCAAAAAATCTGAAGGAAAAAATTAAATCATACGACGGTGTACACGGCGCATACGATTTAGTTTTAAACAGCTACGGACCCGAGGAAAATATAGGCTCTGTGCATATTGAGGTTGACGATAATATGACGGCAAAGGAAATTGATACCTTAACACGGCAAATTGTGCCCGAGGTATACAGGGATTTTGGCGTACTTTTAACAATCGGCGTGTATGCTACAAATACGGGTGATGAGGAGTCGGCGAAGATAAAAGAGGCAATGTATGAGGTTGTAAGCCGTTATCCGCAGATTTTACAGACGCATGGCTTTTATACAGATGTTCAGACAAAAACGGTGTCCTTTGACATCATAGTTGACTTTAAAGAGGAAAACAGAATGGATATTGTAAGCTCTGTAAAAGCGGAGCTTAAAAAGATTTTTCCCGACTTTGAGTTTATTATAAACCTTGACCGTGATTTCAGCGATTAACAGGCTTTTGCTTGATAATGACGGAAATTTGTGGTATTATGATTTTAATTGTATTTAAACGGGAGATGAAAGCTTAATGAAACAGTTTGACAAGCGAAACCTGACATTGGTAATGGATTTATATGAGCTTACCATGAGCAACGGCTATTTTGCCGAGCAGGACAGGGATGTAAAGGTTGCCTTTGATGTGTTCTATCGTAAAAACCCCGACGGCGGCGGATTTTCAATCTTTGGGGGACTTGAGCAGGTAGTTGAATATATAGAGGACTTGCATTTTGATGCGGAGGATATAGAGTATTTAAGGAGCAAGGGAATGTTTTGCGAGGAGTTTTTAGAATACCTTGCAAGCTTCAAATTCAAGGGCGATATATATGCGTTTCCCGAGGGTACGATAATGTATCCTAACGAGCCTGTTATAACGGTTGTCGCACCGCTTATAGACGCACAGCTTGTTGAAACGGGAATACTTTTGCAGGTAAACCACCAGTCCCTTGTTGCAACCAAGGCAAGCAGGATTGTACGGTCGGCGCAGGGCAGGGGCGTGTCTGATTTCGGCGCACGGCGCGCGCATAATATGGACGCGGCAATATACGGCGCAAGAGCCGCATATATAGGCGGTGTCGGTGCAACCGCAACGGTGCTGTCGGGCAAGATGTTTGATATTCCCATTGTCGGAACAATGGCGCATAGCTGGGTAATGTATTACCGTGACGAGTTTACGGCGTTTAAAAAATATGCCGAAACCTATCCCGACGCAACCATACTCTTGGTTGATACCTATGATGTGTTAAAGAGCGGTATTCCAAATGCGATACGGGTTGCAAAAGAGGTTTTAGAGCCAATGGGTAAGCGCTTAAAGGGCATCAGAATTGACAGCGGCGACCTTGCGTATCTGTCAAAGAAGGCAAGAAAAATGCTTGACGAGGCAGGGTTATATGATTGTCAGGTAGTCGCATCAAACAGCCTTGATGAATATACCATTGACTCGCTTATAAAGCAGGGCGGGAAAATCGACAGCTTCGGCGTTGGCGAGAGACTTATAACCTCAAAGAGCGAGCCTGTTTTCGGCGCAGTGTATAAGATTGCGGCGGTGGAGCGTGACGGCGAGTTTGAGCCGAGAATTAAGGTATCGGAGAATGTTGAAAAGATTACAAACCCGGGCCTTAAAAAGGTGTATAGGGTGTATGATAAAACGGGTAAATCCGTTGCCGACCTTATCGCAAAGCACGATGAGGAAATTGAGGATAATGTACCGTTTCGGTATGTCGATCCACTGGCGCCGTGGCGTAAGCGTGAGTTTGAAAACTGCACCTTCCGGAATTTGCAGGTACCGATATTTAAAGACGGCGAGCTTGTTTATAACCTGCCCTCGTTAAACGAAATCCGTGACTATGTAAAGGCGCAAAAGGAAAACGAGATATGGGACGAGGAACAGCGTTTCCAAAACCCACACCGCCATTATTTAGATATGACTCCCGATTACTATGAAATGAAAATGGAGCTTTTGTATAAGGTACAAAAATAAAATTTTAAGCACAGCCAAAAATTTGACTGTGCTTTTTTGAAGAATAATGTAAAAAATAATAAAAATTCGTGTAATTTTGCGTGGAATTTTTATAAAAATAGGTTGATTTTGACACGAATATGTGATATTTATGCCGTGAACATTACAATTTTATGATATAAATTTGGGTTTAGCGGTGTAAATGTGTATCACAAATTGTAGGGGAGGGTTTCCATGCCCTCCCGTTCCCAATATGCGTTATCGGGGATACGGGCAGGCACGGAGACCTGCCCCTACGACCATACCAATTTACGATTTTTTAATTGGTACGCTAAACCCAAATTTACCGCAAATGCCCAATACCGCAAACCGCCATATTATAGAAAAATCGGAGATTTTTCCGCCAAAATTATTCATCATTCATTATTCATTTAATCAAATTTAAACCCCAATTCCATAAAATATTATTTTTTATTATTCCGTTATTACTGCGAGGGTTAATTTTCCCAACAACAAAAACGCAGAGGGGGACATAATGTCCTTGCCCTCTGCAAAATGTTGGGGTTGGCTTAAATTAAATCAGTTAAAAAATACTCCTGTTTCCCAGTCTGCAACATAAGCACTGTTAGCGTTATAGTTTGCACCTGCGGTATCAGCCGCACTGTTTACCGCACTTCTTACCGCTTCAACAGAATTTGTATTCATAGTAGCTGTGCTTGCGGTTAATATATTTTCGTCACCGAAGCTTAATACTTCTATATTAGCTCTTATATATTCCATTTTTCCTGCCTCCGTTAGTTTATTCTCATCA
>JAFSXU010000070.1 GCA_017443895.1 Clostridia bacterium
TACATACATACATACATACATACATAGCATAACTGCGCCCTGTTGTGAAAATATATTTAAGAATAAAGCGTACTTTGCAGAATAAATTTATTCTGTAAGGTGCGCTTTTGTTGTTTTGTGAAAGGAGAATGATAGAATGAAAACAACAAGAACAACAAGAAAAAGAATGTTGAGTATGTTGCTCAGTCTTGCAATGTGTATCTCGCTTATACAAGGCATAGGTATGACAGCGTACGCAACAGATTTGCCTGTCTTTAGCGGTGGTGCAGGAACACAGGCTGATCCATGGAAAATATCCACAGTATCAGATTTTAAAGCACTGGCTGTTGCTGTAAACGGTGGGGAGGATTACACAGGTAAGTATTTTAAACAGACTGCAAACCTTGATATGGACGGAGTGGAGGGCTTAGTCCCTGTGGGCACTATAACAGCGCCTTTTGCCGGCAATTATAATGGTAGTGGCTTTACGATCTCCGATGCAAAGGTAGACGGGGTTACTACTGACGGTAATACTGTTGCAGGTATTTTTGGCGTTCTTACAGGGAAAGGCAGTATAGCTAAGCTTGTGGTTACAAATGCAACTATTACTTCAACTGTTGGCAGTGGCGCTTGGAATATGGCGTTTGCAGGAGGACTTGTAGCTGTTGTAGAGGACGGAACGGTTTCTGATTGCGTGGTAAGCAATTCTAACATAACTGCAAATGGCAGTAATGCGGACACTTTTGCCGGAGCATTTGTTGGCTATGCTCAGGCTGAAGACGGAGAGGAAACCGTTTTTAATAAGTGTGCTTCTGAGAATAATACTGTAAAGGGAACCGGCTATGCCGGTGGGTTTGCAGGCTCAATCGCAAACGAGGATAATAAGGGAACACTGACATTCACAGACTGTTATTCTGCAAAAAATACCGCTTCTGTTGTTGCAAGGACAGGCGGAACGGTAGCCGGCAACGCAAGCATAGGTGCCTTCCTTGGAGCATCACAGGGTGGCGATTTAATTATAGAAAACTGCTTTGTGTATGATTGTATTGCATCTGCTGAGGGTTCAACCTTTGGAAAAGCAGGACTGTTCTCAAGTGATGAACAATACGGAGAAGTAAGTGCTACAAATTGTTATTATTATGACACACATAATCTTACAGTAAATGCTAATTCAGCTGTGGCAAAAACAGCTGAGGAAATGAAATCTCTTGCAAGTTTGTTAGGTGAGGTTTTTTCTGACGGAGATTTATACCCTGTAATCAAGGTAGAGCCTGAGGTAACAGGTGACCCATCGGCAACCTTTGAAACAAAGGAAGCAACTGCAAATAATGCGGTAGGCTTTGCGGCTACGGTAAAAGAGCTTACAAACGCATCGGAGATTACAGGTGCAGGCTTTGTATTTGCAAATGTTGATGGTGCTTATGATGATCCGTCAAAGGTAAATAGCGATGCTGATTTTAAGACTGAGGAATGTCCTGTAAATAATGCTCCTAAGGTTGGCGAGGCTTTTACATACGAGTTTAAAAACTTAACCCAATATTCAAAGTGCGGACTTAAAGCTATACCGTATATAATTACGGATAAGGGAGTCGCATGGGGCGAGTTCTTCGGCAGTATCATAGATATAATCAGATAAAGGGGGAACAAGTGATATGAAAGAAATGTATGAAAATCCGATAATGGATATTATAGATTTTAACGGAGAGAATATTTTAACAGCAAGCGGAAGCGCGTTTGAGAATGATCCCGTTGCATCAAATGTTGCAGGTACAGGTACATATACGGGCGGAACAATAGGCGGCAAAACAGCCGGCACAGCCACAATAGGCGGCATGTCCGTATTGATAGTTGAATAATAAAATGCAAACAGAGGGCGGATTTCTCGCCCTCTGTTTTTATCGTGCTGTTTACGGAACAACGCAAAAACACAAACATTTTTGTCCACACCCTGATTTTACACAGCTAAAAGTTAGCATATGCAAACTTATTCACTAAAAACAGTATAAAATGAATAATAATTTAATGAAAATTGCGAAAAATCTATTATTTGCCCCAAAAAAATCCGCTAAAAAAATTGACAATGCCTATTTTTGGTATTATAATATTTACGAAGCTTAAAACCGAGTATAATTTATCGGGGTTAGGTAATTTTAAAAGCCTGTATATGCGAATAATTATGCATATGGGGCAGAACGGGAGGCTATAAAAATGGCATTTACAAATCAGTATTTATCAGACCTCTATGACAGAGTTGTAGAGAGAAACAAGGGTGAGGTTGAATTCCACCAGGCAGTTAAAGAGGTACTTGAATCTCTTGAGCCTGTTGTTGAAAAGAAACCTGAGTACATCACATCAGGTGTTATTGACAGCATCGTTGAGCCTGAGAGAATTATAAAGTTCAGAGTTCCTTGGGTTGATGACAACGGTAAAGTTCAGATAAACAGAGGTTTCAGAATTCAGTTCAATTCTGCAATCGGACCTTACAAGGGCGGTTTAAGATTCCACCCATCAGTTTACGAGGGTATTATTAAGTTCTTAGGCTTTGAGCAGATTTTCAAGAACTCTCTTACAGGTCTTCCTATCGGCGGCGGTAAGGGTGGTTCTGACTTTGATCCTAAGGGCAAGTCAGATATGGAAGTTATGCGTTTTTGCCAGAGCTTTATGACAGAGCTTTCAAAGCATATCGGCGCAGATACTGATGTTCCGGCAGGTGATATCGGTGTTGGTGCAAGAGAGATCGGTTATATGTACGGTCAGTACAAGAGATTAAGAAACGAGTTCACAGGCGTTCTTACAGGTAAGGGCTTAACATACGGCGGTTCACTTGCAAGAACTCAGGCTACAGGCTACGGTCTTTGCTATTTCACAGACGCAATGTTAAAGGATAACGGCAAGTCATTCGAGGGTAAGACAGTTGTAATTTCAGGTTCTGGTAATGTTGCAATTTATGCAAACGAAAAGGCTACCCAGCTTGGCGGTAAGGTTGTTGCAATGTCAGACTCAAACGGCTATGTATACGACAAGAACGGTATTGACCTTGCTTGTGTAAAGCAGTTAAAGGAAGTTGAGAGAAAGAGAATTAAAGAGTATGTTACAACTCATCCTGATGCAGAGTATCACGAGGGTTGCAGTGGTATCTGGACAATCAAGTGCGATATTGCTCTTCCGTGCGCTACTCAGAACGAGATAAACGAGGAGAGCGCAAAGGCTCTTGTTGCAAACGGCGTATTTGCAGTAGCAGAGGGCGCTAACATGCCATCAACTCCTGAGGCTATTGAGGTATTCCAGTCAAACGGCGTATTGTTCGGACCTGCTAAGGCTGCAAATGCAGGCGGTGTTGCTACATCTGCCCTTGAAATGAGCCAGAACTCAATGAGACTTAGCTGGACATTTGAAGAGGTTGACGCAAAGTTAAAGGGCATTATGGAAAATATCTATGCTAACTGCGCAAGCGCCGCTAAGGAATACGGCGTAGAGGGTAACTATGCCGCAGGCGCTAACATTGCAGGCTTTATAAAGGTTGCAGATTCAATGAAGGCATACGGTGTAGTTTGATAATTGAATAATCTTTCTGTAAAATATAAAAACCGTTAGAAATGTGTTTTCTAACGGTTTTTTTGAATAAGAGAATTGTAATAAACATGAAAAATCACTTTAATTGACAAAATATAATAATTACATATAATATAGTTGGAAAGCAGAGAACATATAGCAGTCGTTTTCGACAACTCCGAAAGGAGGTACTATATGATGGACTTAGATTTTATCATATTAGTTCTCATTGCAATCATTGATGTAATGAGGATTATACAGCATATTATTTAAGGTGCTATGTATAGGATTGGGTAAAAAAATACTCATTTATGCTCCGTCATAAATGAGTATCTGTAGAATTTTCGTTCTACATCCCAATGCGAAAACGATTGCCGTTCTCTGTGAGTACATTATAACACTATACCAAAACAATGTCAAGAAAGATTTTCTCCGTATCTTGACAAAGGAAATTTTATATGCTAAAATACAATAAAACAAAGGCGTTTTTTATCTTCACAGGTAAAGAGCGCCATTTTTTATACACAATAAAGTTAAAATCTGATTTTAAGGAGATGCGGACAATGAGAACAAAGCAGGAAATAATAAATTTAGTAAAAGAAGAAGATGTAAAGTTTATCCGATTGCAGTTTACGGATATGCTTGGCAGAATGAAAAATATAGCAATAACCGAGTCAAGGCTACAGGATGCACTTGATAACGAATGTATTGTTGACGCCTCAACAATAGACGGATTTTCGGACAGTGCAAATACCGACCTTTGCCTGTGCCCGGACCTTGATACCTTTACAATTTTTCCGTGGCGGCCGCACCAGGGCAAGGTTGCAAGGCTTATCTGCGACCTTCGCACCGTTGACGGAAAAGAGGTATCATGTGATCCGAGGCTGGTTTTAAAGAAAGTAATCGACGAAGCACAAAAAGAGGGATTTATATTTGAGGTAGGTCCTGAGTGCGAGTTCTTCCTCTTTAAAACCGACGATAACGGAAACCCCACCATGGAGCCACACGACAACGCAGGGTATTTTGACCTTGCGCCTTTAGACAACGGCGAAAATTGCAGGCGTGATATTTGCCTTACATTGGAGCAAATGGGCTATGGTATAGAGGCATCGCACCACGAGAGCGCAAAAGGTCAGCATGAGATTATATTCAGGCACGGCAATGCCCTGACTACAGCCGACAGACTTATAACATTTAAAAATGTTGTAAAAACGCTTGCAACCCGTCACGGACTTCACGCAACATTTATGCCAAAGCCGTTTGCAGACGGTAACGGAAGCGGTATGCACCTTACCATGTCACTGTTTGACAAAGAGGGTAACAATGTATTCTATGATAACAGCGACCCGTCAAAGCTATCAAAAACAGGCTATAAATTCATGGCAGGAATACTTGCGCACACCCGTGAGATGGCGTGTATAACAAATCCTACAGTAAACTCGTATAAGAGATTTATCCCGGGCTTTAATGCGCCTTGCTATATATCATGGTCGGAGCATAACAACAGCTTGCTTGTGCGGATACCGCACTGCACAAAGGAGGGTAACTCCGCTATCGAGCTTCGCTCGCCCGATAACACCGCAAATCCCTACCTTGCAATTGCAGGCATTTTAAAGGCAGGTATTATGGGTATAAAAAATGATTATAAACTGCCTACGGGCATTGATATAAACCTGCACACGCTAAAGCAGTCCGAGCGTGACGCGCTGGGTGTTAAAAGTCTACCGATAAGCCTTAACGAGGCAATTAAAATTGCAAAAGACTCCGAGTTTATAACCGAGCTTTTGGGCGAGGAGTTAAAGGACAAATACCTTGCTGTTAAAAGACAGGAATATGACTCATACCGAAAATCCATAAGTCAATGGGAAATTGACAACTATCTTAATCTGTATTAACCAATGGAGGTAGCGTATGAGAGAGCAGGTTGTGCTTGCTTTTACAAAGGACGCAACTGCCGATAAAATAAAAACCATGCTCTATGGTTCGGGTTATGAGGTTATAGCTGTATGCCATTCAAAGGCGGAGCTTATGCGATATATTGTAAATCTTGATACGGCGCTTATTATTATGGGCTATAAGCTCCATGACGCCGTTGCAGACGAGGTTTACGAGGACTTGAGCCATGGGCATAAGCTAATGGCAATTGTCAAGGCTGATATGGCAGATATGGTTGAAAACAGCGATATTTTCACTCTGCCACTGCCCATAAACCGCCAACGGCTTTTATCGGCGATAGATGTGTTCTTGGGAGCAATACAAAAACGCACAAAAGGGCGTACTCCCGATGAGGAGATAATAATAAATAAAGCAAAGCTGTTCCTCATGGAATTGTATTGTATGAGTGAGGAACAGGCACACCGTTTTATCCAAAAACGAAGTATGGATACGGGTACAAAGTTTGCCGATACGGCAAGAATGATATTAGGAATTTAGAGGAATATAAAATGCAGACTTTTAATTTTACAAAAATGCAGGGCGCAGGCAATGATTACATATATGTAAATTGCTTAAAAACAACGCTTCAAGATATAAATACGGTTGCAAAAACCGTCTCCGACAGGCATTTTGGCATCGGCTCTGACGGACTGGTGCTTATCTGCCCGTCGGACAAGGCGGATTTTAGAATGGATATGTATAACAGCGACGGTACACAGGCGGAAATGTGCGGTAATGCGACAAGGTGCGTGGGTAAGTATGTATATGATAAAGGTCTTATCGATAAAACAACCGTTACCTTAGAAACACTTGCAGGAATAAAAACGCTTGAACTGAATTTGGACACAAATAACAAGGTAAAATCCGTTTGTGTAAATATGGGAAAGCCCGAGCTAAGCCCGAAAAATATTCCGATAAATTCAGAGCATGACAGGTTTATACAGGAGCCTGTTACGGTTGATAATAAGGAATATCTTATAACAGGCGTTTCAATGGGAAATCCGCACGCCGTTACATTTGTGGATAATACAGACGGTATTCAAATTGAACATTTAGGACCTATGTTTGAGCATCATCCATTGTTTCCAAAGAGGATTAACACCGAGTTTGCTCAAATTGTGGATAATAAAACCATAAAAATGCGTGTCTGGGAGAGAGGTGCAGGCGAAACGCTTGCCTGTGGTACGGGCGCTTGCGCAACCTTGGTTGCCGCAAACCTTTCGGGACTGGTCGGCGATGAGGCTGATTTGTTGCTTCGCGGCGGAAAACTGCATATTAAATGGGATAAGCAGGATAACAATATTTATATGAGCGGACCTGCGGAATTTGTTTTCGAGGGAACTATAACGATATAGAGTGGAGGAAAAACAATGGCAAAGGTAAACGATAATTTTTTAAAACTGCCGGGAAGCTACTTATTTTCGACTGTTGCAAAGAAAATAAGCGCATATCAGGAGACAAACCCCGATAAAGAGGTTATTAAAATCAGCATAGGTGATGTCACAAGACCGCTTGCAAAGGCTGTAGTTTCGGCAATGGAGAGGGCAGTCAATGAAATGGGTACAAGCGAGGGCTTTCGTGGTTACGGACCTGAACAGGGCTATGATTTTTTAAGAAATGCAATAGTCAAAAATGACTACAATAAACGGGGAATAGATATAGCGCCTGATGAGATTTTTGTGTCCGACGGCGCAAAGTCGGATTGTGGAAACATAGGCGATATTTTTTCTGTTGATAACTTGGTTGCCGTTTGCGATCCTGTATACCCTGTGTATATTGATACAAACGCAATGTCGGGTAGGGCAGGCGATTTTATAAACGGGCGCTGGTCAAACCTTGTATATATGCCATGCACTGAGGAGAACGGCTTTTTACCGCAATTACCGAATGAAAAGGTGGATATAATTTATCTGTGCTTTCCCAATAACCCGACGGGTGTTTGTGCAACCTATACAGAGCTAAAAAAATGGGTTGAGTATGCAAGGGAGAACAAGGCTGTTATTTTGTATGACAGCGCATATGAGGCATTTATAACAGACAAGGATGTACCGCACAGTATTTATGAGATTGAGGGCACAAAAGAGGTTGCGATTGAGTTTCGCTCGTTTTCAAAAACAGCAGGCTTTACGGGTACAAGATGCGCATATACCGTTGTACCGCACGAGCTTAGGCTTGACGGCGTGGAGCTTAACGGGCTCTGGAATCGCCGTCAGTGCACAAAGTTTAACGGTGTCCCGTATGTAATTCAGCGTGGCGCCCAAGCCGTGTACAGTGATGAGGGAATAAGAGAGTGCAGGGAAAATATTGAGTATTATCTTAACAATGCAAGTATCATCCGAAAGGGCTTACAGTCGGCAGGGCTTAGTGTATATGGCGGTACCAATGCACCGTACATTTGGGCAAAAACGCCTGATAATATGGGCTCATGGGAGTTTTTTGACTTTGTATTAAGCGAGGCAGGCGTAGGCATAACGCCTGGTGTCGGCTTTGGACCGTCGGGCGAGGGCTTTGTAAGGCTTACCGCATTTTCAACCAAGGAAAATACGGAGGAAGCAATAAAGAGAATACAAAAAATACTCAAATAGCAAATGCTCAAAAAGGAAATTCGCATTTTACGGATTTCTTTTTTTGTTTTTGGTGTTTACAAAAAATTCATTTGACAATCGGAATATTTAATAATACAATGTAATAGTATTATATTTCAGACAGGAAATTTTAAAGTCAGACAGGAGGTAGACGGTTTATGAATATATGTGTATTTGGGTCTGCATCGGACGATATAGATAAGCGCTATATAGAGGCGGTTGAAAATTTGAGTGAAAAATTGGCAAATGAAGGGCATAATCTGGTATTCGGAGCAGGTGGCTGCGGACTTATGGGCGCGGCGGCACGAGGCTTTAAAAAGGGCGGTGCAAAAATAGTCGGTGTAGTGCCCCAATATTTTAAGGACCACTTTGTTGAAACCTTGTATGAAGAATGTGACGAGCTTATTTATACGGAGGATATGTCCGAAAGAAAACGGATAATGGTCAATAAGTCGGATGCGTTTTTGATTACACCGGGCGGATTGGGAACATTTGACGAGCTGTTTGAGATACTCACTCTAAAACAGTTGCATATGATGGAAAAACCAATCGTCATCTATAATATTGACGGTTATTATGATAACATTGAGGAGCTTTTGGATGTTGCGATAAAGAAAAAATTTATAAATGCAAGCTGTAAAGACTCCTATGCATATCTTGGCAGTGATAGCGAAATTTTAGATTACATAAACAAGTAGTTTTCACGGTTGGGCCGCAAGGCCCATTTTAATTAAAATTTTTACGGAAGAATTTGGAGAGACAAAAATGCGAATACAACTATCCGACCATTTCACACTAAGAAGGCTTATACGGTTTGTCATACCGTCGGTTGCAATGATGATTTTTACATCAATATACGGTGTTGTTGACGGCTTTTTTATATCAAACTATGCAGGCAAGATTGCATTTGCGGCGGTAAACCTGATAATACCCATGCAGATGATGTTGGGAGCCATAGGCTTTATGTTCGGCACGGGCGGTGCGGCGATTGTCGGCAGGCTCTTGGGCGAGGGCAAGCCTGAGGGCGCAAAAAAGGCATTTTCGCTGTTTGTGTATACAACATTTATCATTGCATTTATTCTGGTAATCATAATGCAGATATGCCTGATACCCTTGTCAAGATTTGCAGGTGCAACCGATAATATGCTTCCTTACTGCGTAATGTATGGCAGGGTTACATTTTGTTCTTTGCCGTGTTTTATGCTCCAGACAATGTACCAGACCTTTTTTGTGACGGCTGAAAAACCCACTCTTGGGCTGAGCGTTACCATTATTGCGGGAGTTATGAATATGGTGCTTGATTTTGTGCTTGTGGGAGTTTTTAAATTGGGTGTTGTGGGTGCAGGTATTGCAACTGTCACCTCAGAAACTACGGGCGCACTGCTCCCGACAATATATTTTTTGAGGAAGAACAATAGCCTCCTCCAGCTTACAACGACAAGGTTTGATTTTGGACTTCTTGTAAAGTGTACATCAAACGGAGTCTCGGAGCTTATGGGAAATATCTCATCATCGCTTATCAATATGATTTATAATGTACAGCTTTTAAGATACATAGGTGAAGACGGCGTCGCATCGTACGGCGTCATAATGTATATGAATTTCATATTTACAGCCATTTTCTGGGGTTACGCCATAGGCTCTGCGCCTGTTGTGAGTTTTAATTACGGCGCAAAAAATGATACCGAGCTTAAAAATATATTTAAAAAGAGTCTTGGAATTGTTTGCGTTTGCGGAGCAATACTTTTTAGTGTGGCAATGGTTTTTGCGTCCGATATATCAAAAATATTTGTCGGCTACGATACGGGACTTTGGGAAATGACAACAAATGCATTTAGGACATATTCAATATCGTTTCTGTTTTGCGGTATAAATATATTCGGCTCGTCATTCTTTACCGCGCTTAATAATGGCGTAGTATCGGCGGCAATCTCGTTTTTAAGAACATTCGTGTTCCAGGTAATATGCGTACTGGGGCTGCCTGTTATAATCGGCGTAAACGGAATTTGGCTCTCAATAACAATTGCTGAAATTCTGACACTTGGAATAACATTTATGTGTGTGGTAAAAAACAGAAAACGGTATAATTATATTTAAAAACTTGATATGCAAAAAGTAACCGCCACACTTGCAAGATGATAGCGGTTACTTTTAACTAAATGCTTTGCTTTATACAGACCTGTAAAAATTATAAGTTTGAAAGAAGGTTTGATACTCTTCTTCTTTTAAAATGCGCTCGCTGTTATACGCTGAAATTGCTGTGTTTTGTTCTATATTGTTTAAATTTTTTGACATTTTCAGTGTAGCTTGTATCATATTTTCACACTTATTATTCATTTTTACAATTTCTCCGTAAATTTCTCGTTGGTTATCTATGATTTCATCTAATTTCCTTGATATATCATCTAAACTGCGTTGCATTTGATCCATTCTAAGCTCTTTCCGGATTAAGTAATAAAGGCCTTGTGCACCTTCAAGCTGTCTTGAAATACCAAGCCGTATAAATTCATGTGCAAAGCACATCAGCTCCGTAAAATTATAAATCAATAATTACTGTGTCAAAGCCGTTTATTGTAACTGTCTTATCGCCGTATTCGGTTTTAACCGTTGTTGTCTGCTCGGTATCCGAGTTATTGATAACAACGAGCTTTTTACCGTCAGGATAATAACAGCATTCTGTAAGCGGATTGGAGGTAAGGTAGTTCTGCTCCAAGCTCTCGCCTGCGGCGGTAAGGATAAGGTTTAGCAATGTGCGGTTATTTACCTCGTCAAATCTGAATGATGAGAAATAAACACCCACACCCTTACCGAATGTATGAGTTGTAATTGTCGGCATATCACCGTCTGCAAAGATTACCTTTGTATCGCCGTCTGTAAGGTAGATATTTTCCTTTGGCTCAACGGTTGTTCCGTCGCAGATAGCATCGCAGTCCTCAACATCAAATGTATATCTGCCGTGTGAAATTCTCTCGCCAGTGTCCTCATTTACACCAAGTACGGGCGCCATTCTGAACAATGTATCGTAACCGCGAAGTGCCGACGGCTCATTGACGCCTATAAATGCACCGCCATCGTATACCCATTTTGTTACCTTTGCAACAACATCGTCTGTCCACTTGTCTCCGCCTGACCATGCACTGCCCTCAAAGCCTGCGTTTATAACAACATCAAATCCGTCAAGCTTACCTGCCATTACATCATCAAAGTCGATAAATTGAACATCAAGAGGCATACCCGATAACGCTTCAATAACATTTATTAAGTCAACCTCCGGGTGCTCGTGGTAGTGACCTGAGCATGACCATGAACGGAGCGATCCCCAAGATGTCAAAACTGCAACTCTCGGCTTTAAAACCAACGGCTTGCCGTGTTCATGATATGTGCGGATAAGTCTGAACTCGTCGGAAATCTTTTCGATATAGTCCTGGAAATCAGGGAACGGAATGGTAAGCGATAAATAACCGCCTAAACCTATTCTGTCAATCGGCGCACGGAGCAAAGCCCTGCGGCAATTCTTCCAGTAGCCCTGTGCCTCACGGGTCGGGTTTCCGCCGGGCGCAAATGTCGGCGCACCGCCAAGTCCAACAGGGAAGAGGTACGGATGAAGTCTTATCTCGTGAGTTTCTACGGCGTCAACGCCTGCGCAAAGTCTGCACTCAAAGCCGTTAAATACGCACTTTATAAGTCCGTCAAAGCCAAATTCTTTAAATCTCTTGCCCCAAGGCTCAACGCCTACCCATGAATCGTCATAGAATACATACGCTTTTTTGCCGTACTCATGAACAATGTCAACAAGCTGTTTGCCAAACTCGATAACAAAATCGTTTACAAACTCCATCCAGTCACGCTTTTTAGAGTCCGCAACCATATGATTTGAATGAAGATTACCCTTGTTTATAAAGTCCTCCGAGGTCATTTTATAGCCATACTTTTCCTCAAACTGCTTTAAGGCAAGCGGAGAAACGGTAAAGTCATACGATGCCCAGTCGGAGAATAACTGCCGGTTGCGTGGATTTGAACCCCAGATCCATACAAAGTTGTAAAACATTGAGGTAAATCTTACAACGGTAGTTGCAGGATGGGTTTTACACCAGTTCTTCATCCAGTCAAGCATAAACGCCTGTGTTTTTGGGAAACGGGGATCAATTTGGAGTAAATGCTCCTTGTCCCAGTTGTTTGTGGTATGGTTGTACATTGAAATTTCTTCCCATATACGCCATGCTAAGAAATTTACTGTGTATTTATGCCAAGGTGTAATATTGTTTATTGTAACCTTGCCATCATTATATGACCAGTCCTTTATCTCCGTATTTGATGTGCGGTCAAAAACCTGCCAGTATGCTTTTGACTCCTCCGTATCGTTTACCTTAAACTGCTCATCAAAATAGTCCTTCATAAGGTCAATGGTCAAGGTAGTGTCGGTTGCAACAACAGGCTCTGTCATAAGGAAGGTTTCCTGCAATGCATCGGGATTAGCCTTTGCCCATTCGTTATGGTCACGGATTATGCATATTGTTGAATATATGCCGTAGCCTGCATTTATAATTTCGGGGGATAGCTCCGTTCCGTCAGAATCACGGATAACATCTGCACCCCATTTGTCTGCCATTTGCAGTGTAAGCTCTTCATAACCGCTTTCGCCCGGTAATGTAAAGCCGCCGCTTGTTTTGCCCATAGTATTACTCTCTCCTTTTGTAGTTTTATTATAATAACCTGATTATACCATACTCCGTTCAACTTGTAAAGCACATAAAAAAGCAAATGCCCTTATGAGCATTTGCTAAATTTATATTTCTTTATCAAAAACCTTACCGCCGTTACAATAATCAATCCAAACAATGCGCCCGATGTATCAATGAGCACATCGCCAAACTGCGGGCCTCTCCCCGATACAAATATCTGATGTACCTCATCGGTCGAGGCATACAAAAATGCGAGGATAAGCGTAAGGTAATACGGCAGTTTCTTTGACCGTAAAAGCCACGCCGACAGCATAAGGTATAAGGATATACCAAGCAGGGTATATTCTGTAAAATGCGCCAGCTTCCTTGTTATATGGTCGGAGTTTCTTACAAAATCCGCTTTTTTGCTGTAAGGAACATCATTAAAGATTTCAACCTCCGCCGTTTTTGCCAAAATCCCACGGCTGAGCCTTCCCGACACCGAGGCGTCCTGATTTGAAAACCCGAATGACGACAGCATAAGCAAAAGAGTTGTCAGTGTAAATATAATCCGACGAATGACAATGCCCATTTTTATCTCCTTACCGCACCTTAATTCTTACAGTCGCATTTGTACCTATTATATTATCGAGCTTTCCGTCTGAATTGTCAATTGTGATTTCAATAGGTATAAGCTGTGTGGTTTTTGTGTATGTTCCCGAGGTTGAATAGCTTGTTGTCTGACCTGAGAGAGCGTTATCGGTGATGTTGTTTATCTTTGTAACAACTCCGTCAAAATGCTTGCCTCCGTATGCGTCAAGCGTTACATCAACAAACTGTCCAAGCGCAATTTTAACAATATCCGTTTCCTCTATGTATGCGCCTATGTGCGCATTTTCAATGTCTGCAATATACCCAAGTACATCAGTAACCGTTGCATAGTCCCCACATTCGGCATTTACGGATATAATTTCGCCCGTACCCTGAGCTTTTATGTACGGTCCGTTGTCAACCCTGCCGATTATCGTGCCCGACTCTATATACTGTCCCTTGTACGCATCAAAGCGGATAAGCTTTCCCTCCGCCTTTGTGGTTATGGGGTAAATATCGGTTAAAACCTTTGCGTTGTCCGTTTTAAGATACGAAACGGAATTAACTATTGCGCTTATACCCCATATGATAAGTATTAAAGCCACAACTCCGCCTGCGGCCAAAACGGCAGGCTTTGGTTTCTTTTTGAGGATTTCTTTCTTACCCTCTGTAAGCTCGTTATCAATATCAATTTTTTCAGACATTTTAAATGTACCTCCTTATTCAAATTGGCTGTTGTAAAGTCCTGCATAAAATCCGCCCTGCGCCAAAAGCTCTTCATGGTTACCCTGTTCAATAACATCTCCGTCTTTTAGAACGAGGATAACATCGGCGTCCTTTATCGTGGATAAGCGGTGGGCGATAACAAAGCTTGTTCTGCCCTTCATAAGATTATCCATAGCACTTTGTATTAAAATTTCGGTTCTTGTATCTATGGACGAGGTAGCCTCGTCAAGTATCAGAATTTTCGGGTTTGCAAGAATAACACGGGCAATGGTAAACAGCTGTTTTTGTCCCTGTGAAATGTTGCTTGCCTCCTCGTTTAAAATCATATTATATCCGCCCGGCAATGAGCGTATAAACTCGTCGCAGTGCGCCGCCTTTGCAGCGGCAATTACCTCCTCGTCGGTTGCGTCAAATGTACCGTATCGGATATTGTCCATGATGCTTGCATTGTATAGCCAGGTTTCCTGTAAAACCATTCCGAATAATGACCGCAGATAGTCCCGTTTCATATCGAAAATATCCACGCCGTCAATTTTAATCGTACCCGAATTTATATCGTAAAACCTCATAAGGAGCTTTACAATTGTTGTTTTACCCGCGCCTGTAGGTCCGACTATGGCAACCTTGTTACCCGGCTTTACAACTGCCGAGAAGTCGTTTATTATCGTCTTGTTCTTGACATATCCAAACTTGATATGCGAGAAGGTTACCTCGCCTGTAAAGTTTTTAATCGTGAGGTCGTTTCGCTCCGAAACTTCCTCCTCCTCGCCTAAGAACTCAAATACTCGCTCCGATGCGGCAAGAGTTTGCTGTAGTGTGTTTGAGATTGCCGCAAGCTGTGCAATAGGTGCGGTAAAGTTTCGCATATACTGGATAAACGCCTGTATATCACCTATATCCACAACCCTTTTAACTGCCAAATATCCGCCCAAAATACATACGATAACATAACCTAAGTTACCTATAAACTGCATTATCGGCTGCATAACGCTTGATAAAAACTGTGATTTCCAAGCCGAGTCCAAAAGCTCTTCATTTATTCTTGAAAATTCTTCAATACAGTCGCCCTGCTTGTTAAAAGCTCGTATTATATTGTGTCCGCCGTAGGTCTCCTCAACATGACCGTTAAGATTTCCCAAAGACTCCTGCTGTGCCTTGAAAAAGCCCTGCGACTGCTTTACCACAAGCATTACTATAAGCATTGATGCCGGAATTACTATAAGCGCCGCCGCCGTCATTAAAAGGCTTATCGAAATCATCATTACAAGCACACCCAAAATGGTGGCAATTGATGTGATAATCTGAGAGAGCGACTGGCTCAGCGTTTGCGATATAAGATCTACATCGTTTGTAATTCGGGATAGAATTTCACCGTTTGTATGCGTATCGTAGTAGTTTAGTGGCATTCTCTGCATCTTTCGCGAAATTTCACGCCTCAGGTTATATGTAACATCCATAGACACGCCCGTCATTATATAGCTTTGTATGTACGAGCACGCCATACTGGTAAGGTAGAGCAGTATCAAAATTGCAATCATTCTGCCCATGTACACAAAATCGGTTAAAAGTCCCGTGTGCATATAATATGCCAAAAGTCCCTCGGTAAGCTTTGTTGTAACCTTACCCAAGAGCTTAGGCCCGACAATGGAAAAGACGCTCGACATTGCCGCAAATACCATAACCGTGAATATCTTAATTTTATACGGAGCAAGATATTCAATCAGCTTTTTGGTTGTTTCTTTTGAATTTTTTGCACCCTTTGACGGTGCGCTGTTAAGAGGATCAGGCATTTAGAAGTTCCTCCTTTGATAATTGTGACGAGGCTATCTCGTAGTATTCGGGGCAGGTCTTTAAAAGCTCCTTGTGTGTGCCCTTACCTACGATATAGCCATTGTCAAGAACGATGATCTGCTCCGCATTCATTATCGTTCCGACTCTTTGCGCTACTATTATAAGAGTGCTTTGGGACATTTCTTTTTTTAGCGCTTCTCTTAAAATTCTGTCTGTTTTCATATCCAAAGCCGAGAAACTGTCATCAAAAATATTTATTGGCGCCTGCTTTACAAGTGCGCGCGCAATGGAAAGACGCTGTCTTTGGCCGCCCGACACATTTGAACCGCCCTGCGCAATATGTGTTTTATAGCCCTCGGGCTTTGATGAAATAAATTCTGTTGACTGCGAAATCTCTGCCGCACGCTCAATGGTATCTTGGGTTGCATTGTCATCACCGTAGTAAAGGTTTGACTCAATCGTACCCGAGAACAGACTGCTCTTTTGCGGAACATAGCCGATGTGCTGTCTTAAATTACCCATTTTAACATTTCTGACATCCTCACCCGATACCGTAACAGAGCCTGATGTTACATCGTAAAAACGCATAATAAGATTTATAAGCGTTGTTTTTCCGCTACCCGTTGCGCCTATGATTGCGGTAGTTTGACCGTGTTTTGCCGTGAATGAAATATCGTGCAGAACGCAGTCGTCACCGCCGGGGTATGCAAAGTCAACATGCGAGAAGGTTATATCTCCACTGAAATTATCATCGTCATATACAATGGCGTCTTTTTTGTTGAGCATTGATATAGGTGTGTCTATTACCTCAACAACTCTGTTGGCACTTACCGCCGCACGGGGGATAAGTATGAACATCATAGAGAGCATCAAAAATGCCATAATTATCTGCATTGCGTATTGCATAAATGCCATCATTGTACCGATGTTTATGCTAAACCCGGATACCGCCTTTGCTCCAAACCATACAATCATTACATTTGTAAGGTTCATTATAAGCATCATTATCGGCATCATCATAACAAGAATACGGTTTACAAATAACTGCGTATCCTTTAAATCGCCGTTTGCCGTGTCAAATCTTCCAAACTCAAACTTTTGCGAGTTAAACGCGCGGATAACCAACATTCCCTCAACATTTTCACGGCTGACTAAATTTAGCCTGTCAACAAGCTTTTGCATCAGCTTCATTTTCGGCATTGCAACAAGGAGCATAAAAAGAATAAGTGCCACAATCGCAAGCAAGGATACTATGATTATCCAGGACAGCTCCTTTGAATTATCCAGTGCCTTTATTGTTCCGCCGACGCCTAAAATCGGCGCATAGAAAACCATGCGTATAAGCATTACAAGCAGGTTTTGTATCTGAGTTATATCGTTGGTTGTTCGTGTTATAAGCGATGCGGTGGAGAACTTGTCAAACTCCGCATTTGAAAAAAGCTCGACCTTTTTGTATACATCGTATCGCATATCCCGTGACACCATAGCCGCAACCTTTGCGGCAATATATCCAACCGCAACCGATACAAGCGTACCCAAAAGCGTTAAGGCAAGCATTTTTGTGCCGTATTTTGCGATAAGCGGAATTGATCCGCCCATAACACCGTCGTTTACAATGTCGGACATATAGTCGGGAAGTGCCAAATCGCACATCGCCTGAACAAACAGAAACGCTATTGCAAATATCAGCCATATGTAATAGCGCCCCATATACTTAAATACCCGTATCAATGTGCATCCTCCAAATTTATTTTGTCAATACTCTTAGTTATTATAATATTATATTCGCATAACTAAAGTAATAGTTCATAAAGTATTCCAATTCGGTTAAGTATACCATAATATAGGTAAAAAGTCAATTTTTGTTTGATAAAATTTGGTATTGATATTGAATATTTTAAACTTATATGTTACAATGGAAATATCTTGAAAGGAGCGAATAATCGATGAAGAGAATAGACGATTTTATAACAAGTATACCTGATTTCCCTGAAAAGGGCATAATATTCCGTGATGTTACAACCGTTCTCCAAAATCCGGAGGGCTTTAAACTGGCAGTTGATAAGCTCATTGAGATGTCAAAGGAGTTTGAATTTGATGTTGTGGCAGGAACGGAGGCAAGAGGCTTTTTGTTCGGCGCACCTGTTGCTTATGCACTGGGTAAGGGCTTTGTTTTGGTAAGAAAGAAGGGCAAGCTGCCGCGCGAAACCGTATCAACAAAATATGACCTTGAATACGGCTCGGCAGAGATTGAAATGCATAAAGACAGCATAAAGCCGGGGCAAAAGGTGTTGATAGTTGACGATTTAATCGCAACAGGCGGAACGGTAAAGGCTGCGGCTAAGCTTATTGAGGAGCTTGGCGGAGAGGTATCGGGTATGCTTTTCTTAATCGAGCTTGCAGGCTTAAAGGGCAGAGAAGTCTTAAAAGATTATCAGGTTCGCTCTGTTGAATGTTATCCGGGAAACTAAAAATCTCAAAACAAAAAAAGAGTAGATGTGAAGTGAACCCCAAAGTTTAGACAAAATTTAATATTAAATTGATTGGTAATGAGTTCGGTATTGCACCGGACTCATTCCTTTTAATTTAAGCGATATTCGTTCGTTGTTGTAATAGTAAATGTATTGTTCTAACTTCTCA
>JAFSXU010000012.1 GCA_017443895.1 Clostridia bacterium
CAATAACTTAGTTGGTGTTCTCGCATATCCAGTATAACAGATAATTTGAATTCGGGCGAGTATTTTCTGTAAATTTTACCTTTCTTTCCCATAAAAATATGCACCTCCAAAAGTGTCTAACTTTTGGGGTGCATATCAAAATGCAGACAGTCCCTTTATAGTCTGTAAATAATAATTTGATTTGCCCGACTCCGATATAAATTTTGGTTTAGAGGGGTAATTTTGATTAAATGAATAATGAATGATGAATAATGAATAATGAATAATGAATAATTATGGTGGAAAAATCTCCGATTTTTCTACTGCAATTTTCTATTTCCCATTTCCCATTTATAGTGTTATGATAAACCAAATTTAATATAACAGCCACTCTTGTATACAAAAAACGGAGCAAAGACAAACTTTGCTCCGATACTGGAGCGGGCAACGGGAATCGAACCCGCAACCTCAGCTTGGGAAGCTGATGTTTTACCACTGAACTATGCCCGCATATTTAACTCTCAACAAGTATTATACCAAATAACAAATAATTTTGCAATATAAAATCTTTATAAATATACAAATAATAGTGGAAATTTTGCCATAGTTGTGATACAATATCAATGTACTATGGCAATTTTTTTACTTATGTGAAAAGATTGCAATATTCATAAGGAAAGGTCTTGAAAAAATTATGAATATTCTGTTTGTCTGTACGGGAAATACTTGCCGTTCACCTATGGCGGCGGCGCTTGCGGATAAGATTATAGGTGATGCTTGCCCCGATATCAGGATTGAATCGGCAGGCATTTATGCGCAAGCCGGTATGGAGGCAAGCGAGGGCGCAAAAGAGGCGCTAAAGGATTACGGTATTGACTTGTCATATCACCGTTCACAGCCTTTGACAAAAGATTTAATTGACCAATGCGATTTAATTCTTACAATGACAAAATCGCAAAAATCAGCTCTTTTGCCGATTGCGGGGGATAAGGTATATACATTGTCCGAATATGCAGGATTTGACACTGATGTATCGGACCCGTACGGTGGGAATACACAGGTATATAAAGAAACGGCAAAACAGCTTTATGGGCTTATTGAGGCAGTTGTTGAGAAATTAAAAAACAATGATTGAAATACGAAAAATGGAGCTCTGTGATACAAGGGCAGTTGCAAAGGTTGAGAAAACTTGTTTTAGTAATAACCCTTGGTCGGAGCAAGCTTTTATAAACGAAATGAATAACGAGCTTACTGTTTATTATGTCGCAGTTGATAACGGAAAAATTGTCGGCTACGCAGGCTTTTGGAATGTGTCGGGCGAGGGCGATATAACAAATGTTGCGGTAATCCCCGAATACAGACAGCAGGGGATTGCAAGTAAGCTGATTAAAAAAATTACGGACAGTGCAAGGGCTTTGGGACTTTCGTCCATTACCTTAGAGGTGCGCAAATCAAACACCGTTGCCCAAAATCTGTATAAAAAATTCGGATTTTCGGTGGTAGGTGAGCGAAAACGCTACTATTCCGACCGTGAGGATGCACTGCTTATGACACTTCTAATGGATTAGGAGAAAGATAATGGATAATATATTAGTTTTGGGCATTGAAAGCTCATGTGATGAAACGGCGGCGGCAGTTGTAAAAAACGGCAGGGAGGTTTTGTCGAATGTAATCAATACGCAGATTGCAATTCATAAGCAATTCGGCGGAGTCGTGCCTGAGGTTGCATCAAGACACCATATAGAAAATATTGATGCGGTAATTGATAAAGCGTTATCAGACGCAGGCGTGGGATTTTCGGATATTGATGCAATAGCCGTAACATACGGCCCCGGGCTTGTGGGAGCATTGCTTGTGGGCGTGTCAAGCGCAAAGGCTCTTTCATATGCGCTTGACATACCGCTTGTCGGTGTAAACCATATAAAGGGGCATATAATGGCAAACTTTATTGCGCACCCTGACTTAGAACCACCGTTTGTATGCCTTGTTGCATCGGGCGGACACAGCCATATAGTATGGGTAAAAAACTATCAGGAGCTTGAAATCTTAGGCAGAACCCGAGACGATGCCGCAGGCGAGGCATTTGACAAGGTCGCAAGGGTAATAGGCTTAGGCTATCCCGGGGGGCCGTTACTTGATAAGCTATCAAAAGAGGGAAACAAAAACGCCGTAAAATTCCCACGGGTAACAATGGCGCAAGGTTCGCTTGATTTTTCGTTCAGCGGAGTAAAAACGGCGGTTATAAACTATCTTCATAAGCTTGACCAAAACGGCGAGAGCTATAACAAGGCGGACATTGCCGCAAGTTTTCAGGATGCGGTAACGGATGTGCTTTGTGACCACACTATAGAGGCGGCAAGGCAAAAGAAGTCAAAAATTATCACGATTGCAGGCGGAGTTGCGTCAAATTCACAGTTAAGAGAAAAAATGACCGAGCGTGCAAAGAAATTCGGAATAGATGTGTTATTCCCACCGCCCATTTTGTGTACGGATAATGCCGCAATGATAGCGTGTGCAGGGTATTATGAATATCTAAACGGCAACCGTGCCGATATGACACTTAACGCCGTACCGTCTTTATCAATATAAATACAAAAAGGAGAAAAACATGGATAAATTGCGTGTAAACTTAGGCTTGGACTCGTATGACATAGTATTTGAGGAAAGCTTTGCCGAGCTCCCAAGGGCAATGTCAAATATCAATGCGCCAAAAAAACTTTTAATAGTTACCGACTCAAATGTTCTTGAATTGTATGCAAAAGAGGTAAAGGAACTGTTTACAGAGTGTGGCTATGATGTAAAGGTTTGCTCATTCCCTGCAGGCGAGGAAAACAAAAATATGAAAACCATTCTTGGAATATGCAATGCCTGTGTCGAGCATGAAATGGACAGAAATTCAATGATTGTAGCACTTGGCGGCGGAGTAGTCGGGGATATGGCAGGCTTTGCGGCGGCAATTTATATGCGTGGTATACGGTTTATCCAAATCCCGACCACATTGCTCTCACAGTCCGATAGCTCCGTAGGCGGAAAAACGGGCATTGATTTTAAAAACGGTAAAAATATCCTTGGCGCATTCCATCAGCCAAAACTTGTGTATATAAATGTGAGCACATTAAGCACACTTAGCGATATTCAGTTTACATCGGGTATGGGCGAGGTTATAAAGCACGGCATTATAAAAAACAGAGAGTTTTTCCTGTTTCTAAGGGATAATGTAACGCTTGTAAAATCTAAAAATCCGTATATCCTCATAAAAATGGCAAAGGCAAACTGTTCGATAAAGGCTAAGGTTGTCGAGGAAGACGAGCGTGAGAACGGTTTAAGAGCAATACTAAATTTCGGGCATACCATAGGCCATGCAGTAGAGGCGGCGTTTGATTTTAAAATGACGCATGGTGAATGTGTGGCAATAGGTATGATTGGCGCCGGGTATATAGCGTATAAGCGTGGACTGCTGAGCGAAACACGGCTTGATGAGATTGAAGGGATTTTGGAGCTTTACGGATTTTGTATGCGTGTCAATATCCCCGATATTGATAAGGTGTATGAGCTTATGCAAAAGGATAAGAAAAAAATAGACGGTGTGCTTAAATTCATTCTCCCGATAAAGGTCGGCGAGGTGGTCGAGGTAAGGGATGTAACAAAGGACGAGATTTATAGCGCACTTTCGTATATATCTGAATAAATGTGGAGTTTTGAAATGGTATATGAAATTATTGCGGCTTTGGTATTTATAGCCGACAGACTGACAAAATATTTTATAATGCATAATGTAAGCGTAGGCGACACCTTCGGTAGCTTTCTTGGTATTTTTGATTTTACTTATGTTCAAAACCAAGGCGCCGCATGGTCAATGCTCTCGGGTAAAACACAGCTTTTAAGCTTGGTATCGTTTGCATTTTGCGCAGCGGTTATAGTCATATGGATAATAAAAAAGCCAAAGAATAGAATGCTCTGTACGGCACTTACCCTGATGTTTTCTGGCGCACTCGGAAACGCTGTTGACAGGGCAATGTATGGGTATGTTGTTGACTTTATAGAAACAACATTTGTAGATTTTCCAATCTTTAATATTGCCGATATTGGTATAACCATAGGCGCGTTTTTACTGGTTATCTATATACTGATTTTTGATAAGGATAAAGGATAATGCAAGAGCTGATATTGGACGCCACACCAAACGATAAGGGCGTAAGAATAGATAAATTCATAAGCGAGAACGCAGACGATGTATCAAGAAGCTTTGCATCAAAGCTCTGCGAGGACGGACAGGTTATAATATCGGGCAGGGCGGTAGGTAAAAACTACAAGCTAAAGGGCGATGAGGAGATTGTAATAGATATGCCCGAGCCTGAGGAAATAGAAATTATCCCCGAGGATATACCGCTAAATATCGTTTATGAGGACAGCGATGTAATAGTAATAAATAAACCGCAGGGAATGGTTGTACACCCTGCGCCGGGGAATTATACAGGTACGCTTGTAAATGCACTTATGTTTCACTGTAAGGGTGAATTGTCGGGCATAAACGGAGTAATAAGGCCTGGCATTGTGCATAGAATTGATAAGGACACATCGGGGCTTTTGATTGTAGCAAAAAATAACGATGCACACCTGAAACTGTCCGCACAGCTAAAGGACAGAAAAGCGTTAAGAAAATACTATGCTTTGGTAAACGGCAATATCAAAGAGGATAGTGTAACTATTGATAAGCCGATAGGCAGAAGTAAGGCAGACCGTAAAAAAATGGCGGTAGTGCCAGGCGGCAGAGATGCCATAACCCATGTTAGGGTTATAAAACGATACGGTCAGTATACCTTGGTTGAGTGTGTTTTAGAAACAGGCAGAACGCATCAGATAAGGGTGCATATGGCGTCATTGGGGCATAGCATTGTCGGGGATAAAACCTACGGCATAAAAAAGGAACGCTTTAATCTTGACGGACAACTGCTCCACGCAATGACCGTCGGATTTACTCACCCAAGAACGGGTAAGCTTATGAAATTTTCATCGGAGTTACCCGATTATTTCGTTGATGTTCTTAATAAACTTACGGAACATTAAATTTTTGTTAAATTTGATTATAATGTATTGCCAAAATTGATATATAGGCGTATCATAATATATTGTATAAATTTTTTGGAGGCTAATAATGGCAAAGGAACAGGTTTGTGTTATTTTTGGCGGGCAATCGCCCGAGCATGAGATTTCAAGGCGGTCTGTAACATCGGTTATAGAAAATCTTGATAAAGCTAAGTATGATATACATATGATCGGCATTACAAAGGACGGAGAATGGTTCTTGTATACAGGCGATTATAAAAATATAATGAACGGCGAATGGGAGAGTGACAGCCAAAACAAGAAAAAGGCTGTAATTTCACCCGATGCAAAGGATAGAGCAATCCTTGTATTTGATGGGGATAGCATATCAAGGCTGCATATTGATGTTATTTTCCCTGTACTCCATGGCGAGTACGGCGAGGACGGAACTGTACAGGGCTTGTTTGAGTTATCACATATTCCGTATGTCGGTATGGGCGTTATGGCATCTGCAAACGGAATGGATAAGACATCGTCAAAGTTAGTATTCCAGAATGCCGACATTCCGCAGGCGGACTGGTATGTGTATAACAAGGGCGAGGATATTACATATGCAATGAATGTAATCGAGCGCAGTTTAGGTTATCCGTGCTTTGTAAAGCCTGCAAGAACAGGCTCATCGGTGGGTGTAGGCAAGGCGCACAACAGAGATGAATTAAAATCGGCAATAGAAAATGCTGCCAAGTACGACAGAAAAGTATTGATTGAGGAAAATATTGACGGACACGAGATTGAGTGTTCTGTTTTGGGTAACGGAAAAGATGTATCGGCATCGGTTGTGGGCGAAATAGTGCCTGCTGTTGAATTTTACGATTTTGATGCAAAGTACAAAGACGATGCAACCGTGCTTGTTATCCCTGCCGAGATTGACAAGGCAATAAGCGAGAAAATCCGTGAATATGCTATTCGTGCATTTAAGGCGCTTGACGGACAGGGACTATCAAGAGTTGATTTCTTTGTCAGAAAGAGCGATAACGCTGTTATCTTAAACGAGGTAAACACCATGCCCGGCTTTACAAGCATAAGTATGTATCCAAAACTGTGGGTAGCGGCAGGTTTGGAATATGGCGAGTTGTTAGACAGATTGATAGAACTTGCTAAGGAGAGAGTAAAATAATATGAACAATAAACCTATCGGTGTTTTTGATTCGGGATTGGGCGGACTTACTGCCGTCAAGCAGATAATGAAAGAGTTTCCAAATGAGAGCGTTGTATACTTTGGTGATACAGGGCGTGTTCCGTACGGAACAAAATCTCCCGAAACGATTTTACAGTATACCCGTGACGATATAAACTTTGTCCGTAGCTTTGATGTAAAAATGATAATCATTGCCTGCGGTACGGCAAGCTCACAGGCATTGCCCATGGTAAAGTATGAAAACGAGGATATACCGATAACGGGCGTAGTTGATGCGACGGTATATGCCGCTGTCAGGGCTACAAAAAATAAAAAAATCGGCGTAATAGGCACTGTCGGTACAATAAAGAGCGGTGCGTATGAAAAGCTGATATATGAATATGACAAGGATATTGAAATACATAAAACGGCGTGTCCGCTGTTTGTACCGTTGGTAGAAACAGGTCATTTTGATACGCCTGTTACAAGACTGGTTATTGAGGAATATTTGGAGCAGATAAGGGATGCAGGTGTTGATACTCTGATTTTGGGCTGCACACACTACCCATTACTTAAAAAAGCAATAGGCGAGTATATGGGCGATAATGTGGTGCTTATTGACCCATGTGCGGAGGTTGTCAAGTACCTAAAGAAAAAGTTGGGTTCTGATATGCTCCATAGCGATACACCCGACAAGGAGCAGTATCGCTACTTTGTAAGCGATGATCCTAAAGGTTTTGCACAGAACGGCTCGATATTCCTTGAAAAGGAAATTGACGGACAGGTGGAAAAGATTGACATTGAAAAATATTGATAATTCATATATAATAACAGTGGAGAATAAGCAAACCATAGACGGTACAAATGATACCATAACCGAAAACGCAAACGGCAGTTACAGCGTAAGAAACGGTAAGTATTATATTCTCTATAAAAATGAAAACTCGTCAACCTCAATCATCTATGACGGGAAAATGCTCAGCATCAGGCGAAAGGGTGAAATTATATCAAATATGCATTTTGTAAAGGGTGAGATAACTTCATCTCTTTATATTATGCCGTATGGGAAAGCACCTATCCGTATCGAAACAACGGATATGGCGGTTAATTTGGATGATAGAGGCGGATATATAAAAATAAAATACACACTGGACTTTAATAACGATAAATATTATAACGATATGTGTATACGGATAGTGTAGGAGACAAATATGAATAAATTAAAGAAATTTATTGCATTTTTAATATGTATGGCTGTGTTGGCTTCGGGTACGGCATCATTTGCGGCTGCAGGTGATGAGTTTGTGCCGAGTAAGGAATACAAGTCATTTCAAAATCTTGCAGGTTACATACAGAGTATGTATATAGACGATGATTTGGACAAGGACGAGCTTATGAAAAAGGCGTTGTCTGATTACCTTGCAGGGCATGATGAGCTTTTAGTACCGCTTTTAAAGGCGATGTTCTCGGGTCTTGATGATTATTCCGAATTCTATACTGCCGATGAATACCAGGAGTTTCAGGACTCTGTTGACCTTACCTTTTACGGTATAGGCATAACCATGATACAGGACGGCGAATATATTGCAATTGAGAGCCTTGTCGAGGAAAACGGGCAGGCGGCATTGTCGGGATTTAAGCCGGGGGACAAGATAGTAAAGGTAAACGGTGCAGATGTTGTGGGTATGCCTATGAGTGATGTAAGAAGCAGGATTATAGGCGAGCTAAACACTACTGTAAATATAACCGTACTTCGTGACGGAGAATACATAGACCTTGTCGGTGTAAGAACGCAGGTAAGACAAAGCACGGTTACGAAAAAAATACTTGAGGGCGATATTGCATATATAAAAATAATCTCATTCGGCTCAACAACTGCCGATGAATATAAGACGGTATTGCAGGAGCTAAATGAGAGGAATGTAAAAAAGATAATTCTTGATTTAAGAGATAACCATGGCGGTTCGCTTGATGCGGCGGTTGGCGTTGCGGAAACGATTGTGCCAAAGGGTAAGATTATTGATGTAAAATACCGTGATTCAAAGTATGATGTAACCTATAACTCAACTAAAGAGAGTACGGATAAAACTTATATTGTATTGGTAAACGGAGGAACTGCAAGCTCGTCTGAAATCCTTGCAAGCGCTATTCAGGATTCGGGCGCAGGCAAGCTTCTCGGTACCAAAACCTACGGAAAGGCGGTTATCCAGGGTACATATCCGCTTACAAACGGCTCGTATTTTAAACTTACAATAGGTCAGTATATTACAAGAAACGGGCACGAAATAAACGGCGTGGGACTTGAGCCTGACCATGAGATAATAAATCAGAAAAAGCAAATTGATTCAACCATATATAATCAGTTTGATTTTAAGACACCCATAGCGCTCGGCAATAGCGGAACGGGCGTTCTTGCCGCAAAGGAAAGGCTCAGAATGCTTGGATATTTTGCAGGAACTACAACAAATGAGGTATTCTATAATGATTTAAAAGAGGCCGTAAAGGATTATCAGCGCGACGAGGGACTTGTTCCGAGCGGCATAATTGATATTCCTACCCAGGTACACCTTGAAAACGATTTTGAAAATATCGAGATTGCAACCGATAACCAGTTACAGGAAGCATATGTAATGTTAGGCGGCAAGGTAGAAAATTTGAATAAGTAACAAAAATGAAGGAACTGTTCGGTTTGAACAGTTCCTTCATTTTTGAAATAAATTATTTAACCCTCTTATAAATATAAAACTGATATGTCAATTCATTATCCGCAAAATCCTTTGTATTTTGTAAAGTTTCCCATTCATCGGACAGGTCAAGGTTTACCATATGCGCATCTGCCATTCTTTTTGCGCGCACCTTTGTAACATATGCCGTATCGCAGTAGGGTAAAAATTCCTTATATATCTGCTCACCGCCGATTACAAACACATCGTCACTGTATTTTTTAAGCTCCTCTAAAACCTCGTCGGTTGAATGGCATACAATAACCCCGTCTCTTTTAAAATCGGTATTTTTGGTAAGCACTATATTTACTCTGTTCTTTAACGGCTTACCACCGGGGAAAGAATCAAGCGTTTTTCTGCCCATAACAACGATGTGATTTTGGGTAGTTTCTCTAAAAAATTTCATATCCTGCTTAATTGAAAAGAGCAAATTTCCCTTGTACCCAATACCCCAATTTTCATCAACAGCAACTATTAAATTCATGATTTTATCTCCTTATATCGCAATCGGGATTTTCGTTGTGAACGGGTGGTAGTTATAATTTTCAAGGTGGAAATTATCGGGAGTGAAATCATAAAAACTATCAACCTTGTCAATTGTGAGCTTTGGCGCGTCAAGCGGAGTTTTTGAGATTATCTCCTCAATTATCGGAATGTGCCTGTCATATATGTGCGCATCGGATATAACATGCACCAATTCGCCTGCCTCAAAGCCCGAAACAAGAGCAAACATATGCAAGAGTGCCGCATATTGGCACACATTCCAGTTGTTTGCCGCAAGCATATCCTGTGAACGCTGGTTTAATATGGCGTTTAACTTGTTGCCCGTCACATTAAAGGTCATTGAATATGCGCAGGGGTATAAATTCATTTCGTTAAGATCTGCATGGTTATAAATATTTGACATTATACGCCTGCTTGCGGGATTTTCCTTTAAATCCTTTAAAATCCTGTCCACCTGGTCATATTCACCGTCGCTGTACTTATGCTTTATTCCTAACTGATACCCGTACGCCTTGCCGATTGAGCCGTCCTCATCGGCCCACTCGTCCCATATATGGGAATGTAGGTCATGGATATTATTTGATTTCTTTTGCCAAATCCACAAAATCTCGTCTATTGCGCTTTTTAAATATGTACGGCGGAGCGTAAGAATTGGAAACTCCTCCGATAAATCATATCTGTTTACAAGCCCGAAGGTTTTTTTCGTATGCGCACTAACACCGTCCTCCCAGTGCGGACGCACATTAAGGTGATCGTCACTAAATCCGTGATCAATAATCTGTCTGCAATTTTCTATAAAAATCTTATCTGCTTTGCTCATTTCTTTCTCCTAAAGATATATTATATAACCATTATAGTATATTTAAAATGAAATTGCAATCAGCAAAGAAAAAAATTCTAAAAAATCGTTATAAATGGGCATAAATGATTGAAAAAAATTTCTCTTAATGATATAATCAAACGGAATATTATTTTTTGCAGGAGCTTTTTTTATGATAGTAAATGGCAAAGCAGACGAGTTTGTGGATTGGTACGATGCAGACGGAAATATTATAAACGCAAGCGACGGCGGAATTATATACGCAGACGGTAAATACCACTGGTACGGTCAGGCACTAAGACCGCTTCCAAACGGTGCAAACGGTAACGGCGGACAAAGCACCGTAACAGGTGTTGTAATGTACGCATCAGCGGATTTGGAAAATTGGGAATATGAGGGCGTAATCCTACCTTGCTCTGATGATCCCAATAACGATTTATATCCGCCCATGCGTTTTGAACGGCCAAAGATTATATATAACGATAAAACCAAAAAATATGTGCTTTGGTGTCATTATGTCGACTATCCGGGCGACCATGGCGAGAGGTCAGGCACAGCCGATGCAGGAGTTGCAATATGCGATACGGTAAACGGAAAATATGAGTGGCTTGGATTTTGTCGCCCGATTGACGATAACGGCTATGTCCGTGACTGTACGGTTTATAAGGATAATGACGGCAGTGCATATTTCATATTCGACAGACAGGAAACCGAATGGAACCGATGCCAGCACATAGTAAAATTAAGTGATGACTACCTTTCATTTACAAATGAGTATAAGAGAATTGAAACCGCGTTTCGCCGTGAGGCGGCGGCAATCGTATACCGCAGAGGCTACTATTATATGCTGACATCAGGGCTTACCTCATGGCGGTTTAACAGGGCAAAGTATTTCAGAGCCAAGAGCCTTATGGGGGACTGGGAGGATATGGGCGATCCGTGCGTTAATGATGATGAGGGTACAACATTTAATTCCCAGACCACATTTATTTTTAATGTCGAGGGTACGGATATGTATGTGCATATGGCAGAACGGCATAATACCAAGAACTTTCTGCACTGCTCATATATATGGTTGCCGATAGATTTTCATGATGATGATACATTAAGTATAAACTATAGAGAAAGTTGGAATATAAAATGAATTTTTCATCATATCCGCTTTATGTGGGAAATGATATAGATAAAAAAGAATTTGACGGTTACGGCGATTGGGTGGAGCTTAAATCAGATAGCAAAAATCCGAGCTGGAGCGTGTCTGATGAGTCCATTATAAGACTTAAAGAGGTAGATAAAAGCAGGGCAGTTGTAGAGGCGATAAGAACGGGCTTTGCTCATGTTTTTGCAGTATCAGAGGACGGAAAAAAAGAGGATTGCCAAATATCTGTAATAGATAATTACACAAGGCGCACAGTAGGCGGTATTGAGTTTAATTTTGATACCATACACTTAGCACCCGATATGTCAGCCGATATAATTCCGATATTTTACCCAAAAGATGTATATAATAACGGAATGCTTGATACCACGCTTATCTGTAAAAGTACGGACGAGAGCGTTGCGGTGGTAAAAGACGGAAAGGTTTATGCAACAGGTGAGGGTAAGACAAAAGTTTTAGTAACATCATATGATGTAGGAAGATGCTCAGAATTTAATGTATGCGTATCAAAGAATGTTAAAAAACACAGCATAAAAGCCGATTATAAAACTGTACCTACTGTAAATGTAGGGGAAAGTATAAAATTAGATGTAAAATCAAAATCCGAAATCATATGGAAAAGTGATAACAGATATATTGCAGATGTTGATGAGTTTGGCGTGGTATATGGATATTCAAACAGTAATACTCAGCTTGTAAGTGCTGACGGGATAAGCGTAAGCGAAAGATGGGGGACAGTAAAAATATACGCTACCGCAAAGGACGGCGGTGAGGTATGTGCCTTTAATGTATGTGTTCTTGACGCACCGATAACGGTACACAATGTAACAATAAATAGGCATGAAATTTCAATACCTGTGGGTAATGAGGGCTTTCTTGAGGCTGTTATAACACCTGCATCCATAATGGAGAAAAGCGTAATATGGTCATCAAGTGATGATAGCATATTGACGGTTAAAAAGGCGGAAAATGCAAAAGACGGTTCAAACCGTGCCGTTATAAAGGCGATAAATAAGGGAACTGTCACGGTTACGGTACAGTACGGCGATAAATTTGATGTATGCAATGTAACCGTATCAGACAGTGTTATAAATGTAGCAAAAATATCTGCCGATGAAAGCCGTGAACTTGAAATTGATGAGGTTATAAAGCTAAATGCAAAGGTTTTGGATAATGCAACGGACAAACGCCTTATCTGGATTGGCACAAATGACGATATTGCAACGGTTGACCGTGACGGAAATGTAAAAGGCTATCATAAAGGCGAGATTTTAGCTTATGTATTTTCAGCTGACAGCATAAGCGATACACAGCTACAGGAGCTAAAAGAGATAAAGCGTGCAGGCAAGCGGTTTTTTACCGATGAGGATTTTAAACCGTATCTTAATACCTATGCAGTGTGCAAAATCAGGGTAAAAGAAACCTCTCCGTATCTTAGAAACTTGCATATACCAAATGAAACGATTACGCATAATTCCATAAATCTCTTATGGAACAGCGCATCAAAAACGGATATGCCAAATTTTAAGGAATATGCAGTAAAATGTAACGGTAAAGAAATTGCAAGAGTAAACACGCTTGGCTATACCGTAAATAATCTAAAAAGTAATACAAGCTATGAATTTGTCGTGTTAGCCCTTGATAAAGATGAAAATGTGCTTTCACAAAAGGCAATTAAGACTAAAACAAAGGCAGAGCCACATATTATAAATGTACTTGATTGCGGTGCAAAGGGCGACGGTAGGGCAATGGACACCTATGCGATACAGTCGGCGATTGATAACTGCCCAAAGGGTGGTATCGTATTATTGCCCCAAAACCATATATTTTTATCGGGTGCGTTGTTTGTAAAATCGGATATGACCTTAGAGGTAGACGGAATACTTTTAGGTAGCAGTAATCCAAAAGATTATCCAAGAATAATAACCCGATGGGAGGGGTGGCGAAAGCTAAGGATACCCGAGGGCGAATGGGAAAACAGTGAAACAGATCCTGAACGCCCGTATAAGCTATCAAGCGATTATCAGCATGCAAGTCTTATAAATATCGGTACATACTATGAGGGCGAGGCTGGAACTATCAGTCAATGCAATGTCCAAAATGTATGTATTTGCGGTAAGGGACAGATAAACGGAAACGGATTTGCGCTTGCATATAACGAGGGACCTAACTGGAAGCATAAGAAAAACCCGAAATTCTACCGTGCCGAGCCACCTGTACAAAACCCGGGTTTCAGGGGCAGAACGCTTGCAATGAACAATGCAGACGGAGTATATGTAAAGGATGTACAGATTGCATATGCACCGTCATGGACAACGCATTTTATATTCTGCAACCATGTAACATTTGATAATGTATCCGTTATCTCACAAGGACACGGAAACGCAGGTTACGGCACAGATATTCATAATTGTGTGCATATCTATAATGGAGACGGTATAGACCCTGAGGACTGCACATATGTAAATATATTTAATTCATATTTCAGAACAGGCGACGATACCGTAACTCTTAAAGCAGGCAGGAATAAAGAGGGCAACGAGCTTGATAAACCAAATGCATATATAAGGATAACCGATTGTACATGTTCATGGTCGCTTGGCGGTTTTGGAGTTGGCAGTGAGGACGCATCGGGCGCACATGATATACTGTATCAGAATTTGAGCGTACACGACGGCGAAATTTTTGGCTACTGGTTTAAAACCTGCCCCGAGCGTGGAAGTCTGACGGAAAATATAATCATGCGTGATTGCATGGCAGAGGGTGTGCGTGCGGTGTTGGTGTTCAGCCATGAGTATTCAAAAAGTGGTAGGGTAAACCCTGCAAAGCATACGCCCATACACAGGCATTTTACGATAGAGAATATATCGGGAAGCGGTGATGAGTACAGTATGCGCTTTAACGGACTAAAACCTGGCTCAATACACTCCATAACCGTAAGGGGTACGGATTTTTATGGAAGTAAAGAGATAGATATAACAAAATGCGATAGCGATGCGGTTAAATTCATTTAACGGAGCTAAAAAAATGGGTATATTTAATATATTTAGACATAACAAACAGGAGGAGGAAATGCCGATGTACCTGATTGCAGGACTTGGAAATCCGGGCAGGGAATACGAAATGACAAGGCATAATATCGGTTTTCATACGATTGATTATATAGCCGATAAGTATAGTATAAAAGTAAAAAAGCTAAAGCATAAGGCACTCTATGGCGAGGGCACAATATGCGGAGAAAAGGTGTATCTTATAAAACCGCAGACATATATGAATTTAAGCGGAGACAGCATTGTCGAATTTTCAAGGTTTTATAAAGTACCGCCCGAGAATATAATAATTATAAGCGATGATATATCATTGGACACAGGCAGGATAAGAGTGCGCCCAAAAGGCAGTGCAGGAGGGCATAACGGTTTAAAATCAATCATTTATCAGCTTCAAACCGACAATTTCCCAAGAATAAAAATGGGTGTCGGGGATAAGCATGAGGGTGAGGATTTGGCAAACCATGTTTTGGGCAGGTTCCCCAAGAGTCAGATACCTGTTATGGAGGATGCCATAGTAAGAGCCACAGGCGCAGTTGAGGAAATAATCAAAAACGGTGTGGCATCTGCAATGAATAAATTTAACGGAAACTAAGACGGGAAGAGAAATGAATTTTTTTGATATTTTAAAGGACTACAAGCCGTATAGGGGTATTGCCGATAATCTGCGCAATACTCCCATTTCTGTTGCAGGAATAGTTGAGTCCGCCCAGGGACATTTAATATCGTGCCTTAGTAAGGATAACAAAGGCAAAGGCCTTGTTATTACCTATAGCGATATGGAGGCGGAGGAGCTAAAAAAGGATTTGGAACTCTATACCGATGAGGCTATACATTTCCCAAATCGTGACTATATTTTATACAATATTGAAACAAGCGACCATGAACGCCAAAACGAGCGTTTAGCGGCGATTTCAAAGCTAAACGAGCTTGAAAATCCCATAATGGTCGCATCTTTAGATGCGGTTTTGGGGTATACAATAAGTCCACAAAAATTTATGGAATACCTTACTACGCTTCAAAAAGGCAAGCGTTATGATATAGGCGAGCTTTCAAAAAAACTTATGATTATGGGCTATGTCCGTGAGGATATGGTTGAGGGCAAGGGGCAGTTCTCTATTCGGGGCGAGATTATGGATATTTTTTCACCTGCATATGATAACCCTGTCCGAATTGACTTTTTTGATGACGAGATAGAAACCATAAAGTTTTTTGATTCGCTCTCGCAAAGGTCGGTTGAAGATACCGATAATGTATGGATAATTCCTGCGTGTGAGGCTTTAATGGAGCATGATACAAGGGACAGGATAGTAAGAGAGCTTACACAGCTTAAAAAGAATAAAAGTGCCGAGCTTATAAAAAATCTTGAAACGGATATTGATAATTTCAACGAGCGGTATTATTTTCCGTCGATTGATAAATACGCCTATGAAATATATAACGAAATACCAAGCATATTGGACTATTTTAATGATACCGATTTGGTTTTTGTTGTTGACCCGAGGCGAATAAAAGAGCGTGGCAAAAGCTATGAGTATGAGAAAAACGAGATAATTTCAGAGCTTAAAGTAAAGGATATAGTGCCGAGCAAGAAAAAGCCGTTTTATATAAACTATTCCGATGCAATATCAAAGATTTTAACCAAGCGTGAAATATCGCTTGATTCCCTAAACCATACAAGGGCGGATTTTAATTACAAGCATTTGGAAACATTTGTAACCAAAACCACCGTATCATTTCACGGAAAGCTTGAATACCTGTATGATGATTTGACAAAATACCAAAAGGAAAAACAAACCGTTGTAATTTTGGCATCAAACAGGGGCAGAGGCGAAAATCTAAAAGGCGTGCTTTTGGATAAAGGCTACGATACGGAGTTTTATTATAACGGCAATGAATTTCGTAACGGCAAAATTTCAATTCTTCGTGGTAACCATGCAAAGGGCTTTGAATATCCCGAGCTTGGTTTTGTGCTGATATGTGATGATGAGATATTTACATCAAAGCGAAAACACCGAAAACGAAAGATTGAAAATGCCAATAAGCTAAAATCGTATAATGATATAACCGCAGGTGATTATGTTGTTCATGAGGTGCATGGCATAGGTCAGTACATGGGGACACAAAAAATGACCGTGGGTAATATTACAAAGGAGTATTTAAAGATACAGTACCGTGGCAGTGATGTTTTATATGTCCCCATAGACCAGCTTGATGTGCTGTATAAATATGTCGGCGGTGATACGCAAAGACAGCTCAAACTAAATAAATTAGGCTCTCAGGATTGGAATAAGACAAAGCAAAAGGTAAAGGAATCAACTGCCAAACTTGCAAAGGAGCTTATCGCACTATATGCCTCCCGCCTTGAAATAAAAGGTCATGCATATGCGCCCGATACGCATTGGCAGCGTGATTTTGAGGATAGGTTTGAGTATGCAGAAACCGATGACCAATTGCGTGCGATTGAAGAAGTAAAGGCGGATATGGAAAAGCAAAAGCCTATGGACAGACTTCTTTGCGGTGATGTGGGCTTTGGAAAAACAGAGGTTGCCCTTCGTGCGGCATTTAAGGCAGTAAACGATTCAAAGCAGGTTGCATATTTTTGCCCTACAACCATTCTTGCAATGCAGCATTATGAAACCTTCCTAAAGCGTATGGAGGGATTTCCCGTAAAGGTTGAAATGCTCTCAAGGTTCAGAAGTGCCGCCGCAACAAAGAAAATTCTAAAACAGTTAAAATCGGGCGAGATCGATGTGGTAATCGGTACACATAAACTGCTTGGCAAAAATGTTCATTTCAAGGATTTGGGACTTTTAATCATTGACGAGGAACAGCGTTTCGGTGTTGCGCACAAGGAAAGGCTAAAGGAGCTAAAAAACACAGTCGATGTGCTTACCATGACCGCAACTCCCATTCCAAGAACCCTGCATATGGCAATGACATCTGTAAGGGATATGAGCGTGCTTACCGAACCGCCACAGAACCGTTATCCCGTACAGACCTATGTACTTGAAGAAAACGAGGGTGTAATATTGGACGCAATAAGAAATGAATTATCCCGAGGCGGTCAGGTATTTTATCTTTATAACCATGTTGACGGCATACACAGAAAGGCAAATATCATAAAAGAGCATTTTCCCGATAAAAATATTGCCGTAGGACACGGCAAAATGAAGGAGGATGAGCTTGAGGACATAATGTGTGATATGGTTGACGGAAATATTGATGTGCTTGTTTGTACGACGATTATCGAAACAGGCCTTGATATTCCAAACGCCAATACCATTATAATAGAGGATGCCGACAGAATGGGGCTTGCACAGCTCTATCAGCTAAGGGGCAGGGTTGGAAGGTCTAACCGCGCCGCATATGCGTATCTTACCTATAAAAGGGATAAGGCGCTATCGGATGTCGCATCAAAGAGACTTCGTGCAATCAAGGAGTTTACCGAGTTTGGTTCGGGCTTTAAGATTGCAATGCGTGATTTGGAGATACGAGGCGCAGGCAATATTTTAGGTCCCGAACAGCATGGACATATGGACACGGTCGGTTATGATATGTACTGTAAGATATTAAGGGAGAGTATAAACGAAGCGCAAAATATAGTATCTGTTGAGGATATGACAATTTCAATTGATATTGAGGTAAATGCATATATTCCCGATAGCTATATCCAAAATCATAACCAAAGGATTGATATGTATAAGCGGATTTCGGCAATTTCATGTGATGAGGACAGATTTGAGATTGAGGACGAACTTTGCGACCGTTACGGAGATATGCCAAAAACGGTTAAAAATATCATAGAAATCGCAAGCATGAAGCCTGTTGCAAGGGAGCTTGGAATTTATGAAATTATCCAAAAGGGAAGACTCTTAACCTTAAAATTCCTTGACCAAATGCTTGATGCAACGCTTATATGGGACATAGACGGAAAATTCCCCAAACGCATAAAGGTGCTGAATTCAAATACCCCTGCAATAAGTATTAAGCTCACCGATGAGGATATAGACACCTTGGGAGCAATAAAAAATATTTTAAATACAATAGAGGAATTGAAAAATCCAAATAAATAATGTATAATACAGTATATATTCTAAAGAAATGAGGTCGGATTATGAACTTAAAGAAAATGACGGCATTTTTGCTTACAGGTACAATGCTTTTTGCTTTGGCAGGCTGCAAAAAAGAGGAAGCAAAGCCAAAAACTGCAAATGATGGCGATAAGGTTGTATTCACCGTTGGTGATCAAACGGTTACAAAGGCAGAATACGAGGCATATATATCCTTGTATACACAAAGCGGTTACAGCTTTGATATGGCAAAGGATTATGCAAAAGAGGATGTTACAAACAATGTAGCGATGATTGCCCTTGTAAATAAGCAGGGCGGATTTTCAGATGATGAGAAAAAGCAGATAGAGGATGCAAAGAAAAATGTTGTAACAAATCAAGGCGGAGAAGAAGCATACCAAAAATTTTTAGACCAATTAGGCGTGGACGACAGCTTTATTGAAAAATCTATACAGGCGCAGTATGCACAGGCAAAGCTGTTTGATAGTGATTATTCAGACGATGCAATAAAGGCATATTTTAATGATAATTATCTTCGTGCAAAGCATATTCTTTTAATGACTCAGAATGAAGAAACAGGCGAGGCATATGACGATGCAAAGAAAGAAGAGATAAAAAAACAGGCAGAGGAATTGTTAAGCAGGGCAAAAGGCGGAGAGGACTTTGACGCAATGGTGAAAGAGTATAGCCAGGACCCGGGCTCAAAGTCAAACCCCGACGGATATTACTTTACCGCAGGCGAGATGGTATCGGAGTTTGAAAACTGTACAAGAGAGCTTGAAATGGGCGGATTTGGTCTTTGTGAGAGTACCTATGGCTATCATATTATCCAAAGGCTTCCGCTTGAGGACAGCAAGAATGCGGATTTGTATAACACCCAGCTTGACGGCGTAAAGGATAAGATAAAAACCTCCCTTACCCAGCAAAGCGTAGAGGAAAAACTCCCCGAGCTCTTGAAGGAAAACGGCTTGGAGATTGTAACAGACGAAAAAGTTTTAAACTCGGTAACGGAAAAATAAATGCTAAACTACCAATTCCGTCATTTGGTTGCGGATTGGTAGTTTTTTTAGACTAATTCAACAAATTTAATTGACATATCGCCAATAAAGTTGTAGAATAAGTATATACGGAAATTTTTGGGGTGTATTTGATGAAAAGGGCAATAGCTTTTATAGTTTGTGCTTTGATGATGCTAAATACGGTTGTATATGCAGATTGCAGGGTAATAACCCTGATGTATCATAATGTAACAACCGATGCGAGCCGTTGGGACGATTGGTGTGTGTCGCCTGAGCAACTTGAGGAGGATATAAATTATTTTAAGGAGCATGGGTATATACCCATAACCGCCTCCGAGCTTGCTACAGAGGATATGGAAAACCTTGACGGCAGGAAAATATTGTTGCTCACATTTGATGATGGATATGTAGGCTGGTATAATGAGGTGTTTCCCATTTTGGAGCGGACAGGCACAAAAGCTACAATGTTTATTGTAGGCTCATATATAGGCAGGTACGGCTATCTTGGCGAGGAACAACTTAACGAGATTGCAAACAGCGGACTTGTCGAGATTGGAAACCATACAAACTACATACATCAAATGCCACTTGAAGCGCTGAAAACCATGTATGAAAACGGCAGATATGATGAAATTGCCGAGGATATAAAGGGGAACGGCGAGCTTATAGAAAAAATCACAGGCAAAGAGGTAACAAGTATTGCATGGCCTTACGGGTATGCTTCGGAGGGGCTTGACAAATATGTAAAGTCGGAGCTTGGCTATAAAATATCGTTTGGTACAGAATACGGCGTCAATGTCTATAACGGCGATACCTCATATTTATTTAACAGGATAAACAGACGGCATATCAAAACTCCGTATGAGATTTTATCGTCTGCGGAGGCGAGATTTAACAGGTAAATTATTAAAAAGATATAAAATAAGAGGAGGAGAGAAAAAATGAATTTAAACATGATGCATCCTGCCGATCAGCTTGTAATGTTCATGGAACGAATTTACGGCTACGGCATGACAACCACATCGGGAGGAAACCTGTCTATTTTAGACGACAACGGAGATATTTGGATAACTCCGGGCAGTGTTGACAAGGGTAGCCTTACAAGAAACGATATGGTTTGCATTAAGAGCGACGGCACAATTATAGGTAATCATAAGCCGTCCTCGGAGTATCCGTTCCACCAAAATATTTATAAGGTGCGTCCGGACTTAAAAGCGGTATTGCACGCACATCCGCCGGCTTTGGTTGCGTTTAGTATCGTAAGGAAGATGCCCGATACCAATATCATACCGAATGTAAAATTCTCATGCGGTAATATCGGACTTGCAAAGTATGGCTTGCCGGGAAGTACCGATCTTGGCGAGAAGATTGCAGAGGAGTTTAAAAAAGGCTTTAACACCGTAATTTTAGAAAACCATGGCGTTGTTGTCGGCTCAACATCTATGTTTGAGGCGTTTAAGGCATTTGAAACGCTTGATTTCAGCGCAAGACTGCAAATAGATGCAAAGCAGATGGATGCAAATATCGTTTCATTAACCGATGAACAGATTGATTGGTATAAGGCAAAGCAGGTTGCGGATATGAACGAGGTTGTTATTAACAACTATACAAGCGATGAGCTTATCGCGCGCCGTGATATGTGTAATCTTGTAAAGCGTGCTTATAACCAGCAGTTGTTTACAAGTACACAGGGAACATTCTCGCAAAGACTTGACGACGGCTCGTTTATAATAACTCCTCATGCAAAGGATAGAAAATACATAGAGCCTGAGGATATTGTCAAAATCAACGGTGGTTACCGTGAAATGGGCAAGATCCCGTCAAAGAGCGTGGAACTGCACCGTGAGATTTATAAGATGCATCCGCATATTAACTCAATCGTTATTGCGCATCCGCCGTGTATTATGGCATTTGCGGTATCGGACCAGGAGCTTGATTCAAGGACAATTCCCGAGAGTTATATCTTAATGCGTAATATTCCAAAGCTTGATTTTGGCTCAATCTACACAAATGAAGAAAAGACAGCCGAGGTATTTAAGGAGAATACACCTATTGCAATCGTTAAAAACGACTGCGTTATAGTAACAGGTGACAGTCTTTTAAATGCATTTGACAGACTTGAGGTTGCAGAGTACAGTGCAAAGGCAATTATTGCATCCCGCAAGCTTGGGGAAATGGTAAAGATAAATGATGAACAGATTGATGAAATAGAGGACGCATTCGGACTCGTTAAGTAATATATAAAAACAGTGGGCTGTTGCAAAATTGCAACAGCCCATTTGTCGTTTATGCAGGATATTTTGATTTGTTCGAGTTGAATATAAATTTTGGTTTAGCGTATCAATTTAATTACGGCAAATTGGTATGGTCGTAGGGGCAGGTCTCCGTGCCTGCCCGTATCCCCGATAATGCATACTGGGAACGGGAGGGCATGGAAACCCTCCCCTACAAATTGTGATACCCATTTACGCATATAAACCAAA
>JAFSXU010000071.1 GCA_017443895.1 Clostridia bacterium
ATGTATGTATGTATGAGCATACATCTTCATCATAGCAACAGTCAACACCTTTCCGTTATGTTATACATATTTTATCATAATATTTTTATGTTGTCAATATCAGGTATTTTAAAATTTATAAATTTGGGTTTATATGCGTAAATGGGAAATTGAAATTGTAGGGCACGCGCAATTTTCAAAAAAAGGCCGTTACATTTGTAACAGCCTTTATTTTTACAGCACTTTTGCCAAGAAATTCTTTAATCTATCGCTCTTTGGATTATCAAACAACTCCTCTGGGGTACCCTCTTCAACGATCTTTCCGTCTGCCATAAATACCACCCTGCTTCCCACCTCACGGGCAAAGCCCATTTCGTGAGTTACAACAACCATGGTCATTCCTGCCTTTGCAAGATTTTTCATAACATCTAAAACCTCGCCTACCATTTCGGGGTCAAGTGCAGATGTCGGCTCGTCAAACAGCAGAACATCAGGCTCCATACACATTGCTCTTACAATCGCAATTCTCTGTTTCTGTCCGCCCGAGAGCTGTGACGGATAAGCCTCGGCACGGTCGGAAAGTCCGACCCTTTCCAAAAGCTCCATTGCCTTTTTCTCGGCATCAGCCTTTGACATACCCTTTAATTTCATAGGTGCAATAGTCATATTCTTTAAAATCGTCATATTCGGGAACAGGTTAAAATGCTGGAAAACCATTCCCATTTTCTGGCGGTGCTTATTTATATTTACATGCGGTGCGGCAATATCCTCGCCGTCAAACATAATTGAACCCGATGTAGGAAGCTCCAAAAGGTTTAACGATCTTAAAAATGTGGACTTACCGCTTCCCGACGGGCCTATTACAACCACAACCTCACCCTTGTTAATATCGGTCGTTATTCCGTCAAGAGCCTTTACAGCGCCGCCGTTATAATGCTTTTTTAAATCCTTTACCTCAATCAAAGCGTTATCTTTCACTCTTTCTCAATCTCCTTTCTATAACTCCTACAATCTTTGTAAGGCATACCACCATTACAAGATAGATAAGCGCAACCGCAATAAGCGGCATAAATGCGGAGAATGTTACACCACGAATGATATTTCCGCCTCGTGTAAGGTCTGTGATACCAACATAGCCGGCAACCGATGTTTCCTTCAGGAGCGCTATAAATTCATTTAACAGCGCAGGCAGGATTGCCTTCATAACCTGAGGTATAACTATATATATCATAGTCTGGATATAGTTAAAGCCCAACGACCTGCCTGCCTCAAACTGACCGTTGTCAATTGACATTATACCGCCTCTGAAAATCTCGGCAACATATGCGGCCGAGTTTATTCCAAACGCAATAATTGCAACGCCCAAGCCGTTTTTAGCAGATGCAAAAACAATGTAGTACATTATCATAAGCTGTACAACCACAGGCGTACCTCTGAAAATTGTAAGGTAGAGCTTACACACACCGTTAAAAAATGTCATAAGCACATATCCGATACCGCCCTGCCTTTTAAGGCTTTCCTGGTTCTTGTCGTATGTAGTTCTTACCGCCGCAACAATCATTCCGAGTACCACGCCGATAAGCGCCGCACACACTGTAATAATGATGGTATGCATAAGGCCTGTTGTGATATTATTCCAACGGTTATCCGTTACGAAATTGAGCACAAATTGTTCTTTAAAACTCATTTATTAAAATCCTTCCTTAACAAATGAGGGTGAGCACAAAAACCTGACTCACCCTCATAAAACTCCGATTATTCAGCAGGAATGTACTTTGCGATAATCTTATCGATTGTTCCGTCTGCCTTTAACTCTGAAATAGCTGCGTCTATATCTGCAAGCTTGTCATAGCCTTTCTGTGTGCAAAGAGCATACTCTTCCTCTGCGTATGTTGTATCGAGTATCTTCAAGCCCTCGTTTGCAGCAACATATGACTTAGCCGGCTCGTTATCAATGATAACGCAATCAATCTTACCTGCCATCAAAGCCGCAACGGCATCTGCACCTGTCTGGAATTCCTGAACACGGTCACTTCCCAAATCGTCTGTAGCATAAATATCACCGGTTGTTGATAACTGAACGCCTGCAACATATGTTGCGCCGTCTGCTAAGAGATCGTCAACTGTAGCAATAGGAGAATCCTCTCTTACAATAACCGACTGAATACCTGTTGCATATGACTGTGAGAAGTCCATACTTGCTTTTCTGTCCTCTGTTACTGTAATACCTGCAAGACCGATGTCATACTTGCCTGACTGAACGCCTGCTAAAACAGAGTCAAACTCGACATCTTCGATTTTTAACTCCATACCGAGCTTTTCGGCAATAGCCTGAGCGATTTCAGCGTCGATACCGACAATCTTGTCACCCTCGTAAAATTCATACGGCGGGAACTGTGCATTTGTTGCCATTGTAAGCACCTTGTCTGATGAGTTACCGCAGCCTGCAATCATCATTGTTGATGCGAGCGCCGCAACTGCCAATACACATGATATTAACTTTTTCATTTTTCTTTCCTTCTTTCAAAAAATTTTATTTACAACAATGAGTATAGTATATTTTTTTCCAAAAGTCAATAGAATAGGTGGACAAAAATGAATTTTTATGATAAAATTTTTGTAAATTTGCGAATAAATATTCATTTGTGAATATTTTTAGGGGGTGCTACTATCTCAGTACAGTTAAAACATTCATTATTTCTATTCATAGCGGCAACGATATGGGGAGTCGCATTTGTTGCGCAGTCAAAGGGCATGGACTATATCGGCCCGTTTACTTTTGCGTTTTTAAGATCGGTAATTGCGGTTATTGTACTTGTTCCCATGTCGATTTTGAGCAAGGAAAAATCACAGGATATAAAAACCACCGTAAAAGGTGGTATTATATGCGGTCTTGCATTGGGTATTGCAAACTGCTTCCAGCAATACGGTATTTTATACACAACAAGCGGTAAGGCAGGCTTTATAACCGCACTCTACATTATAATGATACCGATTGCATATATGATATTTTATAGAAGAAAAGCAACACCGCTTGTATGGATCTCGGTATTGCTTTCTACTGTAGGAATATATCTTTTATGCGTAAATGAAAACTTTTCAATAAACCGAGGCGATATATTTGTATTTTTCTGCGCCGTTTCATACACCGCGCAGATAATGGCAGTTTCAAAATATTCGCCTGAGATAAACGCATATTTATTATGCGCCATGCAATTTGCGGTTGCGGGAATAATCGCTCTTCCGCTCATGCTGTTTTTGGAGTCGCCTACAATAGGCGGTGTCTGTAAATCCTGGCTTCCGCTTCTCTACACTGGCGTTTTATCAAGCGGAGTTGCATACACGCTCCAGATTATCGGCGAAAGAGAGCTAAACCCGACCGTTGCGGCAATTATTATGAGCCTTGAATCGTGCATAAGCGTTATTGCAGGCTGGTTAATATTGGGACAGTCGCTTACTTTAAAAGAGATTTCGGGCTGTATAATAATGTTTATTGCTATAATCTTAGCGCAGCTGCCTGCTAAAAATCAGTGAGTGCGTACATATTGGCATATTTTTCTTAAAAGCCAGTATATATTTTTATCCGCACCTTTTTTAAGCCACAGAGAGCTGTCTGTGATTATGCCACGGTGATTAAGCTCCCATACAATATCGTTAAGGCGAGTATATTCCTGTCCTGCGATATTGCGGTAGTTATTTTTTATCTCCGATAGCGGAAAGTTTTTACCTGGGCAGTTGCTTTGCCCCACCTCTTTGTGTCCCACAATTGAGGCAACAGGATAATACTTGTCCTTTAAATATACCAAAAGCTCACATATTGCCTTTTTCTGTGCCTCGGGCATGGTTTCGGTCATATAGCTACCCTCGGCACAAATCCCTATTGATCGGCTGTTCATTCCGCTTACATGTGCGCCCATGGTATCAAGCGGTCTGCCCCTATAGATTGTGCCGTCCTTTCGTACAAAGAAATGGTAGCCTATCCCTGCCCAGCCGTTTTGCTTGTGCCAGCTATCCACCTGTTCGACACTGCATTTTGATGCCTCGGCATGATGCAAGACTATATAATCGGTTCTCGGTCTTTTTGACAAAGAGCTTGCCCATTTTATGTTAGTCTCTATTATATTCACTTTCCTGCTCCTTATCCTTGTCCCTTAACTGCATAAGTGTATTTTTTAAAACATCGGGTAACGGGATAAATACCGCCGCATTTTCCAATATTGAAATACCCTCATTTGCTATAAAAAACATTATTGTAATATCCCTGATGATGATTGCATCACCTACAATTTTCTGTAACACTACCGATAAAACCACTACCAAGAACATTACAAACTTCTTTATTAAGCCCTTAAAGCCTATCTCTGACGACAGCTCCTTATTGTATATGGCCTTTATTACTCCCAATATGTAATCAAGCACAGTCATTATAAGCAGTGCTTTTATAAGAATATCAAATCCGCCAAAGGCGCTTGATATAATCCCTCCGGCTATTCCGACAACTATAGCCACAGTATTAAATAGTCTGTCCATTTTTATGCCTCCATTATATTATTTTTAGGTGTTACAAATTCAATAAACCCATAAAACACATCATGCACGCCCTCTCTTATATTGTCATCAAAAACAAAACCGATATTTCCGTCATACTCTAACTTAAAGCTGTCAACAATACATGGCTCGCTTTGAGAAGCATAGATAGCATAATTTGTGACAATTTTCACATCCATCAATTCGTTTATTTCAATGAAATCATTAAAAACAACACATCTATCAGTCCAAAGTGCCGGATTTTTGTCAAGCAATTCGCTATCAGTCAAGCTGAATGTTGCACGCCATATCGGCGTACCGTCAACCCAAACGCCTACCTGCGTGGGTGTAGATAAATAGCTTATAAACGGCTTTAATGTTTTTGGTGTTACGGGCTTATACTGTTCTGTGCCTGTCGCCACCTCTTCATCAGTTGCAGGATTTATCTGAAGTTGTCCTGCTCCGTCACGGTATATGCCACGGTCTGCACGGGCATTTATGTATGTAACTCCCGTCTGCTCATCTACCACCAGTCCCGACCTGTTCTGACCGCCGGCGCTTGCAAGTAATTTTATCATGCCAAGCTGTGTAGGTGATGCAACGGTGTCCTTGTCCGCTTTTTGGCTTAGCTTTTCATCTAAGTCCGTAATATCTCCCGATAGCTCCTTACACTCATTTTCAAGATTTTTGACCCTTGCATTGGTTTCCTCGACCCAGTTATCGCTTTTGTAATCGGATATTTCCTTACCCAACACAGCAGGCTCTATCTCTATAGGAAACCGTACAGATTTTACGGTTATTACCTCTTTATGCGCATCAAGTCCGTCAAATTCAAGGTTTATAACAAGTATTCCCTTGCACGCTGTAGCATTTTTTGACACCGCCCATGAAAATCTTAATTTATCATCGGAATACTCAACATTTACCGCCCTTTCATAAAATGTGCCGTTTGCATTTTTGTAGATAATTGAAATGACTGTAGCTGTAAGGTCAACTCCGTTATAGAACCTGTCCGTTTCAAAGGTCAGAATATCGGCGTTTTCCTCGCCCTGTATAATGCGCGGCAGGTTTTGTGTGTGAACCTTTTTTTGTGTGATTGGTATAATCAGGGTGCTATCGAGATTATCATAATCACCGTCATGCGGTATTCTTGTCCACTCGCTCATAATATTCCTCCTTTAATGCACCACAATCTCACTGTCCGATTTGATTGCGATGTAGTAATATGTCGCATTACTTGAATTGCAATCACCCGAAACACTAAATCCGTTTTGTGTTATTGTTATTCCACAGTCTGACGGGTATCCGTCTAAAGCAAAACCACCCCTATTTTCAAACTGTCCGCCGATATGCGCGCCAAAACCGTTGGTGCTTACCGTTAATACCGCTTTGGGGCTGTAGCCTAAATTGATTTCCCTGTCAGTTGTTCCGTTACCTGTATATACTCCAAACCCAAACGGGGACAGATAAGTATTTACTCTTTGTGTAAGTGCAGATAAATCCGCATTGGTATCTGAAATATCATCATCAAGCTCTTGCTTATACCGATTAACGGTTGTTTTGTCCGCCTTATCGGCTAATGCGCCATCTACCTCATTTGTGTCATAATAGGCTCTTAATTTTGTGTCCATTATGTCCTCGATAGTCTGCCCGTCAACCGTTACCTCGCCTATTATAATATCGTCTATTACCGACCTTACCGCATAGTCAAGATAATACGGTGTTATGGGCTTGTGTTCATCTGTCTGTCTTTGAATATCCGCCTCGGTTGCAGGGTCTGTTTCAAGCCAGTTTATATCGTTTATCCTGATACCGCCCTCTGCAGCAACATTGATTGTGCCCTCATCAGTCACCTCTAAGCCGTCGCCGACCTTTATAACTCCTGCTGTTTCATTGGTTGCATAGTCGGTAGTTGAAACCCTGTTGTTTACCTCTGTCTGGATAGTTGAAAAGTTGTCCTTTACTATCTGCCACCAGTCTTTTAGCTTTGTAAATCCGTCAAAATTCAAATTCAGTTGCATATATTATTCCTCCGTTAAAATTTTCTTGCCGTCTATGGTAAGATTACCGCCTGTTACCTTTAATACCTTACCGCCTACGGTAATCTGTGAGCAGTTAAAGGTCATATTTCCGCTTGTGTCAAAGCCTATTGCCTGCACTCCGTTTTTATCGTATACCGTAAAAACATAATTGCTCCCCGATATACCGATATTAACCTTTGTATTGTTATTGACAATAACCCGTATCAGCTTATCCGAGGTCTGTGTACCCGATGCGGATATGTTTACATTATCGGTTGTAGTGGACACCGCACCTGTAACATTGTGGGCTGTGATTTTTCCCGAATTTGTTGAAACCTTACTGTACCTTCCTGCCAGCTTTCCCATTTGAGCCATGTAAAAAGCCATATCCTTTTTAACTCTGCCAATGGTTATACTCGTTTCCTTCGGTTCATACGGATAATACTCACGCTTTATTATCCGCTCCTCATAGCTGTTGCCGTCAATATCGGTTATGATAACGCTGTCGCCTAAGTTAAAGCTGTTTTCGCCCTCGATTATTTTTGCAAGGTCAATAACACTTCCCTCTATTGTAATTGATGGAATGTCAATCCTGTCCTTGTTCCGCTCATCAAATTCCCATATGGCGTGCTTGTAAATATCCTGAGGCTTGGTATAATCGCTGTAATCCTTATACCCGACCTTTAGCCCGTATTTTTCAATGCTCTCCACACTGTCAATATACGGTGCTCCTATGTATTGATCCATTGTTGCATCGTCCTTGCCGTAGGCGTACAGACGGTTTACAATATCGCCCATATCCCTTGTAATTGTCAGAGCCGATACATTTTTTCTAAGGTCAAGCTTTGTTTTTTTATCTGTCCCCAACCTCTCAATAAGCGCAACGCTTTTGTTGTCCTTATACACCTCGCCAAAACCGCAGTTTTCAATAACCGATTGCATAACGCCTTTAGGCGAGGTCTTATCAACGGCGAAAAAGTCAATCAAAAATCCGTCGTTCCCGACTAAATCATCTCGGTCGGATATCAAGGTTATTCCCGAGCCCTGGAATGCCGTCTGTAAAACCGCTTGCGGATTTACTCCGATATGGTCTGAAATCATGGGGATATGCACCGTGGGACTGTCCGCATCATAAATATGCATAGCACTAACCCTTATCATTTCCATAGACGCATCAATAACGCTTATTATTCTGTAAAACTGTCCCTCGCACTCGACTAAGTTATTTACCTTTATATTTTTACATTTTGCATTTTGGGGATAATAGAAACTAAGCGTGTAATCCTCATTTATCGACTCCGATATTACAACAGAGTCCGCCTCGCCTATGTAATCTAAAAAGGTTAAATTGCTGTAATCCCCGTCATAGAGCTTAAGCATATAAATCGCCTCCTAAATCCCATACGCACTTTGGTCGGTAGTCGATACTTATCGTGTATTCGCCCTCGGTATCTGATGTAAAGTACAGCTTGTCTAAAATTTCAAAGAACTCACCAAAGCCCTCGATTATCTCATTGTTTTGCGTTACCCTTTGCAGTATAAAATCAAATACAATGTCAGAGCCCTCGGCGGATATTGACAAATCGCCGTTTGATAGGGTGTATTTTCCGTTTTCTCCTGTAATATGGATAATAGGAACAATAGGGCGTGTTCCGTAGTTTGGTAAGTTAAATTCCGTTACCTCACTATCAAGCTGATTTATGGTATACTCCTGTTCGGTTGTAAGTAATAAATTGCTGTTAAGTATAATATCACTGTCAAGCAAAGGCCCCTCAGACATTGTAAATACACTCTCCGCAAATGCGCCCACATCAAATACAACCGTTAAAATTGCCTTTTTGCCACGGGTTTCGGGCGCATATGAAATATCCTGATTGACTCTCGCTTTCCACCTTACATTTTTTGTATCGTCAAAAATCAGATACCCGCTTCCGCAAAGCCAGGCTGCAATATTTCCTACCTTTCGGTTTAGCCCCTCCAAATTATCCGCAAACACCTGTAGACTTACCGACATTTCACGCTTGTTGTAAAACTCACGCCCATACGGATTTGCCTCGGTAAAATCGTACTCGCCGTCCTGTAACATAGCGGAATATGTATAGGTTTTAACAGACGGAATAATAGGTCTGTTGTTTGTTTTTACAACACAGCCGAATGTTGAGCTGTGCCTGTTTTTAAATGTAAATCCATTATTCATATCTGTTTACCTCACATTCCGTAATATAAATATCTGCCACTAAACATCACCTGCATACCGTTTGATAAATTTATGGTATTCTTGTTTGAATTATCGTTATATACATTGATTTCCTTGTCGCCTATTGCCCTTAAAATTGCATTTAAGGTGTTCCCGATATTGGCGGTAGATATTGCAACATTATCGTTTAATGCCCTTGTCCAGCTTGAAACATCAATGGAGCTTGAGCGCAAATTATCCAAAAGCACACCCTTGTTTGCCTCGGCATAACGGTATTCCTCTTCAAGGCTTTTTATAATGGCATTGTTCTTTGTTTCAAGCTCGTATAACTGCTCCTCACGCTGTAATTTCTTTAACCGCTCCTGAAGCTCCTTGTAACGCTCCTGTCCCCTTGTTGTAACGGCGTATTTGTATATACCGAGCAAACCGCTAACCTCACCGATATCCTCTTTCCTGTCTGCAACCGCCCAGCTGTTTTTAAGATTGGTTTTTTCCGTATCAAACTGAGATTTAAGATCCTTTATTGCCTGATACTGTGTCAAGAGCATATTATCAATACTTTTTGACTGTGTTTTATAAAGCGACATTGACGCATTTTTTGTGTCTATATCAAAGTCGTCAAAGGAAATAATACCCTGCGCATAAAAGTTTTTAATTCGCTCTATTTTACGCTTGTAAAACTGTTCCTCACTGTCTCCGTATTTGTCCCAGTCGCCATAGGTTTGTCGCATATTTTGCCACATATCGGCGTCGGTCTGCCAGGATGAATAAATTTCCTTGTTTTTTTCCTTAACCTTATCGGCAAGCATATCGTTGATTTCCCCGATACCGTCGGAGTATTCGCGCCATGATATAAGACCTCGGTTGTAGTATTCCTTTGAATACTCGGCCATACGGTTAAGGCCTGCTATGTAGTCATCGGCGGATAAGCCGTTATACTTTTCCTCATGCTCAAGCCATTTTTTGGACTGCTTTATTCTTCCGTTATACAAAAGCGAGCCTGCATTTTCCACATTGTCAACATATTCGGAGTATGTTATAAAGCCATAATTTAAAAATTCCCTGTTTTTTGACTTTATCCTGTCAAATGCGGAAATCGCATTATCGCCGTAGCTTTGCCAATCGTTTAAATATGTACGCTCATCAATGTATGTCTTAGACTCATTTTGTATGTCCCCAATAAGACTTCTTGTCAGCTTAAAAATCTGTTCACTGCACGCTTTTATAACATCATAATCGTATGAAAATTCAGCCATAGTATTTTCCCACCATGAAATCTGTTCATCTATGGGAACATTTGCGCTTTTTGTGTAGCTTACAAAGCTGTTGCGCTTTGCCTTGAATAAATCATTTTTAACGCCGTATGAATATGCCGACATTGAAAATGCGCTGTCACGAAGATTTCTAAGCGCCGCATTTGCCCTGCCAATCTCCCGCATAAGCTCGGATGCATCGCCTGTGATTTTTACACTCAGATTTGCAGCTTCCAAATTATCACCTCCTAAGTTTTGGTGGTTATCTCCCGTAAAACATATTTAAGTACCCGCTGTCCGGAATATCCTGCTCGGTATCAAGCGAATCGAGCATATCAAATAATATGACGGGATTTTGTTTTCCGACCTCAAACGGCAGAATGTGGTAATATCTAAAGAACATAGCATAAATATCCCGCAATCTGCCGCCCTGACCCGACCCTACTCTTTTTTTGACGATAGCGCCTCAATATACATTTTCCACACATCGAGACATAGCTTTGCATGAATTTGGGGCGGAAGATTGTCTATAATATCCTCCGTAGCCTCGGTTTTGTTAAACATATATGTAACCGCCTCACGGCAAATACTCAAAGGTCCCGATTTGGTATCATCATTATGAGCATCGTTTATTATGCACATAGTTTCAAAGTCAAATGGGTTGGAAACATATTTAGTGTCCCCCACTGTAAAGTTTATGGTATTTTGCATAACTATCCTCCCAAAACTTTTAAGACTCGGGCATATAGTTTAGGTTGCTAAACCATTCTTCCTCAAACTCAGCTCTTGTCATACCCTCGGGTATATCGGCCTCGTCAATATATGCGTAATAGTTACTGTCACTTGTACGCTCAACGGCCGTATATGTAGCCTTTGCGGTCTGATTATCAACACTTCCCGATGATGCCTTTGTCTTACCGCCTACATTTGATGCGAATGAATATGCACCCTTGTAGTATCTTACATACCTGTATGTACCGTCAGACTTTAAGATACGCCATGCAACGCCAAAATATACAGTCTTTGTATCGTTTCCTATCTCAACAACACCGTTTTTTAATGTAGCACCGCGCCACATAGCATCAACCTCGGGCGGAATATCGGCATTTGTAATTTCATGTCCGATATTTTCTATGTAGCTTGCCACATCATAGGCGCCGTTATCGGCATCAAATACAGTTGATCCGCCCGCGTCGGTAGGTGCGATTTCAACCGTACCCAAAAGCTCAACGCCCTCATCGTATTGAGTAGCAGATGTGCTGTCACTTAAAACCTTAAAAAATGTGTACTTGTCAACACCTATTGTAGGTAATGGTCTGTTCATTTTTTATCCTCCTTGTAAATTCAAATGCAATTACTGCAAAGCAGTAATTTTAAATAATAACAAATTGTTTTTTAAAACGCATAGTTCTGTGATAAATATTCTCATCACTTTCTTTTTTAACATCCATCATAAACTGCATTATCCAGCCGTCGTTATCCAAAGCCGAATTAACAGCCTGTGCAATGTCAAAGCCTTCTTTTGGAGTTTTGGTCCATATATCCAGATTTATGTATCCCTCTTCAATAAACGCACCGTTATCAACAAACATCTTGATTTTATCAGACACGGTATAGTAGCTTACTATCGGAAGCTCAACAAAGCTGTCGGGGTATTGGAATACGGTTTTTACCTCCAAATTTTTTAAGGACTTTTTCAGTTCTTGGTTTATATCTAACATTTATAAAATCTCCATTTCACAAGCTATAGTATCAATAATCTCATCCTCGGCAGCTATAAGGGAGGGCACCAAAAATGGCTGCGGTGCCATTTTTGGTGTTCCAAACTCCAAGCTCTTTCCATGTGCGGTATCGGCATAAACCGACACCGATAAATTATCCGTATCGGTTTTAATCTCTACGCCTTCGGGAGCCAAAGACCTTGCATAATCCTCTACAATCTTTCCGGCTTTTTCAAATGCCCTGTCAAAATTTATTGCAATTTCACCGCCCGATGCTCTGACGCCCAAATTCATACCGCATCCCTCCTTGCCAGCACCGCCATAGAACCCATATCCCTGTTGTCAACACGGGTGATTAAATAGGTTATACCGTTTATAACTGCGTATTGATTAACCAAAACAGCGGTATCGGTATCAAAGAAGATTTTTGCTGTTTTTGTGTCCCTCATCCCATACTCGTTACTTACTATACCCTCGCTTATGTCCTGAAAATCGCATAAGATGTCTTTTACCTTTTTTAAAGTACAACCGTTATTGTAATCATCGCCGCCGACCTTTTCATAAATGCACGCAGGAGTTTTATAGAATTTGGAAAAATAGCTTTTATTCATTTCTTATAACCTCCGAGGGGAGCATACCGCGCCTGTTTATAAACGGTAAGAGTCTGTCGTCAAATCCGCCCAAAACATCAGTAGGGCTTCCGAAAAATCTTATTTTTCTGTCCCCCTCACTTATCTCTTCTACATTGTCAAGACCTGCATTGTAAAGCCTTGCCGCTATCATTGGAATAAGGGACTCGAGCTGTCTTGGTATGAACTCAATTCTGCAATATGCCTTTATCGCCTGATTAACATCTTCGATATATAAGCTTAAGATTTCGTCTTTTGTGTCTGTATCAATTTGTAAAAGTAATTTTGTATCCTCTAAAACTCCCATAACCTTAAACCTCCAAAATTATTCTGATCAAGAACCCGATTCCTCTTCCGGTTCTGTATCCATATGTACATAGATAGCGGCCGCCTTGTTGTCAAGCACAAACGCATCATAGTAAACTCTGCCCTCGACAAGCCAGCCGTTGATACCGGGCGGATTATCGTGAATTTTGTACTCCGATAACTTTACAGGCGCAACGGTTGCGCTCTTGTGTGTAAGAACAAATGCAACATTCTCCGGTAAATATGCGGTAGGAACAACAACTATTGCAACACCGTCAACCTCGCCAACCTGACCTTTTATAAGCATCTTCTGCGAGAGATCGCCGTTTTTAATAAATGCATTGTCCTCCTTGATGTACTTGTAAAACTTACTTGAAACAAATGCCACGCATTCGCTCAGCAACACATTATTTTCAATCATCTCGGTTGTTGCGTCCAAGAAGGCGTCATATGCATTCTGGTTTGATAACACCTTTTCTACAGTTTTCCCTGCATTTGAGCATATAACACCGAAACGGTACTTGTCAATTTCAGGAATGACAACCTCTCTTATCTGACGGGAGAGAGCTTCGCCTGCATTATTTGCCATCTGGGTATCGTTAAAGTTACCACGGTCAATGGTGAATGTAAATGAACGATCCTTAGACACTGTCATCTCCTGAACACTGTTTTCAAGCTCGGCAGGTGTTCCGTAGCGGTTTGAGCCAGTCCTTTGGTAGTTGTTCATTGTCGCTGTCGGCACACTGTATACATTTACGGTTTTTGTACCGACAAAATCATAATCATTGTTAATAGCGGCCGCAGATAATGCCTCGCGTGAAAATCTCTCGTCAATCTTTGCCGCATATTTGCTTGCGTAATTTATAGCCATATCAAAAATTCCTTTCTGTGTTAGTTTTTAATATCCAAATCCTGCTAAAAACGGATCGTTTGACTCAGCAACAGAGCTTGTCTTTGGTGTTTTGCCCTTTAATCTTTCGTTTATGGCAATCTCTATCGCCTTTAAAAACTCGCTCTTAAACATACTTATGTTTTGGGCGGTTTCCTCCTCGTCCTTGCCTGATAAGAGTCTTGCAAAAGAAACGGGCAGATTTTCCTGCGCCAATGCCTTTGTTGCCTCAAACTCCAGCTTATCGCTTAAATACTTCTGACGCTCCGTTTCAAAAGCCTTTTCTCTCTTCTCAAACTCAGCCGTCTTTCGCTCATCATCAGACATCAGGGCAAGCTTTTTGTCTTCCTCCTCCGCCTGTCTTTGAGCCTCTGCCTCCTTGTCCCATTGAGCTCTTGCCTCGCTTAGCTTTTTTTCGATAAGCTCGTCTACCTGCTCCTGGGTAAAGGTTTTGGTTTCTTCAACCTTAGTTTTAGTGTCCCTCATTTTGGGTTCCTCCTTTTTAGTTTATATTTGTAAAGCCGCGCAACTTTTCAAATCAAAATTTTCGTTATCCGAAAGAGTTGCCTCCTCTTTCGGGTCTGCCACAAACGAAAGCTGTGATAGGAGTGTTTCCTTGGTTGCAATACCCTGCAGATTTTTAATCATCTGTGAAACCTCAAGCTCGTTTTCGGGCAGATTTCTTGTAAATACAATATCCACTCTGTGTATAGGCACATAGTCCATTTTGCCTTTTAGCGTATAGTATTTTGTATATAGCATAAACCGTTTTTTAAGAGCCTTTGCAAAGTATCGCTCCTTGTTCCTTACCTGCTGTTCAAATCCCATGAGCTTATACTTTATTGCAACGCCCGATAAGTTGTTTCCAAACTGGTCGTCGGATAAATCGGGCACCATGGAAAATCTGTGAATATCACGGCGCAGGCTGTCGGCAAGGACCTGAATATCATTCTCGGTCATAACCTTTGATAAATACTTTGCGCTTGCGCCCTCATAGCCCATAAGTATTTTTTCTTCTCTTAATTTTTTTGCCTGCTCGTCGTCAAGCTCCACACCCTGCAGGAACAAGAACGAGTCCACAAACTGCTCCTTGTCATTTACACGGTCAGATGTCAGCGTATTATAAGCATCAATGAGCGGAATAAGCTGTTCAAAATCGCCCTGCTCCTCCTCGTTGTTTCGGTATTCAATCATTGGCATTTCGTCAAAGAAATGCGGATTTGAGCTTACCTTTTTTATCGTGTCAAAATTATTTGCATCTGATTTATATATGTAAATGTAGGTATTATCGCAGACCATACATTCCACTCCGTCATCAGTGCCGTCAACATCACGCTTATAGTAATAATGTACCGCCAAAATCGGCTTTTTATCAACGGTTGTAGAATATACCATAAAAGTGTTGACAGGGCTTAACGGAACGCTTTTAGGCTCTGAATTTTCGTCAATGTAAATGTATTCAAAGCTCTTTCCGTAAACACTCATTTCCTTTTCAATAATATTGTCAAGGCTTGCAATATCCTGAACCAGGTACGCATTTTTTATCGGCTCAATATCATAACCCTCTGATGCGGTATATGTTATGGGATTTCCGATAAGGTAGCTTTTTGTCATATCAATAATGTATTTTGCATGGTTGCATACAATTTTGTTGTTTGATGTGCTTTGACTTGCTTTTTTTCTTGAAACTATGTCATGCTCACCCTTGTAGTAATTGTACAATTTACGGTATTTTACCGACTCTCTTTGATGTCGGCGAATTAGCCTTGCAATAAGCTTTTCGTCAAGCCCGTCTTTAAAATATTCTTCATCAATAATCATTTTGTTTCCTCCTCATACAGTGGGTAATATGGAAATGTGTTCAAATTCTTATAAATTCTGGAAAAATCCGAGATTTTTCTTCCTTACTTATTCACTTTTCACTATTACCTACTACCTAAAATAAATCCCGTCTTTTTATTACCCTCGCCTTGTGCGAGTTTATTTGATATTCTAAGGCGTATCGCGCCGCATCAATGGTATGGTTGTTACGGTCGGGATAGTCGGAGCGTATATTTCCGTTTATATCCCTTAAAAGCTCATACCCTCTGAATTCACGCTCGGTATTGGGACAGCGTTTCGGGTCAATGATAATCTCATCTAAGCTCTGCAAAAATTTTATTCCGTACTCAATGCTGTCCGGACCCTTTTTTGCGGCTATCACCCTTAGCCCCCTGTCCCTTAAATCTCTGATACTTTTTGGCTCCGCACTGTCACAGACAATGGGTGAATTTGAGACTTTACGGCTTTTTATTTTTTGCGCCGCCGCATAATTTGAAATACCTCCGCCGTAGATTTCATCAAAAATATATAGCTTGTTGTTAGTGTAATAGCATTGTAAAAACACAAACGGATCGACCGCATACCCAAAATCCACGCCGCAATAAATCTTGTCAAAGGCTTGTATCTCATCGTCGGTAATGGTGCGGATACTAAGATTTGTAAAAACCTCCGTGCCTGTGCCTGTAACCTTGCCTAAATACTCATGCTCATAAAGCGTCGTATTTGTTTTTTTAAGATGCTCTGCCTCTAAGAAAAACTGCCGTCCGAGCCAATCGCGGGGTACATCTTCATATGTGCTTTTGTGGATAAGGGTATCATCGGTTAATTTAGACTCCTCTGCATTTACCCAGCTTGTCTGACTTTGTGGCGGATTATAGGAATAAAAAACCTTAAAGCTCTTTCCGCCTCGCATAAGCGATTGGTTTATGGAACGGATTTCCTTCATTCCCAAAAACTCCTCAAGCTCCTCATACCAAATGTATTTTATGTACCCGTGCTGTACCTTTGTTGACTTTAGCTTTTGAGGCTTGTCCGCACCGCGGAATAAAATCCTTTGCCCCGTGCTTTTTAATGTCATTTCAGGCGGAGAAACCTTAATATCCCATAAATCGCTCACCCCAAGCATATCAATTGCCCAAAGCAGCTGCATAAAAACACTGTCACGAATGTATGCGCCCACCTTCCTTATTGCGACGGCGTTTGTATCGGGGTGCTTCATAAGCCCCAAAATTATTTCAATACTTATAAATGATGATTTTGTAGAGCCCCGCCCTCCGCTTAGGCGATAATGCGTATGTAAATCGTTTTTTATGTCTTGGTGCAGTGAATAAAATGCAGGCGCAATAAGCTTTGTCATTTTTATAAGCTTTCAATCACCGTCTAAATTCTGCGGAATATCATCGACAATCATAACATTGCCGTTTTTGTCATCGCTCTTTTTGTCAAGCATTGCATAGTGCTTTGCCAAAAACTCTGCCGCCTTCATCTTGTCCGACGGTTTAACATCGTCGGAATTTGAACGCATTATCTCGGTAAAGTTTTTTAGAATTTCCTTTTCGTCCGCAACCGCTCTCCTTGGCACATCATCACCTCCGTCTTAGTTTGTAACTGCACTCACAGACTTGGAAATCCGTACTGAGTATCCGACCTTACCACACATTCACAGCAGCCTACACAGTCGCCCTCGTCATTTATGTAATAGTAATCAGGCTCAAACATACCGCAAATCGGGCAAAACTCATCCTCTTTATCATTCTCATCCATATATCCGCCAAGCCTTGCACTTTCCATAGCATATAAAGCATTTGCATCACAATTACTGTAAATCATTTTTTCACCTCCCATTTGTATCTTTTTGAGATACTATAATTTTAAAAAAATATGTCGCTCTTGAATTTATGCTAATAATATCATATTCAGATACTTTTGTCAAGCATTTTTTATCTTTTTAAGATATTTTTAGCAGTTTTAACAAATTTTATTGACATTTAGTATCTTTTTGTGATATTATTTATACAAATGTTTAAGGAGTTGATACGCTGTGACAACGGGAGAAAGGATAAAGCTTTTGAGGAAATCGCATAATCTTACCCAGGAGGAGCTTGGGAAAAAGATAGGTGTACAAAAAGCCGCCATACAGAAATACGAAAAAGGAACTGTCAAGAATATAAAAAGGGACTCTATTATAAAGCTTGCCGAGATTTTGGATACAACGCCGGAATATATTTTAGGCTGGGTACAAGAGCCGTCAAATGTAATCCCCATAAATCCCGATGATGCAACGGTGCAGATACCGATTATCGGCAGAGTTGCCGCAGGCATAAGCTGTTTTGCCGAGGATAATATAATAGACTATGAAACCGTACTTGCAAGTGATATTTCGCATGCGGAAAAGTATGTATATTTAAAGGTAACGGGCGATAGTATGTATCCGATATTTATGGAAAATGACCTTGTGCTTGTCAGAGTCCAAAGCTCGATAGACAGCGGAACATACGGAGTTGTAACGGTTGATAATGAGGACGGAGTGGTAAAGCGGGTTGTATACGGCAATGACTATATAGAATTGCAGTCAATAAACCCGATGTATCCGCCACGGCGATTTGAGGGCGAGGAGATGCTCCGTATTCGTGTTTTTGGAATAGTAAAAGAGGTAAAGCGTAAATTTTAAAAGTAATATAAATTTGGACTCAGCGAACCGCTGTAAAATTGTTGTTAATATTATACACCGTAAGGAACGGCACTAATGACACCGAATATCGGTGCTGTTGGTGCCGTTTAGCTGTTTATGGTGCTTTTTACGCAAGACGCTGAAGCGTTTGTGCGCAATGCAGACAGCAGACAATTTTAAAGGGCCGTTCCTACAATAATATTGGATATCCGCCCTCTAAGCCAAAATCTATCATAACCTAAAAACAGACTGTTGCCTTATGGCAACAGTCTGCTATTTATTCTGATATACTATTTAATTATTTTACCCGGCAAGTAATAGTATTGCCGATAGTATCTGTAAACTCATATGAGAATGTTGTATTAACAAAATCAATACCTGCATCCTTCATACCCTGAGCAACGATTTCTGCCCACTTCATAGCTGCTACATATGATGAGTGGAGAGTATCTCCGCCTGCAGTGCTAAGGTTATAAGTTGCATCAACCTGAACTGTATCAGATGAAGTTGTAACAGGCTTCATATCTGCATTCCAGATAAGGTGAGGCATCTTTACATAGCTATCAGCCGCTACAGGAGTAACTGTAACTGATGCTAAAGTTCCGTCCTCGTTATATACAGGAGCATAGTTTATAGCGTCCTCAGATACCTTTGTGCTGATACCTGTGCTAACCAAATAGTTGTAGCTCAATGTTGTAAGGTCAACATATGTAACATCACTGCCATACTTAGCTATCATATCATTTGCAACATCTGTCATTGTTGATGAGAACTGGAGACCTGTCTTATAGTCATGAGCTGATGCGTTTGGTGATACCAATACAACCTTTACGCCCTTTTCCATTGCCTGGTCTACCATAGAAACAAGTGCATCATACATCTTTTCTCTTGATGAGTATGTTCTGTCGTTATAACCTGACTCGATTACAAAGTAGTCACCGGGCTGTGCCATCTTGAGCATTCCCGGGAATGCAGTTACTAAGATACCCTCTGCATACTGACCGCTGTTTGCAAGGTTGATAACCTCAACATCGTCTGTGAAGTAGTTTTCAAGTACCTGACCCCAACCTGTTCTTGATGAACCAACAAGGTTAGTTGTTGCACCGTAATAGCTTGCTACCAAAGAGTCACCTGTTACATAAACCTTTTTCTGTCTGTCAACAATTGACGGAGCCTTTACAAGCTCTACAGATGTTATCTGATATCCTCTTGGGCCGTTTGAGCCGCCGGCAATATCTGTAGTGCTTACTGTAACAGTACCGCCCTCTACGACTACATCATTTACAGAATATACCTTATGCTCGTCAGACATTACTCTGCCTGTACCGTCCTGGTCAACATTGTTACCTACCATATAGCCATTTACATAGATGTCAACTCTTTCAGTATATGTCTTTGTAAATGTCATATTATAGAAACCGTCTGCGAAGTTATCACCAAGCGGAGTCTTGTTATCTTTAAGGTTGCCAAGGCCTGCGCCGTTTGCGTCATAGTAGTAAACAGGAGCTATTTCATAGCTGTCTGCGCCTGTTGTATCAACTGTAGCAGGAACTGTTTCAACTGTTTCCTGAGATACCTTCACGCCGTCCTTTGCAGTTGTTACAAGGTAGCCTGTGATATTATCAGATGTTACAAGGCTTGATGCATCAATTGCTGTTTCGTTGCCTGTAGCCTTGCCTGTTAAATAGAAGTAATTAGCTTTTATTTCAACATCCTGAACCTCGTCACCCACATGAACTCCGATAAGTCCGTCGCCTGCGCCAACTACTGTAATGGTATTGCCCGAAGCTGTTGCAATAGAGTTGTCATATGACTCAACGGTAACATTTACATACTTACTGATATCCTGACCGAAGAAGTCCTTGATATACTTTGTTGAATATGTGTATGTCTGTCCAACTGCTACGGTTGTAGGTCCGTCAATCTCAAAGCTGTCAACGAACATAGCTGCAATCTCGATTTCCTTTGAACCTGTTACAGTACCGCCCGCAGTTGAAGCAGTAATTGTTGCCATATCCTCAAATTCTACTGTAGGCTCAACTGTTACCACACCGTCTGCATCGATCGTAACACCTTCAATATCATTACCTTCCGCATCAGTGATTTTCCATTCAACATCGCCTGAAAGACCTGAATCGAATGTAAACTGAGCTGTATTTGTTTCAGGAAGAATTGAGATACCTTCAGGTCCTATAATATCGCCCGATACTATGTGACGGATAAGTACATAGTCAAGGTTATCTGTTGAGTTGTTTCCTGTAGCAAAACCTCTTATTGTAAGTACATCGCCCTCAGTAAGCATTGCAGTCTTAACTGCATAGATACCGTACTGGTCGTTGTTATCTGAATTTTTAAGAGTTATTAAAGCTGTCTCATCATCAACTGATGTTGCTGCAGCTGCAGCGTCTGCCGATGTATAAACTGCTGTACCTCTCTTCTTAGGTCCGCCTACAAGAACTATCTGATAATTGCCTGTCTGCTCTACTGTGTAAAACTGTACCTGTGATGTCGTTGCAGCCATCTTACCGCCTGATGCTATATTTCTGCCTGTAGCATATGTAAAGCCACCGCCCAAGATGTCCTCCCACTCGCCGTAGAAGCATACATCCTTTGACTCTGTAACATCATATGTAATTACAGTATCCTCTGCCAATGTAACAGTCTTTCTTAAAACATTGTTTACAGGAGTTGCGGCATTATTAAGGATTGTAGGCTCTGCATCTGTTGTATAGTCATTACCTACTGCATAATACTTATCATCTGTACCTTTTACTATATTATTTGAAATATATGTAAATTCATCACCTACATACTTACCTGCAGGTACATCTACTGTTACAGTTGCCACCTCTGTACCGTCTGCCATATAGCTTATATCTACAACAGTGACAGCCGCAGCCCTATCTGCATATACAACATAAATTGTATTCTCGCCTGACTGAACTACATATTCCTCTGCAGTGCCGTTTGTATATCTGTAATCTGCCGTTTCAATCTTTTCAGGAATTGTAAGGTCTGATTCTGCGATAAAGGAGTCAACAACCGCATCTGAAATTGTATACCCTTCTGCGATCTCTTCCATATCTGAGTTTACATATTTAACTGCTACATCTGCAAGCTCAACACCGCCTACTACAGCATCAACAGTCTTTACAACCTTAACACCGTCTGCTGAAGTTGCGGTAATTGTAATTGCAACCTTGCCTGATGCACCGCCGTATACTGTTACGGCACCGTCTGCATACTCAGCAAAAGCTGCATCTTCATCAGCTGATACTACATCAACAGATACTGCATCTGCAACTGTTGCAATCTGTGCAGAGCCACCTACGCCCAGCTCTACAGTTGAAGCCTCAACCGTAACTACAGGAGGTACAAGCTCTGCCACCTCAATATTGTCTATCATAATATTGCACTGGTTACGGTTTGCATAGAACTCCAAACCGCGAACACCTGCTGAAGCTGTTGCCATATCAACAGTACCCGATGTAACGGCAGTTGATGACCCCTGTTTATAAACAGTGTAATCAACCTTGCCTCTTACGCTGTCAAGAACCGCATCAAGTGTATACCAGCCAAGATATGTCTGCTTCTCTGCGGTAACACCTGTAAGTGCAGTACCGTTAATTGTTGCTGTGCTTGGATTGTAGTGGTTATTCGGAAGATTTATCTGGAAAACCTTAGCTCCGTTTGCCGACATAACCGAAAAACCGTGTGGGTTATCAGCTGCATAGCCGTGGTTTGAAAGGTTAAAATCAAGAGTAACCTTTGTGTATTCACTGCTTGCAGTCTGGGGCATTGTCATACCCTGTGTTCTGGTACCGCCTGTACTTACATTGGCAGCGTTTAAATACTTGTTACCGTCTGTATCGCCAATAGTAAAGTTCATATTAGCACCGGAGGTCTTTGTTGTCCATGCACTGCTTACACTCTCACCGTCAAAATTTTCGGTAAGGACATCGGTTTTTGCGCTTGCCGTTATTGCAAGGCTTGCAAAAGCAGATGCCGACATTGCCAAAGCAGTAATCATTGACAATATTTTTTTCATCTTTTTTGTCATAAAATTTATCCCTCTTTCTTTATTTTTTTCGGTCAATTCCACAAACCGACCGATTATATTAGATGTTACAATTATACAATATTTACAAAACTTTTTCAATACCTTTACATGCCCTAAATAGTTTATTTTTGGACAAAATTAGTAGTATTGCTTTTTTAAAATTTCAAATATCGGTTGATTTTTCCGTGCGCATTATATATAATGATTATGTAGTGATATTTTTGTATCTTAAAATATAGATACAGCACAGGGAGGGAGTTATTTTGGAATACAGTCAGGAATATTTAGAGCTTTTGGCGGATCAGTATCCGTCTATAAGAGCCGCTTCATCGGAAATTATCCGTTTGCAGTCAAGGCAGAAGCTGCCGAAGCTTACGGAGCATTTTATGAGCGATATTCACGGCGAATATGAATCGTTTTTACATATTTTAAAGAATGCGTCGGGCGTTATCAAGGATAAGATTACGGGGATTTACGGATATACCCTATCCGAGCATGACCGTGATACACTTGCGACCTTGATATATTACCCCGAGCAAAAGCTTGATTATATCAAAAAGCATCATCAGGCAACGGACGACTGGTACAAAATAACCCTAAACCGTCTTATAGAAATCTGTCGGTGCGTTGCCTCAAAGTATACACGCTCAGGCGTAAGGGAGCTGTTACCGCAAACCTTTGGCGATACGATAGACGAGCTTATACATGTAAATATTTCATACGGCGCAGACCGTGAGGAATACTATAACACCTCAATTTCGTCAATTGTTGAATTAGGGCAGGCGGATGCGTTTATAATTGATATTTCAAAGCTGATACAGAACCTTGCAATAGGGAAACTGCATATTATAGGCGATATTTTTGACCGTGGTCCAAGAGCCGACATTATACTCGAAAGACTTATGAACTATCACAGTGTTGATATTCAATGGGGCAACCACGATGTGCAATGGATGGGCGCGGCGGCAGGCTCGCTTGCGTGTATTGCAAGCGTGTTGTCGGTATCGACAAGGTATATGAATTTTGACTGTATTGAGGACGGATACGGAATTATCGTGCGTCCGCTTACGGTTTTTGCGCTTGAAACCTACGGCGATGATCCGTGTGAATGTTTTATCCCGAAAAATGTAAACCGTGTTTCAATTTCACAGCACGATATTAAAATCTGGGCAAAAATGCACAAGGCTATTGCAATTATCCAGTTTAAACTCGAGGGGCAGATTATAAAAAGGCACCCCGAATTTAATATGGATAACCACCTGCGCCTTGATAAAATAAACTTCGAGGACGGCACCGTTTCATTTGAGGGAAAGACCTATAAAATGAAGGATACAAACTTCCCAACCGTTGACCCCGATGATCCGTTCAAATTAACTCCGCAGGAAGAGGAATTGATGGAGTCTTTAAGGTCGTCGTTTTTGCATTCGGAAAAACTCCAAAAGCATATACAGTTTTTATACCGTGCAGGAAGTATGTACCTTTGCACAAACGGCAATCTTCTCTATCACGGCTGTGTGCCGATGAATAAAGACGGTTCATTTACCGAAGTAACGCTTTTGGGCGAAAAGGTATCGGGAAAATCGTTGCTCGATATGTGTGAAAAACTTGCAAGAACCGCATATTATACAAGGCGCGGAAATCCCGAACGGGACTACGGGCAGGATTTTCTGTGGTTTTTATGGTGCGGTTGTTATTCTCCGCTCTACGGCAAGAATAAAATGACGACATTCGAGAGATATTTCCTTGACGAGGACGAGCCGAAAGAAGAAATAAAGGACGCCTATTATAAGCTGTATGAAGATCCCGAGGTATGCGACAGGATTTTGGAGGAATTTGGCATTGACGCAAATTCATATTGTCATATTATAAACGGTCATGTTCCCGTTAAGCTCAAAAAAGGCGAAAGCCCCGTAAAGGCAAACGGAAAGCTCTTGGTTATTGATGGTGGCATGGCAAAAGCGTACCAGTCTCAGACAGGAATTGCAGGCTATACACTGCTCTTTAACTCACACGGATTGATGCTAAGCGCTCACGAGGCTTTTGAGTCTGTCGAGAGGGCAATAAAGGACGAAAAGGATATGTATTCAACGCTTGATAATATTGACTACTCACCGCACAGGCTTTTGGTTGAGGACACCGACACGGGAAAGCGTATCCAAAAGAAAATAAACGCCCTTCATGCGCTTGTTGAGGCATACCGCTCAGGCAAAGTAAAATAGGGTAAAAAATCATCCGCTTTTATGAGCGTTAAGCACCCCTGTGTGATGGCACTCCCAAAATCGGCGACCTACCTGCTTTTTAATTTATACTAATTTATAGAATGGAGAACTTATGATATTATATGAAAAAGAACCGCTTGTAATAAAATCAAGCGTGCCTACGGGAAATTACGAGGTAACATTATACATAAAGGCGCACTCTGACACCTTCTATACTGTATTTATACAGGACAGCCAGTTTGTCACGCACAAGCGTGAAATAAAAAACGGCGAGGAGCAAGCTCTTACATTTACCGCAAGCGTACACGATAAGCTCTTTAAAGGCGGGAATATGTATAAGCCCGAGGGCTTAATTATCACCATTGCAACCGACGGCGATATAACAGCAACAAGCCATATATCGCCCGTTGATATTCCGACTCTGTATGTAATCGGCGATTCTACTGTTACAAATCAGCCGTCATTTTTCCCATACAATCCCGAGGAAATATATTGCGGTGTTGCCCAGCCTTTGGGTATGTTTGTTGATACAAAAATTGCAGTTTCAAACCATGCAGAATCGGGCGCAACCACACAGGACGCAATAGATATGCATATAAAAGCATTTGAAAATGATATAAAACAGGGCGACTTTTTAATGGTCGAGTTCGGGCATAACGACCAGAAAATAGCAGAGCTCTCTGCCTTTGGCGGATATAGCGATAATTTAAGATTTTTAATCAATTGGGCAAGAGAGCGTGGAGCTACACCGATTGTAAACTCACCGATAAACAGAATTATCTTTGATGAGGACGGCAGTGTTTTTGACCTTTTGGGAAATAACAAAAAAGCGGTCCAAATGGTTGCAAATGAAACAGATACACCGTTTATTGATATGTGGAGTGCCGTTACCGACTTTATAACACCGCTTGGACTTTACACATCAAAGCAGTTTTTCAGACACGATAATGAGAGTCAGGACTATACGCACCCGAATATTTTGGGCGGTGTGATTTTTTCAAAAATGCTTGCAAATATGTTGCACGATGCAAATATCAAAGGTCTCTCGGAGCATATAACACCGCAGGTTATAGATAAGGTTAAAATCCCCGAAAACGCACCGTTTGAAAGTAACGCCTTTGAATTTAAACGGTTAAAGACATTGGGTGTAGGCGATACGATTGATGACATTGACGATGATATATCAAATTTGGGGAAATAAATATATTCCCTGCCCATAAATTTTGGTTTAGAGGGGTAATTTTGATTAAATGAATAATGAATGATGAATAATGAATAATGAATAATTATGGTGGAAAAATCTCCGATTTTTCTATAATATGGCGGTTGGGGGTAAATTTTGATTTAGCATACCAATTAAAAAATCGTAAATTGGTATGGTCGTAGGGTTGGGGCTTGCTCCAACCGTCCCCGACAACGCATATTCAGAACGGCAGGAGCCTTTATAAATCGCAAAGCGATTTATAGGCGTGTTGCCGTTGCGGGCAACAACGCCGTTGATAGAGCCCCTGCCCTACAAATTGTGATACACATTTACACATCTAAACCAAAATTTACCCTGCCAATAAAAGAGCTGTTGCCATATTGGCAACAGCTCTTATTATTCCCTATTCGGGAGCTTTACTCCTCAACCTTTGTTTCAACCTTTTTTATATCCTCAGACTGGTCTATGGTAAGGTCAAAATCGGCAAACATTTCATTTTCCGGCACAAGCATCTCAAATCCGTTTGTGTTATCCCAGCCAATATTCGCCGTCTTTATGTTCATATTAAGCACATGACCGCCCTTTGTTCTATCCTCCGATACAAAATGAAGGTGCCAGCCGGTTGCATTTAAATCACTCATATACGGAGGGCAGTACAATCCGACAATCGTTCCCTTAATATTCTCATAATCAAAAAATGTCTGATCATGTTCAAGCACCTTTGCAAGCGGTTCATACGGCTCTTCCTGTGCGTACTCGCTTCGTGCGTTGATTGAATTAAACTCTCCGTCTATACGAATCATATAAAAACGGTTTTCGCCAAACTCGCTGACCTTAGCGTCTAATATTTCTCTTAACGCATCAAAATCTGCGACATTTTCTATACTCCAAGTCTCGTCTGCGTCGAAGAAGGTTACATTTGAAAACGGAATTGTTTCCTCGTCCTTAACCTCTTCTACCACTCCTTCACCCGGTGCACGGTATATAACACCGTCAACCATTATCAGCTCACCGTTCAAGCCGTCAAATGTTCCTATTCCCGTATCGCCCTTTTTCTTGAGCTCCCCTGCTGAAACACTGCCGTGATAGTCGCCAAAGGTAAGCCCCTGCAAAAGCGATACCTGGTATATTACCTCTCTATCAACGCTGTCATTTACCTGCTCTGTTTTTGAGCAGCCTGCCATACTTACAAGCACAGCCAAGGTTAAAATACCTGAAATAATCTTTTTCATAGCTATAAATCTCCTTATTCCGCTTTAACCCATATTCAATGCGTCCTGCAGCCACCAGCTTCCGATATCCAAAGCCTTGTACAGATTTTCACGCTCTGCCTTTCTGAACACCTGACCGTTGCCAAGCTCTCCCGTATTGTCCATAAGCTGAATTTTAACCTTTGTCGGGATTTTTTCAGCCTCTATTACCTGTTCCTCTGTTATATCCAATGCAAGGATATACTTATCTTCAAGATTGCCGTAATATATTCTGTCACCGCATTTTATAAGGGGTTTGCCGTTATATGTGAGCAATTTTTTCTTTTTTGCCGCTGCCATCTTCCAAATCTCCTTTCAGCATAGTAAATGAATAATGAATAGTGAATAATGAATAATTATGGAAGAAAAATCTTCGATTTTTCAGATTTGAAATTCTAAATATTACCTATTCACTGACTTACGCTCTATTCTACCACAATATCCCGATAATTTCAACTGTTTTATACGCTAAAAAAATAAGAGGTCACATCAGACCTCTGATTTTTCTTTTACGCAAGCTTTGCAAGCTTTAGAGCTAACTGTGACTTCTTTCTTGCAGCGTTATTCTTATGAAGAATACCCTGTGAAACGCTCTTGTCAAGCTTCTTTGAAGCCTCGTTGAATAAAGCCTTTGCGTTGTCCTTTTCGCCTTTGGCAACTGCGTTTTCAAACTTCTTAATAGCAGTCTTTAAAGCAGTTTTGTGTGCAAGGTTAATAGCTGTCTTTTTCTCAATAACCTTAACACGCTTCTTAGCCGACTTAATATTAGGCATTACTGTTACACCTCCACAAATTTAATCTATAATACCGTAACAGTATACTACACTTTGCTAAGAATTGCAAGATATTTTTTCAGATATTTTAAGATTTATGTAATATTACCAAATAAAACGACTTTTTAATACCTGTTTATGACAATAAAATTGCATTATAGTAGTCAAGGCTTTTAAATCTTTTATCAAGCTGGGTAGAAACATATCTTTGTGAAATGTTATTAAGGTATTCGATAAGCTCCTCGGACGCATTAAACGAGAGCATTTTCCTGTTCTCACAGCTTATAATATAGCGCATTGCCAACAACACCGCTTGATTTATCTTTACTGCTCCGTCACTGCAATCTTTACATACCACACTGCCTTTTTTAAGGTCAAATGCAAATATATCCTCGTTTCCGCACTCGATGCAATTATCCAATGCAGGCATATATCCGCCAAACGACATCAGTCTTAGCTCATAGACCGTTTTTACCTTTTTAACATCTGCGTCCTTGTAAGCAAGAGCGTATAGGGTATTAAGATAAAGGCTTAGGATATTGTCATCGGCATTGTTCTCGCCCAAAATTCCATAGGTAATGTCACTAAGATATGAAACAAGCGAGAGCTTTATAATATCACAGCTTATCGGATAAAAGCTCTCCTCAATATCGGCGCTTCTTACGCTTGCAAGCCTTCCACCGTCATAGAGCGAAAAAGTACCGTAGCTTAGCATCTGGCTTGATGCTGCAACAGAGCTTTTTGCCTTAACCGCACCGTAGCTTATCGCCTTAATTATGCCCACACCCTCGCCGAAAATACTCAATATCCTGTGTCCCTCGCCATAGTCGGACTGTTTAATTATGACACCTTTGACGGTTGTATTTGCCATTTCTCTTCCCCGTTCCCTGATTTCTTTTCTGTTCGTTTATAGAGCAAATATGCGTTTATATCTCCCGTTCTTACAAATACTTTCCATAAAAACAACCTGAGTTCCATTTTAATCCGCCTCCAAAAATCAAGTATCCTCATATAATAGTTTATTGCATTTTTCGACGGTTATACTGTAACATATTGTATCTTAGTCTTTGGTATATCCAAAATTTTTAATCATAAAATCGCTGTTTCGCCAATCGGGCTTAACCTTTACCCATAGTTCAAGATATACCTGCTTATCAAGCATTTTCTCAATATCACCTCTTGCCATTTGCCCGATACGCTTTAGCATCTGACCGCCCTTGCCGATAATGATGCCCTTATGTGTTGCCTTTTCGCAGTATATCGTTGCATAAATTTCGGTAATTTTATCCTTTTCCCTGACCTTTGAAATCTCGATTGCGATACCGTGAGGTATTTCCTTGTCAAGGAGCCAGAGCATTTTCTCTCTTATAATCTCCGCCGCAATCTGCCTCTCCGGCTGATCCGTTACCATATCCTCGTCAAAGAACGCAGGTCCTTCATACAAATGCTCTTTTATATCCTCCAAAAGAGTTTTAATTCCGTCATTGTTCTTTGCGCTTATGGGGACTACCGCATCAAAATCATACATTGATGCATAATCGGCAATAAGAGGTAATAGCTTTTCCTTTTCAACCGCGTCAATCTTGTTTATCGCAAGAATACAAGGAACACCGTTTTTTGCAATATTTTCAACGATTTTCCGCTCTGTATCGTGTATCTTCCGTGTTGCGTCAATCACAAATAACACAACATCGGTATCGCCGATTGTTTCATTTGCGGTGTTTACCATAAATTCGCCTAATTTATTGTGCGGATTATGTATTCCCGGTGTGTCGGTAAATATAATCTGCTCGGTATCGGTTGTATAAATCGCCAAAATCTTATTCCTCGTTGTCTGTGGCTTATCTGAAATTATGGCAATCTTCTGTCCTGCAATTTGGTTTAGGAGCGTTGATTTGCCGACATTTGGCATACCGATAATCGCCACAAACCCTGATTTAAAATTCTTATCCATTTAGTTCTCCCTTGTAATGTTTAACTCGTTTAATATTCTGTCCTGTTTTTCAAACATAATCCTCTCGTCCTCCACACTGTCCACATGGTCATAGCCTAAGAGATGTAGCATGGAATGTACCGCCAAAAATGCGACCTCTCTTATAAATGAATGGTTGTACTCTATTGCCTGCTCCCTTGCACGCTCAAGAGAAATAACAATATCGCCAAGCATTACCATATCGCCGTCATAGTCAAACTCAGCATCTGCAACATCATCGTCAAATTCAAGCATTGGAAACGAGAGTACATCCGTCGCCTTGTCTATACCACGCTGTTCCCTGTTAATCTCACGGATAGCGTCATTATCAACCAAGGTTATACTTATCTCGGCATCAAAATCACATTCTTCAAACTCCAAAACCTTCTCGCAAACTGTTTTTAAAAGCGTGTAAAGCTCGGGCGTTACCACTTCTTTATCCTGTTCATTTTCTATTATTAGCTCTGCCATTTTGTCTTCTCTTTTCCTTTTCCTCGTCGTATTTTGCGTATGCCTTTATAATTTGCTGTACCAACGGATGACGGACAACATCCTTTTCCGTCAGGTAACAAAACTGTATATCCTCGATATTTTTAAGAACACGCTCCGCCTCTTTTAAGCCCGACCGTTTCTCGCCGGGCAGGTCAATCTGCGTAATATCGCCTGTAACAATCGCCTTTGAACCGTAGCCTATTCGGGTTAGGAACATTTTCATTTGCTCAGGCGTTGTGTTTTGAGCCTCGTCTAAGATTATAAACGCATTGTCAAGCGTTCTGCCTCGCATATATGCAAGAGGCGCAACCTCAATAACGCCCTTTTCCTGATACCGCAAAAATCCCTCGCCGCCAAGCATTTCATACATTCCGTCATAGAGCGGTCTTAAATACGGATCAACCTTGTTCTGCAAATCGCCCGGCAAAAATCCGAGCTTTTCGCCTGCCTCAACCGCAGGACGGGTAAGGATAATTCTGTTTACCTCTTTTGCTCTTAGTGCCGTTACCGCCTTTGCAACGGCAAGGTATGTTTTGCCCGTTCCGGCAGGGCCTATGCCAAAGACGATAGTGTTATTGTCAATCGCCTCTACATACTTTCTTTGTCCCAGGGTTTTTGCTTTAATGGGATTTCCCTTTATATTTATCGCAACGCAGTCATTTCCCAACAGCTTCATATCGAAACCGCCGTTTTCCTGTACCATGGTTATGGCATAGAGTACCTTTTGCTCATCAATCACCTCGCCACGCTCCAAAATCTGAACAAGCAAGGTTATAACCTGTCTTGCACGCTCGGTATTCTCGTCCTCGCCCGAAATACGCAAAGATTGATCCCGTGCCGATATGTGTACATTAAGTGCCTTTTCAACAAATTTAATGTTTTCGTCAAAATTTCCAAAAAGCGCCTGCATATCAAGGCTCTGTGGCATCTGTATCTCTATATTGTTCAATTTCTTCACTCCTTATGGGTTCTTTTGTTCCTATGTTTTCAATAAAGCTGATGGTACATTCTACCTCTATTTCATCATCGCTTATTTTTGTATAATCCGCCTTTTCGTCAAGCTTTTGTGATTTAATATTAAGACCTTTGCATATCTCCTGCTCTAAATTTTCTTTTGCAATATTAAAAGCCAGATCCTCACTTATCGGATTTTTTATTATGTTTGTTTCAATATTGTTTTCGCAAAAAAGTCCAATCCCCACATACCCGATTATCGGGAGCTTCAGCTCATATGCGGTATTTTTAACATCGTAGCTTTCATAACCAATATTTTTGTTCCTGTACAAGTTATATTTTTTACCGAAAAGCTCCAATGTATAATACCTTTTATGATTTTTTGTAGGAACGCTTACCGTATCGTATAGCTTTTGCTTTACGGTTTTTGTATGTACGGTGTAGGCGTATACCTCACCCAAAGCGTGTACATACATATAATTCTCGTCATACCCCTCACGGTATGCCGATACCTTGCCCGAAATCAGAGTATCGCCTTTTATAACCGCATCGCCCTCTTTTAGCTTAGCCTCGCCCTGCTTTACGGTCATATTTTTTATAACACCGTCGGTTGTTGCTACGATATTGCAGGCTATAGACTTATCAATCATATTGTCCACAACTCTTCTGTTTAGTACCTTTACCTGCGCCTTTGTTCCGTCAATGTACACCCAAAGCCACGCTATATCGTCGGTATGGTTTATGATGTTGTTTTTTATTGCGTATAAATCCTTTATATCGCTCTTTTTTGCGCCCGGGTAAACTCCGTTGTCACGGAGCATGGTATAGAGCATTGAAACCTCTTCGGGCTTTGCGCCGTCTATTGTAACTGTCCAGATATATGAAGATGTTATAAACAGCAATACCATACTCATTACCGCGCACAGTAAAAATACATACCTGTGTCTGTATTTTCTTATCAAATGATATATACCGCATTTTTTAAGTATTCTTATCCGAACATCACAAATCCTGAAAACCGAATGCAGTTTTTTAAAATCCGTCCTGTTAATGCTTAGTATAACACCGTTTTTGCAGGGCTTTGTGGTGCGTATCGGGATTTTTCGCCTCAGGCATATATTTAAAAAACGCTCGTAATTTTTTCCGCTTACTTCTATTATAACATACCCTTTAAGAAAATCAAAGAATTTATTTAACATTTTTAATCCTTTCTGTGATTGTGGTAGTTTTCAAGAATATGCGCAGGATGCATGCGCATTTTTCTCAAACAAGTTTAAATTCAACCGTTTCAATATATCCGCTGATAAATATATCCGTAATGCGAATACTCTGTATAGCCAAATCCGAACCCGAAATACATAAAACTCCGTCCTTTATTGAAATGCGGATAATATCCTTTTTATATTCGACTATGCCCCGATAGTTTTCTATATAAATTTCTCTGTTTCCTGCCATGCTTATATGTACGGTATCCATAATAATTTCCTTGCTTACCGAAAACGAGTCTGCAAAACGCTCTTTTAAATTCTTTTTCATTTATATTCCACCTGCCAACTGTTATCTACTACCTAAATTTATGTATCGGCTTATGTTTTAATTACAGGCTTTTTAACATATAAATGTACAAATAACTGATAGGAGCAACAGTCTGAATAAATTCAGACAGGTAAGAAGTAATAGTGAATAGTGAATAGGTAAGGTACAAAATGCTTTGCATTTTGCAAAATCATTTATGCTGTTTTGTGCCTTTAATGAAAACGAAAGGAATGATTATCAACTATGAAAAAAATATTTTTATCCTTTATTGCAATCGGTACAATAATACTCATTCTTTTAGATGCCCCAAGGGCGATACTTTATGCAACCGATGCTATGACTCTTTGCTTTGAGGTAATAGTCCCTACGCTTTTCCCGTTTTTTGTATGCGCAAATATTCTTATATATTCGGGGGTGTGTCAAACTCTGTCAAGAGGGTTCACATTCTGTATGCGTCCGCTTTTTAATGTGGCGCCTGTAGGAAGCAGTGCATTTATATTGGGAATAATAAGCGGATATCCCTTAGGCGCCATGACTGCAGGCGAGCTTTATAAAAACAGCTATATTACAAAAACGGAGGCGGAGAGACTTTTGTCGTTTTGTAATAACAGCGGACCGCTTTTTATTTTAGGCTCGATAGGCGTTGCAATGTACGGAAATATCAGGTACGGAGTTATCCTTTATGCGATACATATACTTGCATCAATCATAGTCGGCGTAGCATTTAGGTTTTATAAATACCGTGACTATACCGCACCCGATATAACGCTTTCACAGCCACAAAAAAATTATGGCGAGGTTTTTAATATTGCTCTTCAAAACTCGATACAGACTATTCTTACCGTATGCGGTGCGGTAATAATTTTCAGTATGGCATCAAGGCTGTTTCTTGACCTTATCCCAATGTCACCGACAGTAGATGCGTTTGTATCGGGGCTTATGGAATTTGTAACGGGTACGGTAAAAATTTCAAATCTCACAATACCCATTGCAAAAAAACTTATACTAAGCTCCGCCATTGTCGGCTTTGCGGGATTAAGCGTTCATGTTCAGGTAATAGCGGTTATCGCAAAATATGAGTTGTCGCTTGTTCCCTACTTTATAGGTAAAATTATGCACGGCATAGTATCGTTTGCCTTAATATACCTCTATTTTTTAAAATTCCCCATTACAACCGCCGTATTTTCGCCGTCAATCTCAAAAACGGTTGCCGCCACATCCTTGTGCGAGCTTGTAGCCGCGGCAATAACGGTGTTTTTATGCATAGTTTTTTCGATTTCATTTTATATCGGAAAAAAGCGCTATAAAATGCCTTTGTAATAAATGTAACTTTATGTCTATTTTTGAAACGAAATTGATATATATTTTGTTCTGATTTTTTTCAAATACCGGTTGACAAAGGCTGTCCTTAATGGTATACTCTATTGTGCTAACTAATGAAAATTTTGTCAAAAAACCACAATATATTGTGTTTTGCAAATTTTTAAATATGTACAACGGATTTAGGGAAAATGGTGAACGAATATGAGAGAATTTAATCAATGGTCAGGCTTTAAGGGCAAGAAATGGAAGCTTGAGATAAACACAAGGGATTTCATTCAGAATAACTATACTCCGTATGACGGAGATGAGGCATTTTTGGCAGGTCCTACGGAGGCTACAAGCAAGCTTTGGGGCAAATTGCAGAAATTGCAGAAGGAGGAGCGCGCAAAGGGCGGTGTTCTTGATATGGATACCGATATAGTATCAAGTCTTACCTCGCATAAGCCGGGGTATATTGACGAGGATATGAAGGAGCTTGAGCAGATTGTGGGCTTGCAGACAGATAAGCCTCTAAAGCGTGCATTTATGCCGTTTGGCGGCATTAAAATGGCGGAGGAGGCTCTTACAACATACGGATATACTCCAAATCCCGAGCTTCACAAGATTTTTACAGACTATCACAAAACGCATAACCAGGGCGTATATGATGCATACACACCCGAGATGCGTGCCGCAAGAAAGAATAAGATTATAACAGGTCTGCCCGATACCTACGGCAGGGGCAGAATTGTAGGCGATTACAGAAGAGTTGCGCTTTACGGTATAGACATTCTTATAGAGGGAAAGAAAAACGACTTTTCAAACTGTGGCGAGGGCACAATGAGCGAGGATGTTATCCGTCTTCGTGAAGAGATAACAATGCAGATAAACGCCTTATACGGCATTAAGGAAATGGCAAAGCTGTATGGGTTTGACATTTCAGAGCCTGCAAAGAATGCAAAAGAGGCGTGCCAGTGGCTGTACTTTGGTTACCTTGCCGCAATAAAGACACAAAACGGCGCCGCAATGAGTATCGGCAGAATTTCGACCTTCCTGGATATTTATATCCAGCGTGATTTAGATAACGGAATATTAACAGAGGTAGAGGCGCAGGAGCTTGTAGACCATCTTGTTATGAAGCTAAGAATGGTTAAGTTTGCAAGAATACCGTCATATAACGAGCTGTTCTCAGGCGACCCTGTATGGGCAACACTGAGTATTGCCGGCAAGGGACTTGACGGCAGGTCAATGGTTACAAAGAGTGATTTTAGATTTTTGCATACCTTGGAGAATATGGGACCGTCTCCCGAGCCGAACCTCACGGTTTTGTATTCGTCAAAGCTTCCTGAAACCTTCAGACGCTATGCAAGCTCAATCTCGATTCGTACAAGCTCAATCCAGTACGAAAATGATGATGTTATGCGACCTGAATGGGGCGATGATTATGCAATCTGCTGCTGCGTATCGGCTACACAGATTGGTAAGGAGATGCAGTTCTTCGGAGCAAGAGCAAACCTTGCAAAGTGCCTGCTCTATGCAATAAACGGCGGTGTTGATGCAAAGACAAGAGTTCAGGTAGGACCAAAGTATAACGCTATAACATCTGAGTACCTTGACTATGACGAGGTAATGGAAAAATACGATGCTATGATGGAGTGGCTTGTTGATGTGTATGTAAACACCTTAAACCTTATCCATTATATGCACGATAAATATTACTATGAGGCGGCGGAAATGGCGCTTATCGACACAGATGTCCGCCGTACATTTGCGACAGGTATTGCAGGCTTTTCTCATGTGGTTGACTCATTATCGGCAATCAAGTATGCAAAGGTAAAAACGATCCGTGACGAGTCGGGCTTTGTGGTTGACTTTGAAACAACGGGCGAGTTCCCAAAATACGGTAATGATGACGACAGAGCAGACGATATTGCGGTATGGCTTTTGGGTACATTTATCGAAAAGATTAAAAAGCGCCACACATACCGTAACAGTGAGCCTACAACATCAATCCTTACCATTACATCAAATGTTGTATACGGTAAGGCAACCGCCGCATTGCCTGACGGCAGAAAGGCAGGCGCACCGTTGGCACCGGGCGCAAATCCGTCATACGGTGCAGAGCAAAACGGTCTCTTGGCTTCGCTTAACTCTCTTACAAAGCTACCGTATGAATGGGCGCTTGACGGTATCTCAAATACACAGACAATAAGCCCCGACACATTGGGACATGACGAGGGCGAGAGAGTTACAAACCTTGTAAATGTTCTTGACGGCTACTTTGACAAGGGCGCACATCACTTAAATGTAAATGTGTTCGGTACGGAAAAGCTTATTGACTGTATGGAGCATCCCGAGAAAGAGGAGTATGCAAACTTCACTATCCGAGTTTCGGGCTATGCGGTTAAGTTCATTGACTTAACCCGTGAACAACAGCTTGATGTAATATCAAGAACCTGTCATAAATCAATGTAAATTTTGCATTGTGTAAAATATTTCAGTAGGGGCGGCTACCGGCCGCCCGCTATTTTTATAATTTAAAATATAAATTTGGGTTTATATGTGTAAATGAATATCGCAATTTGTAGGGGAGGGTCTCCGTGCCCTCCCGTTCCCAATATTCGTTGTCGGGGATACGGACAGGCAGGGACACCTGTCCCTACAACCTATACCAATTAACGGTTTTATAATTGCACGCATATACCCCCCAAAATTCACCACCACACAGGAGAACAAATATGACCAAAGGAAAAATCCATTCATTTGAAAGCTTCGGCGCAACCGACGGCCCCGGCATACGGTTTGTTGTTTTTGTGCAGGGCTGTAATTTCAGATGCAAATACTGCCATAACCCCGATACATGGGGGCGTGATAAGGGCATGGAGGTAACGGCTGATGCGGTCATAGAAAAAGCACTCCGCTACAGAGCATACTGGGGCAAGGACGGCGGAATAACCGTAAGCGGAGGCGAACCGCTTTTGCAGATTGATTTTTTAACAGAGCTTTTTAAAAAAGCAAAGGAAAACGGTATAAACACAACTATTGATACCGCAGGCGAGCCGTTTACCTTTGACGAGCCGTTTATTTCAAAATTTGATGAGCTTATGAAATATACCGACCTTGTAATGCTTGATATAAAATCAATTAACCCCAAAACGCATAAGCTCTTAACAGGCTTTGACGGTCAGAATGTATTGGAAATGGCAAAATACCTTGATAAATTAAATGTCCCCGTGTGGATTCGCCATGTGCTTGTTCCTACAGTTACCGACTTTGATGAGGATCTTGAAAAGCTGAGCGAATTTATTAAAACCTTAAACAATGTCAAAAAAGCCGAAATCCTCCCCTACCATACAATGGGCATCTATAAATGGGAGGCACTTGGCTATACCTATCCGCTAAAAGACATTGATCCACCGACAGAGGACAGAATAGAAAACGCAAAAAATAAAATAAAAATTTGAAAGCAAAAAAATAACGGCATGACCGTTATTTTTTTACCTTTTTATGTGACTTCCATTATACTCTTATCTGTTTACCACAATACTCTCTGTTCTGAACCCGTATTTTGTTTGGCTGCTATCACTTGTTATCCTTATCTTTATGGTATTTCCCGGCACATTTACTGTCTTTCCGGCAAGTGCTGTACCTGAATATTTGCCAATCTGAGTACCGTTTGCATCATAAATATAAATATAATCATAACCACTTTCAGTTGCCGTATCCGATGAGAAAGTAACATCTATACTCTCACAATCGCTGCTGTATGTATATGTATATGCTTTATCCGTATTATTCGCATACGGATGAGCAGATTCAAGAACAACATCAATAGGAACAACATCGTCAATATCCAAGCCATCCAAATCCTTTACAAGTGTTATCGGCTGCATTTTTGAGTCCCATACAAATACTTTAGCAGTTTTGTCCATATCTGTTTTTGCCGTATTTACGACTGTGCTGCCACTCATATTCAGAGGTACGCAGGCGGCACTTGTAATAATGCCTCTATCATCATAAACCGCCGCATATACAACACTGTCCGTTGCAGGCATATCCGGTGTTACTGTAAATTGCCGTGTATCGTCAAATGACCTTTTTACTACCGTTGATTTAAGGCGCAACGGGCTGTTATAAATAATATTCACATTTGAAAGCACATCATTGCCTGTGCCGATATAAATATCCTGCCAGTCCGCCTCGCTTCCGCCGTATTCTATTGTTGTAAGCCCCGTACAGCCTGAAAATGCGTTTGCCTCTATTTCCGTTACGGACGCCGGTATAAGCACTCGTTTTAGATTGGAACAGCCACTAAATGCACCCGTATCTATAGTCTCAACATTTCTGCCAAGTGAAACAAGCGTGAGATTACTACGCCCTGCAAAAGCGTTTGTCACTTTGCGGGCATTACACTGCAGCCTTGCAAGATTGGAGCAACCATAAAATGCATTGCTTTCTATGCTCGTTACGCCATTGCCGATTGTCACAGCCGTAAGTCCGCTGCAGTACTCAAACGCATAGTTTCCTATGCTTGTTACGCTATTCGGGATCTTCACGCTCGTAAGTCCGCTGCAGTTATAAAACGCATAATCTCCTATGCTCGTTACGCTGTCGGGGATTGTTACCGTTGTAAGTCCGCTGCAGTTATAAAACGCCTCGTTTCCTATGCTCATTACGCTGTCGGGGATTATAATCGCCGTAAGTCCGCTACATCCATAAAACGCACCATATGGAATCTGTGTTGCATCTGTTATTGTTACTTTTTTTAAACTGCTTGGTAATGTACCGAAAATATATCCAAATACCGGAACATTTGTTCCGTTTGCTGTTCTCGATGAGCCTACAAATGGCAGTGTTATTTCCTCAAGTCTGCTGCAACCATTAAACGCTCCCCCTCCTATGCTCGTTACGCTGTCGGGAATTGTTACCGCCGTAAGTCCGCTGCAGTTTTTAAACGCAGAGCTTCCTATGCTTGTTACGCTGTCGGGAATTGTTACCGCCGTAAGTCCGCTGCAGTCATCAAACGCAAAGTCTCCTATGCTCGTTACGCTGTCAGGAATTGTCACAGCCGTAAGTCCGCTGCAGCCATTAAACGCAGAGCTTCCTATGCTTGTTACGCTGTCGGGGATTGTTACCGCCGTAAGTCCGCTGCAGCCATAAAACGCAAAGCTTCCTATGCTTGTTACGCTGTCGGGGATTGTTACCGCCGTAAGTCCGCTGCAGTCATCAAACGCAAAGTCTCCTATGCTCGTTACGCTGTCAGGAATTGTCACAGCCGTAAGTCCGCTGCAACCACTAAACGCATATGCCGGAATATTGGTTACATTTTCGCCTATATTTACTGTGTTTATAGAGCCGCAAGCGTAAAATACAGGAGATGAGCTGCTTCCCATAGATGTACAATTTATGGCATTAAAGTTCACCATCGTAAGTTCACTGCAGCCACGAAACGCACTGTATCCTATGCTCGTCACGCCATTGCCGATTGTCACCGCCGTAAGTCCGCTGCAGTTATAAAACGCCCCATACGGAATCTGTGTTGCATCTGTTATTGTTACTTTTTTCAGGTTGCTTGGTATATAATAATATGCGGATGAGTTGCTACTGGCACGCTGCTGTGTTCCGCCGCCATTTCCGAAAATGTATCCGAACACCTCGTCCTCTGTTCCGCTTGCTGTTCTTGATGATCCTACAAATGGCAGTGTTATTTCCTCAAGTCCACTGCAGCCATAAAACGCATAGCTTTCTATGCTCGTTACGCTGTCCGGGATTGTAACTCTCTTTATACTGTCGCAACTAAAAGCATACGCCGGTATTGACTTAACACCGTCAGGGATAACTACATTCACCGCACGCTTGTTGTTTATATATAGTTTTTTTGCATAATACATTGGATTACTGGAAGCACTGCCATAAGTGATATTAAGATATGCCACCAGATCGGCTATGTATACGCTTTCCAAATTTGAGCAGCCATTAAACGCACCGTTTCCTATACTCGTTACACTGTCGGGGATTGTCACCGCCGTAAGTCCGTTGCAGCTGGAAAATGCCCGGCTTCCTATGCTCGTTACGCTGTCGGGGATTGTTACCGCCGTAAGTCCGCTGCAGTAATAAAACGCATATTCTCCTATGCTCGTTACACCATTGCCGATTATAACCGTTTTTATATTAGAGTTGTTATAAAAAGGTGAACCATTATAACTATAATTATACATTTCACCGGTGCCGCTTATGGTTAAAGTGCCTGCATCATCAAGTGTCCATGTGAGATTATCGCCACATGTTCCGCTTGATGCAGCGCTTGCGCTTGCCGCTCCGAAAATGAACAGCATTGTTAATGTTGTGAGTAAAATAAATAAATTCTTTTTCATAGTGCGTTTTTCTCCTATAATAATATTCTGTTTATTACATTGATAGCCGCAATTCCTATTACATTAGAAGGAGAAATCAGGCTACTTAAATTTGAAATTATAGCTGTTATATCAGTAGCACCGGATAGCATCATTTTTCCTATGTTCTCGCCACTGATTTTCTTTTCTTCAGCATTATCCTTCTTGAATTGCTTTTTTAATTTTTTTATTATTGCCTTTTGATTATCTTCGGTTTCGGAAGCAATAATTAAATTTATAAAGTATTCTAATCTCATAACGAGCAATTTGCTGTTAAGTTGTTTTTCTATAAACGAGCCGTTTTCCTCAAGAAAATTCTGAATTTCAAGATACAGGTTCGGATCAGGAATGTTTATGTAGATTTTTTTAGAAACCTCATCATATCTTGCGTTTTGTATAAGTGTTGAAAATGATTTTTGCCATTCAAATTCAACAGGGTTTACAAGGTGATTTTTAATTTTTAAATTTCTGACTCGTTGTTGTGTAATACCCAAACCCTTACTTATTATGTAATCGGAGCATTTTGAATAATCTATTAAACCGTTATGCTTCTCGTTTACTTTAATAAGCTTTTTCAAGTAAATATCAAACATCATCAGCTCAATATCCGCCTTTGACATTTGTCCAAAATTAGATTCATAAAAATGCTCTGCTATTCTGTCAAAGGCTTCGGCTTTTTCTTCATTGGTAAAATCTATCCGCCACATAACCAATCACCATTCTTTCTTGGTGGCATAATATATTCGTTTTATAAGTATACATATACCATATATTTCTACACCTGTCAAGTAATACGAATATAATTAGAAATATAACGAATATTAGGAGGTGTATACTTATGAAACGGATTGCAGAGCTTAGAAAAGCCAAGCATCTTAATCAGACAGGATTAGGGTTGATACTTAATGTATCGCAAAAGATGATAAGCGCATATGAAAGCGGAGCTCATCAGCCAAGCATTGAAACTTTAAAGCATATGTCGGACTTATTTAATGTATCGGTTGACTACATTATTGAAAACACTGACATAAAGACACCTATTGATGAATTTGCAAAAAACGGATTGAAAGAAAATGAAATTGAATTATTGAAATTATTTAAAGACTTAGATAAAATACAACAACAAAGAGCTATAGGAATTGTATTTGCACTAACGCAATATGAAAACCATATCTGACACAAAAACAGCAGACCAAAATCGGTCTGCTATTTTAATTATCATATAAACAATGTTCCAAAGCTGAATACCAAAAATGCACAAAGCCATGCAACAGCGCATTGAAACAGTACAACGCCCAATGCCCAGCGTGTGCCAAGCTCACGCTTTATTGACGCCACCGCCGCAACACATGGCGTATAGAGCAGGCAGAAAATTAAAAGTGACACTGCGCTCAATTTTGTAAGCACCGTATTTATTGCCACCGTACCAAACAGTACGGAAATTGTTGATACAACGCTTTCCTTTGCCATAAATCCGCTTATCAGCGCCGTACAAATCCGCCAGTCATCAAAGCCCAAAGGCTTGAATATCGGGGCAATTATACCTGCAACTGTTGCCAAAATACTCTCCTGTGAGCCGTTTACAACATTTAGTGTAAAATCAAAGGTTTGCAAGAACCATATCACAATGGTAGCTATAAAAATCACCGTAAACGCTCTTTGCAAAAAGTCCTTTGCCTTTTCCCATAAAAGTCTTATAACATTTGAAAATCCGGGCAAGCGGTAAATAGGAAGCTCCATAACAAACGGAACAGGCTCGCCCTTAAAAATCGTATTTTTAAATAACAGTGCCGATAAAATTCCTACAAGTATACCGATAAAGTACAGCCCAATCATAACAATCGCACCGTTATGCGGGAAAAATGCGGCAGTGAAAAATCCGTAAATCGGAAGCTTTGCCGAACAGCTCATAAACGGGGTGAGCAAAATTGTCATTTTTCTGTCCCTCTCAGACGATAGCGTTCTACTCGCCATAACTCCGGGCACCGTACAGCCAAAGCCTATTAGCATCGGCACAATGCTCCGACCCGACAAGCCAATCCGCCGTAGGATTTTATCCATAATAAATGCAATTCTTGCCATATATCCGCTGTCCTCAAGCATGGACAGGAAGAAAAACAGCACCACTATAATCGGCAAAAAGCTTAGTACACTTCCCACACCCTTAAAAATGCCGTCAATCACAAGCGAGTGTATAACCTCATTTACTCCAAAGCTTGTAAGAAATGCATCGCATACAGCCGTCAGCTTGTCAATCCCGAGTGATAGCATATCCGAGAGCCATGCGCCTATAACATTGAATGTAAGCCAGAACACAACCGCCATAATCAGAATAAATGCAGGGATTGCTGTGTACTTACCGGTAAGCACCTTATCAATCATATCCGATCTTGTCCGTTCCTTGCTCTCTTGCGGTTTTACTACCGTGTCTTGGCAAACGCCCTCTATAAAGCTAAATCGCATATCCGCAATTGCCGCAGCTCTGTCAAGTCCGCATTCGTTTTCCATCTGACTAACGATTGTTTCTATTATTTTAACCTCGTCATCGTCTAATTTAAGGCGCTTTAAAATCCGCTTATCCCCTTCAACAAGCTTTGTTGCCGCAAAGCGTACAGGTATTCCCTGTTTCCTTGCATGGTCCTCGATAAGGTGAGCAATTCCGTGAATACATCTGTGTACCGCACCGCCACGCTTATCATTACTGCAAAAATCCTTTCTGCCCGGTCGCTCCTGGTACTTTGCCACATGCATTGCATGGTCTACAAGCTCATCTGTACCCTCGTTTTTCGCCGCCGATATTGGGATTACGGGGACACCTAACTTTTCTTCAATCTCGTTAATCTTTATCGTTCCGCCGTTGTTTCTTACCTCGTCCATCATATTAAGAGCCACAACCATTGGAATGTCAAGCTCCAATAATTGCATGGTAAGGTACAGGTTTCTTTCAATATTTGTTGCGTCAACAATGTTTATTATGCCCCTTGGTTTTTCATCAAGAATAAACTGTCTTGTAACAATTTCCTCACTGCTGTATGGGGACATAGAATAAATACCGGGCAAATCTGTTATCAAGGTGTTTTTGTGTCCCTTTATAACTCCGTCTTTTCTGTCAACCGTAACGCCCGGAAAATTTCCCACATGCTGATTTGAGCCTGTAAGACAGTTAAAAAGCGTGGTTTTTCCGCTGTTTTGGTTGCCTGCAAGCGCAAAGGTTATTACCTCGCCCTCGGGCAATGGGTTTTCGTCAGCCTTTGTGTGATATTTTCCGCCCTCGCCGTAGCCGGGGTGTGAAATTTTCTTTTTAAAGGTTTGCGCCTTTAGCTCGTTTACTTTTTCAATTTTCTCTATATCAATCTTTTTTGCATCTTCAAGGCGCAGGGTAAGGTCGTAGCCATGCACTTTAAGCTCGACAGGATCACCCATCGGCGCAAACTTTACAACCGTAACCTCCGCACCCGGAACAAGTCCCATATCGAGAAAATGCTGTCTTAGTGCTCCCTCACCGCCTACGGATAAAATCCTACAGCTTTCCCCGATATGTAAATCTTTTAATGTCATAATCTATCTCCCAAAATATTTACCATATGCTAAAATTTATATTGCTTCAAATTTGTACTCGGTTGTTGTATCGTACTTTTCGCCCTTTTTCAAGATTGGGGACGGATAATGTGAAAAGCTCATTGCATTTGGGAAACACTGTGTTTCAAGGCATATACCGCTATGGATTGTATATACTGCCCCATCCTTGCAAACTCTGCCCTCTTCTATGGAATTACCCGAATATATCTGCACTCCCGGCTGATCGGTGTATGCACTCATTTTTACGGTATCGCCCAAAAGCTCGGCAAATTTTCTGTAACCTGTGCCGTTTAACGGGAAATTATGATCATATCCGCCAAACATCTTAATCTGCTCAAAATCCGAATTAAAATCAGCGCCTACTGCCTTTGGAGTTGTAAAATCAAACGGAGTGCCAAAAACCTTATGCACCTCGCCTGTCGGCATACACTCATCGGTATTTGGAGTATAGAAATCGGCATTTAACCAAAGTGTGTGGTTATCAATCGTACCCGAATTATGACCGTTAAGGTTAAAATATGAATGGTTTGTCATATTTAAAACCGTATCTTGATCACTTTGCGCCTCATAATGTATTTTTATTGAATTTTGTGCTGTTACCGTGTATGTAACACATACATGAACCTCACCCGGGAAACCCTCGTCGCCGTCAAGACTTATATGTGTTAAGATAAGCTGAGGCTCGTCACTGTCAACCGCTTTTGCCGACCAGAGCGCTTTGTCCCAGCCTTTAATACCGCCGTGTAAATTGTTGTTGCCGTTGTTCTTTGCAAGGGTGTATTTTTTACCGTTTAACTCAAACTCGGCTTTTGCAATTCTGTTTGCGTGTCTGCCGACAAGCGCGCCGAAATAGCCGTTGTTGTTAAAATACTCCTCCAATGTGTCCCTGCCAAGAACTACATCCTTGCCGTTAAAATTTATGGCGCGGATAATTCCGCCGTAGTTTGTGATTTCAACACTAAAGCCCTTGCCGTTATCAAGCGTGTATAAATTTGCAACCTCACCCGACGGCATTTTTCCAAATTCCCTTACTGTAATACTCATATCCATTACCTCACATAAAAATTTAGTTATTGCTATTGTATCACAATATATATGTTTTGTATAGAAAAAAGTGCGACAAATATCATTTTTGTCACACTCGGTTTAATTTATTTCCTACACTGCTTATTTAATCTTATAAATTCATTAACCATATCTGAAACTATAGCAATTTGTTCATCTGTAAGGTGTTCAACATTGATGGTTTTTTGTCTGTCCAAATCCAGCAAAAAATCTGTACTAACCCCAAATTCATTTGAAAGCTTAATAAGCATATCAAGACTCGGCAATCTTAAATCCTGCTCATAACTTGAAATCAGGCTTTTTGTAACCGATAATTTGTCTGCTAACACTTGCTGGCTGTAATTTTTACTTTTTCGTAATTGCTTTAGTTTCTGAGCAAAATCCTGCATTATTATCACCTCACTACCACTGTTAGTATACATCACATTTATATTACTAATAGTAATATATTTATATTCGTTTAAGTTGACAAATTATTTCCCCTATGCTATACTCAATTTAACCAAATATTACGGCACTTTATACGGTAATAAGGCACTTTTATAACAAACGGAGGTGATTTTAATTTTTACTTTGCCTGATTTGAGTGTATTACTGCCTGTAATATAAAAATGATGATATAAAGGAGAAAACAAAAAATGAAAAAAATCTTATCAGCTTTAACTGCAATTACTCTGTTAGCAGGCGCAACCGCTATAAACGCAAGCGCATTTACGCTGTCAAGCTATGCAACCGATTTAAAGGTATATTTAAACGGTGAAAATGTATATGCAGACTCAGAAAATCAGCCATGCATTATGAATGACCGCACAATGGTACAAATAAGACCTATTTTTGAAAAATTAGGCTATACCGCAGAGTATAATGATGCAACAAAAACAGCTGTGTTTAAACCACAGCCAAAATCTGGAGAGCAAGCGCCTATTAGCTTTACTGACAACAGCTACTCTGTAAATAAGCTATCCAGCGATGACGGTTCTGTTGCTGAATCCATCAATATTGATGTACCGGCTACAATTTATAATGACACATTCTATGTTCCACTAAGAGCATTTTGTGATGCGGTAAGTAGCCTATCAATAGATTGGGATAGTGCATCAAGGAGTGTTTATTTAACAAATGGAAGAGAAACCGTTTCATCAACAAATGCCAAGGTTTTACCCGGCAACTACTGCGCATATTCAGGAGATACTCCTATTGCGAATCTTGACATTGCTGCCAATAACGATGAAACTATCTATATAAACTATGTGAGAAAACTTGATAGAAATGGGTATAGCATAGCAATTACCATGACGCCACAAGATGATGGCACATATATGGTACAAGGCGAAAACAGGAGATATATTATAAAGCCTATTGATGAAAATACCGTTATGTTGACAATAGATGATGGGTATCCTGAGACTCTAACCTTCACAAAAATATCTACTGACGCTGAAAACATTTCTTTGACTGCAGATGAAGCAAAAGAAGAGATTAAAAAACGGTTATCTGATTCAGGTCAATGGTCTGACGATTACACGCTCATAGTACGCTCGCTTGAACAGTATAATGGCAAGGAATACTATGTTATTCAATGTCGCCAAATGACTGATACTCGCACAATCGGCATGGGCTGGTACTCAGTGTCAAAAGACGGAACAGATATACTGGAAAGTGATATAAATGGACAAGTACTTGAAACTTATTAACAAGCAGATAGACGGACAATATTATGAAAAAGATATTACTTATATTCTTTAGTTTTATTGTTACAGTAGTCATGTCAGTATCATCGGTTGCATTTGCAGCCGATGATATATCTGTATTTTTAAATAATGAAAGGTAGGCGAGATTTATTATGAAAAAGAAATTTCTATGCTGTATACTTGCGGTATCTATATCATTGCCATTTGTTTCGGTAGATGCAGCAAAAAATATGGGATATAAATGGCCTGTACCCGGCTATTCTATGACAAACCCATTTACGGGAACATCAAAAAGCGATCACAGAGGTATTGATATTGCAACAAGTGGTGTTGCTGCAAATGTCTATGCAGCAAAAAGTGGAACTATAATGAAGTTCTATAATAATTGCGAACATATATCGCAAAGAACATCATGCAACGATGGAATCGGAAATGGCATGATGATTGATCATGGTGATGGTACATTTACACAATATGCACATATGACACTTAACTCTTTTCCATCAAATATATATGTTGGAGCATATGTAGAACAAGGACAATTTTTAGGAAAAGTCGGCAGTTCGGGAATGTCCACAGGTTATCATTTGCATTTTGAATTGAGAACTGGAACCAATCATAACAACTATTGGAGCAATACACCTGTTAATGCACTTGATTATATGGATGTAGATGACACAGGTAATTACAGCGGTGGCGGTTCTGTAACTTCATCAGTATCTGTAACAACAACCGATGTTAAAAACATATCGGAAACAAATGCGACGGTATACGGTCAAGTTTCGTATTCAGGTTCCCGTCCCAGTGAGGTTGGTATTTATTTCGGCACATCGTCAACTAATATGAATAAGGTTGCACGAGACAGCATAAATCATAACAAAAACCCATTTGACATGTGGTATGATTTAAATGCCGAAGCAGGGCAATATTTATCTCCGGGAACCACATACTACTGGCAGTGTTATGCCATTGTTGACGGAAACGAAACCAAAGGAGAAGTAAAATCATTCACATCAAAAGGTCCTACTCCTGTTAATTCATCAGTATCAGTAACAACAACCGATGCACAAAATATATCTGAAACAAACGCTACTGTATATGGCAAAGTTTCCTATTCAGGCTCTCGCCCAAGCGAAGTTGGTATTTATTTCGGCACATCGTCAACTAATATGAATAAGGTTGCAAGGGATAGCATAAATCATAACAAAAACCCATTTGACATGTGGTATGATTTAAATGCCGAAGCAGGACAATATTTATCTCCGGGAATCACATACTACTGGCAGTGTTATGCCATTGTCGACGGAAACGAAACCAAAGGAGAAGTAAAATCATTTATTTCTGCAGGATCTACTCCTGCACCCATACCAACTGCTACTCCAACCCCTTCTCCCACACCTTTGCCAATAGTTACCCCTACCCCTACACCTGCACCGGCTGAAAAAGAAACCCCTGTGCCGATTACGCCCATAAAAAACTATAGCTCAGCTTATGTGCTAACTGTATATAGTGGAAAAAATCCACAAATAGCCATAAATGATAGATTGGTAAAATTTTATGATGCGCAGCCTTTTATTGACTTGAATAACCGCACACAAGTGCCAATAAGAGCAGTATCTGAAATGTTGAATTGTGATGTAGATTGGATATCTGAAACTCACACGGCAATAATTACTATGGAAAATGGAGATTCAGTTGTTATAGTCGTAGGTAGTAATACAATGATAGTAAACGGTAGCAGAGTAAAAATGGATACTACGGCACTAATCAAAGAAGAGCGCACATACATTCCAGTTAGATCTGTCGCTGAAGCATTGGGACTAACCGTAGAATGGGTATAACGCACAGAGGAGAACACTTATGAAAAAAATACTCTCTGTGATTGCTGCCACAATCATATCATTTAATCATGTATATGTATCGGCACAACATGGAATTCCGTTTGATAAAAATGATTTTAATACACAGGTTGCAGAACTTGTTTCTGAAACTATGAGTGATGATTACATAGGCTCTTTAAGTCTTACCATTGATTCAAGCATTATGACTCTTGATGGTGAAGATCTGAAAATTGATAACGAGGGTTCTGCTCCCGTCATAGAAAATGATACTACCCTGCTCCCCATACGCGGTGTTGCAGAAGCGATAGGTTGCGAAGTAGAATATGAGTCAAAAACTCAATCCATTTCACTATCAAACTCCGAAACAGAGGTTAATTTACAGATTGGCAGTGATGAAATAGAGATAAATGGACAGGTATCACAAATGCCTATTGCGGCAAAGGTTGAAAATGACAGAACGCTCATTCCACTAAGAGCCACAACAGAGGCGTTGGGTTGTGATGTGTCATGGGAGCAGGATACACAATCCATAACCCTTACAAAGCCGTATCAGACAAAACGAGTAATCGTTTACTCAGAAAATGCTGATACCACCAATGCAGACACTGTTATTGTGGGTAATGGCATGACGGTTTTACAGTTTGATACCGAAAATGAAGCAAGAAAGTGTGTTTTGCTAAATGAAAACGACGGTAAGCTTGCAGAACCTGACTATGTTCATAAAGAGGATTCCACACTGTCATGGGGAACGGAAAAAATACAGGCTCCGCATTATAGCACTGCATACGCAACAAATCAAACAGCTTTAACGGTTGCCGTAATTGATACAGGCTTGGACAGCTCACATCCTTGCTTTAAAAACCGTGTGATAACGGGGTATAATATGATTTCCACAGGCTCTGCAAGGGATGAGCGAGGGCATGGTACACATGTTGCAAGTACTATAGCCGATGTTACTTCAGGCTTTGAAAAGATAAAAATACTGCCTATAAAAGTGTTCGGAAAGGAAGGATCAACAACTTCACTGATAGTCAGCGCCGGTATAGACAGGGCGGTATCTGAAGGAGCCAAGGTTATCAACCTAAGCCTTGGCGGAATTGGTAAAAGCAGCAGTGAAACAGCTTCCATAAACAGAGCGTTAAATAGTGATGTTACCGTAATCACTTCAGCAGGTAATAAAAATCTTAATTTAAACAGCACTTATTGCACTCCGGCTTGTATTCCGGGAGTTGTTACTGTATCGGCACTCAACTCTGATAATAAAAAGTCCGAATACAGCAATTACGGCAACGGAATAATAGATATTTCCGCTCCCGGTGATAATATCATCGGTGCTGATATAGGAGGCGGTACCTCTGTAAAGAGTGGAACATCAATGGCAGCACCGCATATATCCGGTGCCATAGCTCTTGTAAGAAGTACAAATCCTTCCTATTCGTCTAAAAATGCTATAAATGCTATAAAGAGTTCTGCAAAAAACCTGGGAGACAGTTCATATTACGGTGTGGGTATAGCGGATTTGTCAAAATTAGTTAAAATCATAAATACACCAGCTCCCGCTACACCGTCACCAGTAGAACCCATACCCTCTGACACAACCGTCACAACAACCGAAGCAGTTAATATAACATATTCAAATGCAACGGTTTATGGTCGCGTATCTTATAGCGGAGCAAAGCCAACAGAAGTAGGTATCTACTTTGGAACATCGCCAAATAATATGAATAAGGTTGCAAAAGATACATATATTACTCATAATAAAAATCCGTTTGATATGTGGTATGATATAAATTCTGATGCAGGATTAACACTGTCTGACAATACTACTTATTATTGGCAATGCTATGCAATTACAGATGGTATTGAAATAAAAGGCGATATTAGATCCTTCGTGACGCAAGGTGGCTTAAGCGATATACTTAATATAACTACAGGAATAGCGGACTCATTTTACAATGATAATGCTACTGTACACGGATCTGCTTCATATTCAGGTTCAAAACCTACAGAAGTCGGTTTGTATTTCGGTACTTCGCAGAATAAGATGAGCAAGGTTGCCAAGGATATTTCCATCACTCATAATAAAAACCCATTTGATATATGGTATGACTTGAACAGCGAAGCAAATATACATCTAAAAAGCGGTACAAGATATTATTACCAAATTTATGGAATACAAAATGGAAAAGAAGTAAAAGGAACTATAAATTCATTTACTGCTCCGTAGCAATGCAAAAACAGGGCTTTCGTATCACGAAAGCCCTGTTTTTAAATTTCATTATTCAGCAACGAATGGTAATAATGCAACAATTCTTGCACGCTTGATAGCTGTTGTAAGCTGTCTCTGATGCTTTGCGCAGTTACCGCTGATGCGTCTTGGAACGATTTTACCACGCTCTGACACATATCTTCTTAACTTTGCTGTATCCTTGTAATCAATATAATCAACCTTATCTACACAGAACATACAAACCTTTTTCTTAGGTCTTCTTGCTCTTAAAGGTCTTTCACTTCTCTCAGCCATGAGACTATTCCTCCTTGTCAATTTTTATCATTTCTTTACGCCCTTAGAACGGGAGATCATCCTCACTGCCGTCTAAATCGGCAAATCCCATTGCGTCAAAGTCGCCGCCAAAATCGTCGTTTGACGGAGCAGGAGCGCTCGGTACATTGTTATATGCAGGAGCCGAGCTCTGTGCATAAGTGCCGTTTCCTCCCTCTGACTGGTTCTGATTTCTTCCGCCGTTAAAGCTTACCTCGTCAACAACAACATCGGTTGCATAATGTCTCTGACCGTCGTTGCCGTCCCAGCTTCTTGTCTGAATGCTACCGCATAACTGAATACCGCTGCCCTTACGGAAATACTTACTGACAAACTCAGCAGTCTGTCTCCATGCAATACAGCTTATAAAATCAGCCTGCGTCTGCCCGTCTCTCTGATACCGTCTTGATACTGCAACGGTAAATCTCGCTGTCGGGATACCGTTTGGAGTCTGACGAAGCTCAGGGTCACGAGCCAAATTTCCGACTAAAATTACTTTGTTCATTTAATCACACCGCTTTCTCAAAACAGATCCTTAGGCGTCTTTTCTGATAACGATTGTTCTTAAAATACCGTCTGTAATCTTGTACTGTCTTTCAAGCTCCTTCGGGAACTCTGCTACAGCCTTGAAGTTTACAAGGTAATAAACACCCTCTGTTTTGTCATTGATTTCATAAGCAAGCTTACGCTTACCCCACTCATCAACAGATTCAAGCTCACCGTTCTTTTCGATAAGTGATACGAACTTATCCTTAAGAGCTGTTATGCTTTCCTCATCAAGTGATGCGTCAATGATAAAAATTGTTTCATAGCTGTTTAAGATTTTTTCAGCCATTTTCTGCACCTCCTTATGGACTTTAGTCCCAAGAACTCCTCTTGGGCAAGGATACTTGCACTCATTGCAAGCCTTATGATTATACACCAATAAGTCAGATTTTGTCAAGTACTTTTTTACAATTTTATTTCAATCTACATCGCCAAGCATAATTTATCTTTTTTACGGCGGATTGATTTTTGATGCAGAACGAATGAAAAGGGCTTTTGGTAGTATATAGATACAGCGAAAGTGCTTTTCATGCATAGTTTACGGTCTGTGCAAAAGGGAACCGCCGTAAAGGCGGATTTGTTTTTGATGCAGAACGAATGAAAAGGGCTTTTGGTAGTATATAAATACAGCGAAAGTGCTTTTCATTCGTAGCTTGCGGTCTGCGCAAAAAGAAACCGCCGTAAGTTAGCCTAAAATTGCCTTTGCTTTAAGTATTGCGATGGCGGTTTTTGCATCGGTAATTTTATTGTCCATAACCATTTGATACAGCGTATCGAGCGGATATTTCTCAACATTTAAAAACTCGCCCTCGTCAAGGTTTTGTCCCTGCCATGTTAAATCCGTGCCAAGATAGAGGCTTAGAACCTCCTCACAGTATCCGGGCGTTGCATAGTAGCTTCCCAAAGGTATAACCTTGCCTGCCTTATAGCCTGTTTCCTCGATGATTTCACGCTCTGCGCAAACTTTGGGATCTTCGCCGTATTCCAGCTTACCTGCAGGAATTTCAAGTATCATTTCCTTTGCCGCAATGCGGTACTGGCGCACCATTAAAACATTTCTGTCCTCATCAACTGTTATCATGCCTGCGCCGCCGGGGTGTGCGATAAGCTCACGCTTTGCCGCTTTTCCGTCAGGCAATACCACATCTTCTACTCTTAATTTTACTACTTTGCCGTCAAATATCTTCTCAACGGCAACAGTCTTTTCCTCAAAATTTTTTATATCCATTTTTATCGCTCCTTAATCAATTCCGAAATTATCCCAATCCTTAACGAGGCTTTTAAGTGCCGTCTTATCCGTTCCGTCTAAAAACCGTTCGATAGCGGGATTTACATTAAGCATCCGTTTAAGCGCCTCATACTGCCGTTTTGACTCCTCATTTGCCTTACCTTTATACACTGCCCGTATCATAATATTTTTGGGAGTTTCAAGCGGTGAAATATACTCGATCATTGAAACCTTGTAGCCCACCGATTCAAGGTATGCCGCACGCAGTCCGTCGGTCAGAGTATCGGCAAGCCGTGCCTTTAGTATGCCGTGCTTTGTAATTGCCGAAAACGGCTCATATGAATACTGCCTTAGTATATCCTTATGACAGCACGGCACGGAAACTATTGCCTTAGCACCCGTTCTTATGCCGAGCGCCAAAGCCATGTCCGTTGCAACATCGCAGGCGTGCAAGGATATTACCGCATCAACCTTTTTGGGCGGTACATATTCCCTTAAATCTGCCTTTACAAACTCCATATTGTTGTAGTTTAAATTTTTTGCAATGCGCCGTGATGCATCTATTACCACATCTGAATAGTCAACACCTATAAAACTGCACTTCTTTTTAAGCACATCACGAAGATAGAAATTAAGCACAAACGATAAATAGCTCTTTCCGCAGGCGCAGTCAAGTATAACATACTCGTCTCTTTCGCCGATTTCCTTTAGCACCCCTTGCATAAGCTCAACAAAATAATCAATCTGGTTATATTTTCGTATCTTGTCGTTTTTAATCTTGCCGTTCTTTGCTAAAATCCCAATCTCTGATAATAAATCCTTTGCAATTGCAGGGTTTACAACATATTCCCTGCCTACCTTTACAACGCTCTGTTGCAGTTTGTTGCCTGTGTTGTCCTCATGCTTTAGAGAAACCTTACCACGCTCGTGGTTTATTACAATTCTTGCGCCACGCTCATTGTATGAGATATTAACATCGTCGTATTTTAGCGCTTCATTGCATATAATATCGCAAAGTTCCGCTTTTTCAACTTTTTTCCGTACCGCCTGATAGTCAAGGACTGTGTCATCACCCTCATAGGTTATTAAAGCCGTAAAGTCCTTTGTACCCGATTTATATACAACGGTTATGTCAGAAAAAAACGGCTTGTTTTCCTCCATACGCAAAATCAAGCCGTCAAGAAATAACCGTATTTTAGAAACTGTTTTCTTGTCCATACTTTATTCCTTTATAATTGTATTTCTATCGTCTTTCCTGTCATTTTATACGGACGGTATTTTATACCAACCATATCAAACATCTTCTTTGAAACAAGATTATTTATCTCGCCGTTATACTTGTCAGACAGATATACAACCTCCCTTATTCCGCTTTGAATTATCGCCTTTGCACACTCATTGCATGGGAAAAGCGTTACATATAAAATTGAGTCTTTTAACGATGTATCACCACTGTTTAAGATTGCGTTTAATTCCGCATGACACACATACATATACTTTGTATTTATCGCATCGCCCTCGCGCTCCCAAGGCATTTTATCGTCATCACAGCCTGTAGGCATACCGTTGTAGCCAAGCGATAAAATCTTGTTGTCATGATTTACAATGCACGCTCCAACCTGGGTGTTGTCGTCCTTTGAACGCTGTGCGGACAAAAGTGCAATTCCCATAAAATATTCGTCCCACGAAATATAATCCTGTCGTTTCATTTACACAACTCCCCTATCAACTGCAAAGCATCAGTTATATTTTTTTATTCCGATGTCTGTTCTATGAAATTCGCCTTCAAAATGGATTTTTGAAACAGCCTCGTATGCCTTTTTGATTGCATTATCAAGGTTATCCATAACAGCAGTTACCCCCAAAACTCTACCGCCGTTTGTTACAAGATTTCCGTCTTTTATGGCAGTTCCTGCGTGGAATACCACGATATTGTCATCATTTGCCACCGCATCAAGTCCTGTTATGGGGAAACCCTTTTTATATGATACAGGATATCCGCCCGACGCCTCAACAACGCATACCGCCGCATTATCATACCATTCTATATCAAGCTTATCTAATTTCTCATCAATTACCGCCTCGATAATATCCACAAGATCGGTTTTTAATCTCGGTAAAACAACCTGTGTTTCAGGATCTCCAAATCGGCAGTTATACTCTATAACCTTTACACCGTCTTTTGTCATCATAAGCCCGAAATAGAGAACGCCCTTAAAAGGTCTCCCCTCGTTTGCCATTGCACGAATGGTCGGCAGGAAGATATTTTCCATACACTCCTTTGCCTTTGCATCATCATATAAACGGCTTGGTGAGAAAGTACCCATTCCGCCTGTGTTTAGTCCCTCGTCATTGTCATAGGCACGCTTATGATCCTGTGCCGATACCATGGGTTTTACGGTTTTACCGTCGGTAAACGCAAGCACGGAAACCTCAGGACCTGTTAAAAATTCCTCGATTACAACTCTGCTTCCACTCTTTCCGAACTTCCCGTCGTCTATCATCTCATGTACTGCCTGCTTTGCCTCGTCAAGGTTTTGTGCGATTATAACACCCTTGCCAAGTGCTAAGCCGTCTGCCTTTATAACGGCAGGGAAAGTACCCTTTTCAAGATATTTTATTGCACTATCGCTGTCTGTAAATACCTCATATCCTGCTGTTGGGATATTGTATTTTTTCATAAGCTCCTTTGAAAAGGCTTTAGAACCCTCAATTATAGCGGCATTTTTGCGAGGTCCAAACGCTTTTATGCCTGCCGACTCAAATGCGTCAACCATGCCGTCTACCAGCGGATCATCGGGCGCAACAAATACAATGTCAATAGCATTGTCCTTTGCAAATGCAACCATGCTTTCCTTGTCCATTACATTTATGTCAACACATTCTGCCAAAGATGCAATTCCGCCGTTACCGGGCGCGCAATAAATTTTATCAACACGCTTTGACTGAGCTATCTTCCAGATAATTGCATGCTCTCTTCCGCCGCTGCCCACTACTAATATTTTCATAAAACCGTACTCCTCTTGTATTTTTTTAAATGAGATATATACCCCGTTAATCCTCTAAATTTGTGTTTATGGTACGAATAATGGTATCGGATTTTGTAGGGGAGGGTTTCCATGCCCTCCCGTTCCCAATGTGCGTTATCAGGGATACGGGCAGGCACGGAGACCTGCCCCTACGATCACACCCATTAACAATAACCCAAATCGTACGCTAACCAAAATTTATATTCCAACGCTTTAGTGGTGGAATAAGCGTATTCCGGTAAAGCTCATTACCATATTGTACTTGTCACAAGTTTCAATAACATTATCATCACGGATAGAACCGCCGGGCTGTGCGATAACGGTTACACCGCTCTTTTTTGCACGCTCGATATTATCGCCAAACGGGAAGAATGCATCAGAACCTAAAGCAACATCGGTATTCTTGTCAAGCCATGCACGCTGTTCCTCCTTTGTAAACACGGGAGGCTTTACCTTAAAGAATTTTTGCCACTCGCCCTCTTTTAAAACATCGTCATGCTCGTCTGAGATATATACATCAATGGTGTTGTCCCTGTCGGCACGGCGGATACCGTCAACAAACTGTAAGCCAAGCACCTGCGGCGACTGTCTTAACCACCAAATATCTGCCTTGTTACCTGCAAGGCGTGTGCAGTGTATTCTTGACTGCTGACCTGCGCCGATACCGATTGCCTGTCCGTCCTTGACATAGCATACACTGTTTGACTGCGTGTATTTCAAGGTGATAAGTGCAATCTTTAAATCCCTTTTCTGCTCCGCTGTTAAGGTCTTGTTCTTTGTAACTACCTCATTTAATAAATCGTCGTTAATATCAAGCTCGTTTCTGCCCTGTTCAAACACAACGCCGTAAACCTGCTTACGCTCAACAGGCTCGGGAGTGTAGCTTGCATCAACCTTTATTATGTTATAGTTACCGTTCTTTTTTGACTTTAATATCTCAAGTGCCTCATCACTGTAGCCCGGAGCTATAACACCGTCTGAAACCTCTTTTTTTATTAAAAGTGCAGTTGCCTTGTCGCACTCGTCGGATAATGCGATAAAATCCCCAAATGATGACATTCTATCAGCGCCTCTTGCTCTTGCATACGCATTTGCAAGCGGAGTGAGCTTGACATCATCAACAAAATAAATCTTTTTTAAAGTGTCGCTAAGCTCTAAGCCGACCGCCGCACCTGCGGGAGATACATGCTTAAATGATGTTGCGGCAGGTAAGCCTGTTGCACGCTTTAGCTCCTTTACAAGCTGCCAGCCGTTTAAGGCATCAAGTAAGTTTATATATCCCGGTCTGCCTGATAGCACCTCAAAAGGCAGGTCCTTACCCTCGTTCATAAATACCTTTGACGGCTTTTGGTTTGGGTTACAGCCGTATTTTAACTCCATTTCTTTCATTCGCTTATACCTCGCTTATTTTACACATTTTTATTTACTATCTTTGTTTCGGTTCTGCCCGTGTCAAGGTCAATAAACCTTACGAATAATGAAACCTTGTTATCCTCGTTTAAGGCGTTCCATAACCCTTCTGTAAACTCGTCAATATCGTTGGGGATTGCTACCAATTTCGGCTCGCCTTCAAATGACGGCAGAGGATTTCCGTCACCCATGTATGTGTGAATAAATCTGCCCTCGCCCGCCACGGGGTTACCGTATGAGAATGTATATCTCTGGCACGATGACGGATCGCCGTTTGCACTCTTTAAGATTGACATTGCATAGTTAAAATTATTATCGTCATGCTTTATGATACCCGAAATACGAGGTGTGTAGTTTGGCGCATCGTCCTCAAACTCACGGGTGCGGAGCGACTGCTCAAATGTTAACTGCTGGTTCATTAAATCGTATATTGTGTCTGTCTGATCTCCGTTTGTAACGATTGTTTTGTTGCCCAAAACCCTCACAGGCGCATATATGATAAGATGCGGATCCTCTAACTTTGACGGATCGTATGCCTGTGTTCTTATGCCCTCGCCGTCGGGGACAAATACACGGTTTCTTGAATTTTGTGATCTGCCCATAATGAAATATGCCGTAACGGCAAACTTGCCGTTTTGCGATTTTCCTATCACTATACCCCTGCCCGGGTATGCGTTATTTTTCAATTCCTCATAAATATCAATTTTTTTCATTGTACTTTCCTTTCCGTCTCATCTGACCGTCTAAATTTTATACGCTCATTGCCACATCAAATAAAAATTTTCCTAACGGTATTGTCAATAGAAAAAGTATAAAAAGAATAATCATGTTTTTTTCAAGTTTCTTTTGCCTAATTTGTTTTATAATTAACAATAAGGTTATAAGCGCCCCTATTATGCCCAAAAAAGGCATTATCCAAGTGCAATAGCTTGATAAACATATAGTTATATCCGCCAAAAACTTCGGCATATAGTAATATCTCCCGGGAGGTAACCAAAAACATAATACTGATATCGCATTAAAGCCCACCAATCCCCACAGAATATTTCGTATCTTTTTCATAAGCCTTCTCCTTTTTCGCTTAATTTTTTATTCAAGACTTGAACATACTAATTCTACTGCTTCGGGCAATATCTGCCATTCAGCCTGTTCCATAACACGCCTTTGCAGGGTTTTAGGCGTATCATCAGGCTCGATATATACCGCCTTTTGCATGATTATCTTTCCGCCGTCTGTAATCTCGTTTACAAAATGCACCGTTGCGCCCGTAACCTTAACGCCGTATTTTAGCGCCTCCTCATGCACCCGTAAACCGTAAAATCCGTCACCGCAAAATGACGGGATAAGTGAGGGGTGAATGTTTATAATCCTGTTTGCATATTCCTTTAACAGCTCACCGCCGATAATTGCAAGGTAGCCTGCAAGGACAATCACATCAACGCCCATATCCTTCATATATTTGCATATCTGACGGTTCATTTCGTCAATATCTCCGCCGCAGTCGGCATTTTTCCTTATTACCTTTGTCGGTATACCTGCACGCTTTGCACGCTCTATACCGTAGGCATTGGCACTGTTTGAGCATACACAAACAATCTTACCGCTTTTTATAACCGAGCCCTGCTTGTCGATTAAAGCCTGTAAATTCGTACCGCCGCCCGAAATTAAAACTCCGATTTTTTTCATCACTTAATTACCGTTCCGTCCTCGCATAAAATCTCGGCAATCTTCTCATCGCTCTTTTCCAATTTGCCCAAAATATATGCCTTTTCTCCTGCACTCTCAAGGCACTTTATTGCCATATCCGCCTTGTCGGCATCAACTGCAACGATCATGCCGATACCCATATTAAATGTATTGTACATATCACGCTTTTTAATATCCGCCATTTCCTGCATAAGGCTAAATATCGGTAATACCTCCCAGCTACCCTCGTTTATAACAGCCTTTAAGCCGTCAGGCAACATTCTTGGCACATTCTCGATAAATCCACCGCCTGTGATGTGTGATACGGTGTTTATGCCAACCTCGTCAATAAGCTTTAACAAAGGCTTAACATAAATCTTTGTCGGAGTTAATAACTCCTCGCCTATTGTTTTTCCGAGTGCATCTGAATATGTACTTAACTTTTCCTTTGCATCGGGAGCGTTTAGGTCAAATACTTTTCTTACCAAAGAATATCCGTTTGAGTGTATGCCCGATGATGCGATACCGATTAGGACATCGCCCTCTTTTGCACGGTTACCGTCTGTTATCTTTGACTTTTCAACCACGCCCACACTAAAGCCTGCAAGGTCGTATTCATCAACAGGGTAAAATCCGGGCATTTCTGCCGTTTCACCGCCGACAAGCGCACAGCCTGCCTGTACACAGCCGTCTGCAACGCCCTTTACAATCTGCTGAATTTTCTCAGGCACATTTTTGCCGACTGCTAAATAGTCAAGGAAGAACAACGGTCTTGCACCCGAGCAAGCCACATCGTTTACACACATTGCAACGCAGTCCTGACCTATAGTGTCGTGCTTGTCCACTAAAAACGCAACCCTTAATTTTGTTCCTACGCCGTCAGTGCCCGAAACCAACACAGGCTCTTTTATATCCTTTGGCATTTCAAACAGACCGCCAAATCCGCCGATACCGCCTAAAACTCCCGCTATTGCGGTTCTTTTAACATCCTCTTTTATAAGTCTTACCGACTCATATCCTGCCTCAACATCAACGCCGGCAGCCTTGTAAGCATTTTCACTCATATTTGTAACTCCATTCCTTTCGCATTCACTAAAGACACAAATGCTATAAATAATATCTCAAAATGCCTTGCATTTTGTACCTTAATTATTCAATATTCATTATTCATTAGTTATAAGTTATTTACAGTTTCTTTAATCTTTTCATTTTTCGCCATTACGCCGTCAACCATTTTCTGTTTTTCGGCAATAAGCATTTCCTTTAAGTAATCATATTTTAAGGAAAGCATTTGCACGGCTAAGATTGCGGCATTTGTGCCGTTATCAATACCGACCGTTGCAACGGGGATACCCGGAGGCATCTGCACGGTTGCAAGGAGTGCGTCCATTCCATCAAGAGTTGATTTTATCGGAATACCGATAACGGGAAGAGTTGTATGCGCTGCGATAACTCCGCCAAGATGTGCCGCCATACCTGCCGCACAAATAATTACCTCAATACCGTTTTTTTCGGCATTCTTTGAAAATTCTGCCGCCAAATCGGGGGTACGGTGCGCAGATATTACATTTACATCAACCTCAATATTAAAGCTCTTGAGCTTTTTAACACAGCCCTCTAACTTCGGGAAATCCGAGTCAGAGCCCATAATCAATGCTACTTTTGCCATATTTATAATCATTCCTTTCGTATGTATTCAATGTAAAAATAAATAACATTCCAAAATGCTTTGCATTTTGCACCTTAATTATTCATTATTCACTATTCATTGTTAATTTTCTGAATTTCATTCAGACACTATGTATTTATACCCCAAATTGTACCAAATTTTATTATCAAAGTCAATCAAATGCAGGCATTTATTGTATTTTCTGGCGGTGATTTTACACAAATGACAAAATATTATTGAAAAAAAGCGTAAACTGTGGTAATATATATTGGATTTGTACAAAAATTAAAATAAAGAAAGGTCTTGATTAAAATGACAAAGGTTGATATATTTTCAGGTTTCTTGGGCGCAGGCAAAACCACGCTTATTAAAAAGCTTATAAAAGAGGCTTACAGCGGTGAAAAGGTTGTGCTTATTGAGAACGAGTTTGGCGAGATAGGCATAGACGGCGGATTTTTAGAGGACGCAGGCATTGAGATTACGGAGATGAACTCAGGCTGTATTTGCTGTTCACTTGTCGGCGATTTCTCAAAAGCGCTTAAAAAGGTATTATCAGAGTATGAGCCTGACCGTATTATTATTGAGCCGTCGGGCGTTGGCAAGCTCTCGGATATTATAAAAGCGGTGCAGGGCATTGACTCGGATAGTATGGAGCTTAACAGCTTTACAACTGTTGCAGATGTAAATAAATGCAAGATGTATGTTGAAAACTTCGGCGAGTTCTATAAGGATCAGATTGAGCATGCAAACTGCATAGTACTAAGCCATACCACTAACGCAAGCGACGATAAGGTAAAATCCTGCGTTGAGTTACTGCGTACCATGAACGCAGATGCTACAATTATAACAACGCCTTGGGAAAAGCTTACAGGCGCACAGATAACAGAGGCTATGGAAAAGCTTGACACTCTTGAAAAAGAATTGAAAAAGCTTGAAGAGGAGGACGAATGTCCTGTTTGCGGACATCATCACCACCACGGCGATTGTCATCACGACCACGAGCACGAACATGAGCACGAGCATGAACATCATCACGAGCATGAGCATGAACACGAGCACGAACATCATCACGAGCATGAGCATGAACATGACCATCACCATGACCACGACCATGAGCATCACCATCACCACCATGCAGACGAGGTATTTACAAGCTGGGGCAAGGAAACAACAAATAAATACAGTGCCGATGAGATAAGCCAAATATTAAAGAGCTTTGAAAATGCCGATGAGTTTGGCACGGTGCTTCGTGCAAAGGGCATTGTTGAGGGCGATAACGGAGAATGGATACACTTTGACTATGTTCCGGGCGAGGTTGATGTAAGATCGGGCAGCGCAGGCGTTATCGGCAGACTTTGCGTAATAGGTGCTAAGATTAACGAAGAAAAAATTGCAAAGGCATTCAGAATATAAGAAGATTGTCAGGCTAAACGAAAATAAAACCCGTCAGTCGCCACAAGTGGCGCCGGTCGGGTTGCCGTAAACATACGATAGCTTGACACCATTAAAGTATAAGGAGATAGACCAATGGATATACCGGTTTATTTATTCACAGGATTTTTAGAGAGCGGAAAAACGAAGTTTATCCGGGAAACCATGGAGGACGAGCGTTTTAATTCGGGCGAGAAAACTCTTATAATTGTCTGTGAAACAGGAATTGAAGAATACGACACAAAAAAATTCCCGTTTGATAATGTTGCATTTTTAAATATAAAGAGTGAAACGGAGCTTACCGAGCAGAATTTCAAAAAATGGGAGAAAGAATATAACCCCGAAAAGGTTATTATAGAATATAACGGAATGTGGCTTGTGGATAATCTGTATATGCACCTGCCTTCAAACTGGCCTGTGTATCAGGAGATGTTTTTTGCAAATGCTCCGATGTTTTTACCGTATAATCAGAATATGCGCCAGCTTACGGTTGATAAGATAAAGGGTGCGGAGCTTGTTGTCTTAAACCGCGCTACGGATAGCATTGACACACAGGCTGTGCATAAGGTTGTACGGGGAATTTCAAAGCGTGCGCAGATTGCATATGAATTTACTGACGGCAGGGTTGCCTATGACGATATTGAGGATCCGCTCCCGTATGATATAGATGCAGATGTAATCACAATAAAAGACGAGGATTATGCGGTATTTTACAGGGATATAAACGAAGAGGTAGATAAATATGTCGGAAAAACGGTAAAGTTTAAGGGCATATGCGCAAAGGAAAAGGATATGCCCTCCGATACCTTCCTTGCAGGGCGCCATGTAATGACCTGCTGTGTTGAGGATATACAGTATCTTCCGTTTGTGTGTATCAGTGACAGTGCCGACACTGTAAAAAGCCGTACTTGGAAAATGATTACGGGTAAGGTCGTAATGGAATATAACGCTCTTTACGAGGGCAAAGGACCGGTGCTTAAAATTGAGAGCGTATCGGTTACAACACCGCCCACCGAGGAAGTTGCGGTATTTTATTGATAAGAGTATTTTAAAGCAAAGGCGAACAGCGTACATCAAAATTGATGTACGCTGTTCTTTTAGACATATCAAGTTGGGGTAATCGCAAAAGACTTTAACCTTTTGCATAATATGTCGTAATATATGTAAATTATATATTACCGTTAGTTAAAAATTGTTAACTCCTGCGGGTCTAACGGTTGTCCGCCTTCAAATGTTTTAGGTGATGTCAGCTCTACAACGCTTTCGGTCAGAATATTAGTGTCTCCAAATTCCATAACTTCCATTTCGGGTGTTGTATATCTCTCTTTCATTACTTATCACCTCCGGGTGTATAATCCGTAAATTTCCGTAACCAGTTTATCTTGTTTGATTTA
>JAFSXU010000072.1 GCA_017443895.1 Clostridia bacterium
ACAATTGAAAAACCGTAAAATGGTATGGGTTGTAGGGACAGGTCTCTGTGCCTGTCCGCATCCCCGACAACGCATATTGGGAACGGGAGGGCATGGAAACCCTCCCCTACAAATTTCGATACCCATTTACCCCGCTAAACCGAAATTTGCAACAAAAAATGAACGGATATTCTCCGTTCATTTTCAGTTTACAGCAAGCTCTTTCTCAATTCCTCGCCCGATTTTGCGCTCAGGTATGCAGGGGCAATATCAAATACTGTCTTTGCGCCGATTTGTCCCTCGTTATTTAGTCTATAAGCCGCTCTTGCATATGCAACTATTACAGATGCGGTAAATTCCGGGTTTGAATCAAGCTTCAGGCTATATTCAATGATATGGTTATTCTCTAAATTTGCGCCCGTTTTTCCGCTTCTGATAACAAAACCGCCGTGAGGAATACCGCTATGGTTTTTCTCTAATTCTTCCTCACTGATAAAGTTTACGGTTGTATCGTAATCGGAGAAGTAATTTGGCATATTCTTGATAGTTTTCTCAATCTTTGCCTTATCTGCGCCGTCCTCTGCCACAACAAAGCACTCCCTTGTATGCTTTTGTCTTGTGGTAAGCTCGGGGTTTTTGCCCGCTCTTACAGCCTCAAGCGCCTCAGGTACGGGAACGGTGTACTGCTTGCCGTTTATTACTCCCTCAACCCGTCTTATTGCATCTGAATGGCCCTGGCTTACGCCCTTACCCCAGAATGTATAATCCTTACCGTCTACAAGGATGCAGTTTGCATACAGGCGGTTTAGTGAGAACATACCCGGGTCCCAGCCGACAGAGATTATGCCGACCTTACCCGACGCCTTTGCAGATTTATCAACATTTTCAAAATGCTCAGGTATTTTTGCGTGCGTGTCAAAGCTGTCAACAACATTATAGAGCTTTGCAAGCTCGGGAGTCTGAACGGGCAAATCCGTTGCAGAACCGCCGCACAATATCATAACATCAATTTTATCCGTCATATTTTTCGCATCGTCTACATGATAAACTTTAACGCCGTCGGTTAAAATCTTAACCGTCTGAGGGTCACGGCGTGTAAATACCGCAACAAGCTCCATATCGTCATTCTGGCGGATTGCGCACTCAACGCCCCTGCCTAAGTTTCCATATCCGTAAATTCCAATTCTGATACTCATATATTTGCCTTTCTGCTCGTATTTATCAAAGCTCACCTGCCGAGCAACAGGGCTTTGGTTGATGTCTGAAACTTCAGAGTTAGTTTTCATTAACATTTACCATTTTACAACAATATTTACTTATAATCAATAGATTTTTTTAACTTTTATCGAAAAAAATAATAAACAATTATTCAAAAAAATATTGCAATTTGCATATGTATCTGTTATAATTTGCTTTAGTGAGATAAACTTAATATTTATATTCAAAAAACACCTTTAGCGTTTAAGAGACGCGGGGTATTTTTCGTTCTTATGCTGAATTTAAAATGCTTGTGAACGGAGAGTGGACCAAATCCGCCCCGCAGACTTTAACATTTATTTCATATTACTGCATTTTTGCAGTTTGGGGGTAGAGAATTGGAGAAAAACATTATCAGTCTTAGAAATGTCAGTGTAACATACGGTGACGAAACAGTATTAAAAAATATCAATCTTGATATCCGTGACAAGGAGTTTGTCACATTTTTGGGTCCGTCGGGATGCGGTAAAACCACAACTTTGCGGATTATAGGCGGGTTTTTGACACCCGATACAGGCACGGTTACATTTGAGGACACACAGATAAATAATGTTCCTCCATACAAGCGAAACATAAACACTGTTTTCCAGAAATACGCTTTATTTCCACATCTTAATGTATACGAAAATATCGCATTCGGCTTAAAGCTTAAAAAATTCAAAAAAGACGAAATCCATAAAAGGGTTTCGGATATGCTAAGGCTTGTAAACCTTACAGGCTACGAAAAACGGAATATCGCACAGCTCTCGGGCGGTCAGCAACAGAGAGTTGCAATTGCGCGCGCTTTGGTAAACCACCCGAAGGTCCTGCTCTTAGACGAGCCTTTGGGCGCTCTTGATTTAAAGCTAAGAAAAGAAATGCAACGCGAGCTTAAAAAAATCCAGCAGCAGCTTGAAATTACCTTCATTTATGTAACGCACGACCAGGAAGAGGCGCTTACAATGTCCGACACCGTTATCGTTATGAATAACGGAAACATTCAGCAAATAGGCACTCCGGTTGATATATACAACGAGCCTGTAAATGCGTTTGTTGCCGACTTTATAGGCGAGAGCAATATCATGAACGGAATAATGGTACGGGACAGGCTTGTAAACATATTCGGGCATGATTTTGAGTGCGTGGATACGGGCTTTGGCGAGAATAATCCTGTTGATGTGGTTATCCGCCCTGAGGATATTCGCCTTATTTCACCCGATGATGCAAAGCTTTGCGGTAAGGTTACATCCGTAATATTTAAGGGTGTGCATTATGAAATGACAATAGTTTCAGACGATTTTACATGGCTTGTACACTCGACAAAGGCGGCAGAGGTAAACTCGGTTGTAGGTATGGAATTTGACCCGTACGACATACAGATAATGAATAAAATGGAGGAAGATAAATGAAAAAGTTGACCTCCGCACCGTATCTGTTATGGATGGCGATATTTGTAGTTGTTCCGCTGTTTATGGTTGCATACTTCGCATTTACCGACCAAAGCGGAGCATTTACGCTCGAAAACATTATAAAAACAGGACAGTACACTCCTATTTTTGTAAAATCAATCGCATTTGCCGCAATTTCAACGGCAATTTGCCTTTTGCTTGCATACCCCTTATCCTACATCCTATCAACAATGAAGGTATCATATCAGGGGACAATGCTTCTTATTATAATGCTCCCGATGTGGATGAATTTCCTGCTCCGTACATATGCGTGGCAGACACTTTTGGGTAACAACGGAATAATCAACAATCTATTGGGCGTTATCGGTATCGGGCCGTTCAAGCTCCTAAACACAAATGGCGCGGTGATACTGGGTATGGTTTATGATTATATCCCGTTTATGATACTTCCTCTATACACGGTAATGGCAAAGATTGACAAGAGCATTATCGAGGCGGCGGAGGATTTGGGCTGTTCAAGAATACAGTCCATTATAAAAATTACGGTACCTCTGTCAATCCCGGGAATTATATCGGGAATTACAATGGTTTTTGTGCCTGCGATAAGCACATTTATAATTTCCAAAATGCTTGGCGGAAGCTCCAACCTTTTGATAGGCGACCTTATAGAAATGCAGTTTTTGGGGAACTCCTATAACCCCAACTTAGGCGCAGGAATTGCGTTTGTGCTGATGATTATTATACTTATCGTTATGGCGGTCATAAACCTTATTGACAAGTCCGATTCCGACGATAAGGTGCTTATGTAGGGGGTGCGGATATGAAAAAGCTTTTAAAATACATCTATCTCGCACTTATGATAGTATTCCTCTATGCACCGATTTTTGTGCTTATAGTTTTCTCGTTTAACTCGACAAAAAGCCATTCGGTGTTATCGGGGTTTACGCTTAAATGGTATACAGAGTTGTTTTCGGACAGGGTTATAATGTCGTCACTTTTAACGACAATTATCGTTGCGGTTTCGGCGTCTGTTATATCGACAATATTGGGGACCTTTGCCGCATACGGCATAAACTCAATGTCGAAAATTTCAAAAACCGTGGCTCTTAACACCAACAATATACCTATTATAAATCCCGAGATTGTAACGGGTGTGTCGTTGATGCTGTTATTCGTATTCTTTGCGGCGCGAATGCATTTTAAGATGGGGTATATAACACTCATCATTGCACACATTACCTTTGATACGCCGTATGTGGTCTTAAACATTATGCCAAAGTTCAGGCAGATGGACAAAAACCTCGTTGATGCGGCGGAGGATTTGGGCTGTAACGGAATACAGGCGTTTTTCAAGGTGGTTTTGCCGGATATTTTTCCGGGCGTTATATCGGGGTTTTTAATGGCGTTTACATTCTCGCTTGATGATTTTATCGTCAGCTATTTTGTAAGCGGTACATCGGTACAAACCCTGCCTATCACCATTTATTCAATGACACGGAAGCAGGTAAGCCCGAAAATAAACGCTTTATCAACAATAATATTTATTGTGGTTTTGATAGTCCTTGTTACAAAGAATGTAATCGAAAACAACAGGGATAAAAAACTCAAATTAAATAACGAATAAGTATGTATAAAAATGCAGTGCATTTTGTGAATAATATAAGGGAGGAAATAAAAAAAATGAAAAAAATTATTGCATTATTCTCAGCGTTTGCAGTTTGCGTATCGCTTGCAGGCTGTGGAACAGGTACAAACGAGGCGGCGCTTGATGTGTCGGGTATGGATACGGAGTACTATTCACAGCTTAGCGACAAGGGCGTTGAATTAAATGTTGCAAACTGGGGCGAGTATATTTCAGACGGCTCGGAGGGGTCCGTTGATGTAATAGCCGAGTTTGAAAAGCTAACGGGTATCAAGGTAAACTACACCACCTATGCAACAAACGAGGAGCTTTATGCAAAAATGCGCGCAGGTGCGGCTGATTACGATATAATTATCCCGTCTGATTATATGATTTCAAAGCTACACAACGAGGGAATGTTACAGGATATTGATTTTGGTAAAATCCCCAACTACGAAAATATTGACGATAAATACAAGAACCTCGAATTTGACCCTGAAAATAAGTACAGTGTGCCGTATTTCTGGGGTACTGTAGGTCTTATTTATGACAAGAACCAGATAACCGATGATAACTTCGGCTGGGAAATTCTTTGGGACGAGAAGTATGCGGACAATCTTTTGATGTTTGACAATCCGCGTGACGCATTTGCGATTGCACAGAATATTTTAGGCCAGTCGCTAAATTCGTCAGACGAGGCAGAATTAAGAGCTGCCGCAGACAAGCTCCGTGAACAAAAACCGCTTGTACAGGCATATGTAATGGACGAGGTTTTTGATAAGATGGCAGCATCAGAGGCGGCAGTTGCTCCGTACTATGCAGGCGACGCCGTAACGCTTATGGACGAGAATGAGCATTTGGGATTTGTTATACCAAAGAGCGGAACGAATTTGTTTGTTGACAGTATTTGCATACCAAAGACATCTAAAAATATTGATGCGGCAAGTATGTTTATAAACTTCCTGCTCGAGCCTGAGATAGGACTTGCAAATACCGACGCAGTCGGGTATTCAACACCGAATAAAAATACCTTTGAATTGCTTGATGATGATGTCAAAAATAACGGAATTTCATACCTTGACGATGATTTTTTAAATAATCATACAGAGGCGTTTTCCGTACTCCCCGATGAGGCGGATAAGCTTATGTCAGAGCTTTGGACAAGCATCAGAAGCGGTGAATAATTAAAGACACAAAAAAGCGTTTCGTGCCGAAACGCTTTTTTATATATAGTAATGTTGCATCATTCACAATGTATTTTTTCAACTTTTTGCACCTTTATAATTATCATTTGTATATTGTATTGATTGTTCAATTTCATTACCTATCGGTTTTAAATTATTTATCGGGAGGGCACCAACAACACCGCTATGCGGTGCCATTAGGATTCTCCCCTACGATGATTATTAAAACAATCATATTCCCATTTTAAAACATTTGTATCAATATATTCCCATATTTTATTATAATCTTCTTTACCTCGAATTATATGGTCATGGAATGACCTTTGCCAAAGAACTTTACCGAATTTATTTGTTGTATATGATTTTAATTGTCCGATTACATTTTGTAGGGGAGGGTTTCCATGCCCTCCCGAACCATCCAAAATCAAAATCAAATGAATATGGTTTGGCATAATTACATATTTGTCAATTTTTACACCGTTATAATTATTATTTATATATTGTATTGATTGTTCAATTTCATTACCTATCGCTTTTAAATTATTTATCGGGAGGGCACGGAGACCCTCCCCTACAACGACAATGTCTGATAATATACATTCTCTGTTATGCGTACATATCGTGATAAAATATGCTCCCGGTGTACTATAATCATATTCTTTTAATCTTGTTGGTTTTCGCTTTGGTAATTCCATAAATATTTCCTTTTTTCTTAATAGTTACCTTAATTTTAGCATAAATAAAACAAATATTCAATATGGACACAAAAAAAGCGTTTCGTGCCGAAACGCTTTTTTTAATTACTTACGCTTTCTTTAAAGCTTCCTCTACTGCAACTGCAACTGCAACCGTTGCGCCTACCATTGGGTTATTACCCATACCGATAAGTCCCATCATTTCAACATGGGCAGGAACTGAAGATGAACCTGCAAACTGTGCATCTGAGTGCATTCTTCCCATTGTATCAGTCATACCGTATGATGCAGGACCTGCAGCCATATTATCAGGGTGCAGAGTTCTTCCTGTACCGCCGCCCGATGCAACTGAGAAATACTTCTTGCCCTGCTCGATACATTCCTTCTTATATGTACCTGCAACAGGGTGCTGGAAACGGGTCGGGTTTGTTGAGTTACCTGTGATTGAAACATCAACGCCCTCTTTGTGCATAATTGCAACGCCCTCACGAACATCGTCTGCACCGTAGCAGCGAACCTTTGCTCTTTCGCCCTTTGAGTATGCAGTTTCCTCAACCACTGTAAGCTCACCTGTGTAATAGTCAAACTTAGTCTGAACATAAGTAAAGCCGTTAATTCTTGAAATAATCTTTGCCGCGTCCTTACCAAGACCGTTTAAGATTACTCTTAAAGGCTCTTTTCTTGCCTTGTTAGCGCTGTTTGCAAGACCGATTGCGCCCTCTGCTGCGGCAAATGACTCATGACCTGCCAAGAATGCAAAGCACTTTGTTTCCTCTCTTAAAAGCATTGCGCCTAAATTTCCGTGGCCGATACCAACCTTTCTGTCGTCTGCAACAGAACCGGGGATACAGAATGACTGAAGTCCAAGTCCTATCTTTTCTGCTGCCTCTGCGGCAGTTGCAACCTTTTCCTTTAATGCAATTGCTGCGCCTACCTCGTATGCCCAAGCTGCGTTCTCGAAGCAGATTGGCTGAATACCCTTTGTAATAGCGTATGCGTCAACGCCGTATGAATCGCATATCTCCTTTGCCTCATCAATTGATGCGATGCCGTGCTTTTGAAGCTCCGCATTTATCTGGTCAATTCTTCTTTCATAACTTTCAAATAATGCCATTATCGTTTACCTCCCTTAATTATTCTTCTCTCGGGTCAATAAGCTTTTGAGCATCATCAACACGACCGTACTGACCGCTGGCTTTCTCTAAAGCCTCGTTTGCGTCCATACCCTTTTTAATCATTTCCATCATCTTGCCCAAGTGAACGAACTTATAGCCGATGATTGTATCGTTCTCGTCAACTGCAATCTTTGTGATATACCCCTCTGCAAGCTCAAGGTAACGAGGTCCCTTCTTTGAGGTTGCATATGTAGTACCAACCTGTGAACGAAGGCCTTTTCCCAAATCCTCAAGACCTGCGCCTATCGGCAGACCGTCCTCTGAGAAAGCAGTCTGTGTACGGCCGTAAACTATCTGCAGGAATAACTCACGCATTGCAGTGTTAATAGCATCACATACAAGGTCAGTATTTAGTGCCTCTAAAATTGTCTTACCGATAAGGATTTCAGAAGCCATAGCAGCTGAGTGTGTCATACCCGAACAGCCGATTGTTTCAACAAGCGCTTCTTCAATAACACCGTCCTTGACATTTAATGTGAGCTTACAGCCTCCCTGCTGCGGCGCACACCAGCCGATACCGTGTGTTAAGCCTGAAATGTCTTTAATTTCCTTTGCCTGTACCCACTTGCCCTCTTCGGGGATAGGAGCAGGACCGTGATATGTACCTTTAGCTAAAGGACACATCTTTTCTACTTCTGCTGAATATTTCATATATATACTCCTTTCATTTCTTGGCGATACTTCACCCATTGTCTGTTATTATAGCACAAATACCCCTTCTTATCAACATAAATTTACATTTAATAATTAAAAAAAGATTATACGGTAAATTTTAGGTTTTGTACATATAAACCAAATGTCAGAGCACAAAAAGTGCAGGTCTTTCGGCCTGCACTACCTACATTTTTAGTTATTCCAGTTATAATCCCAGTCTGTTGCACCTGTCTGTATTTCGGGCTTGGTTGCCTCTTTAACAAATCCGGGTGCAGCGCTTGCAGTTAAAATATCCTCTTTTTCAAATTCTACTGCTTCTACAGAAGGCTTTGTATACTTTTTCATTATCAATTACCCCCTTATTTATTTGATGATGTTTCGTTTAAGTTTTCTAAAACGCTTGCTTCTACAGATGTTGTTGCAAGGTTTTCCTCGCCTATAAGCTTAACAAACGGTATAGCCAAAATTGCTGTTTTGTGTTTGTCTGACGGTATGTATCTTAAATCGCTTGCAAAGATGTTTCCACTCTCTATTGCATTATCAGCGTTGTTTAACTTTACCTCTGCCTGACTGTAATTCTCATTACCATGAAGGTCTGCAGGGATAAACCATGTTCCGTAATATTCAACTGCCTTTTCTGCAGGGAATGTAACCCTTGTTAATATACGGAGGTAGCCATTGCTGTCCCCGTCAATATATGCGTCCTTGTCAACAACGGCAATTTCTGCTGATGATGCAGGATTTGTAACGGTTACATTACATGTTGCAGATACGCTGCTTTCCATCTTGCTTGTAGCTGTAACGGTTGCTGTTCCTACACCTATAGCTGTTACATTTCCATTTTCGTCTACAGTTGCAACATTATTATCGCTTGATGTCCATGTAAGGCTCTTATCATATGCATCTTCGGGAGCAACCGTTGCTGAAAGTGAGCTTGTTTCGCCCGTAACAAGAGTTATAGCAGATTCTGTCAGTGTTACAGATGAAACAGATGTACATGGTTCGTAGTTCATAAATATCTTCTTTTCATCTTCATAGTCAAATTCAACCCAGGTTACTACATATTTAGCATAATCATTTGACATTGTATATTCATGCTTCCCGTCATCGTCAGTATACACATCCAGTCCTGTGCCGGTGAAATCCCAATGAACTACAAGGTCAGTGTTTCCCTTGATTACATCCCCTGGACTAAGGTAATCACCTTCCTGTATCGGGTTTCCGTTGCAGGTCAAGGTATAAATTTCAGGACCAACTTCCGTCTCATCAGTAAATGACTTTATATATATATCTATCTCATCGGGTAAATAATCCTCATCGATTGTGGTTAGAGTGTATTTGTCAAAAGTTTTTGGCAGTGTATATGTACTCCCTTCACCGGAACAAAGCCAATTGTCGATGTCTTCCAGATAAACCCAAAGCTCGAGATTTGTTGCAATCACATCTCCCGCTTTAAGGGTAGCACCCACTTCTATTGGTTCTCCGTTGCAGGTCAGTGTATAATCTGTCGGTTCATCACCCGAATCACCACCCGGGTTATCACCCGGTGTTTCGCCGTTAAAATATATTTGAGGATCCATTTCCAAACCCCAAATATCCTTGCCGCCCGTCATTACATTCCAGGCATCTTCAGTTCCCATAAAGATTATGTTTTTCAAATTTTCACAGCTGAAAAATGCGTCCTCGCCAATCTCGTTTACGCTTGCGGGAATAGTTACTGTTTTCAAGTTCTCGCACCCATCAAATGCACTATCGCCGATTGTTTCTATGCCATCCTCAATCGTTACGGTTTCTAATTCCCAATGGTTTGCGAATGCAGCACTGCTGATAGCTGTTATCGTCGTGCTACCTACCTTTGCCGGTATTACAAGGTTGTTCGGTAATTCTGCCTCTATATCTACGCTTATCTCATTACCTGTAACGAGCCATTCGACCTCTTCTGCACTTGCCGTCACCGCAAGCGATACAAATGATGTCATTGCTATAGCTATAGCTGCAATGACGGATAAAAATTTCGTTTTCATTTTCTTAAAAAGCCTCCTTTTGTAATATATGTCAATTTTATTTTATCACACTGCATATTTTTTGTCAATAAATTCGTGTTTTTTTGGTGGGTAAAACAAATTTCCCACCAAAAAAGGGAATTATAAGAATTCCCTTTAAATTTCAATCGTTATCAAGCCGTTATCATCATAAACTATTTTTCTTGCCCTTGTATGGCGGTTTATATCGTCTAACGGGTCGCCTATAATATTTTTATAGCTCCTTGAATGATAAATTATAATATCGTCCTCGCCGTCTGTTGTAAACGAGTTATGCCCGGGGCCGTATTCCTTTATATCATCCGAGCTTTGCATTATAGGCTCGCTCATTTTATGCCACGAATTTATATCCATAACATCGGCATTCTCATCGCACCATAAAAGTCCCATACAATAATTTGAACCTGTATTTGCGGCAGAAAACACAACCATTATTTTTCCGTTTCTTATTAAAACCGCAGGACCTTCGTTTACGGGTATTCCCCGAAGCTCCCAATCATACTGAGGCTTGGTTAAAAGCATGGGCTTTGTTTCAAGTTCAAGCGGATTTTTCATTCTTGCAATATACACGCTTGAGGGATGCTTCTCATCAATCACCTGCGCCCATAAAACATACTGCTTACCATTATGCATAAACGATGTCATATCAAGCGAAAAGCTCTCATGCCCCACATCAATCCTGCCTGCCTCCTCCCAATTTCCTGCCATTGGGTCCTTATCACGGCAAACAAGCGCATACGGGCGGATATTCCACTTATTATCGGAATGTCCTGCGGTAAAATATATATACCAAACTCCGTCTATAAAATGAATTTCAGGCGCCCAGATATGCGCGCCCATATCTCCTTTTTCATGCTTTCTCCATACAACCCTTGTTTCTGCATTTACAAGCTCGTTTAACGATTTTGCACGGCGAAGCTCTATAAATTCATAATACGGCTCCGTTGCGGTAAAATAATAATATCCGTCCGTGTGCAGATAACAAAACGGATCTGCCCTGTTATACACAAGGGGATTTCTGTAATTATCCTTATTATACATATTTATATTTCCTGTTCCTTTTAAGTCTTATGTATATTACCACTTTAGAATGCCTATTTCAATACCTATCCTTAAAATTTACAATAAATGTCTGTTTTTTTCCTAATTATTTTGTTTGTATTTGTCTGCCCTGCACATCAATTTTAAAATTATCCTTATAAATGAGATCCGATACCTTTACAAACTCATAATTACGAGTTAAGGTATCCAAAATTTTTGGCAAAATTCGGGAGGTATATTTTGTTCCGTTATGTAAAAGAATTATATCCCCCGACTTTGTTGACTGTGTAACACGCGAATATATACTCTCCTCCGTTGCGGTATCGGGATAATCAAGCCCGTCAACCGACCACTGTATGTAAATTCTGCCGTTATCCTCACAGGTTTTTATAACATTGTTGTTATACGCACCCGACGGCGCGCGGACAAGTATGGGTCTATCGTCAATTACATTTGATACCGTGTCCTCACATTTTATAATATCCGCCATTATCTCATCAGATGAAAGAGTCGTATAATCGGTATGCGACATTGAATGTGTGCCTATCTCGTGTCCTCGCTGATAAATTTCTGATAATACATCGGGGTTATTGTTTACCCAATCACCCAAAACAAAAAAAGTTGCCTTTGCATTGTATTTATCAAGCGTGTCCAAAATATAGGGCATATCCTCATACCCCCATGCGCAGTCAAAGGTAAGAGCGACCTTGTTATCGTCTCTTTTAACGCTGTAGATAGGTATTTCCTTATCCGATACCTTAAATGTGGGTATGGTTTTTCCCGCAATCCCAAAGCCTATAAGACACACAAAAATCATTATACATATAAAAATCGCATATTTTAACCTTATTACTGCAAAATACAAAATACCGTCCTCCATAAAATAGTTATAGTATATTTTATGAAGAACGGTTTTATATTATTACAATAACCAGGTCGGTAAATTCTTCTTCTTAGGTTTTTTAACCTCTTCTTTTGTTTCTTTTTCAGGCTCTTTTTTTGGAGCAGGCCCTTTAACTGTCTTTTTTGGCGCTTCCTTTTTGGTTACAGTTTTTTTAGGAGCAGGTTTTGTTTCCTTTTTAATCGGCTTATTTACCTCAACATCCTCTGTAACAGCCTTTGCAGCCTCGTCAGCCTCTTTTTTCGTTTCATAAGGGATGCTTAAAAATCTGCCGTGGAATATACTCCCCGTAAGGTCGTATTTTTTATTGAAATACCTTGCATAGCTTACGGTTATCGGCTTCATTGTCATGGAAATGCCTTTTTTACTTTCCTTTACAACCATTTTTATTTTGGTTTTGGTTAAGCTGTAGGCAAAAATTTTTCCGCCGTCTTTAAAATAATTCGTTATAAGCTCAATAAATTTTTTCTTATCGACATCATCATTAAATAAATTATCACCGTTGAGTTCAATATAATATAAACCCTTTGAGCTTAACTTTCGTGCCTCTCTTGCCATTTTTTTATCCCCCTTATTTTAACTTTTTAGTTTTTGTATGCGTATATCCTCACCGTAAAAGCCATATATTAAAAAATGCTCATAAATTCTTGATGTAAACCGTTGAGTATACATATCCTCAAGCTTATCCATGGTATAATTGGTATTTATTAAAACCTTTTTACCCTTTTCAAGACGCTCGTTTAACAAATCAAAGAAAAATGCAAAATTATTTTTGTTCTGCTGTTCCGTTCCCAAATCGTCTATAATAAGCAAATCGGCATTATAAATATCGCTGAGGTCTGAATTTTCGCTATCCCTCATAAAGCGGTAGTCCTCATATGCTAAAAACAACTGCTGTGCCCTTAAATAGAGAACAGTTTTTCCCATATCCATAAGTTTTTTTGCAATACAGGTAGATAAAAATGTCTTACCCAAACCGCTATCGCCGTAGAATAAAAGGCTCTTTTGGTCGGTATCAAACCTATCACAGAAAATAACCGCTCTTTTATAAACCCTTTTTATATAATCATAGGGCGACATATCGCCGTTTATTTTTTGCTTTGAATAATAATCAAACGAAAAATTATCAAAATTTTCGTCCTTTATACTGTCATATAAATTAGATTTTTTGTATCTTTCCTCAATTATTTTTTGCCGGAAACAGCTACATTTTTTACCATCCTCCAAAAAACCCGTGTCCTTGCAGTCCTTGCAATCATACTTTATTTCATCAAAATGTATGCTTATTTTATGTTCCTTTAAAATTGCATTCTTTTCTTTTCGCTTTTCGGCTACAAATTTTTTATATTCCCTGTTATATTTATCCGCATTTTGAGGCTCGCTTAAAATTCTGCGTACATTGTTTGCACCCTCAATACTGATGCTTTTATCAATCTCACGGATTTCGGGGACTGTGGCATAAACCTTTTCAATACGCAAATTTCGCTCAGATATGCGTCTTAGTCTTAAATCCTCATAATCTGACATTATTTTTCTTGTAATTTCAGACATTTATACCACCTCCATAATCTTTAAAATTTCGTCTTTTTTAGCTAATATCTCATCAAATCTGTCAATATAAACCTTTGGGTCTTTAAAATTAAAAATCCTTTGTATATCCTTACCGACAATCTTTGTGCTTCCGCCACCGCCAAGCGCAATTATTGTCTGCTTTTCCTCCATAATATTTACATTATATCTGCCCATTTTATTGGGGTATGAGTAGCCTACATTTTCAAGATTTCCCGAGCTGTTTTTCTGGCGGTACATATAATATGGAACTCTGCCTGTTTTTTTCATACTTTCCTGCATATATGAGAGCATTTTATTCATAATACTACTTTTTGTAAGCTCAAAATCAATACTGTTTAGCCTTGCGCCGTATTTTATACACATTGAATGAACGGTTATATCATCGGGATTTAATTTTATTACCTCGTCAAGGCTGTGCTTAAAATCGGAAAAATCCTCATCGGGAAGTCCTGCAATTAAATCCATATTTATATTGTAAAACCCTATATTTCTTGCCATATTAAAGCAATCTATTACATCCTTAGCAGTATGGCATCTGTTTACCTTGACAAGAGTTTTATCGTTCATTGTCTGAGGATTTATACTAATCCTGTCAACACCGTATTTTTTGGCGGTTTTTAATTTTTCCTCGGTTATTGTATCGCATCTGCCTGCCTCTAAGGTAAATTCGGATAAATAAGACAGGTCAAATTCTGAATTTAGTGTTTTTAGTATAAGCTCTAAATTTTTATTGTCGAGAGCTGTCGGCGTTCCTCCGCCTATATAAATACTTTCTATTTTTAAATTTGCCTTTTTTAAAATTTTGGCAGTCTTTTTTATTTCAAGCACGAGTTTTTGTGAAAATTCGTTCATATATTTACCACTTGTCCTGATATCTGTCGATACAAACGAGCAATATACACATCTTGTCGGACAAAACGGAATACCTATATAAATTCCAACCTTATCGGGCGAATTATCCTTTAATATTTTCTTTTCGTTATTTGCAACCGTCAGGGATAAATCAATTTTATCCTCACTTACCTCATACACGGTTTTAAATATTTCTCTTACCTCACTGTCTGAAAAGCCCTCATCATAAAGCTCCCTTACATTTTTTGCAGGTCTTACCCCACACATTACGCCCCAGGGGAGGTTTATATCTTTTATTTTCTTTGACGCATGGACAAATGACTTTGTACAAGCTGCGGTAAATACTTTTTTTATCGTTTTTTCACTTTTATTTTCAGTGTCAAATTTAAAATAATAGTCCTCATTATAAAGACGGTTTTTATATTCTATAACCGTGTATACATTTATTATTTTGTTTTCGTACTTAAATTCAGAGGTTACTGTAACATCATCATCCTTATTAAAAAACATATTGTAAAAGAGTTTTATCTCTCTTTCACACTCATAACCTCTTTGAAAAAGAACCATTATTTTATCCCTTTGCATAAACGATTTTATTAAATAAGTTTTTAACTAGCCTTTTACATAAAAATTGAATTTTTTTTCATAACCTATGGTTGTGGGATTTCCGTGACCGCAGTATACCTTATAATCATCATCCAATGTATATAATTTTTCTTTTATACTTTTGTATAAAACATTACCGTCACCTGTCGGTAAATCGCATCTTCCCACATTTCTTAAAAACAGCGTATCACCTACAAAAACCGAATTTTCAATTACATAGCAAACACCGCAGTTTGTATGACCGGGAGTATAAAGACACAGTACATCCATTCCGCAAAAGCTTCTTTTTTCATTATCGTTTAGGATAATTTCTGCATCCTTTGATATTATGCTCTTACCGAGTGCCGCAGCCGATAAATTTATATTAACATTTTTAATATTATCAGCGCCGTTTTTTGATGTAACCAATTTTGCGCCTGTTTTTTCTCGTAAATCCTCTAAATATTCTATATGGTCATAATGGCAGTGCGTTATAAAAACATACTCGATTGACACATTTAATTCATTTGCTTTTTTTATAATTAAATCCAAGCTTATACCGGGGTCAATTACAATGCACGATGAATTATTATAAACCAAATAGCAATTTTCATCGGTTAAGTAGTTATTTAAAATTTCAATTTTCATAGTTTTCCTTTTTTAATTTTTAATTAAAATTGTTCAGATTGTGCGTTCTGTGCGAGCGCCGTGTATGTTTATACATAAGTGAACACAGGCGTGCAATATGTCAATTTTAAAAAAAATTAGTTATAAAGTCTTACAGGTAAAATCATATATATATATCCTTCATTTCCGCTGTTATCACGGATAAAGCAGCCGCTTGTCGGTGCGCTCAGTTCAAGCTTTATCCTGTCCTCGTCGCAGGCGGAAAAGGCGTCCATTAAAAATCTGCAGTTAAAGCCTATTAAAAGGTTTTCACCCTCAACATCGGCAGGAATTTGATCGCTTACCTGACCCTTGCCCGTAATACAGTTAAGGTCTATTTTATTTGAATTTACCGATAATCTTACGGGAACCTTATTATCCGATTTTGCGGAAATATCCTCATTTATTAAAAGCAGTGCTCTTTCAAGGCTGTTCATAATTACACCCTTATCAACCGTTACACTTATATTATTTACTGTTGATAAAATTGAATCGTATTTTAGAAAATCGCCGTCTAAAATTCTTGAATAAACCTGGAAATCCTTAAAGTCAAACAATACATATCTGTCAGATACTATTACATCAACTTTCTTTTCATCATCATCAGACATTATTTTTAATAATTCCCTCTGGGTATTGCCCGGAACTACAAATTTATTGTTTTCAATACTTGTATCAAGGTTCTGCCTTACAAGAGCGAGCCTGTGGCCGTCGGATGCAACAACATTTAAAACATTTTGTCTTATTTCAAACAGTGAGCCTGTTAAAACCGGCTTTCTTCCCTCATTTAATGCCGTAAATGATATGGTTTTCTTCATTAACCTTCTTAGCTGTGTATAAGTAAGGCTAAATCTGAATTTTTCATCAAGTATCGGTACATTTGGAAAGTCGTTTGCGTTAAGGCCCTGAATGTTAAATTCAGATACACCGCACTGAATTTTTGTTACATTATTCTGGGGGCTTACCGTAATTCTAACATTACCCTGAGGAAGCCTTCTTACAATCTCGCCGAACATCTTTGATTCGAGCGCAACCGATCCGCCCTCTGAAACATTTAATTTTGAATTGTATTCAATATATAAATCTACATTTGTACCTGTAAATATTACATGTCCGTCGGCTGTTGTGTCAATTTTAATACATTCAAGTATTGGCATTGGACTTTTTGGGCTTATTGCTTTTTGTACTGTGTTTATAATTTCAAGTAATTCGTCTTTACTGCATTCTAATTTCATTTTTATAGTTATTCCTTTCGTATTCATTTAAGGTACAAAATGTTATAAATGATTTTGTATCTTATTTATTATATCCTTAACTACCCTGTGGATAAATTTATAAACAGTTAAATTTGTGTGAATGAGTATATATAATAATATATATTTAGTAATTGTTGTAGTAGTAATATGGAATGTGTGGATAAGTGGAAAATTTGGCATAATATCTCAATTTTTTATCCGCATTTTGGTGTTTATAAAAATTTTTGTTATACCTTTTATCCACTTTTATATTTTTACATTTTTTTACAATTTATATTATCAACAGCTTATCCACATATTTATCAACCTTTAATATATCTTTTCAAGGTCCTTTATAATATAGTTAATATCCTCTTTTAATTCGGGCCTTATTTCTAACATCATTTCGATTTTTTTAACATTATGGTCAACGGTTGATCTATCCTTACCGCCAAAGGCGTTGCCTATCATTTTAAAGTTCATATCTGTAAGCCTGTGGCAAAGATACATTCCGACCTGTCTTGGAAATGCGAAGTTTTTAACCTTTGCTTTTCCCGTTAAATCCTCAGGCGTTATTTTATAGAATGATGCAACTCTTTCTATTATCTTATCGGGTGTTATTTTAACTATCCCATCACCCGGCAGGATTGATTTTATAACCTCTTCTGCATAGTTAATATCTACCACTATGTTTGATAACTGTGACATTGAAACAATTTTTAACAATGCGCCCTCAAGCTCACGGATATTTGATTTGATACGCTCTGCCACATATTCCAAAACCTCTTCCGAGATATTAGCTTTATAGTTTTGGGCTTTGTTTTTGAGTATTAAAAGCCTTGTTTCATAGTTAGGAACGGAAAGGTCGGTTGTAAGACCTTGTGAAAATCTTGTCCTTAGTCTTTCCTCAAGCATTATTAAATCCGAGGGGCGTCTGTCAGAGGTTATAACAATCTGGCGATTTAGAGCATAAAGAGCGTTAAATGTATGGAAAAATTCCTCCTGCGTTGCCTCCGTTCGCTCTATAAACTGAACATCGTCTATTAAAAGTACCTCTGCATTTCTGTATTTTCTCTTAAAATCCATTGTTGTTCCGTATTTAAGAGCGTCTATAAATTCCGATGTAAAGGTTTCAGAGGTAACATATATAATGTTCATATCGGGATGGTCTTGTTTTATTTTGTTACCGATTGCATGTAAGAGATGTGTTTTTCCAAGACCGCTTTTTCCGTACAAAAACAGTGGGTTATACATTTTTCCCGGATGCTCCGCAGTTGAGTATGCCGCCGCCGTTGCAACATTGTTTGATGAGCCTATAACAAAATTATCAAATGTATAATTTTCGTTTACCGAGTTTACGCCGATAGTTGTCGGGTTCTCATCATGGTGAGGGTAAATTACATCGTCCTGCATTTTCTGAGGGTCGTCAGATACCACGGTTACAAGCATATAATTTTTTCCTGTTATTTTTGCAAGCTCCCATTCAATAAGCTCCTTGTATCTTGCATCAATCATTTTTTTGCTTATGAGTATGGGAACTGCTACAATAAACTTGAAGCCGTCTATTTTTATAGGCTTTGCGCCTTCAAGATAAACGCCAAGACCTACACTGTATTCACCGTCTTCCTTCATCTGCTTAATGACAGAATTCCAGGATATCCGTACATCCTGATGAATAGATTCCAATTTTTTTCCTCCTTTGTTTTTTTTATGTAAAATTCCGTTATTTTTATCATTTTTAAATTAAAACATATATACCTATATTATACCATATTTTTACTAAATAATCAATATAAAAAAGAACATATTTAAATGTTCTTTTTAAATATCAAATATGTCGGCATGAGTGCCCGTGTCTACCAATGTAAGAGTTAATATATCATTTTCAATGAAATATACCAATAACCAATCGGGCTGTATATGACATTCTCTGAAATCCTTATATTTACCTTTAAGAGCGTGGTCATTATACTTTTTATCCAAAGTATTGCCGTTTTTTTAATTTTCAATTACATCCATAATCAAATCAAGGTTTAAGCCTCTTTTTTTAGCTCTTTTTAAGCCTTTTTTAAATTGGCTTGTGGTTTTAATCCTCAGCATTTAAAATATCCTCAAACATTTGTCTTACATCCGTGTATGCCTTTATATTTTCATCACGGCTTATTTTTTTAGCCTCGTTCATTGCCTCAATTACCTCTTTTTTATAGTTTGGCAATTCTACATTAAAAGGCAAACCTCCTCTTAATACCGCCTGCCTTAAAAATACATTTATAGCGCTTGACATATCAAGTCCGAGGCTTTGGAAAATTTCGGTCGCCTGCTTTTTTAAATTTTCGTCAATTCTTATTTGTGTAGGTACTGTTGCCATTTAAATCACCTCATATTATATTATAGTACATAATGTATACATTGTCAATACATTATATACATAAAACTAAAAAATGTAGCTATTGAATTTTTATTAAAAAAAATATATAATATAATTTGCGGAGGTGTTAAAATGCCGAAAGAGGAATACAAAAAGAGTAAAAATTATATAAACCGTGAATTATCGTGGCTTGATTTTAATTTCAGGTGTTTATGCGAGGCAAAATACAATAAAAATCCTTTTTTTGAAAGAATTAAATTTCTTGCAATAACCGCATCTAATTTAGACGAGTTTTTTATGGTAAGAGTTGCATCCCTAAAAAATATGGTTAATTCAGACTATAAGAAAAAGGATGCGTCGGGGCTTACGCCATCGGCTCAGCTTGAAAAAATTTATGAAAAAACTCACGAGTTTGTAAGCGAGCAGTATAATATTTTATCCCGTTCTCTTATTCCGAAGCTCAAAACCATGAATATACGGATTTTAAAGCATAATGAAATGTCTGATACGCAGGAAAAATATGCGTATAAATATTTCAGAGACCAAATTTATCCCGTTCTTACGCCTATGGCTGTGGATTCGTCACGGCCGTTTCCCGTAATTCATAACAAGACATTAAATATATGCGCTTTTATAAAAAAGGGTAATAATAAAAAATCGTTTGCAACGGTTGAGGTGCCGAGTGTTTTTGACAGGCTTATAAAATTGCCGTCGGATGACGAAGAAAAGAATTTTATACTTCTTGATGAATTGGTTTATAAATATATAAGCGATTTATTTACGGGCTATGATGTTTTGTGTGCGTATCCGTACAGGGTTATGCATGATGCGGATATTCCGATTGACGAGGACGACAGCGAGGATTTGCTCCGCGAGATAGAAAAGAGCCTTATAGAAAGAGAGCGAAGCGGTGTAATAAGGCTTGAGGTTGCGAAAAATATTGACAAAGACCTTTTAAAATACCTTAAAAAAGCGTTAAATATCACAAATGATGATATTTATAAAATAAACGGTATTATAGATTTAACTGTTTTAAATAAAATATATGCTTTGGACGGGTATAACGAGTATAAATATAAGCCGTTTAAGGCTCCTGTTTCAAAACGGCTTCAAAACTGCGACAATATTTTTGATGAGATTAAAAAGGGCGATATTTTATTGTATCACCCTTACGAGAGCTTTTCGTCTGTCGTAAAATGGATAAGGGACGCGGCACTTGATAAAAATGTGCTGTCAATTAAGCAGACATTATACCGTGTTTCATCGTCGTCGCCGATAGTTGACGCGCTCCGTACCGCAGCCATGAACGGTAAGCAGGTAACTGTTTTGGTTGAGTTAAAGGCGAGGTTTGACGAGGAAAATAATATTATATGGGCAAGAAAGCTTGAAAATGCGGGTTGCCATGTAATATACGGACTTGTAGGACTTAAAACTCATTCAAAAATAACCGAAATTATACGGCGTGAGTCAGGCGGTATAAAGAGATATGTGCATTTGGGAACGGGTAACTACAATGATATAACCGCAAATTTCTATACCGATATGGGGCTTTTGACCTGTTCAAATGAAATAGGCGAGGATGCAGGCGCATTCTTTAATATGATTTCGGGATTTTGCGAGCCTGATAAATGGAATAAGCTCATACTTGCGCCGATTTGGTTAAGGAAAAAGGTAGAGAGCCTTATTAAAAATGAAATTGAGAATGTAAGGCAGGGAAAAAAGGGCAGGATTATTGCAAAAATGAATTCGCTTGTTGACCCTGATATTATCGAGCTTTTGTACAAGGCATCGTGCGAGGGCGTAAAGATTGATTTGATTGTGCGCGGAATTTGTGCTTTGAGTGCAGGAGTTAAGGGCTTGTCTGAAAATATAACCGTAAGGAGTATTATAGGCAGGTACTTAGAGCATACAAGGATTTATTATTTCTATAACGGTGGCAAGGAAAATATTTATCTTGCAAGCGCCGACTGGATGCAGAGAAATCTAAACAGGCGTGTTGAAATAATGTTCCCGATTGACGATAACGGTATAAAGTCAAGGATAAAGGATATTTTATCCGTTCAGCTAAAGGATAATGTAAGGGCATATGTCCAAAAAAACGGCGAATATAAAAAGCAGGACAGGCGAGGCAGAAAGAATATAGACTGTCAGGAAATTTCAATGCAGGAGGCAATTAAAAATTCGATTGTCTGTGATAAAAATGAGGATAAGCGGGTTTTTATTCCCAAAACCAAGCCTGATAAGGAAAATAAATAATGAAAAATGTTTTAATAACCGGCGGTAACGGCGGAATAGGAAATGCTATAGCTATGGCATTTTATAACGAGGGTTATAGGGTTTTTATAACCTATAACAAAAATACCCAAAATATAAAAAATAAAAATATATGCGCCATAAAATGCGATGTAACGGACGAAAAAGCCGTCAGTGATATGGTTTTGGAGCTTGATAAATTTGGCGGTGTAGATGTTCTTATAAATAATGCAGGCGTGGCGCAGATAAAAATGCTTTGCGATACCACACAAGCTGATTTTGACAAGCTTTTTGATGTTAATATGCGCGGTGTTTATAATGTTACAAAAGCGATAATGAAAAATATGGTGCATAAAAAATACGGAAAAATTATAAATATCTCGTCAATGTGGGGAGTAACGGGGGCAAGCTGTGAGGTGTTATATTCGGCATCAAAATCTGCGGTTATAGGCTTTACAAAGGCTTTAGCTAAAGAGCTTGGCCCGTCCGGGATAAATGTAAACTGCATTGCGCCCGGTGTTATAGATACGCCTATGAATAAGGATTTGGACTCTGATACAATAAAAGAGCTTTGTGAACAGACGCCTATAGGAAGAATAGGGGAGCCACAAGACATAGCAAATGCGGCGCTGTTTTTGGCGTCTGATAAGGCGTCGTTTATAACGGGACAAATTCTGTGCGTGGACGGCGGAATTACCGTTTGACAAAATTAAAAAATGTGTTACAATAGCATAGTCAGTAAATCAGACGGTTGCGGTCAATATGACTGAGGAAAGTCCGAGCTCCTAAGGACAGGATGCAGGCTAACGGCCTGTGGAGGCGACTCTAAGGATAGTGCAACAGAAAATAAACGCTCATTATGAGTAAGTGTGGAAAAGTGAGGTAAGAGCTCACTACGGCTATGGCGACTGACGCCGTGTGTAAACCCCATCCGGAGCAACTTTGGGAAATATAAGGGTCCTTTAAATTTTCCCTCAAAAGGCTGGAGCGTACAGGTAACTGTGCGTCGAGATAGATGACCGTCAAATACAAAACTCGGCTTATAGATTTGCTGATAATTAAAAAAAACTCATCATAGCGATGAGTTTTTTTATAAAATTATGGATTTAGAATACATAATATCTTTTATGTTATTACTTATTATAATTTTATCCATAAAAAAATAACTGCCCCAAGCCAAAGGTTGCAGTTATTTTTTAACAATACCTTAGACTGACCGTTTTACGGTCTTGCCCTTTATCTGCTTATATTATAATATAATATTCAATTTTTGTCAATACAAATACGGAAGTTCATCACAGCTTTTGCTGTGATTTTTTAGTTACAGATTTTTCAGTTTTTCATCATACATTTTATTAAACAGTATCAGTGAAATTGTTATCGACACAACCTCTGCTATATCGTATGAGAACCACACATTTGATATATGGTTTATATCAAAGCCGGAAATCATGGCAAGTATATATGCCGATGGGATAAGCGCAAAAAGCTGTCTTGCAATTGACACGATCATTGAATAAACGCCGTTTCCAAGCGCCTGGAACACTGACGACATTATTATGCAGAATGACGCAACAGGGAAGCTGAGGCAAATAATTCTAAGCGCAGGAACACCGATTTTTAACATATCGTCCGACGCTTTGAATAAATACAAAAGCTTATCGGGAACGGTTAAGAATATTATCATTCCTACCGTCATAATCGAGAACGCATACACCATTGCAAGGCGGATTGTTTTTAAAACCCTCTCCTTGTTTCTTGCGCCGTAGTTATAGGACACGATAGGCACCATACCGTTATTCATACCGAACAGTGGCATAAATATGAAGCTGTTCAGCTTAAAGTATACACCGAATACCGCAACGGCGGTTGATGAAAATGCCGCAAGAATTTTATTCATACAGAAGGTCATAACAGAGCCTATGGAAATCATTATCATTGACGGAATACCCACGGACAATATTCTTGATATGATTACTTTGTCGGGCTTAAAGCCTTTAAATGAAAGATTTACCTCTGTATTTTTCTTTATGTTAAATATTACAGCCAGGATTGTGGCGATTATCTGACCTGTTACGGTTGCAAGCGCCGCGCCTGTAACGCCCCACTTGAACACGAAAATAAATATCGGGTCAAGGATAAGGTTTACAATTGCGCCCGTACCCTGTGTAATCATGGTAAACAAGGTTTTGCCTGTTGACTGTAGCAATCTCTCGAATGTGAACTGTCCAAACATACCAAATCCCATAAACATTACAACGGACAGGTATTGTCTGCCGTGGTCTATGATTATCTGCGCATTGGCGCCGTTTCCTGCCTGGGCGGTGTAGAACGGTGTTATGACAAAGAACCCAAGCACAACAAATACAAGACAGCCTATAATTTCAAGAAATATACCGTTTGTTGCGGCTTTGTTTACATTCTCGAAATTCTTTTCGCCCAGCGATCTTGACAAAAGAGCGTTAAATCCAACGCCCAAGCCCGATGCAACCGCCATCATTAAATTTTGCATAGTGAATGCGATTGAAACGGCGGTAAGTGCCTCCTCACTTATTCTTGCAACGAATATAGAGTCAACAATATTGTAAAGTGCCTGAACAAGCATTGAAATAATCATTGGCAGCGCCATTGTTATAAGGAGCTTGTTTATAGGCATTACTCCCATTTTGTTTTCAGTTTGCATATGTAAAAATATCTCCTGTTTTTTATGTTTTCAAGGTATTATACAATAATATAATTTTTAATTCAATATCAAATTTGAAAAAATTTTTTTAAAAAAATATTGCAAAATATATGTATTTTGTGCTATAATAAAGCTAAGTTAAACCAACGAGGGTTTAAAACTGTATTGCGCAGTTTTAGGCTCTCGTATTTTTTTTGGGAGGGAAGTATATGACAATCTCAAACACAATGGATACATATCTTGAAACGATTTACATTTTGTCCGAGGAAAAGCCGTTTGTAAGAACCACCGACATCTCAAATTACCTAAATATATCAAAGCCGTCTGTAAACCGTGCCATAAACACCTTAAAGGAAAACGGCTATGTTACGCACGAAAATTATGGCGATATTTTCCTTACCGATGCGGGCAGAAAAATCGGTTACGAGGTTTTTAAAAGACACCATATTATAAAGAAGTTTCTCGTCTGTGTTTTGCATATTCCCATGGAACAAGCCGATAAAGAGGCGATAAGTATTGAACACGGCATCGGCGATAATACGGTTTATAAGATGTCCCAATATCTGAAATGCAGTTAGACTGTTTCTTTTGGCAGAGATCATTTCATTACGAACAAAATCAACTCTCGATGTATACACATACTATCGAGAGCCGATTTTATCCGTTCTGCATCCAAAATAAATCAGTCTAAGACAGAGGAAGTTTCTTTTGGCGCAGATCGATAAATTTTGGTTTATATGTGTAAATGGGTATTGTAATTGTAGGGCAGGGGCTTGCTCCTGCCGTATCCCCGATACCGTAAACAACGGTTGGAGCCTTGATAAATCGCAAAGCGATTTATAGGCGTGTTGCCGTTGCAGGCAACAACGCCGTTGATAGAGCCCCAACCCTACGACCATACCAATTTACGATTTCTTATTGATACGCTAAACCCAAATTTATTTTAAAATATAAAAATTATAAATAGTGGAAAATCTGCTAATATTTTTAAAGTATACACAATATACTGTGATAGTGATAAAAACTAAGGATACGGGCAAAAAATAACCAAAAAAAATTTTAAAAAAAGTATTGACAAATGTTTGTGATTTTGCTATAATTCCATTTGTTGTTAAGCTATGGTTTAGCAAATTCGGGAGTTTAGCTCAGCTGGGAGAGCATCTGCCTTACAAGCAGGAGGTCACAGGTTCGAGCCCTGTAACTCCCACCAACTTTTACCTTATAATAGGTAAAAAACAAATCACGAAAGTGATTTTATATACAGTATATGGATATTTTATCCATACACCGAGTTTTGGCCCGGTAGTTCAGTTGGTTAGAACGCCAGCCTGTCACGCTGGAGGTCGTGAGTTCGAGCCTCATCCGGGTCGCCAAATGCTTCTGTAGCTCAGTCGGTAGAGCAGGGGACTGAAAATCCCCGTGTCGATGGTTCGATTCCGTCCGGAAGCACCACGGTCCGCCGAATATTTTGGCGGACCGATGCCATGCGGGAGTGGCTCAGTGGTAGAGCGTCACCTTGCCAAGGTGAACGTCGCGAGTTCGAATCTCGTCTTCCGCTCCATTGGTACAAAAGACGCTTATGCGTCTTTTGTGCTATTATATTATCGGTTAAAAAAAACACCGATAGTAAACAAAGTTTCATAATATGTGAAGCTTTTTAATATACATAATAGGGTAAAACCTGTTATCATCTTCGGCGCCATAGCCAAGTGGTAAGGCAGAGGTCTGCAAAACCTTTATTCCCCAGTGCA
>JAFSXU010000013.1 GCA_017443895.1 Clostridia bacterium
TAATCTTATACCTCTTTCATATACTGTACGTTTATTTTACAATAAAATCCACGGTATGTCAATATTTTTTTGAATTTTTTTGCAACACGTAATATTATAAAGATTTCCTTCAGATAAAAATGAGGAACCATAGCCGGCTCCCCGTTTAGTGTTATTCTGCTACTGCGCTTTCATATGCCTTGCTCAAAAACATCTGTGTTGTAAGCAAATTCTGCTCAAGATCATTAAATGCCAAAGCCCCAACCTCAAATGTGCCCTCATCCTCATCAACTATGAATTGTATCTTTGCCTCTACCTGCTTATTGTTATATGTGCAGGTACCGTTGCACTGAACAACTCTCTCACCGCTGTCTGCCATAAAATACTGCCAGATAGGATTACCAAGAAAACTATTAAGAGCTTGGCCGACTGTGATACTGCCGGAAAAATCAGCTAAATACCCCTCTCTTACAAGTTTGACCTTCTTGCTGTCTGACGTGCTTAGACTGTTTGCGTGATCCGCCACTGTCTGCAAGCCTTGCTCAACAGTACAGGACGTAAGCGGCATAAGCAGTAATCCGGTCAGCAAAAATATTGATAGTCTTTTCATTTCATACCCTCCTTGCTTTCTGCGACATTTATTCCGATTGCATTTTGTATCTCATAAGCGATTATGCCCATTGCTGTCAGGTTTTTCTTGTAGTTCTTATAGCTTCTGGAGCGGAACAACTCGCCGCCTAACGTCTGCTTCCAGTATACCTTCATAAAGTTTTCGTCACCGATAAGAATATCGTATCTAAGATTTTGATACGGCAAAGTTATCAGACCATCTTCGTCCCTTTCGGGTGTAATGCCGTATTTTTTTACCATAACAGGCAAAATGGCATCGTACAGTTCATCATAGCCGATGCTGCTGTCGTATGTAAATCGTGTATCCTTAATTTGGTCACAGCGTATGCCTGATAATACGTAATCGACAGTATATATTATCATAAGGTAAAACAGCGACAGCGGCCACGCTCCGGGTATAATCAATATAATAAGCGCACCCCAATACATTCTTTTAAGTCCTCTGAGTTTATTTACCAGAGGACTGGGCGAAGTAAGAATCAATGTGCCGTCTGCTCTTGTTATACTGTGATCTTCTTTGCTTGCCTGATTATTATACATTGTTTCATCCTCATCTAAGACCCAAATACTGTTCAATGAGCTTTCGGCATCTTTTGTGATAGCCTGATCTGTTCATATAGAACCTTTCGTTTGTTTCCCTGTCCTCAATGTACATAGGACGCGATGTGACAATAATACCGTGCTTTTTCTCGCTTTGGAAAATATATCTGCCTGACTTAGACATAACAGTGTACTTTTTAAATCTTCCGCCCTTGGCTGCCTTGGCGATAAGCTCCCTGTCAGCGGTACCTGCGTCCTTGATAAAATGCTCATTAACCATTGCCGCAAGCTCCTGGTATGTAACCATCTTGCAGTCCTTCTTTGAGATTTTTGACATTAGCTTCATTTCTAATTGTCCCATAATTCTTTCCTCCTAAAGTATAATTTTATATTATTACACATTGCTGTGCATAAATATCTAATGTTATTCTGTTATATTCGCTAGTGCCAAAAGCATAAGTTCCGACGCAGTTGACACTCTCCGCTGTGATGTGGTATAATCGGGCAGGGGGAGGGGTCAAAATGGCTGAATATACCGACATCGGTTTTCTCGATTTAAAGAAGAACGTCCGTCTTACCAAGAATAACGACGGTGTTGTTTTTGTGAAAAAATACATTTCGCCTTTGCAGCGCAACATCTACGAGCATATCCGTATGCGCAACTATGCCGGTGTGCCGCGGGTGGTTGACATTTATCCTGAAAACGACTATTTCATTTTAATCGAGGAATATATTCAGGGTAAATCTCTGCAGCAAATGCTTGACGAGAAAATCCCGTTTTATCCCGAATTTGTGCGTGAAATTGCCAAATCTCTTTCGCGTACGCTTGAACCGATACACCGTGACGGCATTATTCACCGCGATATTACCGCCTCAAACGTCATATTCGCCGGAGGCAACAATTTTTACCTTATCGACTTCGGCAACGCGCGCACATATAAAGCCGAGCA
>JAFSXU010000073.1 GCA_017443895.1 Clostridia bacterium
ACAATTGAAAAACCGTAAAATGGTATGGGTTGTAGGGACAGGTCTCTGTGCCTGTCCGCATCCCCGACAACGCATATTGGGAACGGGAGGGCATGGAAACCCTCCCCTACAAATTTCGATACCCATTTACCCCGCTAAACCAAAATTTAGCACAGGGTGCTCTATGAATTTTTTTCAAAAATTTAGGGAACTTTTTAGCATATTTTTCACTAAAAAGTTCCCTAAAAGTCAAGTCTTAATTTTTTCAAAAGCAACCGTTGGCTTATAAGACTGATTGATTTTGGATGTAGAACGGACAAAAGACACAGGCTTGCCTGTAGCATCCGAGATAGTACTCAGTACATCGAGGATGGCTTTTGTTCGTAATGAAATGATCTACGCCAAAAGCAACAGTCTGTTATCTTAAAATTATATCCTCTCTTGACGGGCCGTTAGATACAATCTTTATCGGCACTTCAAGCTCCTGTTCGACAAATTCTATATACTTTCTGCAATTTTCGGGCAAATCCTCATAACGCTTAATGCCTCGTATATCCGTTTTCCAGCCAGGCAATACCTTCAAAACCGGCTTTGCAATCTCTAATTTATTGGTTGTCGGGAAATCACGGATAACCTTGCCGTCAACCTCATAGCCTACGCACACCGGTATTTCATCAAGGTAGCCCAAAACATCAAGCACGGTAAATGCAACCTGTGTTGTACCCTGAACACGGCAGCCGTACCTTGACGCTACGCAGTCAAACCAACCCATACGGCGAGGTCTGCCGGTTGTTGCGCCGTACTCGCCTCCGTCACCGCCGCGACGCCTGAGCTCGTCTGCCTCGTCGCCGAAAATCTCCGACACAAACGCGCCTGCGCCGACTGCCGATGAATATGCCTTTACAACGGTTATAATTTCCTTTATCTCATACGGCGGAATACCTGCACCAACCGCACCGTAGCCTGCAAGCGTTGATGATGATGTGGTCATCGGGTAAATTCCAAAATCAGGGTCCTTTAATGAGCCTAACTGTCCTTCAAGAAGGATATTCTTGCCAGATTTTATCGCCTCATGCATAAATGAAACGGTATCTATTACATATGGGCGTATCATTTCGCCATATTCCTTTAAGGTTGTATACAATTCGTCAGCATCAAGCAATGGCTTATGATAAATATGCTCAAGCATTAAATTTTTAACCTCGATAACATTCTTTATCTTCTCCAATAGAGCGTCCTCTTCAAACAGCTCCCAGACCTGGAAGCCTATCTTTGAAAACTTATCCGAGAAGAACGGCGCAATACCCGATTTTGTCGAGCCGAACTGTCTGTCGGATAATCTTTCCTCCTCGTAAAGGTCAAAGAGCTTATGGTAGGGCATAAGCACCTGCGCGCGCTCCGATACCACGATATTCGGCTTTGGAACGCCCCTTTTTACTACCTCGTCAATTTCCTTTACAAGCTCGGGAATGTCCAATGCGACACCGTTTCCGATCATATTTGTAACATTTTGGTTAAACGAGCCTGACGGTAAAAGATGCAATGCAAATTTTCCGTACTCGTTTATAATAGTATGTCCGGCATTTGCGCCACCCTGGAAACGGATAACTATGTCAGAATCTGCGGCAAGCATATCTGTTATTTTGCCCTTGCCCTCGTCGCCCCAGTTTGCGCCGACTATTGCCTTTACCATTTTATAATCATTCCTTTCCGAGGTATAAAATAAAATGAATAATTCAAAATGCGAAGCATTTTGCACCAAACTTATTCACTATTCCTTATTACCTCTTACCTGTCTGAATTTATTCAGACTGTATTCCTCCAATTAAACATTTATTTCAACTTCCACACCGAGTAAGTCCTTGTTTTTCTCGATTACAGGCTCAACATATTCCGTCAAGAAATCGTTTACCTGTCCCGGTGCTCTGCCCACAAAATTCTCGGGCTTTAATAAGCTCTCAATTTCCGCCTTTGTCATGCCAAACGCCTCGTCATTTGCGATTAAATCAACAAGATTATTGTCAAGACCCTCTGCCTTAACACGCTTTCCTGCCTCCATTGAGTACACTCTTATCTTCTCGTGCAAATCCTGCCTGTCTCCGCCTCGCTTTACGGCGTCCATCATGATATTCTCCGTTGCCATGAACGGAATTTCACGCATAAACTGCTGGTATATTACCTTGTCGTAAACCACAAGCCCGTCAACTACATTTATATACAGGCCTAAAATCGCATCAACTGCCAAGAATGCCTCGGGCACACTGATACGCTTGTTTGCACTGTCGTCAAGAGTTCTCTCAAACCACTGTGTTGATGCGGTGATTGCAGGGTTTAGTGCGTCAACTATCACATACCTTGCAAGCGAGCCTATTCTCTCGCTCCGCATCGGGTTTCTCTTATACGCCATTGCTGATGAGCCGATCTGTGACTTTTCAAACGGCTCCTCTATCTGCTTTAAGTGCTGTAATAATCTTATATCGTTTGAGAACTTGTATGCACTCTGTGCTATAAGGCTAAGTACATTCAACATCTGTGAATCGAGCTTTCTTGGATATGTCTGTCCCGATACGGGGAACGATGCATCAAAGCCCATTTTATTTGCGATAAGCTCGTCCAATTTCTTGCACTTTTCCTCATCGCCCTCAAAAAGCTCCATAAAGCTTGCCTGTGTACCCGTTGTACCCTTACAGCCCAAAAGCTTCGCCTTTGATAACTGATGCTCGACATCCTCTAAGTCCATCATCAGATCCTCAAGCCAAAGCGTTGCACGCTTTCCGACTGTTGTCGGCTGTGCAGGCTGAAAATGCGTAAACGCAAGCGTCGGTAAATCCTTGTACTCCCTTGCAAATTTTGAAAGCTCTGAAATTAAGCACACCAACTTCTTCTTTACAAGCTCAAGCGCCTCCGTCATTATGATAATGTCGGTATTGTCGCCGACATAACAGCTTGTTGCGCCTAAGTGAATTATCGGCTTTGCCTTTGGACACTGCTCGCCGTATGCGTAGACATGACTCATTACATCATGGCGCACCTCTTTTTCTCTTGCCTTTGCCGTGTCATAGTTGATGTCATATATATGCTCACGCATCTGCGCAATTTGTTCATCGGTTATCTGAAGTCCCAATTCTTTCTCACTCTCGGCAAGCGCAATCCATAGCTTTCGCCAGGTCGAAAACTTCTTGTCGGGCGAGAAGATATACTGCATTTCTTTTGACGCATACCTTGAATTTAGCGGACTTTCGTATGTGTTTGTCATAAAAATTTTTCCTTTCGGTTTTAGTTTAAGCCAAGACGCTTTGAAACCTCTTGATATGCCTCTTCAACACCGCCCATATCACGGCGGAAACGGTCCTTGTCAAGCTTTTCATGAGTTGTTGCGTCCCACAAACGGCAGGTGTCGGGTGAAATTTCATCAGCTAATATAATCTGTCCGTCGGGAGTCTTACCAAACTCAATCTTGAAATCAACAAGCTCGATATTGAGCTTTGCAAAATATGCCTTTAGAAAATCGTTTACCTTAAATGTAAGGTCTGAAATGATTGCAAGATCCTCCTTTGTTGCCGCACCGATTGCGGTTATCTGATAATCGTTTATCATGGGATCGTCTAATGCATCGTCCTTTAAGCAGTATTCAAGTGTCGGGTTTAAGAGTGCCTTGCCCTCTTCAACGCCGAACCTCTTTGAAAATGAGCCTGCCGCAATATTTCTTATAATTACCTCAAGCGGTACAATCTCTACCTTCTTTACAACAGTTTCCCTGTCGGATAATTCCTCAACAAAATGTGTAGGAATACCCTCTTTTTCCATTAACGACATAAGATAGTTTGACATCTTGTTATTTATAACACCCTTGCCCTCTATCTGACCCTTTTTCTTGCCGTTAAATGCAGTCGCATCATCTTTATAATCTACGATATAAAGATTTTCGTCGTCTGTTTTATAAACTTTTTTTGCCTTTCCCTCGTAGAGCTGTTCCAACTTTTTCATAATTATAACCATTAACTCCTTTCACAAAACCGTCTGAGAAAATTCTCTAAGCAGAGTGCTGTTATGAAGGACGCAGTCGTACTTGTGTACTTCAAGTCCTCTATAATAGTACTATGCGACGAGCATTTTTCAGACTTGTTTCTTCCTTTCTTTGCGTGTCGTCTACACAATTACTGATTATATAATAAAAATTCAATAAAATCAATAAAAATGCATAATTTTTCCGTACTGTTTTTTATTACTGTTAAAATTCTTGATTTTCGCCTGTCTTTGCGGTATTATATTTGTTGAATACATATGCAATGTCATTAAGCTAAGTTAATAATACCCGTCAGCCGCCACGAGTGGCGTCAGTCGGGTTATTGTAAGCATATGTTAACTTGACAACATTAAATATCAGGGGAGCATAAGAAAATGGATAATATACAGTCTTTAAGACTTGACTATTTTAAGACAGGAATTTTTTCGGCATTGAATGAGGAATGTGAGCGGTTAAGGAGCGAGGGGAAAAAAATATACAATCTCTCAATCGGCACGCCCGATTTTAAACCGCCAAAGCATATTATTGATGCCTTGACCCAAAGCGCAAGCGATCCTTTAAGCTGGCGGTATTCTTTGACCGATACAGAGGAGCTAAAGGCGGCAGTTTGCGGATACTATAAAAAGAGGTTTAATGTTAAAATTGAGCATGATAATATCACCTCAGTTCACGGAACGCAGGAGGGCATGGGGCATTTAGGGCTTGCAATTTTAAACAAGGGCGATGTTGTGCTTTTGCCGGATCCCGGTTATCCGATATTTGAGGTCGGGGCATATTTTGGCGAGGCGGAAATTTATTTTTATCCGCTCCTAAAGGAAAATAACTTTTTACCGAGACTTGATAAAATTCCCGAGGAAATTTTAAAGCGGACAAAAATGCTGGTTTTATCGTATCCGTCAAATCCGTGCGGTGCGGCGGCACCTGTGTCGGTGTATAAAGAGGCAATCTCGTATGCAAAAAAATACGACTTTTTGGTTATAAACGATAATGCGTATTCGGATATTATCTTTGACGGCAGGGAGGGCATATCTTTTCTGTCCCTTGACGGTGCAATGGAGGTCGGAGCGGAGTTTTTCTCGCTTTCAAAATCCTTTAATGTGACGGGCGCAAGAATTTCGTTTTTGATAGGAAACAAGAAAATAATTGATGCCTTAAATCTTTTAAGGTCGCAGTATGATTTTGGTATGTTCTATCCTGTGCAGGCGGCGGCTGTTGCAGCTTTGACAGGTCCGCTTGACCATATAAAACCGCAGTGTGAGGAATACCAAAAACGCAGGGACACACTTTGTCAAGGGTTACGGGATATTGGCTGGAATGTTCCAAATTCAGACGGAACAATGTTTGTATGGCTGCCGATACCGAAAAATTATACATCATCGGATAAATTCTGTCTTGATCTTGCAAGGCGCGCAGGTGTTTTGGGAACTCCGGGAACGGCATTCGGACCGTCAGGCGAGGGGTATATAAGATTTGCGCTTGTAAAGCCGTGCGATGAGCTTTTGGAAATTGTAAATGCGATTAAGGAAAGTGGGATTTTATGCTAAGATTTTCGGACAGAGTTTATATGGCGGTATCAAGGATACCCAAGGGCAGGGTTTCAACCTATAAAACAGTTGCATATGTGGCAGGAAGTCCTAAGGCTGTAAGGGCGGTCGGGAATATTTTGCATAAAAATCCGTTTCCTGTCACTATTCCGTGCCATAGGGTGGTACATTCAGACGGTACGCTGTGCAATGCGTTTGCATTTGGCGGTATCGGCGCACAAAAGGAATTGCTTGAAGCCGAGGGCGTTACGGTAAGGGACAATAAAGTTAATTTAGACATTTTTGAAGCATTTTTGGAGGAGGTAAAATAAATGCCGTTTATTCATATTAAGACCTCGCATAAATTAGACGAGGGACAGATAAATTTATTAAAGGACAAAATTTTTGATACAATTGATATAATCAAGGGTAAAACCCGTGATATGCTTATGGTGCATATTGAGGATAACCAAAAAATGTTCTATCAGGGCAAAAACGATGCAACTCTGATTGATGTTATGGTCGCAGGTAAGGCAGATACCGAGGATTTTATAAAGCACTGTGAGGTAATTACAAAAATCTTTTGCGATGTTTCGGGCGCAAGGTCAAAAACCGTGTATATAAAATACGGACAAATGCCATATTGTGGTCTTGACGGCAGGTTGAAAATGTAGGGGTGTAGAAAAATAGCATCTGATTTTAATGTTATCAGATGCTATTTTTCTTTGCAGTGTTAATTGACGACACTAATATTTTCTTTAACTCAATACATTTATTAAGTATTTCTCTGTTTTCATAATATCCACCATCAATAAGTAACTCAATCCAATACTCACTTTCAGAACATTCTTTTAAAGCTATCTGTAATTTTGCAATAAAATCAGCTTTACTATGTGCATAAAAAGCCTCTCTTATATTTGCACCAATGCTTGTACCGCTTCTTATAAGCTGATTTGTAAGTACTGTTTCCTTTTTTTCTTTTTTTACTGTGTTACAAATTTTAATAATATCCAAAGCAAATTCTTTAGATTTTATAAGCAATGGACTTTCCATATGAAATACCTCTTTATATTATAAATAAAATCGACAATATTCTATTAAACCAACAGTATAAAATTATTCCTAAGTTTATGTCTTTTATCACAAGCTATAAATTTATTTTTTTTAATCAAAATCGCTCCGGCGATTTTGTACCTTCACTTCTTCACTATTCCTTATTACCTATTACTTTCCAAAAATCGACGAGTCTTTTTAGGGAAGAGTGAATAGTGAATAGGTAATAAGTAAAATCGACAAGATTCTTGCGAACCTTGTCGATTTTTGGAGGCGCCACCCAGATTTGAACTGGGGAAT
>JAFSXU010000074.1 GCA_017443895.1 Clostridia bacterium
CGGTAGCGTTTCCTGTAAATAAGAACGCACTTCTTCCTCCGAATGTTCTTCATTTGCCATATGCTTTACGCAGATCTCAATTAAATCATCCAAATTATGATACATATATTCTCCGTCCGCATAACACCATTTGCAGTATTCCTCATTAAAGAAACCATCTGTTTCCTTACTGATATTAGAATCTTCCAAAGGCATGCCGCAGCATTGGCAGATAAGCTGTCTTGGAGAGCCGAGAAGTGTATTGATAGAAACATCAAAAAGTTTTGAAAGTAGCTTTAATGTTTCGGTATTGGGTACAGTTTCTCCCGTTTCCCATCGTGAAACTGCCTGTCTTGTTACGAATGTCTTTTCTGCAAGTGCTTCTTGTGAAAGCCCGTTTTTAGTTCTCAATTCAAGAATAATATCTTTTGTTTCCATAAAACTATCACCTCACTATTATTATACTGCGAGAATACACAGTGAACAAGCAACTCGTTGTTGCTATCAGTTCAACAAATTGGAATTTGACACTCTCACAATTTGAAAGCTTACTTCTATTCACTTTTCTGCACGCCCAATCCAATTATCCAGAAACCGCATTTGTTCCTTTGTATGAAACCAATGCTCGCCGTTTTTCATTACAGTAAGATGTTCATTATGTTTTCGTGAAAATTCGGCAATTGTTTCGTATGTGGTAAGATTGTCCTTATCGCCATATAAAATCTCAGTCGGTACCTTCCATTTTATCGGCTGTTCTCTCACATACGACAAGTATTTCCATGATAATTCTTCGCCATCAGTTTGAATGACACCTTTTTCTTGTAGTGCTTATTCCGTAATATTAGCCCGCAGCATCATATCCAAAATCAGTTGTTCCATATCTACAATCGGTGAAATAAAATATGCCCTCCAGACTAACTCATCAACACCCGCATTCATACAGAAAAATGTTCCGATACTGTTAGCAATTAAGATTATTCTGTCATACCTTGATTTTAAGGATTTAACTGCATCTTTTATTTCCTTTTTTGTTTCCCAAGGTGTATAACCCTTGTAATCAAGACCAACTACATCACATGAAGGAAACAACGACTTGTAATGTTCCGCCTCCGCCGCAGTGCCACCTTTTCCGTGAATATATAAAATCACATTCATTATGATTTCACCGCCTCTTACTTAATGTCCTTTGTGCTTTTCTTTGCGTTTTTGCTGTTTTAAATCAAACCTCCGCTCCCGTTCGGCTTCTTTTTGCTCTTTGCTGATGAGTTTGCGTTCGGTTTTAATTTCCTCATACTGCTTTTTCAAAGCCTGCTGCGACCTTGTTCCGACGCCTTTGGTTTCAAGAGCTCTTTTTGCGTTTTTCATTCGGCGTTTCGGACTATCCGCTTTTTGCTTATGCTCTGCTTTTATGGGGTTAGTGAATTTCAATTTATTATAATTTGAAAGCAAAAAAGCATATATCTGTGCATCTGTAGGCTCGGCTCCGAATATAATCTTACACACAGACAGTCTGCCGTTTTCAATCCGCTCAAAAACACCTACCCAAAAAGGTTCTTCAAAAAACACTGTAAATTTTGATTTGTTTAACGGTTCCATTGACTATTTAGGTATTAAACCACATTCATTTTGCTACTTCCCTTTTATCCGCTTGTGCTTTTAAGTTTTGCAGCGCTTGGGGATTGTTTTTGATAATCATTCCGACTTTTTCGCAGGTTTCCATTTTATCGCAGTCTCCGCAGGTTTCACATTTGTTTATTGCGCACTGTCTTATTGGGCAGAGCGATTCGCAGTACGGTGTTTTTACACCTTTCACCCTGCACCCTACACAGTTTATCATTTCGGGCGTAATGGTTACGCCGTTCATCGCCGACCACTTTTTTGCAACCTCGTCACGCAGCTTGTCATCATTGTTGATGGTTGCGATGCGTGCCTCACAAGCCTCGCAATTAAGCCCGCAATATGCTATGTTATTTTTCATAATTTTATTCCACCTTTCATTTCAAGATTATTTCTTTGTATCAGTATTATTCTCATCATTATCATCGCCTGAATTATTATGTCCAAACGCAAGGCCAAGGCACATACCGATTACCATTCCTACGGGCATCCACAGCCCCATGTTATGTGTTGATGCTCCGATAGCAGTTCCCACGGATATGCCAAGGCACATACCAATTACCAGACCTGATGTGCTTTTATTATTCTTGTTATTATCTTTCATTGTTCTTACCCTTCCGAACAAGCTCTTTAAAAATCGAATCCTTATCAAAATTCCCGTCAGCCAATCCCGGTATTTCCTTATACGCCTTACAAATTGAAAGGCTAAACTCCGTAAAAATTGCACTTATCTCATCATCGTTATACGGGCACTCGCCTATTGCAATCATTGTTGTAAAACTGTATGCAACCAGCCATAAATCCCGAAAATATTTATCAGCCGTGTCGGCATCCATATTGTAAATTTGCATAAGCGATTTACGAGCTAATTCCTGTGATAGCTTCAGTCCCTCCATTACTCCGCCTTTCACTCCGTCGGGCGGTGTCAGAAACAAATACTTGTAAAGGTTTGGCTCCTCTTTTGCAAAACGCAAATACTGTTGTCCCACACCTAAAAACGGAATTTCGGCTTTCAAGCCATTCTCAACATATTCTTTATATAGATTTTTGGCATATATGTATACCTTACTTTTTAGGTCTTTCACCGTGTCAAAGTATGTAAACATAGGCCTTGACGATACGCCAAGCGTTGCCCCTACCTCTCTTGCGGTAACGGCATCTATCCCCTTTTCCCTCGTTATTTTAACGGCTGCTTCAATAATTTCCCTTGAAGTAAACTTTACTTTCGGTGGCATAAATATCCCCTTTCATTTTACAACAATTGTTATGCAACATATGTTGTATATAAATCATTATACTTCTTATATTGTAATCTGTCAATATCTGTTTTTTTGTTTTGCAAATTTTTATATAATATGATACAATGTTACCGGTCAAATATATTTATGAAATAAATACTGTCCTTAGTCATATAAATAGGTATATAAATTTCAAAGGGTGGTAGAATGAAAAAGTTTATAAGTATCATAATTGCCGTATTTATACTGACCAATATCAGCGCAGCCGCATATGAAACCTCGGCAAAAAGCGCCTGTCTTATTGAGGCAAAATCGGGCGAGGTTGTATATGCCGTCAACGAAAAAGAAAAGTTGCCAATGGCAAGCACCACAAAGATAATGACGGCAATTGTTGCACTTACATACTGCAATTTAGACGATGTTGCAACCGTGTCAAATGATGCGGTGCTGACAGAGGGCTCGTCTGCATACTTAAAAGCAGGCGCACAGATAACAATCCGAGACTTATTGTATGGGCTTATGCTAAACTCAGGTAATGACGCGGCGGTTGCAATAGCGCAATATATAAGCGGAAGTGAGAAGGACTTTGCAAAGCTTATGACAAAGACTGCAAAGAAAATCGGCGCAAGGCATACGAATTTTACCAATCCTAACGGTTTAAATGACGATATGCACTACACCGCCGCATACGACCTTGCGCTTATTGCAAGATATGCAATGGAAAATGAGGCTTTTCGGGAAATTGTATCAACCACATCCTATACCGCCGATATTGATAACACGCCTGTCCCCTACACCAACCATAATCGGCTTCTTCGTACATATGACGGCTGTGTCGGGATAAAAACAGGGTTTACAAAGGCGGCGGGCAGATGCCTTGTAACGGCAGTTACAAGGCAGGGTATGACATTTATTGCGGTTACTCTTAACGACCCAAACGACTGGGCAGACCATAAGGCAATGTATGACGAGGTTTTTAACGAATATTCCATGCATACCGTTGCGCACAAGGGCGATGATGTAAAATATTTGGGCGCGGATTTGGTATACGGTGCGGATTTGGATATTCCTGCAAGAAACGGCGATACGGACAGCGTTAAGATAAAGGTTAAGGCAGGTAAAATTATACCGCCACTTGATAAGGGCGAAAAGGTCGGGATTGCGCAGGCTTTAAAAAACGGTCAGGTTATGGCAGAGGTTGATGTTTGCATGAGGGACGCAATTTATCAAAAGCCAAGCTTTATGAGTGAAATTTCCAAACGGTTTGACAGAATTTTAAGAATGATATTTCTTTGATATACAGAAAGGATAAGATTATGGGCGAAATTGTAAGATTACAAAAATATATTGCCATGAGCGGTGCTGCATCAAGGCGCAAGGCAGAGGAGCTTATTTCAGAGGGCAGAGTTAAGGTAAACGGCTCCGTTATATCCGAGCAGGGCGTAAAGGTTGAGATTGGCGCAGATAAGGTAACGCTTGATAATAAAGAGCTAAAGGTTAAGGATAAAAAATACTATATAATGCTTAATAAGCCTGTTGGGTATGTAACAACAGTTAAGGATCAGTTTGACAGACCGACCGTAATTGACCTTGTCGGTGATGAGATAAATGCAAGGCTGTTCCCTGTCGGCAGACTTGACTATGAAACCGAGGGGCTTTTACTGCTTACAAACGACGGCGATTTTACTTACCGTGTAACACACCCCAAATTCCATACCGATAAAACATATATAGCAGTTATCGGCGGAGGCGTAAGCATACAGGGTATGTCGGCACTGAGAAAGGGTGTAAGGATTGATAACTATACCACATCACCTGCCGATGTTACCATGCTTGATGCAAGCGCAGGAAAAACTACTATTAAAATAACTATACATGAGGGCAAAAACCGCCAGGTAAGAAAGATGTTTGAGGCGATAGGCTGTAAGGTTATTGCACTTCAACGAATACAAATAGGACAAATTGAACTCGGTAATTTGCCTTTGGGCAGATGGCGGCACCTCACCTCACACGAGGTAAACTATTTAATGAACGGCTAACCTCCCGATGTGGGAGGTTTTTTCCATATTATGTATTTTTTTAATATAAGATATCGTTTTTTGTGCAATATATACTAAATTTTTGTAAAGTTATGTATAACTTAACCAAAGCACAAAAATGCATAAAATTGTGTTGCATTTTACATTTTTTTATGTTAATATATATATGTTATAATATGCTGGTGCTATATGTGTGCACCGCATAATCCGATGGAAAATATAACAAATCGAATACAGATGTGCAGTGTATTCGGTTTGTAAAAAATTTTTTTAAGGGAAGAGAGGATAAAAAAATGAAATCCAAAAAATTAGTAAGCGCCATAACGGCTCTTACGCTTATCGCATCCACTTTCTTTTGCGTGAGTTTAAATGTTGAGGCGGCAACAAAAACTGTTTCTGTATACAGCAAAGATTTTAGCACTATGTCTGCTACTGCTGGCGCAACAGAGAAAGGTAACTGGTCGATTGTCAATCCTAATAACGATGGTGGAACTAAAGCAGTTTCGTTTATCGAAAATTCAGGTATACAGTACAAACATAATACGAGAAATAATTCAAGTTATGCAAAATCATCTATCGGTCTTGCCGATGGCATCATAACTCTTACAGGTACTTGGAATACCGGTAGCAGTAATTCTGCCTACGGAAACGATGTGTATTTATCATTTAATGATGCAGATGGCAATACGGCTTTTGCAATTCTATCACAGTATAATGATAAGGCTCTCTATTTACAAGTTGGCAATACAACAACTTACACAACATTAGCAAAAAATGATAATATTCGAAATAATGTAACAACAGAAGATGATTTATCTTTCACTGCTGTATATGACACGGAAACGAAAATTTTATCATCCATTAGCATAGTTACAAATGTAGGAACATACACCAAATCTTCACTTTCATCTGAAGCAGGTGCTATAAGCGAAGTAAGAATTGGCTGTCTCATGGATGGAACCGACCCCAAAGGCAGAAAAGATATGTATAGTACCATAAAAGCACTAAATGTAACAAAGGAAGTTGAGATTGTACCTACAAGTATATCAATCAATGGTACGGATTCTGTAACCTCGGGTGGAACAGCAGACTATTCAGCAAAAGTTCTTGATCAGGACGGAGAGGAATGTGATGATGCTACATTATCATTGCAAAATACGGTAGAGGGTGTAACATTAACAGGTAATACACTATCTGTTGATAGTACTGTTTCCGCAGGAACTGAAATTACATTGGTTGCATCGTATAACGGTTTGACTGATGTTACAAAAACAGTTACGGTTACATCAAATGTAGGTTATATATTAAAAACCACACCGTATTCAATTGTAACAGTTGACGGCACTGATTATAATTCAGGCTACACCGGTGCAGTCCAATTCCCTGTCGGCACAACAGGTGAAAAAGTTGTAACTATCACAAAATCGGGATACTCAGATAGAACTGAATCCGTTACATTTGCAGATAATCAGGACGGTACATATAATCTCACGCCGAGCGAGACAGGGGTAACATATTATGAGGACTTTACGAATGTAAATGATTCTATGGGCAACACATCAGCGAGTACTACTATTGATAGTACTAACGGGCTGTTAAAATATGTTGTTGCTAATAGTGATATGACAGGCGAGATTACACTGCCCGGTACCCAAGATATTGCCGATAAACTGGTAACATTAGATATATCAGCCTACACTGTAAATGGTAATAACCGTTTTACATTTAGGATACTTGGAAATGGTTTTAATTCTACATTTAACACAGATGGCAAATGCCAGTGGCGTGTACATAATACAGGATTTTATTCGGCTGCTGTCACTAATTCCAACACCTTGACTGAATACCATAAATTGCAGATGTACTTTGTTTCAACTCGTCAGTCATATGGTGATGCAACTTTGAACGGAAGAGTTCTAATGTATATGGACGGCAAATATATCGGATATGTAGGCGGTCTTTACGACTACACAATGTCTGGGTTGCAGTTGTCAGCTAATAATTATAATAGTGGTTATAAAACCAGAGCTAATATTAAGTCTATAACAATCAGCAGTAAACCTACTGATGTTAATGTAACTATAACAAATGGCTTAGGAGATACAACAACTACAACAGCAACATACATTGCAGGTTCAAAAGTAACATTACCGGCTGCAACTACAGTTGAAGGCTATGCATTTGCAGGCTGGTCAGACGGTACAAAGACATATAATGAGGGTGAAACAGTAACAGTAGATTCAGATGTTACATACACAGCTCAGTATGAGCAGATCGTTCCAAAGCTTGTTCTTACAGAAAAATCTGCATTTGCAACGGAAACAGGTGCTACAGGTACAGTTAGATTCAGCACTACTGTTGATAACAAGCTAAACTGGGATAATGAAAATTCGACACTTACAGGTATCGGTTATGCTATAGTTAATGTAAACGACTGGAGCACCATATCAACAAAGATGTCTGAATTTGCAGGCACTGACTATATAGATAAATCAGGACGCACAAGCATTGAATTAGGCAGTGATAAGCCGTTCTTCTACGAAATACACGGTATATCCCCCGAAATACATGGTGTTAAATTCTATGCTGTTCCGTATTTGATTTATAATATAAACTCAGCTTCAACAACTTTCTGGGGAGCACCTATTACACACGCATCAGAATTTGATTGGAATACAACAAATGCTGCAAAGCTGGATTCTACTATAGAACATACAGCAAAAGGCAGTAACTAAAATTTAAGATAGGAGGAATAGATGATGAGAAAGACATATTTAAAACCTGCTATCGAGGTTACTAACTTTATAGCAGAAGATATTTTAACAGCAAGCTCTGACTTGTTAAACAATATTTTAGGTTCAGGTAGCGGTACAAGTGAGAGCGCAAGCGATGCCGGATATACAACACAGGACAGCAGATTAGCTGTTTCGGGGAACTAATACGGTATTTAAAAACGAGGTCTGACGACCTCGTTTTTTTGTGTTATATTATCCATACATGGTAATCTTTGAGCAAGTAGTTTAGCTGCAGGATATAGCCATAGAACTGCGGTAGTGCCATTAGCTGACCGAAGAACGGTTTGCCAAGGTCTACCTTACCCTCCAATGCTTTTACGATATTATCCCTATCGCAAAGGCTCAAAATCGGCGCATTACTATCTGAAATTGTATCATAGAGCATACCCTTTACAATTTTCTCATATTCGGGGTTATGCGTTTTGGGGAACGGGCTTTTCTTTCTCAGTCTTACATCTTCGGGCAATATTCCCTTTGCCGCCTCCCTTAGGACATTCTTTGATACATTATCCTTATTCTTCATACTCCACGGGATATTCCATACATACTCTACAAGTCTATGGTCGCAAAACGGTACTCTTACCTCCAAGCCCTGTGCCATGGACATTCTATCCTTTCTATCCAGCAGATTTGTCATAAACCAGTTAATATTAAGATATGCTATCTCTCTCCTTCTCTTTTCCTCCGCATTATCACCCTCATACACAGGTACTTCGTCAATCGACTCAAAATAACGCATTTTTGAGTATTCGCTAAGGTTTAGCGTATTCCTTACGGCAGGTCGTAATATACTTTCCCTTAAACTCTGGTCATAGCACCACGGGAATGCATCTCTTGAAAATGCAGTCTTATCCCTAAACCAAGGATAGCCTCCGAATATCTCATCCGAACACTCGCCCGACAGCACAACCGTATGATTTTTCTTTACCTCACCGCAATAATACAAAAGCGACGCATCAACATCCGCCATACCCGGTAAATCTTTGGCAAGCAACGCCTGTTCCAACAAATCTCCCAATGTATGTGTCGGGCAGACAAGGTTTTTATGCTCGGTATTAAACTCCTCGCACATTCTCGGCACCCATGCACTATCGGAGTCGGGCTGAAACGCTGACGGTTTAAAATACTCGTTATTTCCCTCATAATCAAACGAATAAGTGGAGAGCTGTTTATTGTGTTTTTCCATTTCCCTTGCCGCAACTGCGGTTATAATGCTTGAATCAAGTCCGCCCGACAAAAATGTTGCAATAGGAACATCAGACACAAGCTGCCGCCGTATTGAATCGGTTACAAGCTCCCTTACCCTGTCAATCGTATCTTCATAGCTATCGGTATGCTCGCCCGATTTTAGCGACCAGTATTTGGTTATCTTTTTACCGTATCTGTTTATAACCATATACCGCGCAGGTCTTAGCTCCCGTACATTATAGAACACTCCCTCGCCCTGTGTCCTTGCAGGGCTCATTGCAAACAGCTCGCAAAGTCCTGTTTTATTGAGTTTCGGCACAATTCCCGGATATTCAAACAGTGCTTTTATCTCCGATGCAAAAACGAGGCTGTTATCAATCTCACTGTAAAACAGCGGTTTTACGCCAAACCTATCCCTGCACATAAACACTTCCTGGCGCATCGAGTCCCAAATGGCAAAGGCATATATACCGTTTAGCATATTGACACATTCCCTGCCGTACTGGATATATGCATAGAGCAATACCTCCGTATCAGAGGTTGTGCTAAACTTATAGCCATGAGTTATAAGCCTATCCCGAATTTCATCGGTATTATACAGTTCTCCGTTATATGTAATTACAAATTCGTGCCCCTCAACGGTGCGCTTCATCGGCTGTTTTCCGCCCTCTATGTCTATTACGGACAATCGTGCATGGGAAAATACCGCATGCTCACACACGCATTCACCACTCGCATCAGGACCTCTATGCCTTAGCTTATCAGCCATATTTTTAGCTATTGCTCTATATTTTTCACTGTCATTTATATAATTATTACGAAAATTTATAAATCCGCTTATTCCGCACATAAAAATACCCCCATATACTAATACTACATTTAATATATGTGGGTATGGTATAAAAATGTGAATAAATTTAGTCCTCCCAAGGTCTTATACGATATGTTGCGCCGATACTCTCGCAGATTTTACGGCATTGTTCCTCTTCCGCCTTTGTAAGCGTGGTATCAACAGTTGTTAAAACCACCTCGCCTACATATTCACGGACATTTTTTGCAAATTCAAGCATTGCATCAAACGACTCTATTCCAAACCTTGACCTTGTAAGCTCCAAATACCGTTCCTTATTCGGAGTATTAAGGCTTATTGAAACTATATCAATCTTATCCTTATACATGGGTGCTGTGTTTTTGCCGTTTACCAAATCGCCAAGTCCGTTAGTATTTACGCGGATTGTTTTATTATACTTTTCTTTTACAAACTCCGCAACCGAAAGCATGGTATCAAGGCGCTCTGTCGGCTCGCCAAAACCGCAAAATACTACTTCCCCATACTTTGACATATCAAATTTTGAAAACTCGGCTTTTACCTCGTCTGCACTTGGCTCACGCTCCAACCACAGGCTTCCGCTATTCTCCATTTCGTCCCGTGTCTGCCTTAAACAGAAGGTACACTGACACGGACATTTATTTGTCAGATTGACATACAGATTATTATGAACCTCATATAAAATTACCATTTTTATAACAACTAACTCCTTTGATAAACTTAAAACTAATATAAAATCATTTACATAACAGATTTTGTGTGCTCTACTATCAGCCTGCGTATGCCCTTATATGCGCAAAGGCCTTTATAGTAGCAGCCACAATTAAAGCCTGCCTGTGAAAATGCATTATACCACGATTTTTCGTTATCCCTTGACATAGCAAGCGCAAGTTCTTCGTCTAAGGCTATCTCCAGCGGGCAGATTATAACATTTTGATAGTTACCCATTTCAATATCCGATATTACCTTATCAAGCCCCGGATAGCTTGTTACGGTACCTACAAACACATTATCTGTTCCAAGCTGTTTTATACGCTCATTAAGGGCAATATATGACGAGTTTGAATAATGCGTTGTACCCTTACCCAAAAATACCACAGCAGTATCCTCATCGGTTCCCGATGTACAAGCCGCAAGCGTTTTTGCAACATATGTATAGTCGCTGTCCGATGACAACAGAGCAGGAGCAAATTTTACGCTCTCAAACATATCCTTTTTATATGCCATAATATTATGTATCTTCTCAAGCTCATATCCGTTTATGACGCTCATAGGCACCAAAACAAGGTCGGTAAATGCTTCGTCTGCCAATCTGTCTACAAGGGCATCAAGTCCGTCAAGGCCGGTATACTTTACAAGATAGCCGTTAAATCCGCCTGTAGGCATCTCATTCTTGCCCACACCTACCAATATTACGGCTTTTTTTGTAATCTTATCCCGTATTACCTTTGCAATGCCAATCCCTGCTATAACTCCGATAATACCTACGCCTATTGAAATAACAGTCGCAACACCTTTGCCTATCCCCTTCTTTGACTGCTTAGTACGCACCCTTATCTGTTTTGGGATATAGCGCTCAATATTACGCTTTGAAAATTTCGGTTTTTCTTTTAAAACAAATTTTCTAAAAGCCGAAACTATGCCCTTTCCAAAATTAAACATTTCCTATCCTCCCACTACATATTTATATCGCCAATCTCGTACATAAGCATTGCCAAAACCGCCTCTCCTGCCGTTTCTGTACGCAATATACGCTTACCCAAGGTTACGGTTTGTATTCCGTTTTCTTTTAGCCGTTCAACCTCCAAAAGGTCATAACCACCCTCGGGACCTATCATAAATCCAACAGTTTTTACGCCGTTCTTTGATGTCAGCACAGTTCTTAACCCTTGCTGTTCCTCGCACTCATACGGCGCAAAGTACAGTTCATTCGTCTTTAGCCTTACAATAGCCTCATCAAAGCTTATCGGCTCATGAACGCTTGGTATTATGCCCCTCTGCGACTGTTTCGCCGCCTCGGCGCAGATTTTATTCCATCTTTCGAGCTTTTTCCTGCCCGACTTATCATTATCCATTTTCGATACGCACCGTTTCATCGCCACAGGCACAATATCGGAAATTCCAAGCTCCGTTGTCTTTTGGATAATATACTCCATTTTTGTTCCCTTTGGAATACCCTGATACAATGTAACCCTTACGGGCGGTTCTGTTTTACTCTGCAGGCGCTCGTTTATATCACAAATTATCTCATTTTTCGTAATCTTGGAAATAGTCGCCTTATAGTCATATCCCTTGCCATCACAGGCGACAATCTCATCGCCCTCATTCATTCTGAGTACTTTTATGATATGCCATACATCGTCTGTATCTATAAGTATTTTATTGTCCTTTATATTCTCAATCGGAACAAAAAATCTCGGCATCAGTTTACTCCTTTTACTTTTTGTAATCTAAATGTAATAAATATGTAATATTAGTATACCCCATAAATATACCATTGTCAACTATTTATGTAAACTTTTTCAAATAAAGTTTGAAAATTTTTGTGGCTGATTTTTTCCACCTGCGCATCGGTATAGTTTAACTGTAAAAGTCTGTCAAACACCTTATATAAGTCCTGACAGCCCGATATACCACTCGGCAAATGCCCGTCTACCCCGTCAAAGTCAGAGCCGATACCGACCGAGTTTTCTCCGCCCAGGCTCATAAAATGCTCTATATGGCGCACAACATCGTCTATTGTTGCCATATGGGTTTTAGTTAAAAACATCGGGTATAGGTTTATTCCGACGCAGCCGCCCGAATTTACGATATGCAAAAACATATCGTCTGTAATATTTCTCGGATGCATACACTCTGCTCTTGAGCAAGAATGTGATGCGATAATCGGGAGAGTGGCATATTCTATGACATCATAAAATGATTTATCGTTAAGATGTGAAACATCTGCAAATATTCCAAGCTCGTTCATACGGTGTATAACCTTTTTCCCAAACTCACTAAGCCCGATATTTTTGTCCATCTCATGCGCTCCGCCTGAAAGAGCGTTTGTGTTATTCCAGGTTAAGGCAATCATTCTTACGCCCATATCATAAAATTCGTCAAGCGTTTTTAAATCCTCTATTCCCTCGCCGCCCTCGATACTCAATATAGTTTTTACATTGGGCAGATTTATATTATCAACCACTCTATAATAAGTTTTTATTAAAGAGATTGTTCTGTCTTTGGCTTTTTTATAAAATTTGGGCGCGACAAAGCACGCCATAACCTGCGTATAGCTTTTATAGTCCGACATTCGCTTTAGGTCTATCTCACAACCGTTTTCATAAAAATCGGCATTGCAATCAAGAATTTTACAAAGCGTGTCGCAATGCGTGTCAAATATGCTATATTCCATTTAAAATGCATCCTTTATATGATTTAATGATTTTACTTTTAACTTATCGCCCTCATATGTATAATACACCTCTATTACATCAAACCGTACCGCCTTATCCGAGCTTCCGATATATGAAAGAGCTGTATTTTTTATATGCTGTATTTTTCTGTAATCGACATACTCCGATGCGTTTGCAAATTTATTGTTCCTGCGTGTTTTTACCTCGATAAATACCGTATATTCATTGTCCTTGGCAATTATATCAACCTCGCCAAGCTTTATTTTATAGTTTCGGTGTAAAATTTCATAATCATTGTCCTCAAGATAGTGACACGCCATTTCTTCACCAAAATCCCCTATTTCTTTTGTTGTCATACTATTCTCCCAATATCTTTTTCAAGAAAGTTATGCGGTGTATCGGGCATGGCCCGTATTTTTTAAGCGCCTCGGTATGCTCCTTTGTTCCGTAACCGCTGTGCTTTGAAAAGCCGTATTCGGGGTAAAGCTCAGACATCTTATCCATATACCTATCCCTTGACACCTTTGCAAGGATTGACGCCGCCGCAATAGATGCACTCTTTGCATCGCCCTTTACTATCGTTTCATGAGGTAAGGACATACCCTTTATCCTGTTGCCGTCTATTAGTACATAATCGGGCGCTGTAGTAAGTCCCGATACTGCGCCGTTCATAGCTTCAAAGGTAGCATTTAGGATATTTATCTCATCAATCCGCTTTTCATCAACCGAAAATACCGAATATGCAACCGCTCTTTTGCAAATTTCATCAAACAGTGCCTCACGGCGCTTTTTGCTTAGCTTTTTAGAGTCGTTTAGCCCCTCTATTATATCATTATCCTTTAAAATTACCGCCGCCGCATACACAGGTCCTGCCAAAGGTCCTCTGCCTGCCTCATCAACGCCTGCAATATAGTTTAGTCCTGTATTTTTCAGCTCGCACTCTCTTCTATACATCTCCAAAACACGAGCCTGTTCCTCTTCTTTTGTGAGTTTTTTTGGCATTTTTATATCCTCCGCAATTTTTTTCAAAATTATTATACCATTTTTTTATCTTTTGTGCTATACTTATTACAAATATATTCTAAGGAGAAACGAAATTGATTTATACCCGCGAAATTGACGATCCGTTATTGATACAATTTATAATTTTGTTTACGCTCTACTCTTCCGATGAGAGCCTGGCATATCCCGATCTTGTAACCGTTATTATGGATAACTGCAACATAAATTACATTGATTTTCAGGTGGCACTTGATAACCTTAAAAAGACAGAACATATCAAAACTCATATGATTGGCGTTAAACTACAGATGTTTGATATTACCGACAAGGGTAAAAACCTTTACGATTTCTTTATGCAGGATGTTCCGATATATATTCAAGACCCCATAAGAGAGTCCATAAAACAGCTATTTATCGACAAGCGCCGTGCTCATGCTGTTCAGGCAAAGGTTATTCCCATTTCCAAAAAGGAATACCGTATTGAGTGCAAGCTCTATGATGATGATAAGCTCCAGTTATTGGGACTTAATATGTATGCCGGCGACCGTGACGAGGCGGAGCGGATGGAGAAAAAATTTAAGCGTCACTATGTCGATATTTACAAAGGTATTGTAGGCGTTATGACACATGACTACGGCGATGAGGATGAGGACAGACCTTATGATATGTTCTACGATGCACCGCCTGTCGAAAAAATTACAAGCGCCGATATTGAAAATGACAAAAATAATGAGGAATAGCATATTTTATGCTATTCCAGCTCACGAAGGCTTCTGAACTGGTAGCCTTCTTTTTTTGCGTATTTTATAATATCGTCAAGCGCCTGTGCATTATCAGATGATACTGCGTGGAGTAAAATTATTGCACCGTCATGAAGATACGGCACTACGCTGTCATATGCATACTTTGCGCCCTGCTGTTTATTAACATCCCAGTCGCAATACGCAAAGCTCCAGAGTATTGTTTTATAGCCCATATCCCTTGATACGGCAAGCGATTTTTCGGAAAATGTACCCTCAGGCGGACGGACATATTCCATTTTTACGCCGTATAGGTCACTGCACATTTTATCAAGGTCTGAAAGCTCCTTTTTAACCGTTTCGGCATCGGAGTGTGCCATATTTATATGATTTACGGTATGGTTTCCGATTATATGTCCCTCATCACGCATACGGCAGATTAAATCAGTTTGCTTTTCAAGGTACGGACCTGTTACAAAAAATGCGGCGCTTACTTTGTTTACCGCAAGCACATCAAGAATTTTTGAGGTATATCCGTTTTCATAGCCCTCGTCAAATGTAAGGTATAATACTTTCTTCCCCGATGTGTCCATATAGTACCCGTCATATGCGCCAAGCATTGATACCTGCTTTGTATCAACCTCTGGCGCAGTGCCTTTTTTTCGTACAAAGCCCCAGTTTTGCGCCTCTTGACTCAGCTCATCATACGAGGTATAGCTTACCTCGTTATATGTAGGCACACTGTAACAGCCACTTAACATAGTGCTAATAACAAGCACGATTAAAAATTTTATTTTCATAACAGCCTCCTTAAATTTTTCTATAAATTATTGATAATTTAGTGTTGAAATTTTTTAATTATTGGTATATAATTATTGTATATTTAGATTTTTGTCAAAAAATGGGGGTTTTTACAATGAGTGAACTGCCAAAAAGCCTTGCAGCAAGACAGGCAGAGCGTCGCAGACGCCAAAGACGACGCCAAAAACGAAACAGAGCGATATTCTTACTTGTTTGCTTTATAGCAATCATTGTACTTATAATAGTGGCAATTTCATCATGTATACATAGGCTTTCAAGTAAGTCAGACAACGATACAGTGGAGGTATCACCAACACCCATAACCTCGATTGAACCGACTGCAGAGCCTCAAGCTCTAAATGGTATTCCCTTACCAAGCGAGGAAAACGATTTGTTAAAGATTATCGAGGCGGCTGATGAAAACGGCGGTGTGAAAACCTGCTACCTGACATTTGACGACGGTCCATCATCAGAGGTTACGGCAAGCATTCTCGATACGCTAAGGCGCTATAATGTTAAAGCTACTTTCTTTGAGGTAGGCTCTATCATTAAATCAAATCCCGATATGGCGCGCCGTGTATTTGAGGAAGGACACTTGATTGCCAACCACTCGCAAAGTCATAACTATGATAATTTATATGCATCGGAATCGTCATTTATCAATGAAGTTCAAAAAGCTGAGGATGCAATTACAACTGTTTGCGGTGAGGCGCCTAAAATGAAGCTGTTCAGATTCCCGGGCGGAAGCTACAATGCAGGTGATCATGCTTCAGAGAAGCAGACCTACAAAAAGACCTTGGCAGATGCAGGATATTACTACATAGACTGGAACTCACTTACAGGCGACGCAGAGGGCAGAACAAAGAACGCCGAGGAGCTTTTAGGGTATCTCCAAAGCAATATAGATACCGATTATTCGGCAGTTGTGCTTATGCACGATGCATCGACAAAGAAAGCTACGGCAGAGGCACTTGCATCCGTTATTGAATATCTTATGTCAGAGGGATATACATTTAAACGACTTGACGAGATTGACTATCACCCATCAAGCACATCATCATCGTCATCATCTTCTTCAACCGAGATTACCGATGAAGAAGAATATTTAACAGACGATGATGAGGATTATATGTCAGAGGACGAGGAGTATTCCGATGAAGAAGAGGACTATGACAGCAGTTCATCAAATACATCATCGGGCGGTGCAATTTTAGCAACACAGGCACCGGGGAGTACGACAAGGACATCGGTGGACGGGAAAAGTGTTACACAACGATCAACGCAGTAAAAAAAGGCTGGTATCAGCCTTTTTTTACTGCGTTGATTTTTATATATCGGTATTCAGGCTTCCCGTTCTATACCCCTCAATATCTAAGGTTATGTACAAAAAGCCTAACTTTTTAAATTCTGCTATTATTTTATCCCTGTTTTCTATGACCTTTATTAAATTATCAGGCACTACCTCAATTCTTGCAATATCATTATGCACTCTTACACGAAACTGTAAAAAGCCCATATTGAATAACACATCCTCTGCCTTTTCAACACGCTCCAGTTTTTCCTTGGTTATCCTATCGCCATACGGTATTCGTGACGCAAGGCAGGCAAACGACGGTTTTTTCCATGTAGGCAGTCCCATTTTTTTTGACAGCTCCCTGATTTCGGATTTTGAAAAGCCCATATCCTTTAAGGGACTTTTTATACCAAGCTCTTTTACTGCCTGCATACCGGGTCTATAATCGCCCATATCGTCAAGATTTGAACCCTCCATAACCTCGCACATACTATATTTATCTGCAATATGTCGTATATGTGTAAGTATATTTTTTTTACAGATATAGCATCGGTTTTTAGGATTTTCACAAAAGCCCTCTACCAAAAACGGGTCAACCTCGCATACTACCTGTTTTATACCCTCGTTTTTGCAAAAGCTATTTGCATCATCCATTTCACGGCTTGGGTTCAGGCATGAGCTTATGGTTACGGCTATTACCTTATCCCCCAAAGCCTCTTTTGAGGCTTTTAGCAAGAATGTTGAGTCAACACCGCCTGAGTATGCAACGACAACACTTTTTAGTGATTTTATGTAGTCTAAAAGCTTATTATATTTTATATCAAGCTCCATTTTACTATCCCCTATTTTTCAAATTCGTTTGCAACACTTTCAAGCAGTTTACGGATTTCCAAATGCTGTGGGCATATTTTCTCGCACTTACCGCATTTAATACAATCCGACGCCTTATTATTATCAACGGTTAAAACCGTATTATAATAATAGTCCGTATTCCAGTTATTATACATAATCTTTTTATTAAGACACGAGAACAAATCAGGTATTCTTATATGCTTAGGACAGCCGTCAATACAATAACGGCACGCAGTACAAGGTATGTTCTTTAACTCCTTAAAAATTGTCTGAACCCTTCTAACAGCGTCCATTTCGGTATCTGACAACGGTTTAAAGTCCTTCATATAGCTTATATTATCGTTCATTTGCTCCATATTGCTCATGCCCGATAATACCATCATAACGCCCTCAAAGCTTGCCGCAAAGCGGATTGCGTAGCTTGCAGGTGAGTTGTCCCCTAAAGCGTTGAATACCTCTTTTGCCTTATCGGGGATATTTACAAGATTACCGCCCTTTACAGGCTCCATAATTATAACCGGTTTATTGTGCTTTCTGCACACCTCATAACACTTACGGCTCTCAATTGCAGGGTCCTCGTAATCGACATAGTTAAACTGGATTTGAACGACCTCAATCTGAGGGTATTCGTTTAAAATCATATCAAGCACATCCGCCTTATCATGGAACGATATTCCAAAATGCCTTATTTTCCCCTCTGCCTTTAGCTCAAGCGCAGTTTCATATGCACGGTGCTTTTTGAAAAATTCAAATATATCCTTATTCTGGGCATGCATAAGATAAAAGTCAAAATAGCTGACACCACAGCTTTTTAACTGATTTTCAAAAAACGGTCTTATCTCCTCATTTGAATTAAAATATACATTTGTGAGCTTATCGGTAAGCACATAGCTTTCCCTGTCATATCTGCTTGTAAGGCACTCTTTTATATATAGCTCACTTTTTGAATCAACATATCCGTGCGCAGTGTCAAAGTAATTAAAGCCGTTTTCGATAAATGTATCAACCATCTTTGAAAACTCGACAGTATCTACCTTACCGTTTTGCATTGGCAATCTCATACAGCCAAAGCCTAATTTTTTCTTTACCTTCTCCATTAAAATTTCCCTCCCATTTTTTCTCTGTATATATAATAACACATAAACCATATAGTTCGTCAATAGTATATTGATAAAAAAATAATTTTTTTGGGGAGTGTTTATATGGGATATGATTATTTAAAGCTATGTAACGATATAAAAGACTTAACAAATAAATATAAATCGCTTGATGTTTTCCATATCGGCAAAAGCGTTATGGGCAGGAGCATATACTGCATAAGGGTAGGAATGGGCAAAAGAAAAATCTTTATCGGCGGTGCATATCACGGTCTTGAATATCTTACCTCACTGTTTTTGATACGGTTTATTGATGAGTATATGTTTAGAATTATAAATAAATGGTGGTTTGCAGGATTTAATACAGAAGATATATTTAAAGATGTTACCATGTTTATTGTGCCGATGGTAAACCCTGACGGCGTAGACATTGCCACAAACGGGCTTGATTTATTAAATATACATCACAGGAATTTAATTGATACTGTAGGCATACACGATTTTCGCCATGTATGGCAGGCAAACGCAAGAGGGGTTGACCTAAACCACAACTATGACGCCAACTGGAAAATGACCGTCCCCTCGCCCTCTCCCACAAAATACGGCGGTGAAAATCCCGAATCGGAGTGCGAAACGCAGGCAATTGTGAATTTTATACGCAAAACCGATTTTGATATGCTCCTTGCATTCCATTCACAGGGTAAGGAAATTTATTACAGCTTTGACGGAACAAACGAGAAAAAAGCGTTTTTAGCCGCGCAGAAATTGGCGGATATAAGCGGATATACTTTAATACGCCCTACCGGCTCTGACTCATACGGTGGCTGCAAGGACTGGTTTATAAAGGAATTTGGGAAATTGGGATTTACAATTGAAATAGGCAAAGGTAAAAATCCTCTGCCCATAAGTATGATAGATGATGTGTTTTTGGATAATGCACGGATTATATTATGTGCATCTGAAATTATAAGCTAAAAATGAGGCAAAATGCCTCATTTTAGTTACTCGTCTATGATTTTTGATGTTGTTTCCCTGTTTGCCTGTTTTTTTGTATCAACTATTTCGCGCACCTCTTTCCACAAGGTGTTTCCATTCACATAATCTGGCAAATTATATCTTTCTTTTAGCTTATTGACAGCGTCATCATCGCCGACTACATCAACTATCCTTGCCTCACCTATTGCATAGCCCCAAGGCGTGCTTTGGTCTATTGTATCTGGGAAATTGTAAAGGCTTTTAAGCTCCTCATAGTCCATTCCGTATACCTGAGCCATTTTTGACACAGGCACGGTATAATTTGCCTCCGTTTCGCTTACAAGCGGTGGTAAATCAGCAGGCAAATCATATTCGGCAAGGTATTCATCAAGTGTAATACCCATATCCTTTGCAACCTCTTTGACTGTCCGCCTTGTAACATCAACATAACCGCCTTTTGGCAGATATTTATTGTTCCTTTCATATTCTATAAGCCTTTGTATCTCTTCCTCTGCGTTTCCGTTTTCTCTGAGATATTTAATATACTCCGTATTTGCTACATCTTTACCGCAACCAACCACAAAAATCAAAAGCGACAAACAACAAACAATAATTTTTTTCATAACTACACCTCAAAGTTTAAATGCTTGATAAATAATTTTTTAAATTCACCATTCTCTGAAAATGAAACACTTTCACAGTTTTTTATCTTATCGGATACCGTTTTCCTAAGCTCTGTATATCTATGCATATCTATTGCCCCCAAAAGTGCGGTATTTGATAAAACTTCTGTCTTATTTAAAAACCGCTCGGGCAGTATCCCAACTCCTGCAAGGCTTTTTGTCCTCACATTTTTGCCAAACGCTCCCGAAATTATAATACTTGATACATCATCTGCCATAAGCTCTATACCTGAACGGATTGCGCTTTTTGCAAGCTGTAGCTCTCTTATATCGGACTGTGTAAGGTACACATCATTTGATAGCATAAACGCCCTCTCGCCACAGTATTCACAAAGCCTGCTCCTTAGCCTTGACATACATTCCTCTTTTTTGGCAAATGTTCCGTCTGCTAAAATTATTCCGTTTTTTAAAAGCCCGTATACTATATCAATAAGCCCTGTACCGCATATTCCTTTGACAGGCTTTTGACCGATTGTGGTAATTGATGCAATTGAGTTTACTATATCAAATTTTGAAATTGCACCGTCATATGCACGCATTCCAAATGTTATATTCATGCCCTCAAAGGCAGGTCCTGCTGATGCTGAGGCAGTATATAATTTACCGTCTTTAAATACTGCCATTTCGCCGTTTGTGCCAATATCCAAAAATAGAGTTCTGTCTCTTTCCCAAAGCTTTAAATATGCAATACCGCATACTATATCACCTCCGACAAATGCGGATATGTTATCGGGTAAATACACTCTCCCGTCTATGTTAATTCCTATGCTTTTTGCATCCGTATATTTCCCCGACTTTAAATTAACCGTATATGGATACTCGCCCAATTCTTTTGGATTTTCGCCTTGCAAAATGTATTGCATAACGGTATTGCCCGTTATAACAGCGTCTTTGATACTTTCTGTATTAAGCTCGGATTTTGCCATTTCTATCATTTTATTTATGCACTCTATAATCTCATTATGCAAAACCTTGATATTATCCCTTGCAAATTCAATTCTGCCAATTACATCGGCACAGTGTATGGTCTGGGGATTTATTGTTTCCAAATCCAAAACAACCTCATTATCGCATAAAACACTCATACACACCGTTGTTGTGCCAATGTCTATGGCAAGGCTGTAGTTTCCTCCCCGAATATCCGATACTCGTTTTAGGATTATCTCATTATCGGTTTTAGGTAGTATTATCTCTATATCGTTATAAATCTTTGTCCTGCACGCCAAGACTGTTTTTTGTGTCCCTGTATCAATCACATCAACCCTGCATTTTCCGCATTTTCCCATGCCGCCGCAAGGCTGTTCAAATTTGATACCTGCACGGTTTATGGCATCGGATATTGTAATACCGTATGGAGCAGAAATTTTTATATTTTCTCTTACAAAATTTACTGTTACTGTTTTTTTATAGTTTTTACAGTATACACAATTTGTATCGCCTGTGCAGTTTATACAGTCTTTTGCATTAAGCTCTGTATCGGCTACAACAAAAAAGCCTATTGAGCTTTTTTGCGGTTTTAAAAATCCGTTTTCTATACATACTCCTATTTGATTGGCGCCCACACCGTCAAAAATAACAGGTATCGTACTTGCACTTATACCGTAAAATCCCGGTCCTATAGGGTCTGACACCTTATGCTTAGGATTTAAGCTCTCCACTCTGTCTTTTAGCACCATACAGGCGGCGTCACAAAATGCCGTGCCCCACATATCGCACACTGTTTTTACAAAGGTTTCGCCCTCACACTCTGTGTCATTGACTGTCAACACATAGGCATATATCTTATAAATATTTGCCGGCTGTTTTAAAACAGGGCATTTTATTTTTGCATTATTAAACAATATATAATCGCCGTCAAATCGAACATTATCGGTGATAACGGCGCGGATATGTATTTGATGTCTGATTTTTTCATATATCAAATTACACGCATCAATAACTTTCCTATCATAATTTGAGATTTCTCTTATTCTGCTATCTGCAATTATTTTACATTCCTTTGTATCAAATTCAAATACCATACCATATCACCTCCTGTCCTTATTAGTATTGCCAAGCTATCGTATGCTTTGGGTAACTTGACGGCATTACTGCCTCTGTTATTATACCATATTTTTCTATTTTTTGGTTGATAAAATTTATCTGTTATTGTATAATATACTTCATAATGGGAGAATAATCAATATGAAAAATAAAATCAGACAATTAAATCAAAATTTCACCAACTGTAATACCATGCAATCTGCACTGGTAATGATTATATTATCCGTAATATGCGTATTTTTACAGTCCGTTGCACAAATGTCCCTAAACGGCTGGGGCGGATTTTCGTATATTGTATTTCCACTCTTACTATTTTTAAATGCACTGCCCGTATTTTTGCTTATGACTGTGGTATACTGTTTTACAAACAGGGTATGGATTGCGTTTTTAGTAGCTGTTACAACCATGGATATACTGCTTATTGTAAACTATTTTAAGGTGTATTTCAGAGCCGAAACACTGAGCGTTCATGACTTTTCATTGTTTAATGAGGCAACCAATATTATGGGCGGATATGAGTTTCCCATACCGATACAGTTAATTATGCTTGTGATATTAAGCATTGTACTTATGATATATGTGTGCAGGCACATAAAACAAGGCAACACTGCATTTTTATCAAGGCTTATACTGTTACTTGTAACAGTTTCCGTATCTGTCGGCTCGTATTTTACTTTTTATGACAGTAAAAAGGTCTATGCCTCTCTGCCGTCATTTGGCGGACAGTTTAACGATATTAACATAAGCGCGCACAAGGGTTTTATCTACACCTTCCTGTCGCATATATCAACCTATTCATACCAAAAACCCGAGGGCTACAGCGATGAGGTTATAAACTCACTTATGGGTGATGATCCAACGGCGGTAGCTACGCCAAATAACAAGGTAAATATTATTGCAATTATGAGCGAGGCATTTTTTGATATGGAGTCTGCACCCAATATTGAGTTTAATGACGGACTAAACCCAACGCCAAACTTGAACCGTCTCAAAAATGAAAGCCTTTGGGGACATATATTGGTACCCGGCTTTGCAGGCAGTACCGCATCTACCGAATTTGAATTTTTAACAGGTCTTAATATTTCACAGATTGATTCTGCAATGCCTGTCGTATATAAAACCCATGTAAATACAAAAACCTACGGACTTGTACAAATGCTTGACGATATGGGGTATCAGACATCTGCTTTCCACCCCGGGAATGCATGGTTCTATTCAAGGAAGGCCGTTTATCCAAGACTGGGATTTAACAGGGCTGAATTTGAGAACGATATAGAATATACTGACGCAGATAAGGTAAATTACTATATAAGCGATGATTTTACGGCAAATAAGATACTTGCAAACTACAATGATTATCTTAAATCAGGCTCAAAAGACGGATATATGAGCTTTACGGTTACTATACAAAACCACGGCCCGTATTCATCAAGTGAGCCACAAATAAAGCGTATAAAAACAACCGATAATATAGACAGCGAGGGGTATAACATACTCTCAAACTATGCAAACGGATTATATGATGCAGATGCGCTTTTGGGTAAGGTTTGTGACGGTGTAGAAGATGTGGATGTACCCACTGTAGTGGTATTTTTCGGCGATCATCTCCCCTACTTTGATGCTGACGGTAAGTATCTTACATGGCTTGGGCTTGATGTTACCTCCGATTCGCCGTATGCTTTGGAGAACAGGTATTCAACGCCGTACATAGTTCATGGAAATAAAGCGTTCAGGGATTTAAAAAATTCCGATTGTGAAAAGAACATTGAGCATATCTCATCAAGCTTTTTAGCTGTTGAGATGCTAAAATACATTGGAGTTACACCATCGCCGTATTTTAATGCAATAAGCCATATTGAGCAGAAAATTTCGCATATGTGCGATTATTTCTATATTGAGAACGGTCAGAATGTTGTAAGTCCGTCTAATGACGGTATGAAAACCATAAATGATTACAGATGCATTGCATACTGGGCATTACGGGACTATGCAAAAATGAAGTAATGTGATAAATTTGGGTTTAAACGGGTATTAACCCAATGTATTGTAGGGCAGGGGCTTGCTCCTGCCGTGTCCCCGATATCGCATATTGGATGCGGTTGGAGCAAGCCCCAACCCTACGACCATACCAATTTACGATTTTTTAATTGGTACGCTAAACCAAAATTTATTTTATAATCAATAATCATACAAAAAAAGGCTGTTGCGTTTTAATATGCAACAGCCTGAATTTATATCTATTAGCATTTTGACGGTTTAGCGTCGTCAATATCAACAGGATATTTACCAGTAAAGCAACCCTCACAGAAGCCTGTTTCCTTCGCATCGGGAATTATATCCTTTAGCTTATCAATACTCAAAAATCCGATTGAGTCCGCACCGATATAGTCACAAATTCCCTGCATATCATATCGGCAGGCAATAAGCTCTTCTCTTGACGGAACATCTGTACCGAAATAGCAGGGCCACATAAACGGCGGTGCAGATGACCTTACATGCACCTCTTTTGCTCCGCTTTTCCTTAATAGTGAAACAATACGCTTTGAGGTGGTACCCCTTACAATTGAGTCATCAACCATAACAACCCTCTTACCCTGTATTGCGCTCTTTAGAACATTGAGCTTTATCATTACCGCATTTTCACGCATTGCCTGGGACGGCTGAATAAACGATCTGCCGATATATTTATTCTTAATAAATCCCGTGCCGTACGGTATGCCCGACTCCAACGAATAGCCCATTGCCGCAGACAAACCGCTGTCGGGAACACCAATTACAATATCTGCATCAACCGCAAAATCCTGTGCAAGGTACTTTCCTGCAAGCATTCGTGAATCATGTACCGACTGTCCCTCTATAATGCTATCCGGTCTTGCAAAATACAAATACTCAAATATACATGTTGAATGTGGCTTTGTTTTTACATATTTATCAATTACCTTTATTTCTCCGCCTTTTACAACCACTATTTCACCCGGGCGCAGTTCTCTTACAAACTCCGCGCCAATTGTGTCAAATGCGCAGGTCTCCGACGCAAAGACTATCGCATCGCCCTTTTTACCCATTGAAAGAGGTCTGAAGCCCCAAGGGTCACGGGCGGCAATAAGTTTTTGCGGTGACATAACGATAAGCGAAAATGCGCCCTTTAACTGCTCGATTGTTGCAGTTACCGCATCTTCGACACTGCCTGTATTTAGTCTGTTCTTTGCGATTGCATACGCAATCATTTCCGTATCGGTTGTCGTCTGGAAAATTGCGCCCGTTCTTGACAAGTCACGGCTTAGCTCGTCCTTGTTTACAAGGTTTCCGTTATGCGCAAGCGCAATATTACCCTTTACATATCTTAAAACCAAAGGCTGTGCATTTTCCCGTAAGCTCTCGCCTGTTGTTGAGTATCTGACATGGCCTACCGCCATTGTACCGTTTAATTTATTTAAAATGTCCTCATCAAATACATCGCTTACCAAGCCCATATCCTTATGGTAGCTTATATCACGGTTATTGTTTACTGCAATACCACAGCTTTCCTGACCTCTGTGCTGAAGCGCATACAAGCCGTAATAGGTTGTCCTTGCTGCATCACCCTTAGGGTCATATATGGCAAAAACACCACATTCCTCACCTATACGCTTATCTAAAGTATCTGACATATATTATCTTTCCTTTCAGAAGAGTGTACAGATATTATACACTTAATTGTATAAAATTTCAAGCACATTTATATTTTTATATAATTCTTATATTTTTCAGTTAATAATCTTGCAAAAAACTGTATTCTCTGTTATACTTGTTATAGTTTTGGGCATATTTATTTGACATCATTTTATCAAAGTAGGAAGTGAAATAAATGATTATTATTATGAAAGACAGCGCATCTGCAAGAGATATTGCGGCTGTTGAAAAAACACTTGAAGATTATGGGTTTATGACGCACCCCATACAGGGCGAAAAGAAAACCGTAATCGGTGCAATCGGTGACAAGAGACTGCTCAGCATGAACCAAATTCTTATGATGAGCGGTGTTGACAATGTTGTGCCGATTATGAAACCGTACAAGCTTGCCTCAAAGGAGCTTCAGCGTGAGCAGAGTGTTATTGATGTGGGCTGCGGTGTTAAGGTTGGCGGCAAGGAGCTTGCAGTGTTTGCAGGTCCATGCGCTATTGAGTCACAAGAGCAGTTTAGCTCCATTGCAAGGTCTGTAAAGGCATCGGGAGCTAAGATTTTAAGAGGCGGTGCATTTAAGCCCCGTTCCTCGCCGTATTCGTTCCAGGGGCTTGCAAGTGAAGGGCTCCAGATTATGTATAACAGCGGTAAGGAATGTAATATGCCTATCTGTACCGAGGTTGTGGACACAAGAGATGTTGAATTGGTTGCAAAATATTCCGATATTATTCAGATTGGTGCAAGGAATATGCAGAATTTCCAGCTTCTTTTAGAGGTTGGAAAATGCCAAAAGCCAATCCTTTTAAAGCGCGGCCTTGCAAGCACAATGGAAGAATGGTTAATGGCGGCCGAATATATAATGTCCGAGGGCAATGAAAATGTTATTCTTTGTGAGCGTGGCATAAGGACATACGAAACCTCAACAAGAAACACCTTCGACATAAGTGCGATACCTGTTTCAAAGGAGCTTTCGCACCTGCCTATCATTGCCGACCCGTCACATGCTACAGGCTCGTATAAATATGTTGCACCCGTTGCAAAGGGAGCCATTGCAGCAGGCGCCGACGGACTAATGATTGAGGTTCACAACTGCCCCGAAAAGGCGGCATCTGACGGTCCGCAGTCATTAAAGCCCGAAAAGTTTGACGCACTTATGAGGGAATTAGACCCGATAGCTAAGGCAGTCGGCAGGATTTTATTATGATAGCATATTTAGGTCCAAAGGGCACATTTTCACATCTTGCGGCAATGGAATGTGCCATGGAAAATGAAAAACTATGTGAATATAATACCATAAATGCCGTTATTCAAGCTGTCAACAATGAAGATGCAGAGCGTGGAATAGTGCCGATTGAAAATTCAATCGAGGGTGCTGTAAATACCACGCTTGATATGCTGGCATTTGATGTTGATTTATATATAACAGGCGAGCATGTACTCTGCATTTCGCAAAACATTATGGCAAAGCCTGATACAACGCCCGATACGGTTAAGGTTATAACCTCTCACCCGCAGGCGATCGGGCAATGCACAAAAATCCTTAATTCAAAATACAAAAATGCAAAAATCGAATATGCCGACTCAACCGCACAGGCGGCAAAGGCAAGCCTTAATTCCGACGGCTCCGTTGCCTGTATCGGCTCAAAGGCAAGTGCAAAGCTGTACGGGCTTCAAATCTTAGACGAAAACTGCGGTGATGACGATACTAATTCCACAAGGTTTGTCATTATTGAAAAAAAACCGTCGCTTAAAGTGTCGCACCACGATAAATCATCAATTGCATTTATCATAGACGATACCCCAGGCAGCCTTTACAGTGCCTTGGAGGTGTTTTCAAAATCAGGAATAAATATGACAAAGATTGAGTCACGACCTGTTAAAACACAGCTTGGCAAATATGTTTTCTTTATTGATATTGACGGAAATATAGATGAGGCAAATATTTATTTTGCGCTTGACAAGGTAAGGCAAAGCACACAGTTTTACAAGTTTTTGGGATCATATAAAAAAGAGATGTAAAATAGAAAATTCAATTTTGAATTTCCGTTCTTCTCTAAGGACTGAATGAATTTGGATGCAGAACGAACCAAAAACCGAAAAAATAGGATTTAAAATCCCATTTTTCCAAGCCCGACGGCGTATGTGTATACTCCGAGCGGTGAGTTTGGTTCGTAATAGAAAGGCATAAAACAAAGAATTCCGATTTTTTCGGAATTCTTCTTTTTATATTGTAAATATATTTAAAATCCAAGAAACACCTTTACAAGAATTAAGCCTTTCTATGTTCTGCGCCAAAAGCAACAGTCCTTTTAATACAGTGTTCTTACCAATACCTTATATAAACGGTTTACCGTTATAATTGCCTCAAGGACAGTATAATTATTCTTTGGCATAAACTTTGATTCACTGCCGTTCATGATACTGCTCTCATTCGCCCAGATTACATAGTATTTTGCCCAAGGCGATACGGAATTGGCATCGGTGAAATTCAGATTTCCGTAGGTTTGGATATACATATACTTCTCCGCAACACGGCAAAGCATCGCCGCCGCCTCCTCACGGGTTAAAAGTCCGTCGGGATCAAACCTGCTGTCACTCTTTCCCGATACAATACCCAGTGCGTGAAGTGCGTTTATGGAGTTATCACGGTTTTGGCAGTCTGCAAAATAATTAGCGAAATATATTATACCCTTATCCTCCATGTAATCCTCAATGCTTGCGTAGTTACCTACAACGCACATCAGATTTGCAAGGAGTTTGCAAAACTGCTCACGAGTGATATTCTTACTGTATTTATCCGTAAACTCATACGGCAGAAGGTTATTTGCCGCCGCCTCTTTTACGGGTGTAATTCCCCATGTTTCTGACGGGAGCTTCAAAAAATCATTACCCCTTGCCCGATATAAAAGCTCTGCATAAATCTTATCCTGATTATCACGGTATACCGCATCAATATTTGTCATATATGCAGCATCCTCATCACGCGCCACATAGCATACATAGTTACTGTCGCCGTACAGTCCTACCTGAACACCCGATTTTGAGTAGTAGCAGTGCGCTTTTCCGTCGGTTGTATAGAAATTTAAAACCGTGCCGCGAAATGGGACAGGATTTATTTGTCTGTAAAGGACTATATCCTTCATATTCTGATAAAAATCGTTTATCTGTGTTCTATTTAAGTCAATATATCTTCTGTCGGCATAGTTAGATATTGTAGCTCTTGAAATGTCCTCGGCAGAGAATATTCCAAACGCCTCATCAAATGTCATTGTTTCAGGAAGATTTACAATATTATACGCATAAACAGATGTGCCGAACACAAGCGCTATAGCTGTTAAAATTAAAGTCTTAATAACTCGTTTAATGGTAATCACCCCAAATCCTGTTAAAATATACAGTATGTCTGCATATACTTTTCCATATTTTTAAGTACATCACTGTATTTGCTGTCGGTTTTTAAATACTCATAAATATCCTTAACCGTAACGATTGCGTGTACCCTTATGCCAAACTCGTCCATAACCTCCATAACGGCGGTTTTGCCCTCGTTTTGCCCCACCTCGCAGCGGTTTACGCTGATAAACATATCCGATATATTAACATCGGCGCAAGAAGCAAGGATCGGCATTGTTTCACGGATTGCCGTACCTGCGGTTATAACATCTTCAATTATTATTACCCTATCACCGTTAACAGGCTTATAGCCTACCAGGGATCCGCCCTCGCCATGGTCCTTTTCCTCTTTACGATTGAAAAAATACGGCTTGTCTATTCCATATTCGTTATACAGTGCTGCCGATGCAGATGCCGCCAAAGGTATGCCCTTATATGCAGGTCCGAACATACAGTCAAAATTATCCCCACACTCCTCTTTTATAAGTGCGGCATAGAATTTTGCAAGCGTTGCAATCTGCTTGCCTGTTTTATAATTACCTGTGTTTACAAAATACGGCGTATTTCTTCCGCTCTTTGTTACAAAGTCGCCAAACCGCAGTACATCCGACTCCATCATAAACTCTATAAATTCCTTTTTCTTCTCTGAAAGCATTTAAAATACTCCTCCTTTTTGCTTATATGCTTAGTCCCGAAAATACAAATCTCTTAGCTTTTTGAGTAATTTCTTCTCCATTCTTGATACCTGCATCTGTGAGATATTAAGCCTTTTTGCAATTTCTGCCTGAGTCAGCTCCTCATCATAGCGATATTTTATAAACTCACGCTCGGCATCGGTAAGCTCTTTGAGGATACTGTCAATCATATCCCTGTCCTCAATCATCAAAAACCGCTTATCCTCAATACCCAACACATTTGACAAATTCATTGAGCCATCGGCATACGCCTCCTGCTCAAGCGACTTTATAAACGAGCCGTCGCCTACCCTTGCCGCCTCATAAACCGTTTTTACAGGCAAATTCAGTATTCTTGCAATTTCCTCATATGTTTCACCCTCGCCGTCAACCACTGCTGACGACCTCTTTATCTGCTCGGCTCTATAGAAAATTTCATACAAGCGTCTCGGGATCCGTATGAAAAAGCCCTTGTCTCTGAAATACTTGCGTATCTCGCCAAAAACAGTCGGCGTTGCAAAGGTTGCAAACCTTACACCGCGCTTAGGGTCAAACCTGTCAACGGCATTTATGATGCCAAGGCATGCAACCTGGTATATATCCTCATAGTCAATACCTCGGTTTATAAACCGCCTTGATAATATTTCGGCTATATATGTATATGACTCTATTATTTTTTTCCTTAATTCCTTATCCCCTGTTCTTTTATATTCAAGGAACAGTTCATATTCATTGTCTGCAATGACAGACTTCTCCAGTGCCAATTCAGATACACTCCTTAAATATTTTTACTCTCCTACAAGTATAATGTAATCACGCTAAGTAAATAAAACCCGTCTGCTAAGCTACCGTAAACACTCGATTACTCCACAACATTTCCTACCAGTGCATTTGCAAGCTTTATCGCATTTGCATACTTCTTATCCGCATCGGGCTCGTCACTGTAATTTATACGCACTACCAAATACAAATCCTGTGATTTTATGCCCAGTGATTTTATAACCTCGTTATCAGCTAACGATACGCCGTATGCAATGCCGTTTTTGGTATACAATTTATCATCGCTTGGCATATCTTTTGCCCATTCCGATACGGGATAATATATCATATCCTCATGCTCACGGGCAAGCATTAAATCCATTTCGTCCTTATCGAATATAAACAAAAACGATTTATTTCTCTGAAACTGCAAGTCAAGCTTCATCTGAAGATTGTAATCCAATTCCTCACTGCCCGGCACATCTCTGAAATTTATCTGATCAAATGATACCAGCGTCTTATCATCGCCGTTTATATCGTCGCAATATTTTGCCATTCCAAGCGGTATTTCTTTCATCTGATTGTCCGTAAATACCGTATGCCCTGCATATATTACCTCAATATCATACGGGGTGCGGTGTGTGCACTGATACACTGTTACAAGCGTAAAAAGCAAAATCACAAGAGGTATTAAAATGTGCCATTTATAATATGTCCACACATAATCAAACCACGCCAAAGTAAATTTCTTTGGTACTACCCCATATTTTTCAGCCATGATCCTACCTCCATAAACCTACTATACTAACTTATATTTTATCATATATGCCAAAACATTGCAAGCTGTTTTTTAAGGTGTAAAACTTGGAGGAATTTTATTGCAAATTCTCTCATACAATGATACAATATGTGTATAAATACAGACGAGGAGTGATTGTTATGAAAAAAATTATTGTCCCTATACTGCTGACAGGCACGCTTTTACTATCCGCCTGCAATGCTGAAAAAACAGCAATGAACCATGCTACAACTTCACCAAAGGCTACTGTTGGCACTACCGCATCGCCTACGGACACACCAAAGACTGATACTCAGGCAAAGGAAGAGACTCCCACTCAGGATGCGCAGACCTTATACATTATAAACGGCATGTCCGCTCCTATATACGGGCTATACCTTACTGCAAGCAAGGAGGGAAATCCGGGCGAGAATATCTTGGGCGATACACCCTTGGGAGAGGGCGAAGAGATAGGAATACCGTATGTTTATGACAAGTCAGATAAACTCTATATTATAATTGAGGACGAGGTTGGAAACACAACCGCTACCGATGCGTTCACATTAGAGGACGGCTTGAATATAGAGCTAAGAGATGTTGACGGAAAATTGGAGGCAGTAGTGCAATAATTCGGGTAAAATTCGGGTACGCCACACCCAAAACAAAAAGAAACCGCCAAATTAGGCGGTTTCTTTTTGTTTTGAATAAACTTTATAATTTAGATGCAAAAGTTTTAGGCTAAATTTTGCACTATCGTGCAAAGCGAAATATTTGCTCCGCAAATGCAAAATTTAAAACCTGCGGTTTTAAGCTAAATTAAATTCGCCATATTCAGCGTGCGAGGCACATTTAGCTGCCGTTAGGCAATTTAGCCGAGCTTGCTCAATTTAGCTCGCCGTCAGGCGAATTTAGCTGAAAACGACAGTATTCTATCGAATACTGTCGTTTTCATGGTACACCTAAGCGGATTCGAACCGCTGCACATAGCGTCGGAGGCTATTGCTCTATCCAACTGAGCTATAGGTGCATAACATCTGTCCTTAATTTTAACACAAGATAATGAAAATGTCAAATACTAACATAGGTTAATATTTGACATTTCATACTTTTTTCAACTTACATTATTTAAGCATCGGCTTTAGGTACTGACCGGTATATGAGCCTTTTATCTTTGCAACCGCTTCGGGTGTTCCTTTTGCAATCACCTTTCCACCGCCTTCTCCTCCCTCGGGGCCTAAGTCTATAATATAATCGGCAGTCTTTATAACATCCAAATTATGCTCTATTACAACAACGGTATTCCCTGCCTCAACAAGCTGATTTAATACCTCGGTAAGTTTATGCACATCTGCGCTGTGCAAGCCTGTTGTCGGCTCGTCAAGAATATAAATAGTCTTTCCCGTTGAGCGTTTTGAAAGCTCGGTTGCAAGCTTTACTCTCTGCGCCTCTCCGCCCGATAATGTCGTCGAGGACTGCCCGAGTTTTACATAGCCCAGGCCTACCTGCTGTAAGGTTTCAAGTTTTCGGCTGATTTTGGGGAAATTTTTGAAAAACTCAACGCCCTCATCAACTGTCATTTCAAGAACATCATATATATTCTTACCCTTATACTTAACCTCTAAGGTTTCACGGTTATACCTATGACCTTTACAAACCTCGCACGGTACATATACATCGGACAAAAAATGCATTTCAATCTTTTTTATACCGTCACCACTACAAGCCTCGCATCTGCCACCTTTTACATTAAAGCTGAACCTGTTTGACTTATAACCGCGCATTTTTGACTCGTTGGTATTTGCAAAAACCGAGCGGATATCGGTAAACACATTCGTATATGTGGCAGGGTTAGACCTTGGAGTTCTGCCAATCGGAGACTGGTCAATATTGATAATCTTATCAAGCTTATCGACGCCCACAATCTCCTTATGCTCGCCTGCTCTTGTCTGCGCGCGGTTTAGAGTATGGGCAAGGCTCTTATATAAAATTTCGTTTACCAAAGACGATTTTCCCGACCCTGAAACGCCCGTTACGCAGGTCATAACGCCTATCGGGAATTTTACATTGATATTCTTTAAGTTATTCTCCTTTGCGCCCCTTACCTCTAACCAATCAAGAGGTTTTCTGCGTTTCTTTGGTACTTCAATTTTAAGCTCGCCGCTTAAGTACTTACCCGTCATGGACTCCTTTGAGTTTATTAAATCCTCAACCGTACCCTCGCCTACTACTCTGCCTCCGTTTACGCCTGCACCAGGTCCTATATCAACAATATGGTCCGCCGCATACATGGTATCAATATCATGTTCTACCACCAAAACGGTATTGTCAAGATCCCTCAAATGCTTCAAGGTCTTAATAAGCCTGTCATTGTCCCTTTGATGAAGTCCTATGCTTGGCTCGTCCAGAATGTAGAGCACTCCCATAAGTCCCGACCCTATCTGAGTTGCAAGCCTTATTCTCTGCGCCTCTCCGCCCGATAATGTGCCCGATGAGCGTGAAAGCGTTAAATATTCAAGTCCTACATCAAGCAAAAATTGCAGTCTTGCTTTTATCTCCTTTAACACCTGACTTGCAATCTTTAACTCTACCTCGCTAAGCTCCAGGCGATCGATAAAGTCCCTTTCCTCCCGTATCGGCATACAGGTAAACTCGTAAATATTTTTACCGCCTACCGTAACGCCCAAAACCTCGGGATTTAATCTTGCGCCATGGCATTTAGGGCATTTTACAAGGCTTATATATCTATCAAGATCATACCTTGCATACTCCGATGTAGGATGCGCATATCTACGCTCCATATTGCCTATTACACCCTCAAACGGCGAATTTATAACTCTGTTTCCGTAGGATTTGGGCATTTTTACCTTTATCGGCATATCGCCTGTGCCATATAGCACCGCCTCTTTTGTTGCATCACTCAAATCACGCCACGGAGTATTTATATCCTCTTCAAAATGCTCCAAGATTGCTTTAAAATACGCCGCTGCAAAGCTGTCGGGCTCTTCAACGCTGTTCCATCCGCTTGCACGCAATGCGCCGTCTAAAAGTCCCACGCTATCATCGTGTATAATAAGTGCAGGGTCAAACTTTTGCAATGCACCCAAGCCGTCGCAATGCTCGCACGCGCCGTATGGGTTGTTAAACGAGAACATTCTCGGCGTAAGCTCGGGTATGCTTATTCCGCAGTCGGGGCAGGCATAGCTTTGCGAAAAGTTCATTATCTTATCGCCGATAACATCAATCATTACAAGATCGCCTGTAAGAGAAATAGCAGTTTCAACAGAGTCACTAAGCCTCTTTGTTATACCGTCACGGATAATAAGTCTGTCAACGATAACCTCGATATTATGCTTAAAGGTCTTTTTAAGCTTTATTTCCTCCGATAAGTCATACTGCTCGCCGTCTACCTTGACTCTTGCAAAGCCGTTTTTCTTTGCGTCCTCAAAAACCTTTTGGTGCTCACCTTTTTTACCGCTTACAACAGGTGCAAGCACCTGGATTTTAGTGCCCTCGGGCAGTTTTAAAACCTGATCGACAATCTGGTCAACTGTCTGCTTGGATATTTCCCTGCCACACTTGGGGCAATGCGGAATACCTATCCTTGCATACATCAGCCTTAAATAATCATATATTTCCGTTACCGTACCGACGGTTGAACGGGGGTTTTTTGATGTTGTTTTCTGGTCAATACTTATTGCAGGGGACAAGCCCTCAATATAATCAACATCTGGTTTTTCCATAAGTCCCAAAAACTGCCTTGCGTATGAGGACAGGGACTCCATATACCGCCTCTGTCCCTCTGCGTATATCGTATCAAAAGCAAGCGATGATTTGCCCGAACCCGAAAGTCCTGTTAAAACCACCAGCTTATCTCTTGGAATATCAATGGATATGTTTTTTAAATTATGTTCTCTTGCGCCCTTTATTCGTATATATTTTGCCATTTATTTACCTCTTTTTATTGGAATGTTATTAAACTATAGTATATTCACGGCAATTTAGCCTGTAAGTTTTATCCGTTTAAGTCTGAAACATTATTTTTTACTGAAGATAGGGAGTGTTAAACTCCTTATATCTTTGAAGCATCTTTTCTCTTTTGTCAATCATAATATTAAAATCCTCAAGCATGGACATTGCAAAAATTGATTGCACAAGGTCGCTTGCCGAATACACAAGCTCCGCAGTATTGACAAAATCAAATCTTTCCCCCTCACTAAACTCTCTGATATCCAGAATTTCAGCCACATAGCCTGTTTCATCATATATTGCCTGTGAGGTGCTTAAAATATCATCATCACTGACGGCTCTGTCAAAAAAGCCCACCAACGCAACGCCCCTTTCCGTTTCTACCATAAACAAAACAGGGGTTAAAATTTTCTCGTTAAAAATTTCAACTATTGTGTCAATTGTTTCACTGTTCATCACTTTTCCATCTCTTTTTCAAGTTTTCTTATCCTGTCTCTTAATGCGGCAGCCTCCTCAAATTCAAGGTTTTCAGCCGCATTATACATTTTTGCAGTAAGCTCCTCAATTTCACGCCGATAATCCGAAGCAGTTTTTATCTCGCCCGGCTTTTTAGCGTCCGTTACCGCCTTTACAGGCTCCAATATCTCACGGATATCCTTCTTTATAGTCTTTGGTATTATGCCGTGCTCTTCATTATACTTTTGCTGTATCTCACGCCGTCTTTTGGTTTCGTCAATCGCCACACGCATTGACCGTGTAATCGTATCGGCATACATTATTACCTGTCCCTCGCTGTTTCTTGCGGCTCTGCCTATAGTCTGGATAAGCGATGTTTCACCACGCAAAAATCCTTCCTTGTCAGCATCTAAGATTGCAACAAGCGCTACCTCGGGAATATCAAGTCCTTCACGAAGCAGATTTATACCGACAAGCACATCAAACTCGCCAAGTCTTAAATCCTTTATAATCTCCGTTCTTTCAATGGTCGTAATATCGGAGTGCATATATCTTACACGAATACCTATCTCACTCAAATAGTCCGTTAAATCCTCTGCCATTTTCTTTGTAAGCGTTGTAACAAGAGTTCTAAATCCTCTTTCCGTACGCTTGTTTATCTCCGAGATAAGGTCGTCTATCTGATGCTCTGTAGGCCGTACAAATATTTCGGGATCCAAAAGTCCGGTTGGTCGGATAAGCTGTTGTGCAATTGTGGTTGAGTGTTCCCTTTCATACTCGCCCGGCGTTGCAGATGTAAATATTACCTGATTTAATCTTTGTTCAAATTCCTCAAATTTTAAAGGCCTATTATCCCTTGCAGACGGTAATCTAAATCCATATTTAATGAGAGTATCCTTTCTTGCCCTGTCGCCGTTATACATACCCCTTACCTGCGGAATTGTAGCATGCGACTCGTCAATAATCATTAAATAATCATCGGGCATATAATCAAGCAAAGCATACGGTGCGCTTCCCTCCTCACGACCCGAAATATGTCTTGAATAGTTTTCAATGCCCTGACAAAATCCAATCTCCTGGAGCATTTCAAGATCATACATGGTACGCTGTTCAATTCTCTGCGCCTCGATAAGCATATTGCGCTCCTTAAAATACGCAACCTGCTCCTGCATCTCGGCATAAATTGCGCCTATGGCTACCTTCATTTTATCGCCCGTTGTTACATAATGCGATGCAGGCATAATTACAGCGTGTTGCATTGTTCCAACAATCTCGCCCGTAACAACATTTATCTGGGATATTCTGTCAATCTCATCACCTAAAAATTCAACCCTTATGCAATGCTCGCCGTTATTTGACGGAAATATCTCCACCACATCGCCACGGACTCTGAATTTATTTCTGACAAAGTTTATATCGTTTCGCTCATACTGCATTTTGGTAAGCTTCATAAGTATTTCGTCACGGTCCTTTACCATGCCGACTCTAAGTGACAGCATAAGCTCCTTGTAATCCTCGGGATCGCCCAGTCCGTAAATACAGGACACGCTCGCAACAATTATGGTATCCCGTCTTTCAAACAGGGCAAAGGTTGCGCTATGTCTTAGTTTATCAATATTTTCATTTGTCATTGAGTTTTTTTCGATATATGTGTCGGTTGACGGAATATATGCCTCGGGCTGATAATAATCATAATACGACACAAAAAATTCAACACAGTTATTCGGGAAAAATTCCTTAAATTCCGAACATAACTGCGCCGCAAGCGTTTTATTATGCGCAAGAACAATTGTCGGTTTATTGACCCTTGCAATGATATTTGCCATTGTGAAGGTTTTTCCCGAGCCTGTAACACCTAAGAGCGTCTGAAACTTCTCACCGTTTTTTACTCCGTTTGCAAGCGTTTCTATCGCCTGTATTTGATCGCCTTTAGGCGTAAATTCCGATACCAATTCAAATTTATCCATAACCAAATGCCTCTAAACATATGTTTTATCTTAACCATTATAACAGACACTCAACAAACAGTCAAGCACAATATAATACGATTTCTGCAAATGAGCTGTTGCATTGGCAACAGCTCATTTGCAGAAATCGAAAAACGAAGCAGATTTTGTGAAAATGAACCCGTAGCCCTACAGTGGTACGGTAGGGTTTATTTGAGCAAAAAGCACATAATACTGCCGTTTTTGTAAAAGAACGGCAGTATTATTTATGGTAATAAGTCATATATAGATGCAAACTATATTATTTAAGTTTTGTGCGGTCTGGGAAGTTTTTCGACAGTCTGAGATGAGCTGCTGCATTAGCAACAGCTCATCTCATTGATATTGATTTTACAAACATATGCACCCTGCGTACATTCACAGAGGTATATTGTTCGATATTCCTTTTGATATTTGTTTGCGCAAGCCTGCACGCTTTATCAATATTATAACCGAATTTCACACCCACAGTCATATCAATATGAACACCGTGACCTGTTTTCCTTACATTCATATTTATTACACGATAAATTGCGCCGACTTTTAATGCTTCATACTCGGCAATCTGCATAAGCACGGTGTCTGATATTACATAGTCGCCAAGATATGAAAATGTAGGCCTTACAATTGATCTGTCCGCCTCGCCTGTGTCAATCTCCTTGTCGAGATTTTTCTGAAAACCACGCAAGGGGTGGAGAAAATAGCCCGAAAAGTTCTTTTTTATCTCAAATGTAGGAACAGGAATAACATGCTTTCCCTCCTCCATTCGCATACGCTGTGCCATTTCCATTTCACGCTTTGTGGCAACATCCTCAATATGTATGATTTTTTCAATTTCACCCACACCCAGCGATGCGGCAATTTTTTCTGCCATATTATCAGATGTTCCCAAAATCATAAGGCATTTTATTTTACCGGTACGAAGATATGCCTTTATCTCCCTTGAGTGCTCATCATTCATAAACAAGGCATGCTTTACAGAGGCAATTCTTGTTTTTTCACGCTTTGCAGATGTGCCTGCTATTACCTTGCCATGCGATATTAACAAACCGTCGTCAATTATTCCGTCTGCGCCGTTATCGGTGGCAACGCTTATGCTTCTATAGCTCTTTCCCGTTCCGCTCGGACCTACAAATGCAATAACTCTCATAACGCTACCTCTTATATTTTAGAACGCTTCAGCTTATATGAAAGCGTCATTAACGGGTCTGATAAATGCACATTCTCAACCGATATATCATCGGGCAAATTAAGCTCGGAGTACGAGAAATTAAGTATCGCCTTTACTCCGCCCTCTACAAGCCTGTATGCAATATTATGCACCGCCTTATTCGGCACTGTAAGAACTCCTATATCCACCCTGTTATTTAAAAGATAATCCTCAAGCTCCGATATATCGCGTACCTTGATATGGTTTATTTCTTTTCCGATAATATCCTTTGAATTATCAAATATGGCAACCAATTTAAAGCCACGCTTTTCAAAGCCTGCATGGTTTGCAAGCGCATGACCTAAATTACCTGCGCCTACTATAATCATCGTATTACCGTCGTTTAATCCGAGGATTTTGGCTATTTCGCTGTACAAATACTCAATATTATAGCCATAACCCTGTTGTCCGAAACCACCGAAGAAGTTAAAATCCTGACGGATTTGAGATGCGGTAACACCCATTTTTTTGCTAAGCTCAGTTGATGAAACCTTTGTAATTCCCTGTGATAATAAGTCGCCCAAATACCTATAGTATCTCGGCAGACGGTTTATTACAACCTCGGGGACTTTCTTTGAATTTTCCGGCATTGTTTTACCTCTTTATATATAAAAATCAGTTTTCAAGCTCATGTATTTTTGCAACTCTGTTTGAGTGTCTTCCGCCCAAATGCTCTGCATTTAACCATGTGTCAACTATCATATACGCAAGCTCCTCGCCTATAACCCTGCCGCCTAAGCAGATTACATTTGCGTTGTTATGCTCCTTTGCCATTTTTGCACTGTATACATCCGAGCATAGCGCCGCACGAATACCCTTTATCTTATTTGCGGCAATGGATATTCCTATTCCCGTTCCGCAAACTAAAATTCCTGCATCACAGGTTTTATCATTTACGGCATTGCATACAGGTACGGCACAGTCGGGATAATCGACACTACTGTCATTATACACACCAAAGTCATGCACCTCTATACCCTTACTCTCTAAATATTTTACTATGCGGTTCTTTAATTCAAAACCGCCGTGATCACTGCCTATCGCTAACATTATTTATCCTCCGTTTTATTTAAAAGTCCAAGTTTTTTTATAATATATCTATTTACTTATTTAAGTTTTCCGCTTCTTTTATAAGATTATAATAATATTCAGTATGCCTTAATGATTCAGATGAAATAAGATGATAACCTGTATCCCAAAATTTGTCTCCTGTATTGAACATCCAGTCTGTAGGATAACCCAATACCCTATCTCCAAAATTTTTTCTCATTTGTCTATAAAAACTATCTATGTTATCTACATCCGATTCAAAGTCCAAATCCGTATATATAGGGGGAAATACAATATATACTTTAGCACCTAATGTTTCATAATGCTCTATGTATCTTTTTATCTCTTTAACTGCTTCTTTATCTAAATTTAAATTATATTGGTATGGATAAGGATTTTTGTGATACATGTTTATTTCTATTGAGAGATCTCCATATTTTGTTATATTATCACGCAAATAAGCTTCTTCATCACCTTTGATGCCTTCTGTTAAATTGGAATAAGCCACCTCATACACCTTTGCATACGAACGCAGAATCTGTTGGTATGTATATTGCGGTCGATGCTTTAGTGTGATTGTTTTGTAATATTCTTTTGATTCGTGCCCGACTATTAAGCCTACATCATCATATTCATTCCACGCCGTATTGTATGGATAATATTCAAGTGCTAACACCACCTTGTCACCTTGATGTATATATGGTTCTATTACCGATAAGTATACATCATATATATCTGCCGCATGAAGTCCCATGTTGATTGATTGTTCACCGCTTATCTTTTCATAATGCTCCGCATTTACACCCGTCAAGACAGACGACCCTCCCACAAAAATTGTTCTCCCACCATGAGTAGTCTTTAATGTGTTAAGCTTGTCCTCTATTGAGCCATAGTGCCTTTTACTATATACAGAATCAGTATACAGGTTGCATAAATATGTTCCTCCAACAAACAGAATAAACAACAGTGTAATCTTTCCATAAAAAATCCAAATATTCTTAGAATTTTGCATATATAAATTCACCGGCCTTTCCCGTTACACCAAATATCAAAATAACAAAGATTAAGGCAATATAAACCGTCCACCTGACTACTGCCTTTCTACTGTTAAGTAAATATGTAGGTTTATCCTTACGGTCTGCAAAGATTTCAAATACCACAAAGATCATTATTCCAACCAAAGTTGCTACAAACCCAGATGCTGTTACTCCAAGCTCTGAGACGAGCTCTAATATAGATGCCATTGACCTAAGTCTAATCAAGCCATGAATTGTATCTGTGAGTATTTTTCGTATAATTAGAATTGCATCAGGCAAAGTTGCCGCTCTGAAAAATATCCACATTGTATTCGTTAATAGCAATGTCACCATCCAATGTACTATAGTTCTTGTACGACCGCTGACCTCCTTATTAAAACCGATCAACTTTTCAATAACAATAATTACACCATTCATAAATCCCCAAGTAATATATGTCCAAGCCGCACCATGCCATAATCCGCTTACTGTGAAAGTTATAACAAGATTAACACAAGTCCTTGCTTTAGAGCACCGGCTACCACCAAGTGGAAAATAGACATAATCCCTGAACCATGAACTTAATGATATGTGCCACCTTCTCCAAAACTCAGTTACTGAAAGTGAAAAATACGGAGCCTTAAAGTTTTGCACAACATCTATACCTATAATCTTTGACAACCCATACGCCATATAACTGTATCCACAAAAATCACAGAAAATTTGTATTGTAAAAAATAAGCTTGCAATCAATAGTGCCAATCCGCTCACTTGCGCCGGCACATTAAATGGATTTGTTATTGCTTGAGCGAGTCTTGCGGAAACCAAAACCTTAAGTAATATTCCAATCAGCACATATCTGAATCCCTCAGCGCATCTATCGTAACAGAATTTTGTCCTGTCATATTCTTTAATCTGCGCCAACAATGACTGTGACCTGTTGATTGGTCCTGAAGTTATGCAAGTGAATAATGACAGGAATATAAAATAGTTGATAAAATTTTTTTCCGCACCGCATTTACCTTTATATACATCAACTAAGTATCCTACTCCACTAAAAGTGAAAAATGAAATTCCTATTGGAACGGTAACCCCTGTGATTTCTCTCATTCTGAATATTTCATGTACTACAAAGCCGGCATATTTATAAAATAAAAGAGGACATAATGCTAAGACTAACATCACAAAAAAAGTCAGTTTGCTTTTATGTTTTTCCGTTATTACTCCAAATATGTATGTTACAGTTGTAAACAAGGCTAAAACAACAAATCCTGATATCCCTGATGAAATATAGAATATAAAACAACATACCGCGAGAATATATTTTTTCGCTTTTACTTCAGATAAAAGAAAAATCATTGCTACCGCAAATAATATAATGAACTGCCATGATATGAATTGCATTTATTATCCCCTTTTCCTTAACAGTTCCTGTTCCGCCTGAGAAAGCCGTAAATACTCAGGCACAAGGCTGTTATAGTCACTCAAACAGCCACACTTTGCCATTTGATATGCACACACGCATACAGCAGACGCCTTTGACATTCTCAAATGCACAGGCGCTACCTCAGTTTTTAACAAATCACAATGCACATTTACACCATCGCCTGTAAATATAGTATCATACCCTGAAACTCTTTCTATACATTCGTGTATATCACAGGCATTTGGCTCTACAACCGTTTCCAAAACGCCGTTATTCCATTTATATGCGGCGTTAAATACCTGTCCGCGCCTTGCGTCCATTATCGGTACTATAACCTTATTACTATCGCAAATATTATATGCAAGCGCATACAGCGTATTAACGCCGACTGTTGGCTTATTATGGCTGTGTGCAAGCGCCTTTATCGTTGCAACGCCTATCCTAAGTCCTGTAAACGACCCCGGACCCGTTGCCACGGCAAAAACATCAATGTCGGACACTTTAAGCTCCAAATCCGTCAGGACTCTGTCTATCATAACCATAATCTTCTGCGAATGTGTTTTTTTATGGTTTATAACATATTCACCGACGACGATATTATCCTCAACTACCGCTACGGTTGCCGCATCGGTTGCCGTATCAATCGCTAAAACTCTCATACTTTATAAATCTCTATTTCCCTGTAGTTTTCGTCAATATCCATATTTTTAAGGATATTTATTTCGTATCTTGTATCGGGCAGAATATCCTCTATAAGCTGTGGCCATTCAATTATGCTTATACCGTCGCCATAGACATATTCCTCATACCCTATTTCATACATTTCGTCACTGTTGCTTATCCTATACACATCAAAATGGTAGAGTGGTAATCTACCGCTCTCATACACATTTACAATGGTAAAGGTCGGGCTTGTTATATACTCCTCTATTCCAAGACCTCTTGCAAAGCCCTGAACAAATGCAGTTTTGCCTGCGCCAAGATCACCGCGCAGGCATATAACAGTGCCCGCTTTAATATCTTTTGCCAAATCGTGGGCAAAAGATACAGTATCTTCATAGCCATACGACTTAAATGTTTTTAAATGCTCCACTTTTCCACTTTCTCTAATCAGAATAATCCCGAAATTACTCCGTCATTATCAACATCTATATTATTTGCTGCAGGCTCTTTTGGAAGCCCCGGCATTACCATAATATTACCTGTTTCCACTACGATAAAGCCTGCGCCGTTTGATACTCTTACCTCGGATACATTGACAGTAAAGCCCTCGGGTCTACCCAGTAATGACGGGTCATCGGACAAGGAATACTGCGTTTTTGCGATACATACAGGCTTTTTATCAAGTCCGAACTCTTCTAACTTCTTTATCGCCTTTTTAGCCTTATTTGAGTATGACACGCCCTTACCGCCGTATACCTTAGTAACTATTGCATTTATTTTATTCTCAATGCTGTCATTTATATCATATACAGGGTTATATGTTGCCGTATTGTTATCAATAGCCTCTAAAACTGCATTGGCAAGCTCTATACCGCCCTCTCCGCCTTTTGCAAATACCTCTGACATTGCACATTTAGCGCCGAGGCTCTTGCAGGTATTAACAATATAGTCAAGCTCGGCATCTGTATCTGTGTCAAAACGGTTAATTGCAACTACAACAGGCGCGCCGAAGCTTACCATATTTTCGATATGCTTGCCTAAGTTTACGATACCTTTTTTGAGTGCGTCAAGGTTCTCTTCTTTTAAATCCGCCTTTTTAACACCGCCGTTATATTTGAGTGCGCGGACGGTTGCAACGATTACAACCGCATCGGGATGAATATTTGCCATACGGCATTTTATATCCATAAACTTTTCTGCGCCGAGGTCTGCGCCAAAGCCTGCCTCGGTAATTGTATAATCAGCCATTTTCATTGCAAGTTTGGTAGCTTGAACACTGTTACAGCCATGCGCAATATTTGCAAACGGACCGCCGTGAATAAGGCATGGCGTATGCTCAAGAGTCTGCACAAGGTTTGGCTTTATAGCGTCCTTCATCAGCGCCGCCATTGCACCCTCAGCGTGAAGCTCACGGGCATAAACAGGCTCGCCCGACCTCCTATAGCCTATAATTATCTCACCAAAACGGCGCTTTAAGTCCTCCAAATCACTTGCAAGACAGAGTATCGCCATAATCTCGGAGGCAACCGTTATCATAAATCCGTCCTCACGAGGTACACCGTTTATGTGTCCGCCAAGGCCTACCATTGTATGTCTTAAAGCACGGTCATTGGTATCCATTACCCTTTTCCATACGATGTTTGTAACATCAATATCAAGCTCGTTACCCTGGTGGATATGGTTATCAATCATTGCGGATAACAGGTTATTTGCGGCTGTTATTGCGTGCATATCGCCTGTAAAGTGCAGATTTATATCATCCATCGGCACAACCTGGCTGTATCCGCCGCCGGCGGCACCGCCCTTTACTCCCATAACAGGCCCCAAAGACGGCTCACGAAGGGCAAGCACACATTTTTTGCCAAGACGGTTCATGGCATCGCCAAGACCTATGGTTGTTGTTGTTTTACCCTCGCCCGCAGGCGTAGGGTTTATTGCAGTTACCAAAATAAGCTTACCGTCGGGGTTGTCCTTAAACTTATCCCGAACCTCTGTGCCAAGCTTTGCTTTATACTTTCCGTAAAATTCAAGCTCGTCTTCACTGATATTGAGTTTTTTTGCAACATCTTTAATGTTATCCATTTTTGCTGCCAATGCAATTTCTATGTCTGATAACATAATTTTCCCCCTTATATTTTTGTTCCTTTAGCTAAAACACAAATAGAGCTGAATATATATCCAGCTCATTTCATGAACGCTTCCGTTCCATTAGTTATTATTGAAGTAACCTCTGTCCTCACGAACCTTACGGAGAAGAAGGTCAAGTCTATGCTCAACATCGTTTAAGATATCATCAACATACTGATCTGTATCAGTCTTAATATCCATTGCCTTTGCTGTAGCTGTATTTACAAGCTCGTTTGCCTTATCATAAGCGCACTTTGTAATTTCATGCTCATCAATAAGCTGCATCTGAGTTTCCTCAGCACTCTTTCTGATTGATTCCGCTCTTGACTCTGCCTCTGATAAAATTCTCTGACGCTCTTCCTTAACCCACTTAGCTTCCTTGAGTTCATCAGGGTATACAAGTCTGATCTCCTGAATATAGTCAAGAAGCTCATCCTTATCAAGCATTACCTTTCCTGTAAGCGGTACTGCCGATGCCTTGTCAATAGTTTCCTCCATCATATCAATGATTTCCATGATATCCATTTCTGTATCCATTCTTAGACTCATCCTTTCAATCTCAATATTTTTCTTTTATTTTTTCTATTATTTGTGTCGGTACAAAACCGTTCAAATCACCTTTAAATGCCGCAAGCTCTTTTACCATGCTGGAACTGATATAAGAATACTTGGTATTGGTCATCATAAACATTGTTTCAATGTTTGGGTTTAATGCTTTGTTTAACAGCGCCATTTGAAATTCATATTCAAAATCATTTACCGTTCTTAGTCCTTTTATTATAACACAAGCATTTTTCTCTTTTGCAAAATCTACCAGCAAGCCCGAAAAGCTGTCTATCTCAACATTGTCTAAATCTGCCGTTACCGATTTTAAAAGTTCAACTCTTTCCTCTGCGTCAAACAAGGGTTTTTTTGCACCGTTTATAAGCACGCCGACTATAACCCTGTCATAGATTTTACTTGCTCGCTCAATAATATCTAAATGACCGTTAGTTACCGGATCAAAGCTACCCGGATAAACTGCTATTTTCATCTAACTTTCCTTCCCATATCGGTATATGGTAATATATGTCCGCCCGTATTTTTTCTGACGGTATATTTGGAGCCCGTCCATCTCGCCGTGAAAATCCGTGCTGTCACTTTCAAGCATTATTATCCCGTCATCAGACAAAACACGGTTTTTTACTATCCCCTCCAACGCCGGCTCTATAAGACCTTTGTTATAGGGTGGGTCAAGAAATATTATATCAAATACGGCATTTGTCCTTTTTATATAGTCAAAGCATGAGCAGTTTATAATTTCACACCTGTCGGTATATGAAAGGTCCTCTGCATTTTTTCTGATAATATCAATTGACCGCTTATCGTTATCAAGACACACAGCGCTTTTTGCGCCTCTTGAAATCGCCTCAAAGCTCAACGCTCCGCTACCCGAAAACATATCAAGCACCGACGACATGGAAATGAAGGGACTAATAATATTAAAAACAGACTCTTTGACTCTATCTGTAGTAGGTCTTACATCGTCGCCGTCAAATTCACGCAATTTATGTCCGCGACGCTCACCTGCAATTATTCTCATCAGGCAATCCTCCGTTATCCAGTTAATATTCTAACCCAAAATATTCAAAAGGTCAACCTTGTTTTTGTCTTTTTGCATATTTTCAATATTTTGCACACATTTTTGTAACTCTTTTGATATATTATGTATATTTTTTTACACATAACGGTTTTTTTTGCGTTTATTCGTCAATATCCTCGCTAAACTCAGGTAAAATTTCACCTCTTACATAATCATGCTCGGGTACAGGTATCTCACCCATATCAGGACCGATATAAAATCCTGTCTGCGGACACTGGTTATATGCGGTATTTTGCCATGCAATAGAGAGTCTGTACACGCTATCGTGCATAAGAGTATACATTCTGTGCTCGGTTAAATCTGTCGTTGTGTAAATGCGAAGCTCGGTGTCATCCTCGTTACGCCATACCACATCCTCACGCCAGTCGCCAAAGATACATGCCTGTATGCAGGGCGTACCCTTGGTTGAGTTGTTTGATAAAACACCCTGAGGTGAAAGGATAGTTACAAGCTTATTATTCTCATAATCCCATTTATAGATTTTTGGATAGCCCCACTTTAAATCCTCGTCAAATTCGTGGTCTAAAAGCTCTCTTATAAGGTCGCCGTCCCACCAAATCGCAAAGTTTATGGATTTTGGCCCGACCTCGTTTATTACCTCGCCGTCCATGGTGTATATGCTATCATCCATTACCCAGCACTGGTTACCCTTATATCTTGGATCAATCTTTGCGCACAAGCCTCTTGTTGTATCTCTGCCTGTGTATCTTCCCCATTTAACCTCGCCGGTTGCAGGGTCATGAACCTCAAAGCCGTATTCTGCCTCTGCCTCCTCATGAATTTGGAAGCAGTCAAGTCCTTTAGTATCGGGTCTAAACTTACCCACATTTATACAGTCGCCATGCATAAGACCTGTAGAATACATACCCGTTCCGTTATGGTCAACAGCCATTGAGCCGTATACAATTTCATCCTTTCCGTCACCGTCAACATCGCCAACGCCCAAGTTATGGTTGCCCTGGAAGGTATATTCGATATTCGTCGTACTGTCGGCCCTAAAGTGCCAGCGCTTAACAAGCTTATTATCTATTACATCCCATGCCACAAGATGTGTCGGTCTGCCATGGTCATAGTAGCCTCTGCACATTACAACGCTTGGATTTATACCGTCAAGATATGCAACACAGGCAAGGTAACGGTCACATCTGTTACCCCAGCTATCGCCCCACTGCGCAACATGTCCGCGCGGAGGATCGTATTCAACCGTATCTATAGCCATTCCGTTATCGCCTCTGAATATGGTTAAATACTCGCTTCCCTCAAGGATAAATCCGTCTGCATTCCTGTAATCGGCATTCGGGTTACCGATAACATTTCCTACGCCGTCAACTGTACCGTCGGCAGTTTTGCACACCAGCTCCGCCTTGCCGTCATTGTTAAAGTCATACACCATAAACTGTGTATAGTGCGAACCTGCGCGGATATTCTTGCCCAGGTCAATCCTCCACATATGTGTGCCGTTTAACTTGTATGCGTCAAGTATACAGTTACCCGTTGTACCCTTATGCGAATTATCCTTACCGTTTGCGTCCCAGCGCAATACTATTTCGTATTCGCCGTCACCGTCAAGATCGGCAACGGAGGCATCATTTGCAGTATACTCATACACCCTATCATGCGGAGATATGAAATCGGCAGGCTTTTGAAGCGGAATTGACCAATACTCCTTTTCCCAAACGGTAGTCGTATATCCGTCCTTTTCCATTTTACCGTTTAATACAGCTTTTACGGTATAGCTATATCCCGGTCTTCCCTCTTTATCAAGGTAGTTTGTTGCGCCGTTTAGCACTCCCGTTATTTTTTCGCCGTTTCTGAACAGCACAAAGCCCATACCAAGCTTATATTCATACGCCTGTAATCTCCACGCCAGAAACACGCCGTCCTTTGTAGGCACTGCAATCAATGCACGGTCTAATGTCTCCATTTTACGCTTTGGCTTTGGGCACTGTATTTCACTCTTAATCTCATACATCGGCGAAAAACCATGCGGAGTTACAGCCTGTATGGCATATGTAAATTCCACATTCGTGTCCACATCAACATCTATGTATTTAAACTGGTTTGAGCGCGCGGTGTCAATAAGCGTCATTTTACCGTACGGCGCTTTTTTGTATATGTTATAGAACGCCGCATCATATGTGCTCTCCCACATCAAAATTACAGAATGTGCCTTTGACACAACCTCAAGGTTCTTTATTTCCCCCGACATCTCTTTTCCGTCAACAACCTCTGCCTCAACTGTGGAATGGTGAGAGCCTCGGAACTTGTTTGAATATAACGGATATACGCTGTACTCATATTTTTTACATAAATGCACAGTTGTGTCGGTATACTCTTCACCGTACACATTATGTACGATATCACGCTCGTTATTTCTATAGTTAATCCTTGTAATCTGATATCCGTGCGCACCCTCTACAGGATCCCATGAAAGTGTTATCGACGGGCACTCCGGTCTTGCATCAACACTGTATTTTACCTCAGACATTTTTAGCCACCGCTTTTGCGCAATATCTATAGCATTTAATGCAGGACGCTTACCCGAAAACTCAAATAAAATCTCGCCGTTTGTTACCTCCACCTCATGGAAACGCTCAATAACCGTTGAATCGCTTACCCATGTATGCTGTTCCTCGCCGTTAATTGAGAACACCGTAGTAACATCGCCCTCGTCTTCATAGTCGCCGAGCGCAATTCTTATTTTATACATGCCGTTTGGGATTTTTACCTTAAACGCATTGTTATCCATAATCAAAAAGTCACGCATTACAGATTTCTCGCCCGTTCTTCGCAGCATTGCCTGAGCTTTTTTGATTATACCATAGCCTCTTTCTTCATTATAAATAGTTCTGCCCGTAACCTTTATGTATCCGGGTTCAACCTCTTTACTTCCAAAATCAAAACTAATATCCATAATTTATCCCCTCAATTGTCTATAGATATTTTCATTATACACCAATATCAAAAAAAAAGAAAGGTCTATATACTATTTTTTATAAAATTTAGCATATAAACCTTTTATTTACTATCCTATAGCAAGGTACAAGCCTGTAAGAACAACCAAAAAGACTATATTCACTATTGAAAAATACAATAAATATTTTCCGCGCAAGGACTTATTCTCTTTTGCAACAAATTTAAACGATATAAGGCTTGCCATTGATGCTATCAGCGTTCCCAAGCCGCCCAGGTTTACACCGACAATAAGCGGTTTTAAATTATCCGTAAACCCCGACAGTAAAAGCGCCGCAGGTACATTGCTTATCAACTGACTTGACAGTATACCCGTTATGCACTCATGCCCCTCTATAACCGAGTTTAGATAAGACGAAAACATATGCACCCTTCCCATATTACCGATAAATATAAAAAATGCGATGAAGGTAAGTAAAAGTGTATAATCAACGCTTTTAAATATCTTATAATCGGTTATAGCCATAACCATAATCACGACTGTAAGCGTTATTCTGTAATCAAGCATATGTCCGACTGTTGCCAGGCACAGCAAGAACAGTATTGCATAAATTACTACTTTCGGTTTTTGAGTTATATGTTGTGCATTATCAAATTTGATTTTTATATCGGTATTTTTGTTTCTTAATACTATCCACAACGATAAAAGAAGAAATGATACCGCTGTATATGGGAGCATCAAAGCTAAAAACTCGCCCACACCCATTTTTGATATACCGTGAAGGTAGAGATTTTGCGGATTACCTATAGGTGTCAGCATACTGCCAAGGTTTGCCGCAACCGTCTGCATAACAACTGTTTTTATAAGCAGCCTGTCCTCAGCCTCTGTCATATCAAGAATTACAAAAGCAAACGGCACAAAGGTTATAAGCGCCACATCATTTGTTACAAGCATACTGAAGAAAAAGCACAGCATTATCAGTATAAATAACAGGCCCCTGAGACTATGTATTCTTTTTAGCAGACTTTGAGCCATGATCTTGAAAATGTGCGTTTTTTGAAACCCTGCCATTACCGCCATAAGACAAAACAGTAATGACAATGTTCTAAAATCTATGTAGCTAACATATTTTATATCGGGCTTTATAAAAAATGCCGATATAACGGCAATAACCGTCGCCACACTCAAAACTGTTTCGTTTTTTATAATTTTAAAAATTTTGTTTACCATAAGCTCCACACTTTACTGATACTTAACATTCCGTTCTGCACTTTTTACGATGATAAAATACATTTACTTAATTAAACTTCTTAATACAAAATTCTTACGCTGCAAATGAATAATGAAAAACAAAAGATAAAAATAAATACACTTTCAGTTTTAGGAGATAGTGAATAGCGAAGAAGTAATAAGTAAAAATCGGCACGGTTTAGATGCAAGCTTTTTAGCTAAATTTTGTGCTGACGCACAAAGTGAAATATTTGCTTTAAGCAAATGTGAAATTTAAAACCTGCGGTTTTAAGCTAAATTAAATTCGCTTATTTAGCGTGCGAAGCACATTTAGCTCGCGAGGCGTATTTAGCTGACGAAGTCAATTTAGCTCGCTCAAAGAGCGAATTTAGCTGAAAAAACGACTTGTCTAAACAAGTCGTTTTTTCTGGCGGAGAAGGAGAGATTTGAACTCTCGCGCCGGTTACCCGACCTACACCCTTAGCAGGGGCGCCTCTTCGGCCTCTTGAGTACTTCTCCTTATGCTACAGGTCATATAAGACCTTTACATATCTTAGAAAAAAATTGCATACATTCCACTGACTGCGGCCGTTCTAATCGGCAGCCTGTTTTGTATGCAGTACCATGATATTAGGTTTTAAATGGAGGAGAGAGCGGGATTCGAACCCGCGGATGCTCGCACATCACCGGTTTTCAAGACCGGCTCTTTCAACCACTCAGACATCTCTCCGTATTCTCTTTTGTCTCACTGACGAAGTATATTATAGCAAAACAAAACCTGTTTGTCAACAGTTTTTTTGATTTTTTTCAAAAAACTGTTATAGGGCAAGATTTTATAACATCCATAAATTTGTTTTTATTTATTAACGCATATAAAGACTGTTGGTTAAACACTCAAACGAAAAATACGCAATTGTGTAAACCGACCTCCCAAATGTCAGACTATAAATCTAACAATTGGAAGATCGGTTTTTATGGCAAAGTATAGAATTTGAAACAAGAGCTATGCAGACATACTTATACAGTCAGGGTAGGCATTTCCAAATTAAAGTAAACATTTAAACATCTTCTGAACAAATAACGATCTCCAAATCATCGTTATGTATTATCTCTCCTTTTAGTTTAGCCGTCTCTAACCATTTGAGTGAGCTACTGTCCGTATACACTACCGGTTTTGTTCCCTCTCCGTTATGCACTGTGTTATTTTCGATATATAGCCTGCAACTGTCTCCCTCTCTATCAACACCTTCAAGCATATACCGTGCCGACAAAAGCTCCTCAGCGCCTATAATCTGCGTGTCAACGGCTCCTTCAAGAATTTTACCTTTAAAAATATCGCTGTTACAAAAGCCGTCGAATAAAACCATACGGACAGTATTATCACTTGATTTTAGTTCAATCGTTTTCTTTACATTGATATGCAATCTCAGAAGCTCCATAATACCCTCATTTCGTGTAAGCGCAGTTATTTGCCGAATCTTGACTTGTACTTTTTACCGACACACCTCAATAAATACCGTTATACATTGCAATCGGTTTCTGTTCACTATCCCATACAAATAACTTAATCTGTATTTTGTCGGCATTATCTCCCAGCACTACACTGTTTGTTTCTATACTTTTACCGCCATTGCTGTCTGCTTTTCTTATATCTGTCAACACAAAGTCCTCATTATACACTGCCATATATAATGTTGCCGTATCGGTATATTCTCCATTAAATACAGCATGTACTGCAACGCCCGGTTCAAGCGACTTGACTGTATTACCGTCAGCATCAACAACTCTTAGCATATCTTTCGTCGAGGTATCGCTGTTCTTTGTAAGATACATATCGTCAAAGTATACATAATTGCCCGCATTTGCATCCGAACGAACACCTATCTCACACTCACCGTTTTTGACCTCAATATTCTTTATAACAACATCCTTCCAACCATTTGTTGATGCTTTTAGCGACTCGCTGTATTCCATTTCGCCATTATTTATGTACAGTACACACTCGTTCTGACCTCCGCTTGACATTACACTTGCACGAAGCGTATAAATGCCATCCGGTAAGTCCTTAACATTCTGATTTGTTACTGCTTTATAATCCTCTGCACCATCGTGTTTTGCTGCATAAGTTCCGTAATAACGATGTGTCTTTACATTTCCGCACGCTGTTCCCGTTGTACTGCGGCATTCCCAGCCTGTAAGATTTTGGACAAGTATTCTGTCCGCATCAAATTCATTATTTGCGATATAGTTATTGCCCTCTCCAACACTCCATTCGCCCGTTTCCTCGTCTAAACGCCACTGGCTGAGATCATTGAACACAGGTGTATCATTTTCACCCTCAAATGACAACGGTACCCATTCGTTATATCCTATACCATGACCGCCAAAATCACACCAGCGATCACCGCAGTAGATTACGGTTTCCTTCTTACTTCCATGCAGAGTATAGTAAAATCCCGTCTGTGAGTTGTGCGCATAGCTGTTCTTTGCATTTTTCATTATATACGGGAATCGGTTGCTTTTATCCCTGTCTGATATATTGTAGTTTGGCTTTATATTATAGTCGCCGTCTATGCTGTCAGCTTGGAATACATATACTCTTGACCCGTGCCAGCCGTAAAGATCGGAGCCTGTAAAGTAATATTTGCCGTTGTATTTGAACATACAGTCGCCTTCGATACCGCCCTTATCCTTTGTTTTGATAGTGCCGTCCTCATCAAAATACTTGCTTGTGGAGCCGTTGATTTCAATAATGTTTTCAGTGTCAAAGTCACAGTAGCCCTTTGCATCGTCCATTGGTACTATGTAAAGATGTCCTCTGCCGTTTGAAGACGAACAAATCATGTATGCCTTGCCGTCATCGTCTTGGAACATAGTCTGGTCTCCGGTCTGCCCCGTTTCAACACCCGGTATTGATGTTTGGTCTCCAAACCAGAAATAGCCGTTTTCCTTCTTAAATGGACCGAGTGGACTGTACGCACTGGCTATAATTGTGCCGTTAAACTGTGAACAGAGAATATATTTTCCTGTACGCTCATGATACACAACACCCATTCTGCCTGCCCAGCCACACCAGCTTTCACCAAGCGTTTCAAGCGTTGCAACATCACCTCGATAATCCCAGTTTACAAGATCCTTTGATGTATAGCAGGTAAACGCCTCAAATGCCGGATGTTCCACGCTTACCGGTCTTGGATTTTCCGCATATGTAGCAGATTCTACATATCGGACTCCGTACCAATAGTAGGTATCACCAAATTTGAATATACCTCCGCCCTGTGAATATAGATTATTACCGTCCGTATCCTCATAAAAGCGATCGTTTGTTATAAGCTGCCTGTCATCACTTACCGTGACAACACATTCTGCCCTGAGTCCATTTGAGGTAATTGCGGTTATTGTAGCTGTACCCGGATTCTGTGAGATTACTGCCCCGTCAACGACTTTTGCAACCGTTTCATCGCTTGATATCCATGTGATTATGCCGTCTGTATTGTCAGGCTTAACGGTTGCGTTAAGCACTGCGGTTGAGCCAAGCTTCACAAGGGATACTCTATCCTTATCAAGAGATATTTCCTCAGCCTCCGCGGCCGCTATAACCGTAACGGCACACTTTGCCGTCAGTTCTCCGTCTGTTTGGGCAGTAATGATAGTACTGCCCTTTGATTTCGGTATCACTATTCCGTTTGCCGAAACTGTCGCAACTGACGCATTGTTGCTTTTCCATGTAACCTTTGACACACTGTTTTCCGGGCTTACCCTCGCTGTAAGCTCACCGTTTTTACCGCCTAATACCAGTGTCATTGATGTTTTGTCAACCGATATACTCTCAGCAGATTGTAAAACACTCACCTCACACGAATCCGCATATTCACCGTTTGCTGTTTTTACGGTAATTGTAACGGTGCCTGCCTTGTGCGGAGTTATCACTCCGTCCGATACAGATGCAATAGCTGTATTACTGCTTTCCCACACGAGCTCGCTTTCTTGCACACCCTCAACAAATATTCTCGCTCCAAGCTCTATGAATCTATCGGCAGTGGTCATCGTAAGCTTGTTTTTTTCAAGCGCTATACCGCCGCCATAGGTGGTGATGTTTATTGTTGCAGTTTTGGGGTCGATGTTCAGTGTCTGGGCTGAATTTGAAAAAGCGAATTGTACCTTTGAAGTATTAGTTGCATTTGTCCTGCTCTTTATATAGTCTACTACCGTGTTTGTTGAAATGCTGTCTGTGCGTGATTTTCCGTAAGGCACCGCCGCTCCTGAATACAGACTGCTTGAGAACGATATTGTGTTTAAATCCGCAATCGTCGTTTCGTTTCCTATAGCAATATCGGACGCATACATATCGTATGTTCTGTCACCCTTCCTGTTTGTAGACGGATTGCTGACTGTTATATTCAGTGAGACTGATTTTATCTGTTCGGCGTCTATCGCCGGCAGCTCAAATTCCAGGACCGCAACACCCTTATACTGTCCTGACTTGTTGAGCCATGAAACATTTGACACAGTTTCGCTGTCTTTTGTATTAAGAACAATACTGCCGCCTGTGATATATGATGCACTCTGTGTGCAAGCAATGGCATCAATTTCCTCATCAGCGTGTACTGTAAGCAGAGTCAAAGATGATACCGCTATCGACAGAGCAGTAAATAAACCTACAATTTTTTTCATATACATTCCCTTCCGTAACAATATTATTTTCTGATTATATTTTATCACTTTACGCTGATACATAAAAATGAATATTTGCTATAAACTTATCAAAATTTGCTCTGTTGAGATTGACATGCTATATTTGATATGCTATACTCGGTTTGAGGTGATAGGCTATGCTTATATATGAAAAGGAATGGGCTAATCAGCAAAGCAAATTTTTATCCTATACTGTAAAAAATTTAAGCTGGCATCTTCATTTTCATGCGGCTTTTGAAATATGCTTTGTGCTGTGCGGCGTGATTGAAATAACGGTTGACGGTGCACTGTATACGCTAAAAAAAGACGACGCAATCATAATTTTTCCACGCCAGCTTCATAGCTACAAAACGATAGAACACTCCAATATGCGCATAATTACCTTTATACCTGCGCTGGCACCTGAATTTATGTCACATTATAGCAATAAACTGCCCATAAACAACACAGTTCGGTCTTTTATTAAATACAAGGACTTATTTGATGGGAATAATACATTTTTGCAAAAGGGGCTGCTGTATTCTGTGCTCGGCGAGCTTGTTGAAACAACCAAATTCACAGAAGCTCCTGTCAACGAGGATACCATTCTTATTAACAAAGCACTCCGGTATATTGAAAAAAATTACAGCACTGATTGTACCCTTGCATCTGCCTCAGAAGAAATATCATACGGGTACAGCTATCTTTCCCGTACATTCAAGCGTATAATGGGTATGAGCTTTACAGAGTATCTGAATAGGTTTAGAATAAACCATGCAGTGTATTTACTAAGCTCCGGAAACAATTACCCCATTTCACATATAGCGCAGCTGTGCGGCTATGACAGCCTGTGCAGCTTTAACCGAAATTTCAAGCGTATCACCGGCACTACACCACGGAATATACTCTTGGAAATAAAGCCGGATTGACATTCAAAATGCGAAAACTCATGTTTTCCTAAAAACGGTTTTCTTCTCATTGAATTTGTATATACAAATGCTCAAAAATACAAAAAAGATAACTTGCCAATTTTTCTATTGACAAATATAAAAAAAGAAAGGATGTGCTATCATGAAGTGAACCCCAAAGTTTAGACAAAATTTAATATTAAATTGATTGGTAATGAGTTCGGTATTGCACCGGACTCATTCCTTTTAATTTAAGCGATATTCGTTCGTTGTTGTAATAGTAAATGTATTGTTCTAACTTCTC
>JAFSXU010000075.1 GCA_017443895.1 Clostridia bacterium
GATAACGGTCAGAGTATGGTGCTTGGCGGTATGGACGAGAACGGACAGGAGGTATTTAATCTCCTTTCAAAGCTATGCTTAAAAGCAAGCGAGGATTTATTGATGATAGATCCTAAGATAAATTTAAGAGTTAATAAAAACACTCCGATAGAGGTATATGAACTTGGCTCAAGGCTTACAAAGGCAGGACTGGGCTTTCCGCAGTACTCAAATGATGATGTGGTTATAGATGGACTTTTAAGGCTTGGCTATGACGAAAAAGATGCAAGGGATTATGCCGTTGCCGCCTGCTGGGAGTTTATTATTCCAAAGGTCGGCGCAGATGTTGCAAATATAGGTGCATTGTCGTTCCCGAAGGTGATTGATGTTTGTCTTCACAATGATTTGTTAAGATGTAAAAGCTTTGATGAGTTTATTGACTGTGTAAAAAAAGAAATCCAAAAAGAAGCAAACAAAATCTGTAACGGTATCAAGGATTTATGGTTTGTTCCGTCGCCGTTTATGAATGTAATGATGGATTGTAATATCTATGAGGGTGGAAAATACAATAATTTCGGTATACATGGAACAGGCATTGCAACGGCATCGGATTCATTGGCGGTAATAGAAAAATATGTTTTTAAAGATAAAACAATATCAAAAGAGGATTTAATAGAGGCAATAGACAGCGACTTTGAAAAGCACAGTGAAATTTTACCGATACTTCGCTATGAGGCACCTAAAATGGGAAATGATGATGATTTATCAGACGAAAAAGCGGTAATGCTGTTAAAAGCCTTTTCGGACAGTTTAAAAGGTAAAACGAATTGCCGTGGCGGTAAATTCCGTGCAGGAACGGGCTCGGCAATGTACTATTTATGGCACGCCGATGAGATAGGCGCATCGCCTGACGGCAGAAGGAAAGGCGAGCCGTTTGGTACTAATTTCTCGGCAAGCTTGTTTGCAAGGATAAACGGACCGTTTTCAGTGATAAAGTCCTTTTCAAAGCCTGATTTTAGCGAGGCTATAAACGGCGGGCCTCTTACACTTGAATTTGCAAGCTCTATGTTTGAGGGTGAGGAGTCAATAAAAAAGGTTGCAAGGCTTGTAAAAGCGTATGTTGATATGGGAGGTCATCAGCTTCAGTTAAATGCCGTAAATACAAAGCTTATGGAGGATGCACAAAAGCATCCTGAAAGGCACAGACAGCTTGTAGTGCGTATTTGGGGTTGGAGTGCATACTTTGTGGAGCTTGATCGTGAATACCAGGATCATGTAATGAAAAGACAGCAGTATACGGTGTAATATATGTTAGGGACAATATTTGATATAAAGGAATTTTCCATACATGACGGACCGGGCGGAAGGACAACGGTATTTTTAAAGGGTTGTCCGCTTAGGTGTATATGGTGTCATAACCCCGAAGGCTTAAAAAAAGAGCCACAGCTTATGAAAAAGCATAATCTATGCACACATTGTAAAATGTGTGAAAGGGAATGTGAGCATAAAGAGTGTAAGCCATTTGGGGTATGTATACACGCCTGTCCAAACGGCTGTTTAAGTGTGAGCGGTAGGGTTGTTGACAGCGTTGAGCTTGCCAAAAAACTCAAAAAAGACAAGGATATTTTCAAAAGTCTAAACGGAGGTGTTACCGTATCGGGTGGCGAGCCGATGATGCAGGCGGATTTTGTATGTGACCTTGCAGATAAGCTTGACGGGATACATAAAGCAATCCAGACTTGCGGATATGTAGATATTGAAATATACAAACGGGTTATTTCAAAATTTGATTATATAATGCAGGATATAAAGCCGGTTGACGAGCAAAAGCATATTAAATACACAGGTGTAAGCAATGAGAAAATACTAAAAAATATTGAATGGCTAAAACAGAGCGGTAAGGATTTTGTGTTCCGTGTGCCACTCATACCAAATATAACCGACACAGAAGAAAATCTTTCAAGAATAAAAGCCTTAACAGACGGATACAGAGTTGAATATCTGCCGTATAATCAAATGGCAGGGGTTAAATATGAGATGCTTGGTATAAAATATAAATTATAAAATGTTATTATCATTTTGGAGTTTACACAAAAAAAGGAGGTATCCTAAACAAACAAGGGGACAAGGGACTGACATTGCAAGGAGAATTTGTAATAATGTCAAAAAGTATAATAAAGAAAGGAGAGATTGGTGTGAGAAAAGTTTTTTTATGTATGATATTTGCGCTTTTTGCGGCCGTGAGCACAAATGCATATGCTGCAGGAGCTGTGTATAGCGATGAAACTAATAAGGTAACAGCAGAAAATAAATCAAATATTCAAACGGTACTTATAACCAACACTGAAGGTACGGTAGACACAGAAGATGACATTTTTTACATAGACCAGGCAGTAAATTCATCACTTGATGCCGCAATCGGATTTTTGATGAAAGCAAATCCACAAAACGGCAGATATTATATGAAACTGTATAACGGTGAAACTACCGAAATGCTGAGCTTTACAATAGGCGAGGTTAATGTTGAGGATAAGGCATTGTTACCGTTAAATAATGCCATAGTAAATGGTGATTCGTACTCGGTGGCGTTTGTAACATCAGATGACCTTTATATAGAAGATTATAATATTGTAAAGTTTGCGTTTGAGCAAAACGGTACAACAAAGTATTTAGGCTATCCGTTATCGAGTCTTGAAAGCTTTACAGAATTCAGCTTGGGAAATAATGAAAAAAGATTTTTCGGTGTTCAGTTAAACGGTAATATCAGCAGATATGGCACAGTATCAGCGGCATACTTATCTGATAGTAAATTGGCGGAAGGAGGAGGTAATCCATGAAGAAATATGAAACTCCCACTATAGAAATTTATAAATTTAATGGTGAAAATATTATTACTGCATCAAGCCTCCTTTCGCAGTGGATTGGTGATAATCCTTCAAACAGCATAGCGGTAGAATTAAATGATACAGAGCTTTATATGGCTTATGATGAATAATCAAGAATTGGTGAAACCACATAAATAACACAGTGACAAATATTGAGTAAGCTGTATGGCAAAGCCTTAATAAATGGGATACCTCCGTTTTGTGCAAACTCCAAGATGGTAGTATATACATCTGTAAAATGACGACTATCATAAGTCTCCGTGTCGTCGTTTTAACATATAAAAATGAAATCATAACAAAAAAGCGGATGGAAGAATTTTAATTTTAATAGTCCGCATGTAAAAATTAAACAAGAACATATATGTAAAATTGTGATTATCCTTTTACGCAAGGGTTATATGTACGGTTAAATACATCAGCACGAAGCAAGGGGCTCCTCTCTCTCTTCCTGTTCCGTACCGGTGCAAATTGCTGGCTTAGGTGTAGATAGAAGTTTATAATTTACTGCGATAAGGTCGGCGAAAGGTTACATATAACCTTTGTGTAAGAGGATAAAAAAAGCAGAAGCGATACAAGAAAGGCAACAAAAATGAAAGATAATGTAGTATTTAAAGGTGTATACAGCGCACTGTTCTCTATCTATGACAAGGAAATGAATGTTATAGTGCCGAGTGTCAGAAAGCTTATAGATTACAATTTAAAAAACGGTATCAGAGGCTTTTATGTGGGCGGAAATACGGGCGAGTGCACGGTTTTGCCTAATAAAACAAGAATGCAGATGTTAGAAACGGTAAAAGAAAACGCAGGTGATGCTGTGATATTTGCACATATTGGCGCAGGTCATTTTGATGATACAGCAGAGCTTTTAGAGCACGCAAACAGTGTTGGAGTAGATGCAGTAGCCTCCTTGCCTCCGTCGCTAACCTCATACTATAAGCCGGAGGAAATTATTGAATATTATAAATATCTTGCAAAGCATTCAAAAAGCCCTGTAATGGCGTATGTAACGCCTGTTCTTACCTGTGATCCTATTTGGTTTGCCAAAGAAATAATGAAGATAGAAAATGTTATAGGTATCAAGCTCACTATCCCTAATTACTACTTATTTGAAAAAATGAAGCTTGTAAATAACGGAAACATAAATCTTTTAAACGGACCTGATGAATGTATGTTGGCAGGTCTTATAATGGGTGCGGACGGAGCCATTGGTACTACATACAACCTTATGCCAAAAACTGCTTGTAATATTTACGATAATTTTATAGCAGGAAACATAGAGGCGGCTAAGTCACATCAGCACAAATTAAACCGCTGTATAGATATTCTTGCAGGAAACAGCCTGTCAGTGTGGAAATCAGTACTTGCAATTATGGATATAGATGCGGGGTATACTGTTGCACCGGGTATTTCGCCTAATGCCAAAGAGGTGAATAATATAATAAAGAGTCTTCAAAAGTGCGGTTGCACAGAAGAAATGGTACAGTAAAAGTCGGAGGAAACAGAAGCGTTGCACAAAAATAAATTTTCAAGAAGAATAGAAGTAATCAGAATAGCCGACAAATATGAGAATAGATATAAGACATATTTCGGTGGTTAACAGATTACTGAAAATAGAAAATGGAAATGATACTATGTATTTGGTATCGTTTGCAAATTCAGCATTATACAGGCAGCAGACAGGTGAAAATAATGATTTCATGCACAGAGTTTATTCCGCTATACAGCGAGTTTTTTAAGTTCCTTGAAAGTAACGGCGGTGAAAATGCCGTAATGGAATATTGGATATACCTTTCGGATAAAAACATCGGGGATAAATCAAATCCGAACAGCCTTGCGTCGTTTTGTGACAGGCTTGGCGGATTTGAGGGAGCAAGGGCTTATTGGACACACACCCTATCGGAGGAGGCGTGTGATTTATACAGAATATACGAGCCTCAAAAAAGGTATCTTTATGACCATATCCGGCACTGCCCATCAAGGGGGATGTTAAATGCTTTAGAGCATATTGAGCCGTATCACAGCTACTGCGAGCATTGCAGGGTGATTTATCAAAGAGTGCTTGAACAATACGGCATAGTGTATGAGAGGGATCATTCAAAGGTCAACAATGCCGAATGCTTTTCTATACTATATGAAAAGGGTAATAAACCGCTAAACGACTACACAGTGCCAACGGATAAGAGTATAGTGACAGATATGAAAAGCGATAACAATAAATATCTGCACCGTGATTTCCACTTGCTTGGAGATCTCGCACTGACCTACTGCGGTGAAAAATTTGGTGATGACGGGGTAGGGCAGTTCCTTTGTGAATATACAAAAACATATTACAGACCGATAATAGAGAAGATCAGAAAAAACGGGCTTTCGGAAATAAAGACTTGGATAGAAAATACATACGCGGTTGAAGAAGCATCGGATTTACTTCATACCAGATTAACGGAAAATACTCTTGGTATTAAGGTGGATAAAAGCCCTGTAATAGAGTATATGCACTCATTGGGACAGCAAGCGGGAAAATACTATATAGAGGAAACAAGAACGCTTTATGGTGTAATTGCGGATGAGTGTGATATGGAATTTTACCTTGATTATTACAATGAAAACGGTGCGGCAAAATTTGAGTTTCGCAAGAAATAGATATTTGTATTTGTGTCTGCCTTTGCGGAGGCTATTATCTGTGTAAACAACAATAGGGGGGATAGGCTTGTATCTTGCAATAGATTTGGGAACAACGGGGTGCAGGAGTATCATATTTGACAGCAAATTAAAAGAAATTTCGTCAAGCTATGAAGAATATCCGCTTACAATAAAAGGAACCTTTATTGAACAGAATGCAGAGCTGTGGTGGGAGTTGACCTTAAAAACATCAAAAGAGGCAATAAAAAATGCAAATATTTCACCTTGTTGTATAGACGGTATTTCCATATCCTCACAGGGCATATCGGTAGTGCCTGTTGACAAAAACTGTAAGCCTCTTTGTGGCGCAATAAGCTGGCTTGATACAAGGGCAGAGAAAGAGGCGGAACGGATAAAAAATGATTTTGGCGAGACTAAAATTCTGAAAATAACGGGAAAGCCTTGTAATAGCGTATATACATTGCCTAAAATTTTGTGGATTAAAAATAATATGCCCCAAATATATAAAAATACATATAAATTCTTGATGCCACTTGATTTTCTTACAGCAAAGCTGACGGGAAATTTCATAACCGACCACAGTATGGCATCGGGAACACTAATGTATGATGTTTATAATGCGTGCTGGTGTGATGAAATTTTAGATAAGTACGATATAGAGATAAAAAAATTACCCAAGCTTGCATACACGGGCGAATTTGCAGGCTATGTACTGCCTCAAATAAGAGAAAAGTTAGGACTTAAAGAAAACTGTATAGTAGCAGTCGGAGCGCAGGATCAAAAATGTGCCGCATATGGCGTAGGAATCAGTGCCGACAGTGTAACCGTATCATTGGGAACGGCAGCAGCCGTTACAGTGCTTTGTAATGAGGCAAAAGGCGTAACAGCAAAAAATATCACATTGTGCGGATATGTTGAGCCTGATACATTGGTAAGCGAAGGTGTCCTGAATACTGCAGGGACATGCCTGAGGTGGTTAAGAGATACAATATATAACGGTGAAAAATACAGCGTTATCGATAAAGAGGCAAAGACAGCTTCGCAAAACAGTCTGATATTTGTTCCGTATATGAGCGATGGCGGTGGTATGTTCAGCGGTCTGGCGCTGTCAACCAAGCGATGTGATTTTGCAAGAGCAGTAATGGAAGGTGTTGCATTTGAAATACGGGCGTTACTTGACGCTATGGAGTCATATGGAAAAAAACAGAAAATAATTCTTTTCGGTGGCGGTGCAAGAAGCGATGTGTGGTGTCAGATTATCTGTGATGTTACAGGTATGGATATACTTGTCCCGTCAACTGAAGAGGCAGCAGGTGCAGGAGCGGCAAGGGCGGCGGCAAGAACTGCAGGTAAAATAACAGAGCCGCTTTTATGTGACAGAATTTATAAGCCCGGCAAAAATTATGATGAAAAGTATAAACGGTATATAAGCTTAATTAACGGTGAAATAAAATGATACTTAAAGTGCGTTGTAAATGTTACGAAGAATATGTGTATGCCGGAAGAAGGGAGAAGTAAATGATTGCAGTATTAGAAAGAGAAAAAGTATTAAAAAGCTATATAGAGAATAAGGACATACTTGATAAAAGAAATAAAGAAGGAATTGAAAAATATCGTAAAGGAAATTTCACTTTAAAATTACCGAAAAATGCAAAAAGAATACATATACGCCAGACAAAACATAAGTTTTTGTTTGGCAGTACTGCATTTATGTTAAATAGTTTTGAAAAATCCGAGAAAGAAGATGAGTTTAAAAAACTATTTGCAAATCTGTTTAATCAAGCAGTAGTTCCGTTCTATTGGTCTGACCTTGAACCGACAGAAGGGCATGTAAGATTTAGCAAGGATAGCGAGCATATTTACAGACGGCCTGCTCCCGATTTGGTAATTGATTTTTGCCGGGAATACGGCATTGAGCCAAAGGGCCATTGCTTGGCTTGGAGTATATCTGTTCCCAAATGGCTTGAAAAGTACAATACAGATGACAGAAAACGCATTCTTGAAAGACGATTTAAAGAAATAGCTGAGCGATATGGAGATATTATACCTTCGTTTGATATAGTTAATGAATCTGCATCAAATTACAGAATAGGCAAAAAAACACTTTTTGATGATTATGATGAATTTTCTTTAATGCTCGGAGAAAAGTATTTTAATAAAAATACTAAAATACTAAACGAAACAAATGACGCTATATGGCGAGATTATGTTACCGAGGGCAAATATATGGCGTTTAATATGCAGCTTAAGGAATTTATCCGAAAAGGAATGCCAATAGATGAAATAGGTCTGCAATATCATATTTTTGAAAAACCTGAGAGGCTTGAAAATAATAATATATTTCTCAATGCAGAAAATATGATGGAAATACTTGATATATTTGATAGTTATGAGCTTCCCATGCATATTTCAGAGATTACAATTCCAAGCTATTTGGGTAAAATGCCTCAAAATGAAGAGCTGCAGGCGGAAATTGCCAAATTGCTCTATACTACATGGTTTGCTACAAGAAATATGAAGAGTATTGTTTGGTGGAATTTGGTTGACGGTTATGCAGCATATGCACCTCTGGGAAGTGAAGAGGGTGAGAATGCTTTTGGTGGAGGACTTGTGCGTTTTGATATGACGAAAAAGCCCGTATACAATGTTCTTGACGAGCTTATAAATCATAAATGGAAAACGGAAACAGATACAGATGTATCTTGTGGCGAATATTCATTCAGAGGTTTTTACGGAGAATATGAGATTGAGGTTGAAACTGATTCTGTAACAGAAAGGAATACAGTTCTGTTAGATAGGGATGGAATAATAGCAAAGTTATGAAAAATAATTTATTTTATATAGAGTTTGATAAAAATGATGGAACCATAATGTCTTTAATGTTATTAAATGACAAGGATAAAATGAATTGGTGTGCTGACTATGGCAAATGGGGAAAGGTGCATTTTGAATATTACGGTGGATTTTACGGGAATTATAAAAGTAAAAAAAAGGCACTTGAATTAGTAGAATTTTCACAAAGTGATAATGAAGCAAATGCTATTTATACAAACGGAGCATTACAAGTTACTGTAAATTATCAATTTGATAATAAAGGATATTTAGTCCAGAGATATGTATTTAAAAATCTTTTATACGCTGATTTGTTTTTGAGTGAATACAACTGTTCTGTAGAGATACCTTTAAACGATAATTACACATATGCCGATGATTGTCTGATTCATAACTGTAACGCTCATATATGGTGTGGTTTGAATACTGCATATATTAACGCACTTAAAATGGGTGTTTCGGATAACAATTTGGGGATAGTGGCAATAAAAGGCTCTTTTAACAGCTATAGTATTTTAGAATGTGAAAGCAACAAAAGAGGTAGAATTTTATTAAATTTAACACCTGTAGAGCTTACTTGTAATGAAGAATACGAAGTGGTTTTAAAAATATTTCCGTATAGCACAAGTGAGGATTTTAAGCAAAAGGCAACAGATACTTCACAATTCATCAGTATATCAGCAAAGCATTATACAGTATTTGAAAATGAAAAGATAAATTTTACTGCAATAGTCGGACACAGTATTGTAAATGCTCGCGTATATACAGAAGATGGCAATATTGAATGCTCAACAAAGGATAATGCAGTAACAGTTAATTACAAGCCTAAACGATTGGGAGAAATACGCTTTTTTATTGAAATAGACGGTAATATTACTTATGCTGATTTTATTGTAAAGCCTTGCTTTGAAAAGATTATAGAAAACAGAATAAAATTCATTGTTGAAAAACAGCAATATCACAAGGAAGGCAGTCCGCTTGATGGGGCTTTCTTGATTTATGATAATAAAGAAAAGCATATGATTTTTGAGGATTGTGTTCCTGACCACAATGCCTCGCGGGAAAGATTAGGTATGGGATTGTTAATTGCCAAATTTTTGCAAAAAAATCCAAATCAGAAGTTTTATGATGCTCTTATGAAGTATGTACAGTTTATAAAAAGGGAAATTTATGACAGTAATACCGGATATGTTTATAACACAATAGGCAAGCCTGAAAAACAAATTCGACTTTATAATGCACCGTGGGTAAGTATGTTTTTTAATGAAATATATAATCTTACAAAGGATAAATCATATTTGTTTGAAGTAATAAAACTTTTTAAAGTCTATTATTCAATAGGAGGAGACAAATTTTATCCAAACGGAATATCAATTTTAAGTATCCTGAAATCTCTGAAAAAAGAACATATGGATAATGAATATAACCAATTGTATTCCTTGTTCAAAAAACATGTTGACAATATCGTTGCAAACGGAATATCATACCCGAAGCATGAGGTTAACTACGAACAGACTATTGTATCTCCGGCTGCAACATTGGTTTCGGAGTTTGCTATACTTACAAAAGATGAATATTATCTTTCCAATGCTAAAATACATATAGATTTGCTTGAAAGATTTAACGGAAATCAACCGAGTTTTCGACAGAATGAAATTCCGATAAGATATTGGGATGATTATTGGTTTGGGAAAATGATGACTATGGGCGATACATTCCCTCATTATTGGAGTTGCCTTACAGCAAGAGCATTCGATGATTATTATTTGGCTTCGGGAAATATAGAATATTTGGAAAAAGCAAAAGAGTGTATACGAAATTGTATTTGCTTGTTTTCCGATGATGGCACTGCATCATCTGCTTATGTATATCCGTATAAGATTGACGGAAAATATATGCAAAAATATGATGATTGGGCAAATGACCAGGATTTTGCATTATACTTTGCTGTTGAAACAGGACTTTTGAATACATAGAGAAGATTTATATAAGCTTAAAAAACGGTGAAATAAAATGATATATATTGAAAACGCCAATGTTGTTCTTAAAAACGGAATATTAAAAAACGGGGCGGTGCTTATAAACGATGGTGTGATTGAAAAGCTTGGGGAAAACAGATATGTAAAATCCCCCGAAAATGCCTTAAAAATAGATGCAAAAGGTCTTTATTTGGGACCGGGATTTGTTGATATTCATGTTCACGGAGGGGGTGGGTATAACTTTTTTGATAACCCCCAAAAGGCGGCAAAATATTTTCTAAAGCATGGTGAAACTACGGTTTTAGCCACAAGCTATACTACTTATACAAAGGACGAATATCTTAGTGCAACAGAAAAAATAAAAGTGGCGATGATGACCGATGCAAAAAACATAGCAGGCTTTTATATGGAAGGACCGTATCTTAATCCCAAATACGGCGCAGAGCCTAAGCTTAATAAATGGCGTGGCAAAATCAGGAAAGACGACTATTGTGAAATAGTAAATACGGCAGGAACTTTAGCGAAAGTATGGGCAGTTGCTCCCGAAAGGGAGGGAATTGACGGATTTATGGAATATGTTAAATTAGTAAATCCGAATGCAATTTTTGCGGTTGCACACAGTGAGGCAACGCCCGATGAAATTGAAAAACTGAAAAAATACGGTATAAACATTCAGACTCATTGTATGAACGCCACAGGGCGTGTGGGTGAGAGTAAGGGAATAAGGTCTGCGGGCCCTGATGAATACTGCCTTTTAAATGATGATATATATGCGGAAATGATATGTGATTCTATGGCGGTTCATGTCCCTGTACCGCTTCAGAGGCTTATACTTAAAGTGAAAGGAATAGATAAGATAATACTTATTACAGACAGCTTTGCAACAGGAAATGAAATTTCGGATAAATATGCATATGCACAGGATTTGTCATTTGATTCGGAGGGAAATGTGTCGGGGAGCCGTCTTACAATGGATATTGTATGCCGTAATTTTATGAAGCATACAAAAAGCAGTATATGCTCCGCATTCCTTGCAGCATCTACCAATCCTGCAAGGGCAATAGGCATGGATAAGGAGATAGGCTCAGTTAAGGAAGGAAAACGGGCAAACCTTGTATTGTGTGATGAAAATTTCAATATAAAAGAAGTAATTTTTGAAGGAGAGTTAATAAACTGATATGTTAAAAGCGTGTATGAAACGGGTTGAAATAACACCGCCAAAGGGGTTGGAGCTTGCAGGGTATCCGCATTACCCCAGGTACAATGAGGGAGCGCATGATCCGCTGTATGGTGCGTGCATGTATCTTGAAAATGATGGCATAGAGGCGGTAATGGTTACACTTGACCTTTTGTTCTTTTCAAAAAAGCATACCCAAAGAGTTCGTAAAAAGGTATTTGACAGATGTGGGATACCATATGAGAGTGTTATGATAAGCTGTTCGCATACCCATTCAGGCCCCTGGGCTGCAGGCAGACTGGATATTGAAAGCCTTGAGGCAGGCAAAGAACAGCCAAAGGAGTATATAGAAAATCTGATAGAAAAAATTGCAAATTTGATATGTAAAGCTAAAGCGGATGCATATCCGGCACAGTTTACCTCAGGTACTGCTATATGCGGTGCAGAGGCGGGTATTGGCGGAAACAGGAGAATAAAGGGCGGACCGAGCGATCCTACAGTAAGTGTTCTTGCAATAAGAGATTATGATAAAAATATACGGGGAGTTATAGCAAATTACACACTGCATCCAACATTTATTCATGAATGGAGTAATGTCTGTACAGCTGATTATCCCTGTTACCTTAAAATGCAGATTGAGGAGGTAATTCCGACGGCTGTAACAGGTTTTACACAGGGAACATCCGGAAATCAGTCAAGCAGGTATTACAGAAAAGGTGAAAGCCATGATGAGGCACAGAGAGTTGGCAGAACTTTGGGAAAAGCTGTTCTGTCTGTTTTGGAGGACGCCGAATGGACTGATTTTCTTTATATAAAAATTGCGACTGACTCTATAGAATACCAATTGCGTGATTTTGGAACAGAGGCACAATTACGAGCACAGGTAGAGCACGACAGGGCTGTCTATGAAGAACTGTATGCAAAATACGGGCAAAGTAATAACAGGGAAGAATATTATCTGTGGCAGAATGCAAACTTAAAGTGTCTTGGCTCAGAGGATCAGTTGGGTTACATATTACTTAGAAAAAAAGGCCTAAAAGTAGAGCTTTTAGATGATGAGAACCCATCACAAATACAGATAATTCGGCTTGGTAATACCTGTGTTATAGGAATACAGGGTGAGGTGTTTGTTGAATATGGTCTTTATTTAAAGGCAATGGCAGGTTTTGGCACGGTAATAATAAACGAGCTTTCAAACGGTGTTGCTCCCGGGTATTTATACACTCCCGAATCGTTGGTTACGGGCGGTTATGAAACAGATACATCAATGATAGACGAAAATTTTGGCAGAAAATTTATAGATAAAATTCTCGATACAGTGCAAAAAGTAAAGCAGGAGGTATGATATGTTTAAGGAAACCTTCAGACATGATTTTTATCCCTTTAAAAATCAGGAAGAAATTGACAGGGTACGAAAAATAACCAAAGAAGATATTGTCAATATGAAAGGTGTACACCCAAATAATCCAAATATACGGCTTGAAGTTATACGGAATGATGAATTTGAAACTGTGATGATTGCCGATATGGTAAAGCGAATTATTGATTCGGACAGGCTTGATAAAAAGGTAGTAATGATAATGTGTAACCCATGTCCGACTTACAGAAAGGTTGCATATATGTTAAGGGAACTTAATGTAAACTGCCGTAATGTAAAGTTTTATATGATGGACGAATGGGCTGATGAGGACGGAAACATTGCACCGTTGACATATAAAGCAGGATTTGGCTATGCATTTGAGAAATTTATGTTAAGCGGAATACGGGAGCTTGGGTTCAGGGAAGAAAATTTTATTTATCACAGTAATAAGATAACACCTGATTATTCAAAAATGCTTGAAGCTGACGGAGAGGCGGATATCGTGTATTCAGGACCGGGCTGGCCCGGACATTTGGCATTTATTGATCCTGTAAAGGATTGGGAAAAACCTACAATGGAAGAATATTTGGAGCAGGGGGCAAAGGTTGCCACACTGCATCCGCTTACAATAGCCCAAAATTCACTTCATGGCGGGTTTGGTTGTTCCGGTGATATATCAAGGGTCCCGCCAAAGGGTGCAATGATGGGGCCAAGAGACGCAATGAAGGCAAAAAATGTGCTTGATATGCACGGAATAACCACTGCCGGCTCAAGGGTCGCATGGCAGCGGCTTACATCAAGACTTTGTATCTTCGGTAAACCGTCACAGGAGGTGCCGGCATCAATCCTGCAGCTTCGTAAAAGTCCGACGCATATGATTATGAGTGAAAATATAGCCTCTGATATATGCGCTGATGAATTTTTTCAGTATTAAATTATGATTGGTATCCTCAGTTATGGGGTAATGACGGAATGGACCGAATGTTATAATTGATTTTGCCAAGCAAAGCGAGCTTGTAAATGTGGTGGCAAAAGTCAGAATGGAATTTGAGGAATAGCTATGAAAAAGATAGGAAGACAGGTTTTGTTTCTTGAAGCAAAAGAAGGAAATCCAAGAAATGGAGAGGGATCTTTTTTGAGAATTGATAAGCATACGATTATGTATGCTTATTCAAAATACGAGGGAAATGACCGGAATGATCATTGCCCTGCGGATATCTATGCAATATATTCCTATGATGACGGCGAAACATGGCAGGATGAAAGACTTATCGTAAAACACGATTCAACAAATGTGATGTGTGCTTCGCTTCTGCAATTTGAAAACGGGGATATAGGCACATTTTACCTGAAAAAAGAAAACGAAACATGTTCTTGTGTCGTATATATGGTACGCTCATCTGATAGCGGAAAAACATGGTCAGAGCCTGTAAGATGTATAAATGAAGATAAGTATTTTGTAACCAATAATGACAGAGTGATTAAGCTTAAAAGTGGCAGAATTCTTATTCCTGCAAACTGCCATCCCTTCAGTGACGATAATCCGCCAACATCCGGTGAATTTAATATCAAGATGAATGCAAAGCTTAATATCTTTGCATCTGACGACGATGGATATACATGGTATAAATTAGCACAAGATATTGAAATGCCTGAAAAAGACAGTGGCTCAGGGCTTCAGGAAAGCGGACTTTATCAGAGAGAAAACGGGGAGATAGTTGCGTGGTCAAGAACGGATATGGGGTTTCAGTATGAGTGTATTTCCTATGATAATGGCAGAGCATGGACAACACCTCACGCTAAAAAGTTTTTCACATCACCTTTATCCCCTATGAGTATGAAAAAGGCGTGCGAGAAGGTTATAGCGATTTTCAATCCTATCCCGTCATATACTACTCGGGTGCTCGCAAATGAGCGTACATGGGGCAGAACTCCTTATGTCTGTGCTGTTTCGGAGGATGACGGAAACAAGTTTGATAAGATATTCTGCCTTGAAGACGATGATGAAAACGGATATTGCTATGCTGCGATCTTTGACGGCGGAGATTATTTCCTTACAGCATATTATCATTCAAATAATTCTGACGGATGTTTAAACTCCAATAAAATCTTAAAGGTACGAAAAGAAGAACTGGAATAGAGGAGCAATGCAATGAAGAGTTTTTGCGATAAAATGGACAGCTTTTTGGATGACTATTATAAAGCGAATAAAAATTCGGGCATTTTGCGAATAACCGTAAGAGATGATATTATTTACGAAAAATATATCGGATATTCTGATATAGAAAGTAAGACAGGATTTTCAAAGGATTCTATGTTCACTTTGTATTCTCTTTCAAAGCCTTTTTGTGCAATAGGAGTGATGAAATTAAAGGATAGAAAGCTTGTTGATATTGATAAGCATCCGGGATTTTATCTGCCTGAGGCAAACGGCTTTGATAAAGGGCTTAGAATACGGCATTTGCTCACGCACACAAGCGGTATCCCTGATTTTGACCGGAATACGGATTTTCGACAAAAATATAGCGGAGAAAAATCGGAGCAACTTAAAGAGCAACTATTGTTGCTTTCAAAATATGATATGCTGTTTAAACCGGGAACGAAAGGACAGTATGCAAACATTAACTTTATTATTTGTGCTTTGATTATTGAAAATGTTTCTGATATGAGTTATGCCGAGTATATGAAAACAGAGGTTTTTAAGCCTTTGGATATGCATAATACATATGTAGACAGTAAAAATCTTATGCTGGATAAACGGGTTCAAGGTTATGAAAAAAAGGGAGCTTGCATAGTGCCTATAAACCGTGTCACAGAGTGGATTATGGGCGGAGCTGATATAGTATCATGTGTAGATGATGTGTACTGCCTTAATAAGGCAATAAAAAATAAGCTTCTTGTGTCTGAAGAAAGCTGGAAAGAAATTTTAACACCGTCGCCAATAAATTCTATGGGTTTTGGCTGTACAGTAACCAACTGGCATAATATGAAGCGTATTACTCATAATGGCGGTTGGGAGGGCTTTAGAACAATGCACCTACAATTACCCAAGGAGGATTTTGATGTTATTTTATTATCGAATTCAGCATGGGGAGATGCCAGAAATGATATTGCAGAGGCTATTTACAGAGCCTATTTTGGATATGACACAAATATAGGTGATGAGATTAAAATGGATATGGGATATATAAAATAAGGCGGGGGAGTTGCTGTTAGAGAATATGAAAGAACGGATAAAATAAGCAAAAACAGAGAACTGTAAAGGGCGTACTATAAAAGACAAAGACCGGTAACACAAAATTTGTTCAAAATAATATAACCCCAATAATGCAATCTCAATTTAACTGAGGTTGCCTTATTTTTTTGGTGTCTTTAGGCGTGGAAATAAACCTTCGGTTATACCGGAGGAAGAAAAAAGGCTTTAGCAAGTCAAGACCACCCCTCTTAGGGGTGGTCTTGACTTTGTAAAAAATTGTTAAAGTCTTAGTAACAAGCGTTTACATAGCAGATAATTATGATATATTTTTTTAATAATCCGGCTTTTTCAATAATTTTACAGTGGGACTTAATCACATGCTGTAGAGTTTCGTGTGAAAATTTACAATCAAGTGTGCATTTTTATGATTGAATTGGCCGGTTTTTATTGGTAGTATATTTTGTAGGACAATTATAATAAAACACAAGCAATATATGAATAACTAATGAAAGGTAAGTTATTAACAGAATTAGCAAGAAAAATTTATCTAACAGATTTCAAACAAGCAAAATTGTCCCAAATCTGTCAATAAGACTTAAAATATTGAGGGGATATGTGTGAACATACAAACTAAAAAAGATTTTGAAGAGTTGATGTTTAAAATATTAAATCCCTTAAGGGATAAATATTCAGATGGTTGTGCATTTTTGGAATTAGGAAGTACTTCAGCGTGGTATCCAATGGATGTTGCAAAAATGGAAGCTTTTGCAAGGCCGCTTTGGGGACTGGTACCTTTTTGGAACGGTTCAGGACAAAACAAAGAGTTTGAGGATATATACAGAAATGGGATCATTTCGGGTACAACTCCGGGGGGAAAGGAATATTGGGGTGAATGTACTGATTTTGACCAAAGGTTTGTTGAAATGGCTTCTCTTTCATATGGTTTGATATTTGCACCGGATAAATTATGGAATCCGCTAACAATTAAACAAAAGCAAAATTTTGCAAAGTGGTTATATCAAATAAATAATTTAAAGGTTCCTAAAAGCAACTGGTTGTTTTTTCGAGTGCTTGTAAATGTCGCTTTGAAGAATTGTGGGATGACATATTGCAGGGAAAAGCTTTTGAGCGATCTTGCTAAAATAGAAGAATTTTATCTCGGCAACGGATGGTATAGCGATGGATTGAGCAATGGACAAAAAGATTATTATATAGCGTTTGCAATTCACTTTTATAGCCTTATTTACGCTAAAGTAATGAATAAAGAAGATTCAAAAAGGTCAGAGATATTCAAAAAGCGTGCCTGTGAATTTAGCAAAGAATTTATATATTGGTTTGCTGACAGCGGTGAAGCGGTACCTTATGGCCGTTCGCTTACATATAGATTTGCACAGGTGGCGTTTTGGAGTATGTGCCTTGTGGCAGATGTGTTGCCGTTTGATGTTAGTGTTATAAAGGGCATTATTGTTCGTAATCTTGATTATTGGTTGTCCGATGACAGTATTTTTGATAATGGTAACATACTGACGATTGGTTATAAATATAATCAACAGATAATGTCAGAAAGATATAATGCTCCCGGTTCGCCTTATTGGTGCATGAAAGCCTTTGCATTTATGGCACTTCCTGAAAAACACGAATTTTGGAGCTGTGAGCCATTGCCTTTGCCTGAATTGAAACAGATTTCTGTTCAGAAAGAGGCAGAGCTTATGATTGGACGATATCAGGGTGCGGTAACATTATATCCGGCAGGAACGGTGAATACCTTTCCCGATGTAATGAAACACAAATATCTGAAATTTACATATTCAACACGGTTCGGGTTTAGTGTACCGAGGAGTGGCTGGCAGTTTGATTCTGCTGCACCTGACGGGACACTTGCATTTGAAATTGAAGGAAGAATATTTACAAGAATGCGAAACAGAAGTTTTAAGATTTTAGAAGACAGGGTAATGATAGAATGGTCTCCCGGCTTTGGTATAGAAGTAATGACAGAAATTATTCCGACGCAAACAGGGCATATTCGAAAACATAAAATAGGGTCGCCGGTTGATTGTATTGCGTATGACAGTGGATTTGCCGTTGATGCAAGAGATGGTGTGATTACTGAATTAGGAGAGAAATTTGCATCGGTACGCAGTCGAGAGTCTTATTGTCTTGTGTCCTCAGAGTATGGTACTTGTCAGGTCAGGGATGTTGCACCTAATACAAACCTTATTAGTCCAAAAACAGTAATTCCTACAATCCGATATGAAGTAAAAACAGGAGTGAATGAGGTTGTTACAGAAATAAAAGAGATATCTTCTGACAAATAGACAACAAGTATAAGGAAGTGTTATTATGAAATATTACTGTGGGGTAGATGTAGACAAGCAGAAAGAGGCATTGTTAAAAAGTGATATGGCAGCGCCGCTGATTAAGGATATTATAAGTAGAGCTGATGCTGTACTTAATGAGGAATATAAAGCTTTGAAAATGAGCGAATATATGCTCTTTGTTGAAACGGGCGACAGAAATGTTTTTGAAACCGAGTATTTCAAAAGGAGAAATAATTGCTCATATATTTCGATTGCTTATTGGCTGACAGAAGATAAAAAATATAAAAAAGCACTCATTGATTTAATATTTTATATATGCGATGAATATACTTGGTGCCTGCCTGCTCACGCCAACCTTTTTAAAAATCCGAATACCGATGATGTTGTCGGAATGATAGATTTGTTTCAATCAGAGACGGCAAGGCTTCTGACCGATATTTCGGCGGTTGTAGGAGATAAGCTTCCTTATTATGTTGACGACAGGATAGAATATGAAATCCGCCGTAGAATAATTGCTCATATAGCACCTGATAAATATGTCTGGCAAGAAAAGGATTGCACACATAACTGGGCGGCTGTTTGCCCCGGTGGAATAAGTGTTGCGGTTTTAAAATATGCCACCGATGAGGAAAAAGAAAGAATATTGCCAATTTTGGACGAATCAATGAAACGGTTTTTAAGCGGATTTAAAAATGATGGATGTTGTCTTGAGGGATATGGCTACTGGAGCTACGGCTTTGGATATTATCTTATCTATGCTATGGCGATGAAGGATTATTCAGGTGGGAAAATCAATCTGTTTGACAATGAAAAAGTAAAGCAAATTGCAATGTATCCTGCTCGCATACGAATGGGCAAAACAAAAGCTGTGAGCTTTTCGGACGGAGGAAACAGCTTTGAGTTCAGTACGGGAATGATTTGCCTTTTGAGAAAAATTTATGGCAAGGAAATAGTATATCCGCCGATAGAATTAGGAACAGCACAGGGTAATGTTTATGCGATTAAGGAACTTTTGTGGTTTGATACCGAGTATAAAGAGGATAAAAATGAATTTTTGACCACATTTTTTGCAGATTCGCAGTGGTATGTAAAGCAAGGAGACAGGTATTGCTTTGCGGCAAAAGGCGGACATAATTGCGAGCCTCACAATCATAACGATATAGGTAGCTTTATGATTGTTACCCCTGACGATGATATACCATTAGCCGATTTAGGTAGTGCGATTTACAGAAAAGAAACATTTGACCCGGAGTTAAGATATACGCTATTAAACAATAGCTCCAGAGGTCATAGTGTTCCGATTGTAAACGGTGAATATCAAAAAGACGGCAAAAATTTTGCGGCACGGAATGTAAAAGCCGGAGACGATTTTTTTGAAGCTGATATAGAGGGGGCGTATGAAGAAAACTCGGTAAAGAGAATCAATCGTAGATTTGATTTGAAGAACTCGGGTATTATTTTGTGCGATACAATCGAATACTCTGAAAAAACAGAAAGCATTACTGAAAGACTGGTTTCATGGACAAAGCCTGATTTGTGTGATGATTATGTTGATTTAAAAACGGCGAAAATTGTGTATGACAGGGAAAAGTATAAAGTCTCAATATTGCAGGATAGATATAGAAACCATACAAATACAGAAGATGTTTTGGTTTATTTGATAGATTTTGATTTTGTTGATTCAGAAGAAACACAATTTAAACTTGAAATCCTAATTAAATAAAAATGTCTGAATAAAAAGGTAGTGATTATTTGATTTGGTGAGTTGATTGCTACAGGTCACAAATAGTTGTATAAATGGTGGAGAAAGAATGTATTATGTTTTAATTTCTATGGGAGCATTGTTATTTTCAATGCAATTTATGTTTAATGATGGATATCAAAAAGAAAACGGTGATGGCTGGAACTCAACAATAAAACTGACATTTTATACATCAGTTATAGGTTTTATTATTACATTATTTGTAAATAAATTTAATTTTGAGTTTTCTGTGTTTTCTTTGATTTTGGCTATTGTTTATGGAATAGTCTGTATTGCACTTAATTATTGTACAATTAAAAGTTTTGAATATGCAAGTTTATCTGTTTATACAGTTTTTTCAATGATAGGCGGCATGGCATTACCTTTTATTTATGGTTTAATGTTTGGAGAAAAACTGAATATAACAAAAATAGTATGTTTTGTGCTTATTGTTTTTTCAATAATCTTAATGGCAGACAAAGGCAAAAATTCAAAAAGAGCATTTCCATATTACATAGGAGTATTTTTGCTTAATGGATTGGTGGGTGTTATATCAGCATATCACCAATCAAAAGTAAATGTATGTGTTGACAGTGGTAGCTTTTTAATGCTTGTTAAAATAGTAATGAGCGTATTTGCATTTATTGTCATGATAAATACTAAAGACTTTAGAATAAATAAAAAGTCATATCTATATTGTATAGGTATTTCGACATTTAATAGCATCGGTAATTTGTTGCTTTTAATAGCTCTTTTGAATTTGCCGGCATCTGTTCAATATCCAATGGTTACAGGTGGGACAATAGTTTTCTCCACGATAATAGACTTATCGAGGAAAGTGAATGTTAAAAAGAGAGAAATGATTGCTGCGATTATTGCTTGTGGTTCTGCCTGTTTAATGGCTTTATAAAATGTGAGGTTTAAGTGAAGATGATTTATAAAAATGTAGAAATTTTTAACATAGAAGAAAGGAGGTTAAATTATGTTAGAAAATTCAAAATGGATAGGAACATCTAAGGATTATGGGACGGTCTGCCCGGTATTTTGCAGAGATTTTAATACTGTAAAGCCGATAGAAGAGGCAGTGCTTTTAATCACAACTGTAGGTTGCTATGAGGCGTATATAAATGATAATCGCATTGGGAACTTTGTGCTTGCTCCGGGCTGGACAAGCTATGAGAGCCGTCATCAGGTACAGGAATATAATGTTACTGATATGATTACCGAAAACAACAAGCTAAGGATATATGTGGGTGACGGGTGGCAACTTGGAGGAATGTCTTATTACAGGCGGAGTGTGTATAGCGCTAAGCAACCCATGCTTATAATGGAACTGAGAATAACCTACCGTGACGGATCTGTAGATTTTATAGTAAGTGATGAAATGTTCAGATCTGCACGCACGGGAATACTTATGAGCAATATATATGACGGTGTAATCTACGATGCGCGGATAGAAGACTACGATTATGAACAGGTGAAAATAATAGATTATCCTAAAACTATGCTCATACCTCAGGAGGGCGAAGAAATACATGAGATAGAGCGAATAAAACCTGTAAGATGCATAAAATCAAAGACGAATTACGATATACTTGATTTCGGACAGGAGCTAACGGGCTATGTTGAGTTTGAATGCTCAGCGCCGAGCGGAAGTGTTGTAGAACTTGTACACGGTGAAATACTTGACCGTAACGAAGATGTGTATACCGAAAATCTTAGGAGCGCAAAACAGCGAATAGTATATATATCTGATGGGAAAAAGCGGGTGTACAAGCCACAGTTTACCTTTATGGGATTTAGATATGTTCGTGTTCAGAATTGGAACGGCAGTGTATGTCCCGATGATTTTACTGCTATAGTAATACACTCTGATATGAGGCGTACAGGCACCTTTGAATGCGGAAATGATAAGGTAAACAAACTTTATGAAAATATAGTGTGGGGACAGCGTGGAAATTATGTTGATGTTCCTACAGACTGCCCTCAGCGTGATGAACGGCTGGGCTGGACGGGTGATGCACAGGTGTTTGCCGCTTCGGCAGCGTATAATTATGATGTGAACAAATTTTTCAAAAAATGGCTCAGGGACTTGTTTGCGGAGCAGTTTGAGGACGGTGGCATTGCGGCAGTAGTGCCAAATGTCTTGTATGATGAGGGAAAATCCTCGGCTGCATGGGGTGATGCTGCGGTTATATGCCCATGGACGATGTACAGGTTTTATAATGATAAAGAGCTACTCGCAGAATGTTACGACGGTATGTGCAGATGGATAGAACATATCAGGGCACAGGGTGATAATGAATATCTATGGAATACGGGTTTCCATTTTGGTGATTGGCTTGCAATGGACAACGGACAAGGCGAAAGGTTTGGTGCAACGGGGACAGATTATATTGCAACAGCATATTATGCATATTCAACATCACTTTTGATAAATACCGGGCGTGTGCTGGGTAAGGACACTGCAGTATATGAAACGCTTTATAAGAACATAGTAAAGGCATTTAAAGAGGAATATATAAAGGATGGTGAACCGGTCTATAAAACTCAGACGGCATATGCTCTTGCAATTATGTTTGAGCTTGCAGACGATATTAACCTGTTGGGGGATAGGCTTGATGATTTAGTCTATGAAAATGGTACAAAGCTCAACACGGGTTTTGTGGGAACGCCGTTACTTCTAAGAGCATTGACAAAAACCGGACACACACAAACAGCATATTCATTACTTTTGCAAGAGGATTTTCCGTCATGGCTTTATTCGGTGAATATGGGTGCCACAACGATATGGGAGCACTGGGACGGAATAAATGAAAAGGGTGAGACATGGGATGCGGAAATGAATTCATTTAATCACTATGCCTACGGTGCGGTATGTCAATGGCTGTTTGAAACGGTAGCGGGTATTTGCATAGACGATACTGCGCCGGGCTTTGAAAATGTTATCCTCAGCCCGAAGCCCGATAAGCGTCTTTTAAGGGCGCAGGCTGAGTTTGAAACGGCATATGGAACAATAATTTCAAAATGGGAATATACGGATAAAGGCTTGGAATATGATTTTGTTGTTCCAAATCGGGCAAGGTTAATACTTAGTGGTGAAGAAAAAGAATTGGTAAAAGGCGCATACCATTTTGTTTATCCGTATTGATACAAAATATGCATAAAATATGGTTTTTGTGTGCATTTTAACAACTCTGAGTGCATTTTTGCGATTGTGTTTGTACATTGTGAATGATAGAATTAACATAGAGGATAGTTTTTGGCAAATGAGTTGCAGAAGCAAAATTCTATAGTCCTATGAATTTTTTGCTGAAACAGCATTGCGCAGGGTGCAGCACATTTGGAGAAAATAAATAAAAAAGGAGGAAGTATTAAAAATGAAAATGAAAAAAATATTGTCGCTGTGTATCTCGACTGCATTGGCAATATCGGCGTTTACAGCTGTGCCTGCAAGTGCAGCGGTATCTTCTGAGGACATAAGCACATATCTAAGCTCACAGACGGTCTATAATTTGTTGCCTGAATGCGATCAAACAGCAATAAGCGCTATACTTAATGCCGGCTCATATGAAGATAATGCAGAGCTTGCCGCATCATATCAGACGGCACTTGAAAAGACAACAATTGCTGATACGGAAAATTATAATATTGTGCTAAACGAGGACTTTTCAAATCTTGACGAGTCTTGGAAGCAGACAAATGTTGATAGCGGACTTATCGGGAACGGCAAGTTCAAGACGAACAGAGAAAGCCTTGATGTAAAAGGCACAGGTGAAAATTATTCGGCACATTTTTGCGGTACAAGTCTTGTAAACCATATAAATTACATAGAAAGAGCAATAGACGATCCCAATTCGGTGATAACCTTCTATGCAAAAATATCCAATAATACAAATGTTTCCATACAGGCTGCATTTGATGATACGCAAGGTGTGGGAACGCATGCCGAGGCAAACGCAAGGCGCATAAAAAATATCAATGGCTCAGGTACAAGCGAGCGTGTTGACACATCAAAGTATATAGGACTGAGTACAACAAATTGGAACAAGATAGTTATAGACGGAACAACCGACGGCAAGGTAAGCTGCTATGTAAACGGCGCACTTTTAAGTACGGTTGAGGGAACAATATCCAATTTAAAAATAGGATCGATATTTAACTATGCAGGTTACAGTGTGGTTGCAGTGGATAATATAACTATTGCAACACCAAAAACTGCAGATGACCTGCTCGTAAATTTCAATGCCGGGACAGTAACAGAGTCATCGCTTTCCAATATGCTTGGGGCTACCGATAAAGATTCGGGTGTATTTTCGGTATTACCTGATTGTGACAGAGAGGCTATAGTGGCAGAGCTTGAAAACGGCAGACCGTATGCTGATGTTTCGGCTTTTGAAACGGCGTATCAGGAGGCGCTTGAAAAGACAACAATAGCTGATACGGAAAATTATAATATTGTGCTAAATGAGGACTTTTCAAATCTTGATGAGTCGTGGAAACAGACAAATATTGATAGCGGACTTATCGGGAACGGCAAGTTCAAGACGAACAGAGAAAGTCTTGATGTAAAAGGCACAGGTGAAAATTATTCAGCACATTTTTGCGGTACAAGTCTTGTAAACCATATAAATTACATAGAAAGAGCAATAGACAATCCCAATTCGGTGATAACCTTCTATGCGAAAATATCCAATAATGCAAATGTTTCCATACAGGCTGCATTTGATGATACACAGGGTGTGGGAACGCATGCCGAGGCAAACGCAAGGCGCATAAAAGATATCAATGGCTCAGGTACAAGCGAGCGTGTTGACACATCAAAGTATATAGGACTGAGCACAACAAATTGGAACAAGATAGTTATAGACGGAACAACCGGCGGTAAAGTTAGTTGCTATGTAAATGGCGCACTTTTAAGTACGGTTGACGGGAAAATATCCAATTTAAAGATAGGCTCAATATTTGACTATGCGGGTTACAGTGTGGTTGCAGTGGATAATGTAACTATTGCGGTTGAAAAAGCGGCGGAGGAAGCATTGCCGACCTTTAATGACGGCACAGTAACAGAAGAAACGCTTACTAAAATGCTTAAATACACAACATACGGAACCGAGCTTTATAATTCGTTGCCGGAATGTGACAGAGTAGCTATAGCGGCAGAGCTTGAAAACGGTAGACCGTATGCAGATATTCCGGCTTTTGAGACGGCATATCAAAAAGCTCTTATCAATGCAACACAGACAAATCCAGAGATGTATAACATCGAGTGGCAGGAGGATTTCTCGGGAGGGTTGACATCCGATTGGACAGTGACAGGTTCCCTGATAGCAAACGCAGTTGGAGTAGGGAATGTCTCAGGTTTAACTCGTGCAAGCCTTAATATCAGCGGTAATGAAACCGCATCTGTAGGTTTTGTGGGTGCGTCTGTTGCAAACACCGGAGTAAACTACATAGAAAGAGCGATCTTGCATCCGAATTCGATAGTAACCGTATATTTTTACGACTGTGAAAACGATAAAACGCCGTGTATTGATGTGAGTGTAAATGATCATTGTTCAATAGGTGTTTACGGCGCAAATAAGTACTACTGCTATAATGTGGACGGCACATGGAAGAATACAAGCATAGAGCGCAAAGCAGGCTGGCATAAAGTAGTATTTGATTCTCTTAGTATGCCGGGTGTTGTTTCCGGTTATCTTGACGGAGTTGAGGTAATGCAGAAAGAAACGGATATTGTGCGGGTATCGGTAGGAAATGCTTCAGCTTCAGCGTCATACAATGTTGAATTTGTTGATAATATTACCGTTGCCGTAAACAAAAGTACCGAGACATTTAGATTTATGAACAGGCGTGTGGAAGTTACAGATACACTCCCGTCGGCTGACAGAATAACTCTTACAATAGAAGAACCGGAATATGCAACGGATTATATCGCTGTTACATATGCAGACAGAGCGATAATCGGTATAACCATGCTTACAAAGGAAGAACAAAGAGGAGGTGTACTTGCAAAGAATATAACCATAACAGGTGCGGACGAGTTAAAGCTTTTCCGTTGGGATAGCCTTAACGGTATGAAGTCAAAGGGTGAAGTAACACATCTTGAAAGGTAAAAAGGAGGAAGTATTAAAAATGAAAATGAAAAAAATATTGTCGCTGTGTATCTCGGCCGCATTGGCAATATCGGCATTTACAGCTGTGCCTGCAAGTGCGGCGGTATCTTCTGAGGACATAAGCACATATCTAAGCTCACAGACGGTCTATAATTTGTTGCCTGAATGCGACCAAACAGCAATAAGCGCTATACTTAATGCCGGCTCATATGAAGATAATGCAGAGCTTGCCGCAGCATATCAGACGGCACTTGAAAAGACAACAATAGCTGATACTGAAAATTATAATATTGTGCTAAACGAGGACTTTTCAAATCTTGACGAGTCTTGGAAACAGACAAATGTTGATAGCGGACTTATCGGGAACGGTAAGTTCAAGACGAACAGAGAAAGTCTTGATGTAAAAGGCACAGGTGAAAATTATTCAGCGCATTTTTGCGGTACAAGTCTTGTAAACCATATAAATTACATAGAAAGAGTAATAGACGATCCCAATTCGGTGATAACCTTCTATGCAAAAATATCCAATAATACAAATGTTTCCATACAGGCTGCATTTGATGATACACAGGGTGTGGGAACGCATGCCGAGGCAAACGCAAGGCGCATAAAAAATATCAATGGCTCAGGTACAAGCGAGCGTGTTGACACATCAAAGTATATAGGCCTGAGTACAACAAATTGGAACAAGATAGTTATAGACGGAACAACCGGC
>JAFSXU010000076.1 GCA_017443895.1 Clostridia bacterium
AACATTTACAATTCCGCACCATGCAACCGGTATTCACCTAACGCAAAAGGGAATGGATGTGCTTGAACAATATGTAAAAGATGTGCGTGATGTTATAGGCTATGAGGTTCCGCTTGCAATTGACCATTTCGGGCATATAGCGATTGAGGACTGCATAATGTTTGCAAGACGGCTTGAAAAATACAATATCGCATGGATAGAGGATATTGCGCCGTGGCATTATACAAAGCATTATGAAAAAATAGCACATTCGTGCAATGTGCCTATCTGTACGGGCGAGGATATATATTTATCCGAAAACTTCCGTCCGCTTATGGAATGTGGCGGAGTATCGGTTGTGCACCCGGATATATTAACAGTCGGCGGTGCGTTGGAAATGAAAAAGCTTGGCGATATGTGTGAGAAATACGGAGTTGCAATGGCAATACATATGGCTGAAAGCCCCGTTGCGTGTATGGCGGCAATTCATGCGGCGGCAGCGGTGCAAAATATTCTGGCGGTAGAGTTTCACAGTGTTGATATTCCGTGGTGGATGGATATTGTAAAAGGGCTTGATAAACCGTTCTTTAAAGACGGATTTGTGAATGTTCCAAATAAGCCGGGACTCGGTATTGATGAGCTTAACGAAGAGGTAATTGCAGAGCATTTACACGAAAAATACAAAGGTCAATGGGAGCCTACAACGCAGTGGGACAATGAATGGGCAAATGACAGGGAGTGGAGCTAATGTTAAAAATTAAATGGATAGGACAGAGCGGATATATATTAAATGATAAAAAGACGGAGATTTGCATCGATCCATATCTGTCAGATGTAGTAAACCGATTACAAAATCGCCCCAGGATGGTAGATGCACCGTTTTCACCTGAGGATTTAAAAAGCGATGTTGTTATTTGTACACATGACCACATTGACCATGTGGATATTGATGCAATTCCACGGATGAAGAAGGATAATATGCTGTTTTTAGCGCCGTCAGATGCTAAGGCTACACTGTTTGAGTGTGGTGTTACAAATTACAAGGAATTTAATGAAGGTGATAAATACTCTGTCGGTGATTTTGAACTTGAGGCAGTGTGCGCATTTCACAGTGCGCCTGCTGTTGGAATTATTGTACGGCATAAGGGCAGGGTGTTGTATTTTTCGGGCGATACAGTATATGATGAAAGACTTAAAGAGCTTAAAAAGTATAACATAGATATAATGTTTATATGCATAAACGGTAAGCTGGGCAATATGAATGTTGACGAGGCGATAGAAATTACAAACGCAATAAACCCTAAAATTGCAGTGCCTACGCATTACGGAATGTTTGAGAGTAATACCGAAAATCCTGAAAATTTTACATCAAAAATAAGCTGTGGCTTTGAAATGGAATTTAATAAGGAATATGAGGTAGAAGGCGTATGTTTGATTTAAAAGGGAAAAACGCACTTGTTACAGGTTCAACGCAGGGGATAGGCTTTGAAATAGCAAAAACCTTGTCCGAGTATGGTGCAAAGGTATTTATAAACGGCGCAAGCAGTATGGAAAAATGTATTGTGGCAAGTGAGAAAATAAAAAATTCAGCTCCGGTACAGGCAAACCTTTTAAAGACTGAGGATATTGATAATCTGTATTCGGTAACGGGCGATGTTGATATTCTTGTTCTGAACGCTTCAATTCAGTATAAAAGAACATGGGACGGATATTCGGAGGGAGAATACGACACCCAAATGAACTGTAATTTAAAAAGCACATACAGACTGATTAAAATGTATTCAGACGGTATGAAAAAGAGAGGCTGGGGCAGGATTGTAACGATTGGTTCCGTCAATCAGTATAATCATCACCCTGAACTGTCCATCTATGGGGTAACAAAGGCGGCGCAAAAAGCGATGGTTGAAAATATTGCTTTACAGCTTGCCCCTTTTGGCATAACCGTAAATAATGTTGCACCGGGTGCCATTGACACACCAAGAAACAGCGAGGCACTGGCAGATCCTGAGTTTAAGGAAAGGCTTGTCGGTAAAATCCCGTGCGGATATGTCGGACTGGCAGAGGATATTGCACCTGCGGTATTGCTTTTATGCTCTGATGAGGGCAGATACATAACGGGTGCAGAAATAAAAATTGATGGCGGAATGAGCTTGTAATAAGGTGGGATAATAGATGAATTTTAATGTCAAAGAAGAAATAATCGCTCTTACACCGAAGTGGCACGGTGAGAGATTACCCGACGGCAGACCCAAGGTAGACGAAAGGTATTTAAAGGCGCTAAAAACACTGACTCTTGAAGAGGTGTGGAAGCCGATATTTGTAAAAGGTTATGAAAGCCAGTTTGAGGGCAGATTGAAATTACTGCATAATGACGGGCGAAAGCTTATAGGAAGAGCCGTTACTGCAACATACTGTCCGTTCCGTCCCGACCTTGACGCTGTCGTAAAGGATGCGGGCAGGACTGAGCAAAGGACAGGCACATATAACCAGTGGATAATTGATAATCTCACAGAATATGATGTGCCTGTAATAGATATGTATGATAAGATATACAAGGGAACATTCCTTGGCGGAAACTTAACAACTGCACTTAAAAACAAAACAAAAAATGAGAACGGCGGCGCAGTTATCTGGGGCGGAATACGGGATACCGAGCAGATGCGAAAAATTGAGAATACACAGGTGTATTACAGGGGTATTGACCCTACGCCTATCCGTGAATTTATTATCACAGGCTATAACACGGTAACAAGGATAGGCAACGCTGTGTGCCTGCCGGGTGATGTGGTGTTCGGAACAGACGGCGGAGTGCTGTTTATACCGAGCCATTTGGTGGAAGAGGTAGTAGGCGGCGCGGCAAAGACGCAGGTAAAGGATTTGTTTGGCTTTGAAATGATAACTTTAAATAAATTCACAACTGCGCAGATTGATAAAAACACATGGACAAAGGAAATGCTTGATATGCTCATGGACTTTATCGAAACCGATGACAGAGCCATAGAGTACAGAGGTCTTGACTGGTCGGAGGAGTACGACCTTGCAATAAACGGCGATCCTAACGATACACAGTCAGCACTGTAAAAACTGAGTGCGAATATTGTTTTCCTCTCTTATTTAAGCTTGCAGAGGTTGGAATTAAAACTGCTGCAAGCTTAAATAAAAAATTTTTATGTTATAAATCTTTGTTAATGGTTTATTGATAGCTGTCAAATATTTTTTTCATATATTCTCTCGGTGTCATATTCATGTGCTTTTTAAATACATAGTTAAAATATGCCTGAGAAGAAAATCCACATTCATAGGCAATTTGTGAAAGCTTCATATTTGTTGAAACCAAGAGTTTTTTTGCTCTGTTCAATCGGATTTCGTTCAGGAACTGGTGCGGAGTTTTACCTGTTACAGCCTTGAATTTATTATGAAAGTGGATGGGGCTTAGCGAAATATGTTGCGCTATTGTATCAAGCGTCAGCTCCGAATTAAAATTAGTTTCAATAAACTTTATCGCCTCATCTATAAGCTTTGTGTTGGCATTTGTTTTTTTCTTTTTTGCCTGTATATGACGGCAATCTGAATGTATGTTGTATATAAGCTCTAAAATACGGCTGTATAAAATTATATCGTCAGGCAATTTTGAACTGTCGTAGTAGTCAAACATATCATCAAATATCTTCTTGTACATATTCCTGTCTTTTGCTATAAAATAGTTGGGAGTATCCGTTAAAAGCTCGTAAAGAATACCGTTTTCAATCTCCATATGTAAAAAGTAGCATTTAAAAGGGAGCTTGGTATGTCGTTGTTGTCCGGGTTTTACACAGATAACGGTTTCGGGGGTGATGCGGAATTTATCCTCATCTATAAAAGATATTCCGCCGTGTTCGGTAGGCAGTTCTATTTCAAATGATGATGTTATCCTGTTGTCGGTAATGCTTTTGTCTTTTACTGAAATTCTGCTGTCATAGATACCTACAGATATGTTTTTTGGCAAAACAAGCTCATCCATTGTATTCACATCCAATATATAATAAGATTTCTAATAAATATAGCAATAAATTGATATATATTCAATAATATATATGATACAATATAACAAAAAATAAGTCAAGTGCTGTTTTAAAAGGAGAGCAACGGATATGAAGGAGTATACAGTAGATAATCATGCATCTTCTTTTTTGCCTGAGGGCAAGGAATGGAAGCTTGCATGGAGTGATGAATTTGACGGAGAATGTCTTGATGAGAGCAAGTGGAATTACAGGCTGTATTTCTGGGGCAGAAAGTCGCCTACATTTACAAAAGAGGGCGTGGAGGTTGACGGAAAGAGTAACCTGCATATAAAGCTTGTAAAAAAAGGCGACGATTATTTTTCGGGACATTTGCAAACAGCCTCTCTTACATATGATATTCCAAAGGACAGTGATGGATTTTGGCCGTTTGGTGAGTATGAGCCTGCAAAATTTATGCATAAATACGGATATTATGAAATACGATGCCGATTACCTAAAAATCCGGGTTGGCATGCTGCATTTTGGTTACAGGCACCGGGCATAGGCTCAACACCTAATCCGGAGGAATGCGGAGTTGAAACCGATATAATGGAGAATTACAAACAGCATACCGACGGAGTGATACTTTGCGGAAACGGATACAACGGCTACGGTAAAAATTCGGTATGGCCGGGACATTTCAAGCACCCATATAAAGAAACAGCGGACGGATGGCATTATTACGGTGTTGACTGGAACGAAGACGGATATACCTTCTATGCCGACGGTGAAAGGGTGGGTTTTCAAGGTAAGCCTGACAGTGCGGTATCACATACGGAGGAGTTTATAGTTGTAAGCACGGAATGTCATGGGTATCACAGGGTATTTGGCGAGGAATACGGTTTTGACGGACATGGCAAATTGTGGGCGTGCAGACCTGTTGAGGCATTAAAAAGGGCAATTCTCCCGGATGAATTTGTAGTTGACCATGTAAGAGTTTTTGATGAGGTAAAGTAAAATGAAAGTAACTGATGTAAAAACATTTGTTGTGGACTGTTTCCGTACAAACTGGGTGTTTGTAAAGGTTTATACAGACGAAGGAATTGACGGCGTAGGTGAGGCAACGCTTGAATATAAGGAAAATGCGCTTTTGGGTGCAGTTTCACACATAAAGGAATATCTTGTCGGTGAGGATCCAAGGGATATTGAACGGCATTGGCACAGCATTTACCGTGATGCATACTGGCGTGGCGGTGCGGTTTTGATGTCTGCGCTCTCAGCGGTTGAAATGGCATTGTGGGATATTCTTGGGAAAAGCCTTAATGTGCCTGTTTACAGGCTTTTGGGCGGTAAGGTACACGATAAGGTGAGAATATATGTAAACGGCTGGTTTGCAGGCGCAAAAGAGCCTGAAGAATTTGCCGAAAAGGCAAAAATTGCGGTTGAGCGTGGCGTTACCGCAATGAAATGGGACCCGTTTGGCAAAAACTACTTAAATATTTCAAATGCCGAGCTTGACAAATCACTAAGATGTGTCGGAGCTGTAAGAGATGCGGTAGGCGACAAGGTAGACCTTTTGATTGAGGGGCATGGCAGATTTAATGTGCCGACAGGTATAAAGATTGCAAAGGAGCTTGAACAGTTTAAGCCGATGTTCTTTGAAGAGCCTGTACCGCCCGACAATATAGAAGCATTAAAAGAGGTACGGGATAAATCACCTGTTGCAATATCGGCAGGCGAGAGGTTATACACACGCTGGGATTACAGACGGATTTTTGACACTAAGGCGGCGGATTATATCCAGCCCGATATTTCTCACGCAGGTGGAATAATGGAGCTTAAAAAAATTGCGGCTGAGGCGGAGAGCAGATATATACCGTTTGCACCGCATAATCCGTCGGGACCTGTTGCAAATGCGGCAACTCTACAGCTTGCGGCAACTGTGCCGAATTTTGAAATTTTAGAGATTATGTATTCAGATGTTTCATGGCGTAAGGATATTACAAATGAAAGCCTTGAATATGAGGACGGATATATAAAAATTCCCGAAAAAGCAGGACTGGGAATTGAGATAAACGAGGAAGAATGTGCAAAATATCCGTATAAACCGCATACTTTAAGACACTATACCGGAGCTTTAACAGATATAAGACCGCAAAAAACGGAGTTTTACTTTTAATAAGAAGGTGATTACATGAAAGCTACACTAATAACAGGTGCGTGTATCAATACAGGTGTTTCAATAGTTGAGCGCTTTTTAGAAGAGGGTAAAAATGTAATTTTTACCGGCAGAAATGAAAAAAGTGTAGAGGAAGCACAAAAAAGATACAGAGAAAAGTTTCAAAACTCTACTGTATACGGATATAGCATAAATTCTTTAAAGTCTGACGGGAGCGTTGATGAGGAAGGTGTAAAGGAACTGTTTTCAAGGCTTGATGAGCAAGGTATATTTATAGAAACTCTTGTTTTAAATGCTGCCGATCAGGGCTTGGGAATGGAGATATTTAAAAGTCCGATATCCGATTTTATAAGAGTGATAAATACGAATATGGTTTGGAATTTTTGCATGTGCGAGCAGGCGGCATTGAGAATGAAAGAAAACGGTGGCGGAGGTATAGTGTTTATAAATTCAAACACCGCATACCGTGTAATTCCAAACCGTATAGCATATTCGGCATCAAAGAGCGGACAGCTTGGAATGATGAGAGCACTCGCATTTGACTTGGGTAAGTATAATATTCGTGTAAATGCGGTATTGCCCGGTATGATAATAACGGACAGATGGGAGAAAAATCCTGAATTTTACAATAATGTGCCGTCACGGTTTACACCTTTGGGAGATGTGGCAACGGGTGAGGACATAGCGGATGCGGTATGGTATTTTGCTGAAAATGCAAGAAATACAACAGGTGCAGAGCTTGTTGTTGACGGAGGTAATACAATACAGCTTTATCCTGACACTACCAAATCGTAAAAATGTTTCATATAGTGTTTTTGTTTCGGAAAGTAAACCTTTTTTTTCAAAATAATGGTGTAACGGCGAAATTTGTTGTGTTATTATAACCATATACCATAAAAAGGAGTGTTTAACTATGAGCGATAGAAGAAAGGTTTTGGAATTATTTGAAAAGAACAAGGACTATATGAATGAGCGTATCGATAGCGGTATAGAGCAAAACCGAAAGGGATATGCCCAAATTACCGTTAAGGATAAAAATAAAAATCCTGTATCGGGTGTAAAAATGGCAATAAAGCAGAAAACGCATGAGTTTAAATACGGGGCAAATCTGTTTATGCTTGATGAGTTTGATACACAGGAGAAAAACGAGCTGTACAGAAAATATTTCAGGGAAGCCTTTAATATGGCAACACTGCCGTTTTATTGGGATGCAACGGAGCCTGAATGTGGCAAAACGAGGTATGCAAAAGACAGCGAAAAAATGTACAGGCGTCCTGCTATTGATTTATGCATGGAGTTTTGCCAAGAAAACGGTATCGAACCCCGCGAACATGGCCTTGCGTATGAGAAATTTTTCCCAAAATGGCTTCATAATGCGAGTGTGAGGGAGATAAAGCTTGCTCTTGAAAAACGGTTTAGCCAAATATCAACTCTGTATAAGGACAAAATCCCGACCATTGAGGTAACAAACGAAATGGAATGGCGTGACGGCGGAGTTACGGCATTTTATACCGAGCCTGATTATATAGAGTGGTGCTTTAAGCTGGCGGAAAAGTATTTTCCTGCAAATGAGCTTGTTATAAACGAGTATTCGTATCTGCCGTGGACTGACAGATGTATGACAACGGATAAATACTATTCATATATTGAGGCGAATATGCTAAAGGGTGCAAGGATTGATGCGATAGGTATGCAGTACCATATGTTTATGCGTTCAGAAAACGAGTACGAGGGTACAAGGAATTATTACGATCCGATAAAATTGTATAATCATATGGATTTGTATTCAAGATTTGGTAAGCCACTGCAGGTAACGGAGGTAACTATTCCTGCATATTCAAATTCACAAGAGGACGAAGAACTTCAGGCAGAAATTATAGAAAAGCTGTATTCTATATGGTTTTCACACCCCAATATGGAGCAAATTATATATTGGAATTTGCCTGACGGTTATGCGGCATTTGCACCTCAGGGCGATATGACGGCAGGTGAAAATTATTTCCATGGCGGATTGCTAAGGTATGATTTAACGCCAAAGCCTGCGTATTATACAATCAAGGAATTGTTTGGTAAAAAATGGCATACAGAGCTTGAAACTGCTACAAATGGGGAAGGCAAGGCAAGCTTTAAAGGCTTTTACGGTAAGTATGAAATCAAGATAACCGCAGGGGACAAAACAATAGAGAAGGAACTTGATTTTAGAAAAAAGGGCTGCAAAAGTTTTGAAGTTATCCTCTAATCGTCCGTGGCTGAAAGTATTTGCAACTTGATTTATGGAATGAAATATGATATTATAACATTAAAGACGGGCAATTGTAATTTTCATTGAACTTTGCAGTTGTTCGTTTTTGGTGCAGAGGAGAGGGGCGATTTGCGTGAAGCATTTAGTTCACATTTCAAGGAAGAAAATATTAAGTCAGATTATTATCGGAAATATTGCAATAGCAATAAGTACCATTGCGGCTATCGGAGTTATAGCTACATATACTTCAGCACAGCATATCAACAAGGAATTTATAAATGGGAACAAAGCACAAATGGAATACAATGTCGCACAGACAGAAAACGAGTTAGAGCGGATTGTAAAAATACCTTTTGCTCTGAACAGTCAGAATCAGAATGTACAGCAGTTGTTCAGACTTTCGTATAACGGCGATCTTCTTGAGCTGTCAACAAAGTTTTCCGAGTTTGTGGGCTTGTACGCCGATTACGGCAATGTTGACAGCATATGGATATATGACGGAAAGCATACGGTTATAGATACAAAATCGGGTATAAAAAGCATAAGCGCCTTTGATGAGTGGAAAAAGATGACAGCTCTTTGCGATGAGGCGGCGGCTAATTATATGTATATGAAGCCGTACATAACCGAAATGAATAAGGACAGCAACTATAATAATGTTATTTCTATTGTGTCACCTCTGAATATGAGCGACTCTACATATCAGAGCGGATGTGTGATAGTAAATATGAATATGTCAAAGGTAGTCAATTCCGTATCGGGGATAGGAGTAGGGAAAGGTGATTTCTTTATAATTAACTCCAAAAACGGTGCAACTATAAATATAAGAGGACAAAATTTGTTTTCAAATGAAGATATTCAGAGAATTATAAGTATAAAAGATAACCAGGATGTTAATTTAAACGGCGAAAAATTCCACGCAGGTGTAAGGACATCAAGGATAATACCGGATTATGTGTATATACTAACAGTTCCGTACAGCACAATGTCAAGTGAAATGCATGGAATGTATCTGCAATTTTTATTTGCAATTCTGTGCCTGATTTTGATTGAAATGGTAATTATCATTATTATTTCAACATATATATATCAGCCGTTTAAGACTATGTTTTCAAATGTAAACCTGTTTTTCTCAAAGGAGATGGAGGAAAAGTCAAAGGGTACATTGGACGAGCTTGCGGTTATAAATGACTATATGTCAGACCTGCAGGAAAAATTAAACAGCAAGAACGAAAAATTAGTTGAGTATTCGTCTGTTATACGGCAGAATGTGGGTCAGAAGATAATTGACGGAGACTGGGAAAATGAGAACGATATAAGGAAAAACCTTGAAGAATGCGGTGTGTTTTTCAGTTCGGGAAATTATACCGTGTGTATGTTTATGATTGATAACTGGCAGAGCCTTTTAAAGAAAGACAAGGACGAGGTTGTGGCTGTTAAAAATGCCTTTTTTACGGCGCTTGAGTCAACATTTTTCTCCGAGCTTAACTGTATTTGCAATATTCCGCAAAATGACAGGGTTACATTCATTGTAGAAGCAGGAAGCGGTGATGTTGATAATATTATAGACCGTGCATTTAATATGGTAAATGATATACTTCGTTTGCAGATTAACCTGACTGTATCAATGGCAAGAATATCAAATGTTACACCGATCACTGCAATAAGCGAAAGATATGCAAATCTTTTGGAGCTTTCAAAAGAGCGGTTTAACTATGGCAGAAGGGCAAATATAAGGACGGCAACGGAAAAGTTTGACAGAAAAGAATCACAAAAACGCTATCAGGCATTTACAAGCCGTATCAGGCGCTCCATTTCTGACAGGGATTATGAGGGTGCAACTGCGGCGATTAACACATTTACGGAAAATATCAAGCAAATGTCCGTAGAGTATGTAAAAGCAATCCTTCTTAACTTTGCATACAGCATAAAAACCGAATATCGGGCAACAGAGGCATCGGATTACATTCAGAATAATATAGATGATATTGTAAAATACTCTACAGCGGAGGATCTGGGCACAGAGCTTACTCTCATAGCAAACAATATCATTTCGTCAATGGGTGAGAATACGGGTGATAATATTTCATCAAAAATAAAAGAGTATATTGATGATAATTTGAAGGAGGACTTGTCTTTGGTGGCATTGGGTGAACAGTTTAAGCTGGCACCGTCGTATCTGTCAACTCTGTTTAAAAGTGCGCATGGTATAGGTGTGCTTGATTATATCAATAAGAGCAGGATTGAAAAGGCAAAATATCTTCTGAAAAATACTAATATGAGTATAAAGGATATATCCGACGAGGTTGGCTTTATGAATTACAATTCATTTGCAAGAGTTTTCAAAAAATACGCAGGAGTTTCGGCAAAGGACTATAAGCATGAGGCAAATAATCAGACGAGCAGTGATGATTTAAAATAATGCGGTATAATCAAAAAAATGGCGGTTTTGCATAGCAACTGCCATTTTTTTGTTGCAATTTTTTAGAATATTGCAATTTTTCAGAAAAGTTAAAAGTGCAATCATTCTGTGAATATAAATATTGTATTTTGCTTGTTTGCTGTGCTAATATCAAAGCATAAGGTAGTAGTATTGTAAACAAAACTTCAGGAAAGGCGCAGTAATATGAAAAAGACCAGAGAAGAAAAACTAAAAACTGAAAAGAAGAAGACATCGGCGCTGTATTGGAAAAATATGAGACCGTATTATCTTATGCTTCTTCCCGGACTTATTCTGATTATCATATTCAGGTTTTGTCCGTTGTATGGAATGCTGGTTGCATTCAAGGATTACGATATGTTTAGGGGGTTTTCGGAAAGTCCGTGGGTTGGGCTTAAATGGTTCAGAATTTTATTTGAATCAAGAGATTTCTATAACATATTAAGAAACACACTTGTTATAAGCTTTCTTGACCTGATATTTACATTTTTCGGATCAATCGTATTTGCAATACTGATAAATGAAATACAGGGCAGGAGGTACAAAAAATTGGTTCAAACAGTTTCGTATCTTCCGCATTTCCTTTCATGGGTAGTTGTAGGCGGTTTGGTTATACAGCTTCTTTCCTCCGACAGCTTCCTTGTAAGAAGTGTAGCGGATATGCTAAATATTGCGCCAAAGAATATCCTTCTTGAGCAACAATACTTTTTCCCGGTAATAGTGGTCGCTGAAATGTGGAAGAGCATAGGCTGGGGAACGATACTGTTCCTTGCGGCAATGTCGGGAATTTCACCTGAGCTTTATGAAGCGGCAAGAGTTGACGGAGCAGGAAAATTCAAGCAGATTTGGTATATAACCCTGCCCGGTATAAAATTCATTATGGTTATTCAGCTTCTTATGAGGATAGGCGGAATAATGAATGTTGGCTTTGAAAAGGTGTTCGTTCTGCAAAACAGTATGATTTTAGATGTTGCAGAGGTTTTCAGTACATATAACTACAAGGTCGGAATAGGGCAGTGGAATATGAGCTTCTCATCGGCGCTTTCGTTCTTTGAATCACTTACAAACTTCATATTGGTGTTTGTTTTTGACAGGATTGCAAAGCTTCTCGGTGAGGAAGGACTGCTATAAGGAAGGCGGTGATGTTGGATTATGAAAAGAATGACAAAATCAGAACAGGCGTTTAATATTGTAAATAACATTTTTATGGCTTTTATAGTTATCATAATGTTATACCCGATAGTGAACCAGATAGCAATATCGCTAAGCAGTGATTCAGCGATACTGTCGGGAAAGGTAAATCTTATTCCCAAGGGCATCACGCTTATATCATACAAGAATGTAATTATGGACAAGAGCTTTGCAAACGCTTTTAAGAATACGGTATTATACACTATAGTATGTACCTTTATCCAAATTGCATTTACCATGACTTTTGCATATCCTTTATCAAAAAAGAATCTAAAAGGCAGAAGATTGATAATGACATTGCTTGTGTTTTCCATGATGTTCGGAACGGGAGGACTTATCCCGAACTACTTGCTTATTAAAAATATGCATATGGTTGATACATATTGGGCACTCATTCTTCCCGGGGCAATAAATATCTGGAATGTAATAGTATTTAAAAGCTTTTTCCAGCAAATTCCCGAAAGCCTTGAAGAGGCAGGAAAAATTGACGGTGCAGGCGTATGGACAATATTTATAAAGATTGTGCTTCCGCTTTCAAAGCCTGTAATTGCGGCGCTTACATTGTTTACGGCAATTGCTGCATGGAGTACATTCTTTCAGGCGCTTATCTATGTACCGTCGCCCGATAAAAAACTTTTACAGGTATATTTAAATGATATTTTACAGGCAAATATCATTCCGTCGGCACAGCAGGGCGATGTATTATCAAACGCCATGGATAATGCCGAGCGAGCAAACGGTGATGCGCTAAAGGCAGCATGTCTGCTTTGTACCATGCTACCGGTAATGGCAATATATCCGTTTGTACAGAAGTATTTTATGGCAGGACTTATGATAGGTTCTGTTAAAGGATAAATAAAAAATAAAAAATAAAAAAGAGAGGAAAGGAAAAAGATTATGAAAAAGAGAATAATATCAGTTATGCTTGCAGCTGCAATGATTTTACCTGTTGCAGGCTGCGGAGGGAAAAAGAATAATGTAGGTTCGGGTGATTTTGAAAATGCACCTGTTGTAAGGTTTGCGGTTATGAATTCCTATGAAAAAGCATTGGGAGCATCGGGCGACAATGCACTCGACAATCCGTATATCAGATACATATACGAGCAGACAGGCGTAAGAGTTGAGCCGGTGTTTTTGTCAACAAATGAAAGTGAGGCAAGCCAACAGCTTGCAGTAAAGCGTGCCGGCGGAGAGCAGATAGACTTAATTCTTGACTGGGATATCCGCCAGGCATATATGCAGGCAGGCCTGACAATAAAACTAAACGATTTGCTTGATGAGTATAAGGACAAAATACCGAACATTTTAAACAATATCCCTGATGAGGCATGGAACGGACTTAGTAAGCGTGGTGAGATTTGGGGTATTCCGGGACGGTATACTTTGCCAAATCCGGATATAAAATATGTGTTCTTCAGAAAAGACTGGATGGATAAGTTAAACCTCAAGATGCCTGAGAATACCGACGAGTTAGGCGAGGTAATGCGCGCATTTACAGAGGACGATCCTGACGGAAACGGAGTAAAGGATACATATGCCTTTGTTCATAACGGAGATAATACAGTAAACTCACTTATGCTGCTCTTTGGCTGTAACTCATGGAATGAAACCTATGAAAACGGCAGATTTGAGAACGGCGTAATGACCGACAGGGCAAGAAAAGCGTTTGCGGTGCTTAGAAAATGGGATAAGGCAGGATATATAAACCACGACGGAATTGCCGACTCAAAGGCGCATGACGCTCTTATTTCATCAAACAGGGCAGGTATGGTAATAGGAAGCCCTGCAAAGCTTTTACAGTATCAGAATGCTTTACATGACAATGGATTTGTAGATGCAGAATGGGTATTATGCGATAAACAGATAAAGAGCTCCGTTGACGGCATATTCTGGGGCTATGCAATGGCCGGAAAAAATCATGCGAGCGCAACATCAATTACATCAATGGCAAAGGATTACGACAGCATTTTCAAGCTTTTGAACTGGGCGTATTCAAAGGAGGGAACCTTCTTCCTTTCATACGGTCTTGAGGGCAAAGAATACAATATGGTTGACGGAAAGCCTGTAAGAGATGCCAATTATGTAAAGGACAAGAGCTACTTAAGGATGTTTAACTTCGGTAAATCGTATAACGACTATTATGAGGAATTGGCATACGAAACATACGGCGATGGCGAATTTGCACACAAGTATGTTGATGAGGTAGTAAATAACTACGATTTCTATATAGGAAAGCCATCGTCGGTAGCAATAAAGTTTGATTATCCCGATCTTAAAGAGTTTACGGATTATCCTGACTGGAGAAAGGGTGTTTCAACAAATATGATGAAATTTGTTGTAGGCGACCTTGACCCTGCCGATGATGCTACATGGAACAAGTATATAGAGGATTGTAATTCTTATGGCGTAAGAAAGCTCCTTGATGCGGCACTTAAGGCATACAACGAGGATACCGAAAGACCTGACAAGATTGATCTTGAGGAATATTTTAAATAATTAACAGCGTGGGTGCCCTGAAAGCACCCACGCCAAAAACACAAGAGGGAAGGACAATACATTATGAAAAAGATACTTCATATTTTGATAATATGTTCACTTCTGTTTTCGCTTGTACAAGTTCCGAATGCATATGCAACGCAGGGTCAAGGCGAGGAGTATGCTCTTTTAAAGGACCTGAAAATTGTAAGAGATAATGCGGATTTTAACGAACAGCTCTCTGCTGAGGATTTGGCAAGAATGGTTGTTATGCTTCAAAGCTATGGTAAGACTGATGAAAAGGCGGATTTTTTGCAGACTGCGAAGAATTACGGTTTATTAAGCGACAGCATAAAGGCACCGCTGTCTTTGGACACCGTTACTTTAGCTTTGGTAAAAAGCGTGTATGGAAGACTTTGTGAGAATAAAACCGATCGGGAGATTATAGATTTTGGCTCAATTAACGGAATTTATAAGTCGGTTAGGATAGTAGACAGTAACGACCTCACGCTTGGCGAGGCAGCAGGGCTTGCAAGGAACATCCTTGATATGGACAGTGTTGTTTATGACGGAGACTCATACAAGCTTGACAGTAAAACCGTACTTGAAGAAAATTTTGAGATTGAGTACAAGGACGGAGTTTTGTATACGGGAAAAATGCGTGGCTTTTCTGACGGTCATGTAAGCATAGATAACGAGGTATACGATACGGACAAAGATTATACCGAATACGGCGGATATATGGTTCGAGCTTATGTAAGAGACGATGAAATTATAAGCATAGACACTCAGAAGTTTCAAAACGATGTCTATATAATTTCAGCAAATGATATAGACGGCGTTACCTCAGACAGTATTACATTCTATACAACAAGGGACAGTAAACAAAAGCTTTTGATTGATTTACAGTCAAAGGAGATATATAACGGACGGCTGGTTGATTTTAACTATAACGATATGGATATATCAAACGGCTATATAACGCTGATAAGGCACCCCGGGAAAAATCGCTATAATGTAATCGTAATAAATCAATACGATATTATGGTTGCGGGCGGTGCAGGAAATAATATGATTTACGGCTTGGAGGGTGCAGGCATTACCGTAAAGCTTGACCCTGATACCATTAAGACAACTATAACTCTTGACGGAGAAGAGGTCCCGGTTACGGAAATAAAAAAATATGATGTTTTGACTTTAAGCTATACTCGGCAAAAGGACGAGCTTGATATCGAGATTGTTCGTAACACCGTTACAGGTACACTTGATATGTGGGGCAAGGATACGATAAAGCTTGGCAGAAAAACCTATATAAAAACCGCATATTTTAAGCAGCACGCAAAGCAATCAGAGTTAGGAAGTGAGGTAGAGCTTCTTCTTGATAAATCAGGGCTTGCGGTTGATATAAAGCATGTAGGAAGCAAGAACAGGTATGGATATTTTATGGGTATGTATTATGACAGTGCATATGAAAGATATAATATCCGAGTTCTTACCGATAATGGAGAACGAGAGCTTCTTACCTTAAAAGATAAGGTTATCATTAACGGCAGAAGTACGAAAGTCGGCAGTGATGATGACAATGCGATACAAAAGGCGTTTAAAACTCTTATTGAACTTGATATAAACGGAAATAGAACTCAAAGAACAGTTAATGACTATGTATATCAGATGATAATTTTCAGAACCGATTCAAATGATGAAATTCAGTATATAGATACTGCAATTGAAGAGGAGTACGAGGACGATGACGAAGAGCTGAAGCTTGAAAAATATATTGACAAGAATATAAAGTATAAATCAGGTGCGGCACAGTTTATCGACTCGTTTGGTATAACCGGTGACGGCACGGTAATATTCAGAGTTCCTGCAACTGACAATGTTTTTGACGCAAGCGGAAACCTTGACGAGGCAAAAAGAGCCCTTGCAAACAGGAACAAGCATTATGAGGTTGTTGCTCCGGGCTTTATAAAGAATGATGCCAAGGTTATGATAAGTGCGTATAACATTTCAAGAGGCGGACTTGCAGAGGCTACGGTTTTATATAATGAGGATTTAACAACGGAGGCAGAATTTAAGGATACATCTATGCCACTGTTTGTTGTAACGGAGGTTATGAAGGGTCGTGATCCTGAGGGCGATCCGTGTTATGTACTTGAAGGCCTTGAGAAGAATGCCAAAAAGCGGTATTACATCAAGGAAGAGGAATTTGGCAGAAAAGAGAATGGCAGTGACGGTAAGGTTTATCCGCAGGAAAATGACATTATGCAGATAAAAGCGGATTCTGACGGAATAGTTTTAAGCTATACAACACGCTATAGCAGAAATGATAACATAAGCTATTACGAAAGATCGTATGACGAGGCAGAATTTGGATGCATGAGCGGATATGTAACCGATAAGGACGAAAACGGCTTTAAGTTTATGAGCACATTCCTGACGGGAACAACAAAAGAGCGTACTGCTATGAATAAGGGCGTAAATGCATATTATATATACGATGTCGGAGCAAAGACCATGCGAAGCGGAAGTATTCAGGATATGATAGCAAAGGCTGATTCAAGATACAACCCGTCGCAGATATTCTGTACATCTTCATTCGGTGAGGTACGGCAGGTTATTATATATGTGGATAAGGAGGAATGATGAATGATTAAAAAATTAACAGCATTTGTTGCATTCATTTCGATGCTTGTATCTTTTGTACCGGCATTTGCCGCAAGCGAGGGTATAAGCGGTCCGGATATTATAATAACCGATGTCCGCATAAACAACCCATATTTTACAAAGGGCAGCGATATACGCTTTGAGGTAGATATTCAAAATATCGGAAATGTAGTTTGTCCAAGCGGTTGGATGTGGGTAGAGGTAAAATCAGGCGCACAAAAGCGTACAGGCGGAACGGGACTCGGTAAATGGTCTAAAAAATCTCTCTATCCGGGCGAAAAAATAACATGGGCGCTTACCGATTATGTCGCAGAGGCAGAGGAAATAACGGCAGCTTTTAGATGTGACTCGGCAGGCTCTGTGGCGGAAACAGATGAGAATAATAATACGCTTACAAAGGTGTTTAAAAAGCAAAAAAGTAATCCCGACCTTGTAATAACGGATTTTTCACTCAATGTTTCGGAATTTAAGGCAGGGGATCTGGTAGCTGCCAATGTCAAGCTTAAAAACAACGGAAATGTTGATATTCCGTATTCTGAGATTGAAGGCGAATTGAATATCGGCAAGTATTTTAAGGAATTTAAAACCGTACAGGAGATAAGTGCGGGCGAGGAGGTAAAATTCACTATACCCGATATTAGTGTTCCTCAAAATCCAATGCCGGTTGAAATACTCATAAACCCCGAAAAGAAAATCACAGAGGTGGATTATTCAAACAACACACTTAAAAAGGATATATATTCAATAGAAGAAACAGAGTATGCATGGGATCATGTGAGAATAGGCGGCGGAGGCTATGTCCCGTATATGGCGGTACAAAGCTATGACCCCGACGCTGTATACATCGCCACAGATGTCGGCGGTGCGCTAAGATACGATTCATCGTTGGACGAATGGATCCCCATTACCGACGGGCTTATGTATCAGTGCAATAACTACCGTGGCTGTGCAGGTATTGTAACGGACCCTGATGACTCGAATATTGTATATCTTATGACGGGTATGGGCAAATCAGGCTCGGAGGGCCTTGCAAAGTACAGCGGAGTTTTCAGAAGTATGGATAAGGGTAAAACCTTTACCGATATGCATATTCCGCCGGGAGATATAAATGCTTCGGCACTCAAAGGCTATAAAGCGTTAATGGCGGTTGACCCAAACAACACAAATGTACTCTATGCTGTATGCCCTTATGACGGACTTTACAGAACAGAGAATGCAAAGGATAAGGTTCCCAAATGGGAAAAATTAAATGTTCCCGATTTTGTACCGTCAGCGGACAATAACGGACTTATGATAAGTGTTACAGTAGACCCGACAAGGGTTTCGGGCGGGAAAAGCTCCACAGTATATGTGTCCACGATGACAGGCGGAATTTATAAATCCGAGAACGCAGGCGCAAGCTTCACACTTTTAGAGGGTAGCTCACTAAAGTGCAAGCAGATGAAGGTTTTATCAAACGGCGAGCTTTACGCACTTGTACCAATGGCAGACGGCGGTTTGGTCAAGTTTGACGGAAACGAATGGACATCAATTGCTCCATATAAGGACAGGGAATACACCTGCTTTGATGTAAGCCCGTTTGATGAGAATACCCTTGTGATATCGTCATCATACGATATACATTATTCGGATAACGGCGGACTTACATGGCGTTCAACGGCACTGAGGTCAGTTTCAGACCATGAGTTTGAAGCCCCGTGGCATGTTGATTCAAAATACGCAAATAACATAGGCTTTGTATACTTTGACCGTGTAAACAACCACAAGGTATGGTTTGGCGACTGGTTCGGAGTATGGATAACCGATGATATTTCGTCCGACAGAGTAAAGTGGAGAAGTAAGGTAAAGGGACTTGAGGAATTTTGTGCAAGGAATATAATGCCGACAACGGGCGAGGCAAGGCTTTTTGTAGGAGCAATGGATAACTGCGGAGTAACCTCAACCGATGTTTTCGAGTTCCCCAACGAGGGCTTTACAAATCCGAAATATCAGGATACAAACTGTATTGACTTTGCCGAGAAAAATCCCAATATAGTTGCAAGAATAGGCGGAAACGGCTGGGGCGCAAAGGACGGAAACGGCGGATATTCATTAGACGGCGGTTTTACATGGGAGCCGTTTGAAACTTATCCGCTAAAGCTGAACAATTCCGGAGATAAGGCAAATAACGGCTACCTTGCTGTTGCCGCAGAGCCAAGCGATAACGGAAATGCAACCATACTTGCAACACCGATAAAGCATTTTGTGTATAGAACTACCGATTATGGCAAGACATGGACAAAAGTGGAGGATCTGCCACAGAATTTGTATGCCGACTTTAACGATTATAATGATCCTATCGAGGCTGACAGTGTAAATAAAGATGTATTTTACGCATATGAGGCGGCTACAGGTAACTTTTATGTAAGCCGTGATAACGGAGTAACATTTGCCAACATATCTAAATTGCCAAAAGCTGACAGACGGCACTATATCCTATCGGTACCCGGAAAAGAGGGCGCAGTATTTGCGGCAATCGGCAGGACAGGACTGTGGTATAGCTCAAATTACGGCAAAACCTTTGACAGGATACCTACCGTAAACGGTCTTGAAGTATTTTCAATAGGAAAAGAGTCGCCAAAATCGCAGTATCCGACACTTTATATCTACGGAGATGTAAACGGAGTTGAGGGATATTACAGAAGTACGGATTTTGGAAAGACTTGGGAGAAGATAAGCGAGATTATCCCCGATGCGGTTGAGGCACCGTGGCAGTTAAAGGCAGACAGAAAGGATTTTGGCATATTCTATACGGTTACGGGCGGTAACGGCGTAAATATTGCAATACCTAAGGGACTTGATATAAAAGTGCCTGAGGTAGTTATTAACTCAAAGCTTAACGGACAGATTGTCCGTGATAATCCTTATACCATAGAGGGAACTGTTACGGAGAGCGCAACGGTTTATCTGAAGGTAAACGGTAAGAGCTATGAGGCAAAAACAGATGCAAATAATAAGTTTAAAATACCTGTAGAGCTTTCAGAGGGTGAGAACACTATGGTTGTGTCGGCGGTTGATGATGCGTCATTGCCGTCAGGCGAGCAAGCATTTTCATTTACATACGATCCGTCATATATAGGACTTAGCTTAGACCAGTCAAGCGGATTGTGTATGGAAAAGGAATTTACTCTTACAGGCTCAGTAAGTGTATTGAACGAGAATAACAAGGTTTTAATAAACAACAATGCAGTAAGCGTAAATCCAAAGACAAAGAAGTTTGCATACACATCACCTATCCACGAGGGTATAAACAAATTCGATGTAACAGCATACGATGATGCAGGAAACAAGGTAACAAAGTCGGTTGAGATGAATTATGATGTAACACCACCGTCTGTAAGCTTTAAGAATGCAGGAATTGTAACAGACAGTCCTCTTTATCTTCTTGAGGCAAAATTATCAGAGGCATGTACGATAACGGTTGAGGATTACAGTATATCCGTACAGCCGGGTGAGGCACTTGATGTATCCTTGCCGATTGAGCTAAATGCAGGAGTTAATAACTTAAAGGTATCGTTAAAAGACCCTGCAGGCAACACCTCACAAACTCAGGTAAGTGCGGAATACAAGCCAAAAGAGTTATTGCCAAGCAGTAAAGACGAGGTTATGGTTTATAATACATCCGCATCAACACCTGTTATTGACGGTGAGATAACTGACGGAGAATGGTATTTAAACAGGGTTGCAAACAGACTGCTTAGCGGTAACACAAAATCGTATGCATTGTTTGGTTTAAAGGGCGACAGTAAATATCTCTACTTTGCGGCGAAGGTTTGGGACGATAAGGTAACCTTCGGAACAGGCAAAGACCATGATGCCGACAGTGTGGAGCTGTTCTTTGACCCTGAATTAAACCGTGCCACAAAGTTTGACCCGACAGACCATCAGGTTCGTTTCGGACTTTCGGACAATACGGTATTCGGTGTGGTAACGGGTACGGAGGAAGATGTCAAAATGGCATATTCACTTACAGATTACGGGTATATTGTTGAGGCGGCACTGCCGTGGAAAGCAGTTGATGTAAAGTACTTCCAAGGAGCAAAGATAGGCTTTGATGTTTCTATAAACGATAACTCGCAAGGTGAGGGACAGAGCCGTGACGGCGCTTACGGCTGGCGAGGCACAGCGTATAACTATAACAACACCGCAGATTACGGAACGGCGATAATGCAGTAAAAAGGAGTGTTTGGCTATGAACAAAAAAATAATATCAAATTTTCTGGCATTGGCACTGCTCTTAACATCTGCAGGCACTGCTTTGGGAGCAAAAAGCGATATAGATACGCATTGGGCAAAGGACTCGTTTTTGCATCTTGCGGATATGAACATCATAAACGGATATGATGACGGAACATTCAGACCTGATGCAAAAATAACCCGTGCCGAGTTCTTTAAAATTATAAATACGACCGCCAATGTTTCAAGAAACGAAGGCTCTGCATTTTCAGATGTGGCGGTAAAGGCGTGGTATAAAAATGTTATAGACAAGGCATTTACCGCAAAGTATGCCTCAGGCTATGACGACGGCACCTTTAAGCCCGAGGCAAACATAACAAGGTGCGAGGCGGCAGTTGCAATATGTAAGGCATTTGGCGGAGATATTGACGGCGAAATGTCATTTACCGATAACGATAAAATTCCTGCATGGGCAAAGGATTATATAAATATCCTCACATCTGCGGGAATAATAACCGGATATAAGGACGGTAGCTTCGGACCGAGTGCCTATATAACAAGAGCCGAAACCGCAACCATATTTGACAGGTTCGCAGGCGAGCTTTATACAAAGGCGGTTGATGCAACGGACACTGCATTTGAAAAGCCGTTGGTTATAGGTGTCAGTGATGTTACATTTAAAAATGCTACCTTTGAAAAGGATATATACATTGGCCCGGGTGTGGCAGGCGGTGAGATTAGATTTATAGACTGTAATATTAAAGGTAATGTCTATATCGCACCGAGAAATAACGCAGGTGTAGTATTTGAGGACACTGATGCAGGCAAGATATGTGTAAACTCTGTCGAGCCGGTAAAATTAGTGCTTACAGGCTCAAGCGTTATAGACAATGTGGTTTTAAGATCACAGTGTAATCTTATGGAAATGAACACCGATAAGGGTGCAAAGACTGTTACGGTTTACACAAATTCCGAGCTTTCGGGAACCTTTGACGAGGTAATCGTTGCAGGCGGAAGCGGAGTAAACCTTACATCGGGCGAGATAGAAAAGCTTACCATAAATTCAGACACTTCACCGCAGATAGAGTCTATGGGAAAGATAAACAGCGTTGATGCAAAAACGGGCGGTACGGTAAACGGCAAAAAGCTTGCCGCAGGCACCGAAACCGATGAGGTAGGCACAAAGAGCGACAATGTAAAATACAGCTACACGCTTGCATTGTTAAACGGCGATATTTCAGACTCCGACCCGTCGGTTGGCGGAGCAAGAACCGATATCCGTGAGGAAAAGGACAGCACTCTTACTGACCTTACAATAAGCGCAGGAACGATGACACCACCGTTTTCACCAAGCGTTAAGGAGTATACGGTATCTGTTCCGAGCAATGCAGGAAAGGTTGTAATAAATCCCGTTACAAGCGGAGCGTTAGAGGTTAAGGTACGGGATAAGACGATAGGTGAGGACGGATATACTGTAGGTGATTTTTCAAACGCAACTCAGAGCATTGATTTTGAAGTTTATAGTGAGCTTATGTTAAAGAACACCTACACAGTAACTGTAAACAGCTACGGAACAGACGATACGGCAATCAGTACCGTAACGGCAAATCTGCCTTATGAAACAACAAAGTCAGATGACGGTAAATACAGCGTAAAGCTCACGGGTAATATTGATTACTCATCGGGTAAGATACCTGTAACTATAACCGTTGTGCCGATTAACCCCAACTCCAAAATTGAAATTGACTCGGTGGCAGGAAGTTCAAAGGAATTTGACCTTTATGAGAACCGACAGCTTAGCGCAAATGTAACCGTCATATCAGAGGATGGTTCAAACACGGAGACCTATGAGGTTAGTATCGAGAGAGATAAAATTCCTGCAATCGACAGTGCCGACAGCCAAAGTGTGGATGGAATGTTAAGCAATCCCGATACAATGACTATGGAAAAACTTGACAAGGCAAAGATAACGGGTGCGAAATCCGAAAAGCTTGATAAGTATAAGATTTATCTTGCAAAAATAGCATATCACGCAGAAGGACTGGAGCTTGACGATAAACAGCAGATTATCCAAAAGGCAATAGACGCTGTTAATGAATATGACGGCAAGATTATCCGTATTGAAATTGAAAATATCTTCAAGGGTGCGGCAAATCAGATAAAAACATTCCTTGACGAGAACGGAAAGGTAGTAAATCTGGTTGAGAATATCAGTACAGACCTCGATTTACCTGAAGGTGATTTTGAAATCCGTGTACGCTCTGCAGGCTCATTCTGGCAGAAGAGACAGTGTAATATACAGCTAAACGGAACAACGGTATATTCACAGCTTAGCGGAGGCTCTTTCGGACAGGTTGCAAACGATCTCTATGCAAGTAAGTTTGGAGTTGTTGCACAGACTGTATCTGTAAACGAGGGCAAGAACACGCTTACAATTCTACAGCAATCCAACCTCTATTGCGATTATGTAGAGCTTGAAATGGAGTTCAAGACAGAATAAGAACTGCATAACGGTCAACAGTTTAGTAATTATTTCGGTTGCCGGGTATTTATAGCCCGAATATCCGGCGGACCGTAAATGATAAATAAGAATTTTAAAGAAAGGAAAAATAACTATGAAAAGAAAGATTTTAAGCATGATTGTTTCAGCCATTATGTGTATATCACTTCTTCCTGCATTTGCATCTGCTGACGATGTTGTTGTAGGAAACGAGACTGTACGGTTTGAAGCGGAAAACTATGTTCCGGGCGGAAACCGTGTAGATGACGGTGATGCAAGCAAATGGTCAGGCGGAAAGGCAGCCGGTTCCATTGCCGTAAATGCGAGCATCGAGGTTGAAAATGCAGGCATATACGACATATCCGTTAAGTGGGGAAACAGATTTGGCGATAACAGAAATGTTGAGCTAAAGGTTAATGATACGGTGCTGTTTTCGGGACAGACAGGCATAACATATTCAACTGCTGTAAGAACATACACAGCAGAGCTTAATGCAGGTGTAAATACCATATCGGTAAGCTCACCCGATAATGTTATGAGTAATTTCAGAATTGACTATTTTGAAATTTCCGTATCGGATGTTACGGTAATTAACGGCGAAACAGTAAGACTTGAAGCAGAAGACTATTGTGACGGCACTGCCACAACAGAGGAGGATGCCAAATGGTCGGGCGGAGCGGTATTAAGATCAAAGCCTGTTAAGGCAACTGTTTATGTTGCTAAGCCGGGTGTATACACGGTAAATGTAAGATGGGGAAGCAAATATTCCGATGCAAGAACGGTAGAATTAAAAATAGGCGATAATGTAGTGTTCTCGGGCGATACGGGAATAAGATATACTGCTTCTGTACAGTCCTTTGCGGTAGAGCTGAGTGCAGGGCTTAACGATATAACAATTACATCTCCTGCAAATAATCTCGGCAATTTCTATATTGATTATATTGAGTTTTCAGCGGTGGAAAATCTTGTACAGTTACCAAAGGATTCAACAATAAAGATTGAAGCTGAGGATTATGCAGATGTAACACCTGAAACTATTTCCACATCGCATCAGCTTTCGGGAGGCTACAGAGTTACAAACGGTAACATTGAGGTAAATGTTTATGCCGAGGAGTCAGGTGTTTATCAAATCGTAGCCGCATGGGGGTCAAAGGACGGTAACTCTGCTCCTGCTGTACTGTTAGACGGTGTTGCTACAGATGTTAAATCAAGCTTGGCATATTGGAAATCAGCTGTTGCACACGGTAATGTTACACTAAAAAAAGGAATAAACAGTATAAAAATTGCAAAAGGCACAAAGCTTTGGGTTGACTATATAAAGATTTCGCCTGCACCGATATTAACAGCAGGCAAAACCCTCCGTCTTGAGGCAGAGGACTATGCTACTGCAAATGCTTTAAGTACAAGATACTTCAGCGACACTACTGCATATGCTTATAACAACAATGTAATAACGGCAGATTTTGCGGTTGAAGATCCGGGCGAGTATATCATGACTCTTGCATCAGGTGGCATGAGCGGAGACCGCCCTGCAATCTCAATAAGCATTGACGGAAACGAAGTTTTCAACGGCTCAAGCGGTGCATACACAAAGCTTGATGCGGCAGGTTTAACCGCAGATACAGAATGTATCGGTTTAAATCAAACAAAGGTTACATTAAGCAGCGGTACGCATACAATGGTTATTACACCGGGACTTCATGCATTGGTTGACTATATTGAGTTTTCACAGCCTGCAAATTACAGTGAGGAATTATATCCTTACTATCTTTCAGCTGAAAATGTGGACAATGCCGAGTTTACAGGTGCTTTAACATCAACATACCTTGGTGCATATTCGGGTGATTATGACGAAACAATGTTAAATTCAGCGGTTAAGGCATTAGATGAGGATATGTCGTTTGTATACTGGCCGTTTACAACAACAGTTGCAGCAGACTACTTCTTAAAGGTTACATATGCATCAGAGGATAATTCAAAGGCTGCTTGTATGGTAGACCCACAGGTGTTACCTACGGTAACAGCCAAGGATTATGCCACAGTTTCAGAGGGTGCGACAAAGGTTGTAAATGCAACATGGCAGCGGTCATACTCAAATGAAGAAGGCAAATTCAGCGCACCGTACTTTACAGAAAAGTATTTTAATGTAGGAACACTGTTGCCGGGCGACCATAATTTCCTGTTTATGTATAATCCTGCAGACGGCGAGAACAGGGGCGTTTCAATAAGAAAGGTTGAGCTTATAAGCAGGGATTTATTAGAGGAAGGCTTGGTTTCTACAGAGGCGCAGTTTGCAGCAGAGGCTATAGGCAATGACGCATCAACAGCAGAGCTTGCAGCCACTGTATCACAGGCAAATACATATTCGTCAGAGTCTGTAAATGAGGATGATAAGAATAAGACAACAGTTATAAAGCATGTATATAACAATTCTGATGAAACTGTAGCTTTTACATTTATTGCGGCCGCATATGATGTAAGCGGAGTGCCTGTAGGCTTTGGTATGAGCGAAAATTATACTCTTGGCAAGGGCGCAGAGGCAGATATCAAGGTCAGAGTAAACACAGACGGAGCAAGCTATGTAAAGACATACGGCTTTAATATGGAAAATCTGAAGCCAATCCTTGAGTGTGAGCTTTTCGGTAAATGAAGGGCACAATCCGCTAAGGTGAGCAATATGAGGCTTGACGGCGGCGGATATGTAACAGCAATTATACCGCATAATGACGGTACAATGTACGCCCGTACCGATATAAGCGGAATGTTTAAGAGGAATGCAGACGGGTCATGGACGCAAATGTTTGATTTTCTGAAAAATTCAGAAATGAATTTAATGGGCGTCATCGGTATGGCTATAGCACCGCAGGACTCAAACACAGTTTATGCCGCGGCAGGTCAGGTATCGTCAAAGAACGGCAATACTGTAAATGGCGAGGTATTTAAAACTACCGACGGCGGTAAGACTTGGAAAAAGGCAGGACTGTCAAAACCGTTCGGAGCAAACGAGGCAGGTAAAATATGCGGTGAGGTGGTTGCAATATCACCGTATGATATAAACACCGTATATGTACTTACAAAAACGGACGGTCTATGGAAAACCTCTGACGGAGCAAAAACATGGCAGAGCGTTGAGAGCTTCCCCTCATCAAGTGTAAACGGTGGCTTTGTAGAGTTCTCCAAAACCTCTGCTGACACTGTTTATGTAAATATAACAGGCGAGGGAATGTATAAATCTGACGATAGTGGTAAAACATGGGCTTTAACGGCATCAACTCCTAAAAATTTAAGACGGGTTGCACAGAAAGCTGACGGAGAGCTTTTGTGTTCTGCAGATGACGGAATTTACCGTTATAAAAATAATGTATGGAGCTGTATTTATCAGCGTGATGTGTCAACTTCGGGTGTGCGTGCGGGAATAAGCGGTATTGATATAGACCCGTATAATGAAAAGCATATTGTTGCCATAACCTCATTAGGCAGCGATGGAAGTACAGGACTTGGCAATAACCATATTCTTGAATCCTATGACGGCGGAAATACATTTACCGACAGATACGATGACCATAACAATAGCACAAACTACAATTTTATAAATTCATCTGTATTTGTAAATCAGTTTACAAGCGCATCGTCAATTGTATTTGACAGGCAAAGATCGGGAGTTGTATATATTTCCGATTGGTACGGAGTGTTTGAAACAGGGAATATACAGAATAAGCCGATTTCTGTTATCAGATCGTCAAAGGGTATTGAAAACACTCTTTCATATGCGGTAAAGGCAATACCCGGCGAATATTCGCTTATGGCAGGCTTTGCAGATGTTGGCGCTATGGGCTGGAGTAATACCGGTGCAATGGCGCAGAAAATGAAGTCGTCAAATACCGATATTCAGGACGCAACCGAGTTTGACTACTGCGAAAAGCACCCTGAAATGATAGTTCGTGTCGGCGCATATCATAAGGACAGTAACGGAAATAAAAATGCAGGTCTTGCAGCAACTGCCGACGGCGGAAAGAATTGGGTATCGGCAACCTTGCCCGAAGCATGGACACAGGGCCTGGGTGCAACAATACACATCGGACCGCATGTTGCATTGTCTGCGGATATTAACACGCAGGGTTTCCCGACAGTTGTTATGACAGGCAATGACGGAGTATATTACAGTGACGACTGTGCCGATACATGGTCAAAGTCAAGCGGTGTAACATACAAAGCTCATGGCTTGTGGGTATACAATACACCGTTGGTATCTGACAGGGTGGAGAATGGTACATTCTATTTGTGTCAGGATAACAACTTCTATGTAAGCCGTGACGGTGGAAAGTCTTTTGAAGTGTACAATTCAAATGTACCCGATGCACAAAGGTATATACAGCTTGTTGCATCACCGAATGAAGCAGGTACGCTTGTTTTAACAACGGGCAAGGGCGTGTACATAACAAAGGATTACGGTAAAACCTTTACAAAGACGGGTAACTTTGTTGCTCCTAAAAAATCGGCATTCGGAAAAGGCGAATTAAATCCGATACTCTATGTATTTGATATAGACGATGCACATTCGGGACTTTATATGTCCCCGAATATGGGCGAGGATTGGTTAAAGGTAAAGACACAGAATAATAATTTCTGCGGAATTACCGATATGGACGCTGATAAGGTTACAGAAGGACTTGTATACATTTCAACAAGCAACAGAGGTGTGTTCAGCCTTAGTATTAAGTAAAAAATTAAAATAAAGAGCTCCTGCCACACTATTGTGGCAGGAACACTCTTTACAGTGTGTAAAGCATATTTTTTAGATACTGTAAAGAGTAGAGAATGATATATAAAAGGGATACAAGATGATATATAAAAACGCATATATACATAATGCTACAGAGCTTTGTGTTGACGATGATGGTTCTATGACATGGTACAGAATGCCCAAAAATCTCATGGACAAGTTTGATATTGAAAGCGCAAAAAAAATGAATGTCTGCTCCACGGGTGTTGAAGTAAGGTTTGTACTAAACGGAGACAGCGCAACTGTCCGTATGCGTGCGGTGGATAACGGTGGAAGTACAGATAACAGCTTTCATATATTCCGTGGCGGAGTTCAGGGCGGATATACGGATATGGTTAATGTTAATGTTGGGTCAGATGAGCGCTCATATGTAATTGAAAAGGCAAAAAACATAGAGATTTTAAAGGCAATGTCAAGGGAGGCAAATGACGGATTTTCGCCTGAGGTGATACGGATAATATTTGACAGAGGGACATATAAAATTCTTGACATTTCGGGAGATATAAGACCGCCAAAGACAGAAGAAATGCCGTCAAAAACGCTTATGTGCTACGGCTCTTCAATTACACACGGCTCAAACTCCTTGGATATGTCACATTCTTGGGCATCAATGGTTTCAAGAAAATTGCATATGGATCTTAGAAATCTTGGTATGGCAGGAAGCTGTGCAATGGAGCATGATGTAATTGACTATATTGCATCGGAGGGCGAAAAAGGCAATTGGGATATGGCAATTTTGGAGCTTGGTGCAAATGTTCTTTCGTGGAAACCTGATAAAATTCGGGAAAGGACGAGCTATGCAATAACCAATGTTGCAAAAAGAAATCCCGATAAAAGGATTTTTATAATATCCCCGATTTACGGCGGTTATGACTTTAAAGGTATGGATATAGCGGTTATCTGGCGAAAAACCTTAGAAGAAGTGGTATCAAGCTTGGCATTTGATAATGTAACATACATAAACGGACTTGATTTATTGGGTAAAATATCGCTTTTGTCAGCTGATGAGGTACACCCCAATATCTACGGAGTTGAAGAAATGGAAAAAAAACTTATAAAGATAATAAAGGAGAGTAGCAAGTTATGAAATACACTGATTATAAAACCACAAGAGCGGTGGTAATTGAAAGGCCGTACTATGCAAATGTAAGAGAAATAGAGCTTACAGAGCCGATGAGTGATGCATATGTGTGTCAGACATTGTTTTCATCAATTTCAAGCGGTACGGATATGAAAACATATAAGGGTATGCAACACCCCGAGCAGTGTTATTTTCCGCTTGTGCCGGGCTATGAAACAGCAGGTATAGTTGTTGCAAAAGGTCCTGATGCAAGGCGCGATTTGAATATTGGCGACAGAGTAATGATAAACGAGTGCAGAAAATACGGTAATGTCTGCTCGGCATGGGGCGGAGGCAGTGAGTTTACCATAAAGGACAGTAATACAACAAACGACCAGTTTGATTACAGTGTTAAAATCCCCGATAATGTTACATATGAACAGGCAGTTTTGGCGTATCTTGCCTGCGTACCTCTGAAGGGTATACGCCGTCTTACATTAAGACCACACGAAACGGTTGTTGTCATAGGTGCAGGTATGGTCGGTATTTCAGCGGTGCAGGAACTAAAAATTATAGAGCCTACATTGCAGGTAATATCTGTAGATAGAAATGCATTCAGAAGAAGTATAGCATCACATTATGCCGATATTGTATGCTCACCTGAAGATGCCGAGAGTGTAATCAGGGAAGCAACCAACGGCAAAATGGCAGATCAGTTAATGGAATGCAGCGGAAATCCGGAGGTAGTAGGAACTCTGCACCGTTTTATAAAGGACGGAGGCTGGGAAAAAGACGATATTCCGGCACATATTCACTTAAACGGTGACTATCCGGACAGGATAATTTTTGACCACTACCATAGGTGGTTTGTTAAAAATGCCACTATTACAATGACCTGTGCGCTTGCGGCAGGCTGTAAGGAGCAGGTACTATCATGGATATCCGAGGGCAGGTTTGATACAGAAAAGCTCCCGTATGAGGTATGGGGAGTATCAAAGGCGAAGGAAGCGTTTGAGTATAAGGACAAAGCAGGCGAGGAATGTTTTAAGATACTGTTTGATTGGAGCAAGTAATGAAATACACTTATAGGGATTATCTGTTTGGCAAAACATTGTTGCGGTATGTAATTTCGGACGAAACAGGCAGAGTGTTTTTAAATGTCTTGCCACAGGACGCAAAAAAAGCACCGAATGAAACTTTTGAAACTGTAAGGATAAGCGGTGATTTTGACGATAATTATGACTGGTACGAGGGCGCGCTTTTCCATTTACAGCTTTCGCATCATGCAAGGTCGCCGTATGCAAACAGTCAAAAGCTCGGCGCATCATATACCGATATGCGCTTTAGAAATCAGACCGTAACAAGGACAGAGGATAAGACGGTAATAGAAACGCTTGTCGCATCTGATGAGGGTTATGAGGTTTGCCATACTCTTACAAATTATAAGGGTGATGACGGGTTTTTAGTGTATTGTACATTCAAAAATAATACAGGCAAGGCGCTTACTCTTGAAATGTTTGAGGGTGCAAGCCTTGACAATTTAAGTCCGTATATGGACGATGACGGCTCAAAGGATTTGTCCGTTCATGTATTTAAATCAGGCTGGGGAACGGAGGGTGTACATTTTGAGTATACCTTGCCAGAACTCAATATCGGCAAAGGCTGGGGCGGTAACTATAAAAACCATAAAATAGGAACGCAGGGCTCACGCCCTACAGCGGACTATTTCCCGATTATGGCTGTTGAGGATAAAAAAGCCGGGGTAATATGGGGCATGGAACTTTATTGTGAGGGCACATGGCAGATTGAGTTATCACGCATTGGCTGGAAACTGTCAATGTCGGGCGGTTTGGGTGATTGTGATTACGGTAACTGGACAAAAACCGTTCAAGACGGCGATAGCTTTAAAACTCCCAAAACGCTTATTGCATCGGTGAGTGGCGGAATATCTGACTTGTGCGATATATTTCTTAAAATGCGCGATAAGGATATTGTATCGTATGGCAAGAGTTCAATGCCTGTAATATTTAATGAATGGTGTACCAGCTGGGGTAAACCGTCGCACGAAAAAAATCTTGAGCTTGCAAAAAAACTGAATAAGTCAAAACTTCGCTACTTTGTTATGGACGCAGGCTGGTATAGTGGCGCTATAGGCGATTGGGAGGTCAAAAAAGAGATTTTCCCAAACGGCTTGCGTGCATATACAGACGATATAAAAAAACTCGGTTTTGTGCCGGGAATATGGATGGAGCTTGAATGTACAAATGAAGGCTCAAAGTATTTCAGCCCCCAATACGATAATATGCATCTTACTCATAACGGAGATGTAATAGTGGGCAGTGTCGGTCTTGCAAGGCGTGAGAGCTTTTGGAATTTTACAAACCCCGAAACTGTAGGACTGCTTGAAAAAAAGATTATAAACTTTCTCAAGGAAAACGGCTTTGGTTATTTAAAGATAGATTACAATGCAAATATCGGCACCTCCTGTGACGGATATGAGAGTGGCGGCGAGGGGCTAAGACAGCAAATGCTGGCGGTGCATAGCTTCATAAAAAAGATTAGAACCGAAATCCCCGATATTGTAATAGAAAACTGTTCGTCGGGCGGTATGAGGCTTGAGCCTAATATGATGTCGTTAACTGATATGAGCTCGTTTTCAGATGCACATGTGTCGGTTGATATTCCTATAATTGCCGCTAATTTGCAATATATTATTCCGCCGTGTCAGAGTCAGATTTGGTGTACATTACGGTCGGGCTTTGGTAAAGACAGGTTTTCCTACACAGTTGCATCGGGATTTTTGGGCAGGATTTGCTGGTCTGGCGATATTATGAGCCTGAATGATGAGCAGATGGAAGCTGTCTATAAAGCAGAGGATTTTTATGAGCAGGTATCCCATATTATACGGCACGGCAAGAGCATTGTTTTTAGGACACAAAAGCTTATAAATTTCCGTTACCCCGAAGGTACACAGGCGGTTATAAGATACTCCGATACAGGGGATATGGCACTTGTGGTATATCATAGCTTTAAAAATCCGCAAAAACTTAAAATCCCGTTAAGCGGTAAATGGGAGGCGGAAAAAACGCTTTATGATGCCGATATAAAAATAACGGATGAAATATTGATTGATGAGAAGAAAGAATTTTTCGGTAATGTCGTGCTTTTAAGAAAGACGGGTGATTAAAATGATTTTTGGAAATGCTGCGTGGGGGTTTCGTGAAACTCCAATAGAAGAGCAGTTTAGAATTACATCGGATATGGGTATTTCTGAGCTTGAGATAGGCATTGCAAATGCACCTTGTGATATTCCGCTTACGGTAGATAATTCAGGTATTGAGAAAATAAAAAAACTCTCCCTAAACTATGGTGTCGGAATAAGCTGTGCGGCAACCGGTAACGATTTTACTGTCCCCAATAACGACTGTGAAAAGATAAAGCGTGTTATAGATATATGCAATGGGCTTGGAGTTAAGTATTTGCGCATATTTGCAGGCTTTAGTGCTGTAGACGAGGTCAGAGGCGATAGATTTGATAAAATGGTTAAATCGCTTTGTGAGGTATGTAATTATGCAAAGACAAGGTCGGTAGTACCTGTAATAGAAACGCATGGCGGTGTAACAGGCTATGAAGACGGAGTTGAGCATTTTATGAGTACCACTACAGACCTTGACACATTAAAGAAAATTTTGTCGGCTATTCCCGATAATGCAAGAGTTTGTTTTGACCCTGCAAACCTTTATGCTGTGGGTGTAACAAAACCGCATGAATTTTATAAGCGCATAAGGGATAAGGTAGCATATGCACACTTTAAGGATTTTAAAAGGCTCCCGTCAGGGCATTTGAAGCCGTCATTTTGCGGAGACAGTGAAATGGACTGGAACGCTATTTTAAGGGAAATGCAGGATTTTGGCGGAATTTGTATGTTTGAGTATGAGAATACCGAGGACATAGAAACGGGACTTAAAAAATCTTATGAATATATACAAGGGAGGATACAGAACCAATGAACAAACCTAAAATAATTTTTTTACCCCATGCAAATATTCAATATTCGCAGTTAAAACCTGAAAAGCGTGAATGGGTAATCAGAAACTGCTATGATAAGCTGTTTGATATTATAGACGGCGGTGATTATAAGATAGGCTTTGAAGCAAGCGGAATAACGATTGATGAAATGGCAAGGCTCGCACCTGATGTGCTAAAAAAACTCAAAAAGCTTATCGCCGAGGGCAAGATTGAGCCTGTATGCTCACCGTATATTCATTTTATGCTTTCAAATATCCCAAAAGAGGTGTGTGTTCATTCGCTAAAGCACTCGATCAAGGTCTGGGAAAAGCATACGGGTAAACGGCCTGAGGTGGGTTGGAATCCCGAGTGTGGCTGGGCAGGATATATCCCTGATGTGTATAAAGAGGCAGGCTTAAAGGCACTTATAATGGACGCTGATTCTTTAATGCTTTCGTTTGACGAGATACGGACGGCTACCGGTCTTGAATTTGATGTTCAAGGCCATTCAAATAAAAACCACCTGTTTAAGATTGAGGAATATATAAAGGATAAGCCTGAATTTTTGAAATTTATAACAAACGCATCTGTTGCACCGAACGGATTAAAAATGATATTCCGTTCCGATTGTATGGCAAACCTGCTATTGTGGTATCTTATGGGTGCTACAGAGGGCATGAGAGACGAGCCTATCAATATGCAGGAAATAAAGACAATGTTAGCTAATTGGAAAGAGCGTATTGAGGCTACGGGAAGCTTTATAATGCCGTATGCCGAAGATGCCGAATACATTGGCTCCAGTGCATATTTCTATGTAAAGCAGTTTAACCAGGCACGCTTTTTTGAGCCTGAGCCAAAGAGCGTGGATAGGTTTAAGGAAATTTTAGATACTGCAAAGAATGCAGGCTATGAGTTTGCCCTGCCTTCAGAGGTGCTTGATAAAACAATCGAAAATGAATATGTTGATAACATTGAAAACGGAGTTGCATGGCATGGCGGAACCGCCAAAGCATGGGCAAATACAGAGTATTCAAGGATTATGGACCCTGTTTGTCTGTCGATTTTAAACGGAATAAAGGCAGTAGCCCAAAAGCTTGACGAGGATATGGACAGCCTTAGCATTGAGCTTGATAATGCCATGAGGGCACTGGCATCTGCATGGGTGTCAGACAGCCGTTGGCCGCCTGCGCCCACAAGCCCGGGACGGTTTAATGTGGAGGAGTCCATAAAGGATTTGTATAAGGCAAATGACTATATTGCATTGGCTATGGAAAAGGGCGGTATTTCAAAAAAGCGTGGTATTTATTCACCACAGCTTATGGAAACGCAGATAAAGGCGATTGATGACTTGCTTATGTCGAAAAAATATTTTGGTGAAGAATGAATAAACTTATAGAACACTTACATTTTCAAATAACAAGAAACTGTAATTTAAGGTGTGAGTTTTGCGGACAGTGGGGCAAAAAGGGCTTTTTTAAAGACGCTATGGGCACAGATATGACCTTTTCCGACTGGGAAAAGATTATATCCGAAATTGTAAATACTTGTAATCCACTCCCCAAAATTACGGTATGGGGCGGAGAACCGCTTGTATCGCCCGTGTTTGATGAGCTTATGCCGACGCTTAAAGACATTGGTTTTTATACTGAGGTTATAACAAACGGTGTGCTTTTGGATAAGTATATGGACATTGTAAAAACCTGTGTTGACAAGCTCTATGTTTCCATAGACGGAACACGCAAAGTGCATGATGCGGTGCGAGGTAGGGGCGTGTATGATAAGGTCGGGGAAAATCTGTGTAAGCTATCACATAATAATGTTACGGTTATGAGCGTTATTACAGATAAATTGATAAAGGTACTGCCCGAATTTTTAAAGGAGCTTGAAAGCCTTGGTATTTCTGAGCTGTTATTGCAGGATATGATAGGTCTTAGTAGCAGTGAGGTATCGGAGTATAAGGCATGGCTTTTTAACGATTTTGGAATTTGCGCACATGATATAGACTCATGGGAAAACAATCAAATTGAGGATTTTTCAAAGGCGATTGAAAATTTTGATTTTTCGGGACTTGGATATAGGGTTATCCATAAAAAGCACGGTACGGACGGTGTGTGTAAATCACCTTTTCTTCATCCACATATAGCATGGAACGGCAATGTACATTACTGTACCGATTTTTACGATTTTTGGGCAGGCAATGTTAAGAATGAAACGCTTTTTGAGATATTTAATAACGGAAAGAGCGAAAAATTCAGACAGGCGGTTTTAAATAATAAATGCCCTGCCTGTAATGCCTGCTCATGGCGAAATACATAAAAAATCTATATAAAAAACACAAGAGAGAGGGGGTGTCCACAATGTTTTTGTACATAACAGCTTTATCGGCATTGGGGGAAGTACCGTATAAATGCCGTGATGGCTGATAACAGTTAGTGTATATCATAATAACGGCTTTAATATTTTAAATTAGCTAAAAAGCCATTATGCAAAAATTTAAAGAAAGGAAGATAAACATGAAGAAAAAACTTATAAGTGCATTTGTTTCTGCGGCACTATTTGTAGCAACCCTACCTGCCATTGCATTGGCAGATGAACCTGTTACCGTGCTTGATGGTAGAACCGTACGAATAGAGGCAGAGGATTATGTTGCAGCTGGTAATAAAGTGAATGACAGTGTGACCGGCAGGTATTCTAATGATAAGGCGGCAGGGAGCTGTGCGGTAAACATAAGCGTTAATGTTCCGGTTGCGGGAACATACACGATGGCAGTTGCTTGGGGAAATCAGTATACAGATAATACCGGTTTTTCTCTTACTGTTAATGAGAATTTGATTTACTCCGGTAAGACCGGAAAAACATACGGTGCAGTTGCACAATGTTTTACGGTAGATCTTGATGCGGGTGTAAACACCATTGCAATAGCTCAGCCAAGTCAGGGAAGAGTGGATTATCTTGAATTTACTGTTTTAAATTCGGTTAATACTGTCAGACTTGAAGCGGAAGATTATGCAATTTCGAGAAGCGCATCGGATAAGGCCTCAAATGGCAAATTTGTAGGAAATAGCACATTTAGCACAAGCTTCAATGTTCCTGAAGCAGGTAAGTATATTATAAATCCGGCGCTGGGCACAAGCAGCGGCACTGGCGGATCTGTAACTATGCAGTTAGATAGTGGTGAGCCGATCGTGCAAACGGTGGACGCAACATGGGGAAGTTTTCGGAAAACCTATGAATATGAGGTTGAGTTACATAAGGGTATAAACACTTTTGCAGTAACGCAAAGTACAGCAAGAGTTGACTATATTGATTTTGTGCCTGTAGCAACACCAACACCAACACCA
>JAFSXU010000077.1 GCA_017443895.1 Clostridia bacterium
GGACAGTAGCTCTTCGGTTTGTTGATGTTGGAGCAATCGGACCGCAAGGTTCAAGTGTCGGTTTTGCAACACTAAACAAGGCGATTCACAACATTACAGGAGTGCATATGTCGCTCTATACCATTACAGATTGGCTTGGGCTAATTCCGATTTGCTTTATAATGGGATTTGGCATACTTGGGCTTTATGAGTGGATTAAGAGAAGAAATCTTTTTAATGTTGATTACAGCATCCTCACGCTTGGCGGATTCTATATTGTTGTGATGGCAGCGTACATCTTATTTGAAATTTTCGTTGTAAATTACAGACCAATACTGATAAACGGAATTTTAGAAGCATCTTATCCATCATCAACAACTATACTCGTAATGTGTGTTATGCCAACTACCATAATGCAGTTTAATGCACGCATCAAAAATAATGGATTTAAGAAATGTATGAACATTTTGATTGCAATATTTATTGCTTTTATGGTAATAGGCAGACTTGTTTCAGGTGTGCATTGGGTTTCCGATATTATCGGCGGCGCAATGCTCAGTAGCGGTCTTGTGCTAATATATTATTCTATACAACTATCAGGAGAAAAAGAAATGATTAAAAATAACTATTTAATTCGATTGGAAAGAAAAGAAGATTATCGGGAGGTGGAAAACCTGATCCGTGAGTCGTTCTGGAATGTATACCGCCCCGGTTGCAGTGAACATTATGTGATACATATGCTTCGGGACGATCCGGGATTTATAAAAGAACTTGATTTTGTAATGGAGCAAAACGGTAAGATTATCGGGCAAAATATGTTTATGAAAACTGTTATTGATACCGACGACGGCAGGACTGTTGATGTTTTGACAATGGGGCCAATCTGCATTACACCTGAATTAAAGCGAAAAGGGTACGGAAAAAAACTGCTTGACTATTCTTTGGAAAAAGCAACAGACCTCGGGTTCGGGGCTGTACTGTTTGAGGGAAATATTGATTTTTACGGCAAATGCGGATTTGATTATTCATACAAGTTTGGTATAAGGTACCATGATTTGCCTGACGGCGCGGATTCTTCCTTTTTTCTGTGCAAAGAACTGATTACAGGCTACCTTGACGGTGTTACAGGTGTATACCGGACACCGCAGGGCTATTATGTTGACGATGCCGATGTTGAAGACTTTGACAAAGCATTTCCGTACAAGGAAAAATTAAAGCTGCCGGGACAAATATTTTAAATAAAACAAAAATGTTGTATAATACAAAAAACCAAGCAATAATGCTTGGTTTTTGCATGGTGCGGATGACAGGACTTGAACCTGCACGACTCTCATCACTAGACCCTTAATCTAGCGTGTCTGCCAATTCCACCACATCCGCAAGACAATGGTTATTATACCATAAAATTTTCATTTGTCAATACCAAAAGTAAAAAAAATTAAAGAAATTATTAAATTAAATTTCAACTTGAAAACACATACATTTTATGGTATATTTTATTCAACTTATAATAAGGAAGAATAATATGGAAAATACACAAAATCAGCCTACAATTGCCGAGAGGGCGGAGGCGAGCATACGCAAAAAGTTTCACCGTGAGCTTTTTTCAAAGTTTGCGCATGCAATAAACGAATATGAATTATTGCAGGAAAATGATAAGGTTGCCGTTTGCATTTCGGGCGGTAAGGATTCCATGCTTATGGCGAAGCTGTTCCAGGAGCTAAAACGCCATGACAAGTTCCCGTTTGAGCTTGTATTTTTGGTTATGGACTCTGGCTATGACACTCATCACCGCCAAATGATTGAAAACAATGCAAAAAAATTGAATATTCCGATTACTATATACGAAAGTGATATTTTCGAGTCGGTATTTAATATTGAAAAATCGCCCTGCTATATCTGTGCAAGAATGAGACGAGGACATCTGTACTCGAAAGCTAAGGAGCTTGGCTGTAATAAGATTGCTTTGGGACATCATTATGACGATGTTATCGAAACAATACTTATGGGTATGCTCTACGGCGGTCAGGTGCAAACTATGATGCCAAAGCTAAAGAGCACAAATTTCCAAGGTATGGAGCTTATCCGTCCGATGTATCAGATACGGGAGAGCGATATTATACATTGGTGCAAATATAACGGCTTGGAGTTTATACAATGCGCGTGCAAGTTCACTGCCGATACTGCGGCGGATAAGACAAGCTCAAAGCGCCTTGAAACAAAGAACATTATAAAAATGCTCAAAGAAACAAACCCGTTTGTTGAAAGCAATATTTTCAGAAGTGTTGAAAATGTGAACCTTGCAACGATTATTGCGTATAAGGACAAAAACGGAACACATAAATTTTTGGAAAACTACTGATACGGAGGCAAATATGTCGGACAGATTTATACGAACAGAGCTTATGCTTGGGCATAATGCGATGGAAAAACTGAAAAAATCGCATGTGGCTGTATTTGGTGTCGGCGGTGTCGGCGGATATGCAGTAGAGGCGTTAGCAAGGAGCGGAGTGGGGAGTCTTGACCTTATAGACAACGATGTTGTTGCAGAGTCTAACATAAACCGTCAGATTATTGCAACGACCAAAACCATAGGCAAATCCAAGGTCGATGTGGCAAAAGAGCGGGTACTTGATATTAACCCCGATATAGAGGTAAACACTTTTAAAACCTTTTACACGCCTGAAAGTGCGAGTGATTTTGATTTTTCAAAATACGATTATATAATTGACGCAATTGATACAGTAACAGGCAAGATTGAGCTTGTAATGCAGGCAAATGCGACAAATACACCGATTATTTCATCAATGGGCGCAGGGAACAAGCTTGACCCGACAGCCTTTGAAGTGTCGGATATTTATAAAACAAGCATATGCCCTCTGGCAAGAGTTATGCGTCGAGAGCTTAATAAACGGCATATCAAAAAGCTAAAGGTCGTATACTCAAAGGAAAAACCCATACAGCCTAAAATTGATGAGGTAGCACTCCAAGAAGAAACAAATAAACGCCAAATCCCTGCAAGCAATGCCTTTGTGCCGTCGGTTGCAGGGCTGATAATTGCAGGTGAGGTAATAAAGGACCTTATTGGACACATATAAATTAGTATGCATACAAAAAGTAAACGCTTTTGTATGCATATTTTTTTACGCACCGCTTCGGCACGATGCGCCTTGCGTATGCGTTATAATAACCTCATAGCTGTAGCAAAATCAGAGATTTTGACATCTATGAGAACATTGAAACACACCGCTTCGGCACGATGCGCCTTGCGTATGTGTTATAAGTAAAACCTATAACTAAATATTGATATTATGTATTAGACAAATGAAATATTATATGCTATTATAAACCTACAAAACAGATAGGAAATATATACTATCTAAAAATGGAGGGATAGAGATGAAAAATGTCATATGGCAAGACCGATGTATGAGACGAATGCCGACAAGTTAAGTGAATACTACTCGCCAGACACCGTTTGCGGTGTCAGCCGAGTTACCGTAAGCATACGATAGCTTGACAACGTCAAAGTATAAGACGAATGCCGACAAGTTAAGTGAATACTACTCGTCAGACACCGTTTGCGGTGTCAGCCGAGTTACCGTAAGCATACGATAGCTTGGCCACATCAAGGTATAGGACGAATATAAAATCATATAAAAATTAAATAGACACACCGAGTAAGTAAATAATAAAATTTTGGAGGAAAAAACAATGGCAAACAAGAATTATAGATTTGAAACTTTACAGGTACATTCAGGACAGGAAAATCCCGATCCTGCAACAGATGCAAGGGCAGTTCCTATTTATGCATCAACATCATATGTATTCCGCAACTCACAGCATGCGGCTGATAGGTTTGGGTTAAGGGATGCAGGAAACATTTACGGTAGACTTACAAACCCGACGCAAAGTGTATTTGAAGAAAGAATTGCAGCGTTGGAGGGAGGAAGTGCGGCACTGGCTGTTTCATCAGGTGCGGCGGCAATAAGCTATACCATACAGGCACTTGCAAAGTCGGGCGAGCATATTGTGGCATCAAAAACAATTTACGGCGGTACATATAACCTGCTTGCACACACGCTTCCGCTGACAAATAACATTACAACCACATTTGTTGACCCTGACGAGGAGGGTGCATTTGAAAATGCAATACAGGAAAATACAAAGGCTCTTTATATTGAAACCTTGGGTAATCCAAATTCAAATATAATTGACATTGAAAAGGTGGCAGAGATTGCGCATAAGCACGGTATAGTGCTTGTTGTTGACTCAACATTTGCAACTCCGTATCTTGTAAGACCTATTGAGTACGGCGCAGATATTGTTGTGCACAGTGCGACAAAGTTTATAGGCGGTCACGGCACGGCTATAGGCGGAGTTATAGTAGAGTCGGGCAAGTTTGACTGGAGTAAATCGGGGAAATATCCTTGGATTTCAGAGCCAAACCCGTCATATCACGGCGTAAACTTCCATGAGGCGGTAGGACCTGCCGCATTTGCAACATATATACGAGCAATCTTATTGCGTGATACAGGCTCAACTCTTTCACCGTTCCATGCATTCTTGTTCCTGCAGGGACTTGAAACTCTTTCTTTAAGAGTAGAGCGCCATGTGTCAAATGCCTTAAAGATAGTTGAGTATCTAAACCGCCACCCACAGGTTGAGGCGGTGCATCACCCGTCACTTGAAACCGAGCCGTCGCATAAGCTTTATAATAAGTATTTTCCAAACGGCGGCGGCTCAATATTCACATTTGAGATTAAGGGCGACGATAAGACTGCGCAAAAGTTTATTGATAATCTTGCGATATTCTCGTTGCTTGCAAATGTTGCAGATGTTAAATCCTTGGTTATCCACCCTGCAAGCACTACTCACTCACAGCTTAATGAGCAGGAGCTTAAAGAACAGGGTATTAAGCCAAATACCATAAGGCTTTCTGTGGGGATTGAAAATATTAACGACTTAATTGAAGCACTTGATGACGCCTTTGATGCTGTAAAATAAGTTACACCCATAATATATAATGACAAGACACCAACTGTTATTCGGTATCGGTGTCTTGTTGTTTTTTTTGTTTGATTGTATATTTTTCACTAACCAAACATAGCTCATTTATGCAAAATGCCAAATTTAAAATTTATATTGACATCGTGTCAGAATAAGTGTATATTATATATAGTGACACGATGTCAGAATAAAAAAGAAGGGAAGATTTTATATGAAAAAGAATGTAGGTAAGCTGTTGGCACTATATCCTATGCCTGTAACGGTAATAGGAGCTATGAATGAAGATAATCCGACATGGACACTTGTGGCGCATGTGGGAATTATAGGGCATGACAGAGTTCTTGTAAGCCTTGCAGCTCCGCATTTTATAAACGAATGTATAAAAAAGACGAATAAATTATCAATAAACATTGTTGACGAGGGATTTTTGCCTGAAGCTGATTATGTGGGCTCTGTAAGCGGTAAGAATAAGGATAAATCAAAGGTGTTTGAATATGAGCTTGGCGAGAATAAAGCACCGATTATAAAGAAAGCACCGCTTGTTATTGAGTGTAGTGTGGAGGATATATATAACACCCCAAATTTTGAGAGCTTTATTTGTACGATTGACGCAACATATGTTGAGGAGGAGCATTTAAACAGCGACGGTAAGGTAAATTATAATACACTAAAGCCTGTATTATTTGAGTTCCCGACATATGAATATCTAAAGACAGGCGATGTTTTAGGCAAATGCCTGTCATTTAAGAAAGATACAAATAAGGAGTGACAACTGTGCCAAAGGGTAGTATAGAACTAATCAATGCACGCAAGGAAGAAATCATAAGTGCTTGTGAAACGCTTTATAAAACGATGAGCTTTAAGGAAATCACAATGAAGGAAATCGCAAATGTTACATCCTTTACAAGAACGGCAATATATAACTATTTCCAGACAAAAGAGGAGATATTTCTTGCACTTCTTGCACGGGAATACGAAAAATGGGCGGATGAGCTTGAGGCTGTAACCAATAACAATGAAAAATTATCGGCAGATGAGCTTGCGGATAAAATTGCACATTCGCTTGATAATCGTATTCAGCTTTTAAAACTCGTTTCCATGAACCATTTTGATATGGAGGAAAACAGCCGTGAGGAACGGCTTATAGAGTTCAAGGCATCATACGGCAGAGCAAGGGAGAATATGCGCGAGTGCGTGCGTAAATTTATGCCAAATATGAACGATAAGGATTTACAGGATTTTATATACTCGTTCTTTCCGTTTATGTTCGGGATTTATCCATATGCGTTTGTAAATGACAGACAAAAAGAGGCTATGGCAAAATCAAATGTCGGATATGTGTATATGACGGCATATGAGATAGTCTATAATTGTGTAAGAAAGTTATTGGAGGTATGAATATGAAAAAAACAATATCCTTGGTTTTATCCATGCTTATGCTTTTAAGCCTTGCTCTTACAGGCTGTGCCGCAGAAACACAGACAACCGCAAATTCAAAAGAAATAATTTTACAGATTGGAAATCCGCAAATGACTATAAACGGTGCCGAAAAGCCTATTGATGATAACGACACGGCACCTGTTATTGTAAATGAGAGAACGCTTTTACCTGTAAGAGCAGTTGTTGAAGAAATGGGCGGCAGTGTTTTGTGGAACGGTGAAACAAAAGAGGTTACATTAAATTATGGTGCGGATGAAATAAAGCTTACCATTGACAGCAAAACTGCATACCTAAACGGTGAGGGTAGGGAGCTTGACACTGCACCGCAGATAATAAACGACCGTACAATGCTCCCGATACGCTTTATAGCAGAAAGCTTTACCTTTGATGTTTTATGGGACGGCGAAACTCAGAAAATTACGATCACAAAGCCGGAGACGCAAGCTGAAACCGAACCTGAAACCGAGCCTGCAATTGAGCCTGAAACTGAGGCGCAATCAAAGACGCTTGTTGTATATTTCTCGGCAACGGGTACAACAAAGGGCTTGGCAGAGAAGGTTGCAAAGGTTGCAGGTGCCGATATAGTCGAGCTTGTACCGTCACAGCCTTATACCGAGGCGGACATTAACTACAATTCCGATTGCCGTGCAAACCGTGAGCAAAACGACGATACGGCAAGGCCTGAAATTGCAAATGTGATAGAAAACTTTGACAGCTATGACACAGTTATTATCGGTCATCCGATATGGTGGGGAACTGTTCCGAGAATTATCTATACATTTATGGATAGCTATGATTTATCGGGCAAGGATGTATATATGTTCTGTACATCTGGCAGCAGCGGTATATCAACTGCCGTTTCGGATGTAAAAAAATATGCACCCGATGCAAATATTATAGACGGTATGCGCGGAACATCATCTACTGACGAGTCACAAATCAAGAGTTGGCTTGAGGGTAACGGCTACAAAAAATAAAATAAAGAAGGTAGTACAATGAGTAAGAAAATAGTACAGACAGCAGGTAGGGAACAGCTTGGCGATTTTGCGCCGATGTTTGCGCATCTTAATGACGATGTGCTTTTCGGTGAGGTTTGGAATGAAGAAGCTATTGATGTAAAAACAAAGTGTATAATAACGGTTGTGTCGCTTATGGCATCGGGAATTACCGACAGCTCACTTGTATATCATTTGGAGAATGCAAAAAATAACGGTGTAACAAAGGAAGAGATAGCCGCTGTTATTACACATGCAACAATGTATACAGGCTGGCCAAAGGGCTGGGCAGTGTTCAGACTTGCAAAGGAAGTATGGAAATAACGGATATAATTTTCTGTTTAAAACATTGAATAAAAAAACTCAGACTGAACAATTAGTGTTCAATCTGAGTTTTTTACACTTGCGCCTAATTTTGATACAATACTTTTAATCGGTACATTTGCGCTCAAAGAAAAGTTTTACAGTGAAACTTTTCTTTTTTCTGTCAAAAATAGCGTTTTAATCGCTTATCCACCGTGTCTTTTCTTCACGCATAAAAATGATAAAATGAAGAGCTTCGCTCTTTATCCTTTGTCAAAGCTATTGCAAAATCCTGATTGTTGTGGTAAAATATGTATAAAAATCACTTTTCAAGGAGGAATATAATGAAAAACAGAATTATAAAGACAGTGTTAACCGTGCTTTTGTGTATTTGTACAATACTGTTTCTCACAGGCTGTCCAAGCCATCATGATTCAGTAATTTCAGACGCAAGATACCAAAAATATAAAGAGCTTACCGAGGGCGGAATGAGTCATGAAGATGCCCACAAATGGCTTGATGAGCATATGGAGGAGTGGCATCCCGATTATGAAAAATCTGATTCGGATAAGCAAAACGAAACAGCAAAGCCCACCGAAGAACCGGTTGATTTTATGGAGGCGATTTGCGGTACGTATCTTGTATCCGGCACCGGTGTTTTGACGGGAGGGGCTGTCTATGATGACGAAGGCCCCGAAGCGACTTTTACGAAGCTTGCCTTACATGTTTCGCAAGCGGGCGACAATGCCGTTCAAATCGATGTGGAAAGTGAACACGAAGGCAGCGGTGAGGTGAGTGCGGAGTCGCCTACCGTCAGCTACACGGATTCGATGGGCTATGAGGTTACCGTAACCTTTGCGGTTAAGGATGGTGTTGCACACGCGGATATGAGAATTTTTGGTGATTTATCTATTGAGGACACAGGTGAGCGTTGTACCGAAACCCTTACATTAAGCGGCGATAGGTTTTTGAAATGAACAAAACTCTTGACACCGTTCAAAGGGATAACCCGACCTTAAATGCACAAATTTGAACAAGTAGTTTTAAATTGTGCATTGTATAATTATAGAATTAACTGACAATGCACCGCTTTGACGAAATTTCAAGTCAAAAGCGGTGCATTTATTGTATGAGAAAAGTTTCACTGTGAGTCCCGAAAAAGTGCGTCACAGAAATACACTTTGTATATAAGTGAAATATCAACTTTGTTGATGTGAAATAATTTACTGCGTAAATTGTGAAATAGAAATTTTACGATTTTGAGTGAAATGAAATACGCCTTTAACATTTGCGAAGCAAATATTTCACAGCGTTGCTATTTCACATTGCGTAGCAATATTTCACACGCCGAAAGGCGTATTTCGCCAAAAAAAACCGTCAATCTTGTATCAAGATTGACGGTTTTTTCTTGGCTGCGGAAGAAGGATTCGAACCCTCACAAACTGAGTCAGAGTCAGTCGTGCTACCTTTACACAATTCCGCAATCTTTCGCTCTGACTTGAGATATTATAACAGAGATAGTTTGATTTGTCAATACTAAATTTGAGAATTTTTTTAAAATCTATTAAAGGCTTCGTTTTGGGGTAATACTTGACAATTTATGCCCTTATGTTGTATAATGTGCTACAGAGTTTCTAAGGAGGCGTATATTTGCAAATGGACAATTATTCTATGTATTTACCGTCATATACTATAGGCGATAAAGCATACGACAAGGTATATGAGGTATGTAAGCAGTACGGAAAAACTGCGGTGGTGTTAGGCGGAAACAAGGCAATGGCTGCGGCAAAGCCGTATCTTGATACAGCACTGGCAGGTACGGACTTTAAAATAATTGAATATTTGCAGTTTGGCAACGAATGCAGTTACGGAAATGTCAATATGGTTGCCGCAAACAAATCCGTAATAAAAGCGGATATGATATTTGCCGTTGGCGGAGGCAAAGCAACCGACACCGCAAAATGTGTCGGTGAGCTTGTGGGAAAGCCTGTTTTTACATTCCCGACAATTGCCTCAAACTGCGCTTGCTGTACAAGTGTTTCGATAATGTACAGCGAGGAGGGAGTGTTTGTTGAACCGCATTTCTTTGAAAGACCGCCCGTTCATGCGTTTATAAATACCGAAATTATTGCAAACAGCCCGATAGAATATATGTGGGCAGGCATAGGCGACACATACGCAAAATATTATGAGGCTACAATTTCGGCACGGGGCGAGACACCCGAGCATTTTACATGGCTTGGTGTTACGGTAAGTGCAATGTGCAAAGACCCGCTTTTAAAATATGGGCGTCAGGCATTAGAGGATAACAAAAACCATGTGAATTCGTATGCATTATCCCAGGTGGTGCTTGCAATAACCATTTCAACGGGACTTGCATCAATTTTTGTAACCCGTGACCATACCCCCGACTATAACAGCGGTGTGGCACACGCAATGTTTTATGCCTTAACGCCGATAAAGAATATAGAAGAAAACCATCTTCATGGCGAGGTGGTAGCCTTTGGAGTTTTAATCCTGCTCCTGTGCGATAAAAACTATGACGAGTTTGAAAAGCTCTATGCATTCAATAAAAGCGTAAGCTTGCCAACCTCGATTAAGGATTTGGAGCTTACAAGGGAGCAATTAAATAAAATTCTTCCAAGCGTACCGAATATGTCGGATATTAAGCATTATCCCTATACCGTTACAGAGGATATGCTAAACGAGGCATTTTCGTACCTTGATGAATATAATAAAAAAGAAAGATGAGAAAAAGGAGAAAAGAAAGATGAGAATGAAGAGAATTTTAGCAGTTGTATCGGCAATCGCCATTACATTGAGTATGGGCGGTTGCGGGAAAAACACAGGCGAGCCTGCACCAAACAACGCGCAGGGCGATGTAAAGAAGGTTGCAATTATCCAGTTAAATGATAACGGTGCATTTACGGATATGAGAGAGGGCTTTAAGCAGGAGCTTATTGACCAAGGCGTGCCTGTAGCATTTAAGGAATTTAACGCACAGGGCGATGCAACAACTCTGCAAAGCTATGTACAAAACGCAATAACCGAGGGTGTTGACCTTATTGCAACGGTTGCAACTCCGGCAACACAGGCAGTAGTATCTGCGCAGACTGATATTCCGAATGTATTTATTGCAGTGTCAGACCCTATAAAGGCAGAGGTGCTTACATCAATGGACGCACCCGATAAGAACGCAACAGGAACACAAAACCCTATCCCTGTTGAAAAGATTTTTGAAACAGCAGACACCCTTACACCGGGTATTAACACATACGGTATGATTTATACCGAGGCACAGCCAAACTCCGTAAGTACCTGCAATGCCGCAAAGGAATACCTTACATCCATCGGCAAGGCGTTTAAGGAAAAGACTGTTGCAAACTCAGCTGAGGTACAGCAGGCTATAGAGATTTTGTTATCTGAATGTGATGCTATATTTGTACCAAACGACGCTACTATCCAAGACGCAATGCCTATTATCGTTGAAGCCGCAAACAGAGCAAAGAAGCCTGTATACGGCTCATCTGCAGTAATGCCTATATCGGGCGCATTGGCGGCAGTTGCAATTTCTGACAGAGAAATAGGTAAGATTTCAGCAGGTATGGCAATTGAGATATTAAACGGTAAGAGCGTGGCAGAGGTACCTGCAAAGGTAGTTGAGGCAACTGTTACAACAATCAACAAATCAACTGCCGATGTATTGGGAATAAGAATCCCCGAGTCACTTGAAGCAGAGATTGTAGGCGAATAATTGATTTTTATATTACTCCCGTGGCTAAAACGGTTACGGGAGTATTTTCATTAGCATAAGGAGACACAAATATGGCATTAGTTATGGGTTCGTTGCAGCTTGGCATAATTTATGGCTTGCTTGCAATAGGAATTTATATAACATTCAGAATTTTAAACATTCCCGACCTTACATGTGAGGGAACATTTACATTGGGACTTGCAATTTCAGCGGTGGTAACAAGGCTAAACCATCCATACATTGCAATCCTTGTTGCACTTGTTTTCGGTATGATAGCAGGTGCAATAACAGGACTTTTGCAAACAAAATGCAAAATACATCCAATTCTTGCAGGTATCCTGGTCATGAGCGGTTTGTACCCTGTAAACCTTGCAATCCTTGGCGGAAGCCCGAATTTGTCACTGATGAACTCTAATACAATTTTTAGAAATTGTATTGATATTTCAAGGAGTTTAGGCTTAGGTCCCGATGCTACTAAAATAGCGGTATCGCTTATTGTAACGGTTGCGGTGGTAATCATACTTGCAAAGTTTTTTAAAACGCATACAGGTCTTGCAATCCGTGCAACGGGCGATAACGAGGATATGGTAAGGGCATCGTCGATTGATGCGGACCGTATGAAGATTTTGGCGCTTGCAATAGGTAACGGAGTTATCGCAATATGCGGTGCGATGATTACGCAGTATCAAAACTATGCGGATATAAATTCGGGTAACGGTACGCTTGTGCTTGGACTTGCATCGGTTATAATAGGCGAGGTAATATTCTTCAGACGCAATATAACCCTTAGCCTTGTAGCGGCGGTTGTGGGTTCAATAGTATATAGATTTATAATTGCTCTTGCAATGCGCCTGCCGTTCTTTGATGCAAGCTATCTAAAGCTTGTTTCTGCGGTTATTGTAGGTATTGCGCTCTCACTTCCTGCAATAAAGAGCGGTATCTCGCTTTTAAATACTAAAAAGGGAGGCAGCCAAAATGCTTAACATTAACGGTATAACAAAAATATTTGCAAAAGGCACACCAAACGAGCATATGGCGCTTAACAACCTGTCCTTAAACCTTGACAAGGGCGAGTTTGTAACCATTGTCGGCTCAAACGGTGCAGGAAAATCGACGCTGTTTAATGCCATTTGCGGTACATTCTTTGTAGATAACGGTACAATTACACTTGATGGCCGTGATATAACATACTTAAAAGAGCATAAGCGCTCTAAAATAATCGGCAGAGTGTTCCAGGATCCTATGCGCGGCACAGCTCCAAATCTTACAATTGAAGAAAATATTGCCCTTGCGTATGCAAGAGTTAATCACGGGCCTTTGGGAAAGGCGCTCAATAAAAAAGATGTTGCGCTTTTTAAGGAAAAACTAAAAGCCTTTGATATGGGACTTGAGGACAGAATGAAAACCAAGGTCGGACTGTTATCGGGCGGTCAAAGACAGGTTGTAACCTTGCTTATGTGTACCATTGTACCGCCAAAACTGTTATTGCTTGACGAGCATACGGCGGCGCTTGACCCTGCAACCTCGGATAAGATTATGAAGATAACAAACGATATAATAAAAGAGTTTAACCTGACAACCCTTATGATAACTCATAATATAAATTCCGCTCTGAAGACAGGTACAAGAACCATTATGATGGACGAAGGACAGATTATTTTAGATATTTCCGGCGAGGAACGAAAGAATATGCAGCTAAATGACCTTCTGACATTGTATTCACAGCGCAGCCATAAGGTCTTTGATAACGACAGAATGTTGTTTAACGAATAATTAAAACAGGTGATGTTGCAGTCCATAACATCACCTGTTTATCTTTTTTAGCTAAATACATCAACTCTTTTTTCGGCTTTCCGCCTTTGCCCTTAGAGATGTATCCAAAATTCTTTTCCTCATTCTGAGGCTGTCGGGAGTAACCTCCAACAGCTCATCATCACCAATAAATTCAAGGCATTCCTCTAAGCTTAACTGTCTTGGCGGTACAAGCCTCAGTGCATCATCGGAGCCTGATGCACGGGTATTTGTTGCGTGCTTTTTCTTGCACACATTAACCGTTATATCCTCAAGCCTGGAGCTTTCGCCGACAATCATACCCTCATAAACCTTAACATTGGGGCCTACGAACAGCGTTCCTCGCTCCTGGGCGTTATACAAGCCGTAGGTTATCGTCTCCCCGTTCTCCCACGCAATAAGAGTGCCACGGGTTCTGCTCATAATCTCGCCCTTGTATGGCTCGTATTTTTCCAATATACTGTTTACTATACCTGTACCCTTTGTAGCTGTTAAAAGCTCGTTACGGTAGCCTATAAGACCACGGGAGGGTATTAAAAACTCTAATCTGGTATAGCTTTGTGCGGTGGGGGACATATTTATCATTTCGCCCTTACGGTTTATAACGGAGTCCATGACAATGCCTGTGTATTCATCGGGCACATCAACCGTAAGCCTCTCTATAGGCTCACATTTTACACCGTCAATTGTCTTGAAAATTACAACAGGGTTTGAAACCTGGAACTCATATCCCTCACGGCGCATATTCTCAATTAAAACCGATAAATGAAGCTCGCCTCTGCCCGATACAATAAATGCCTCGGTTGAATCTGTTTCCTCAACCCTTAAGGCAACATTTGAATCAAGCTCACGGAAGAGCCTGTCCCTTAAATGCCTTGATGTGACATACTTACCCTCGTTACCTGCAAAAGGACTGTCATTTACAGAGAAGGTCATGGACAATACAGGCTCGTCAATTTTAACAAACGGCAAAGCCTCGGGTGTGTTTGCATCACACAGCGTTTCGCCGATATTTATATCTGTAATACCCGATATTGCAACAACATCGCCTGCACCAACCTCGTCCTGTACGGCTTTTGAAAGTCCGTCAAAGGTATATAGCTTTGTAGCCTTGCCATGCCCAACCTTGCCGTCATGTCTGCAAATGGATAACGGCATATTTGTTTTAACGCTTCCACGCTCAATCTTACCTACCGCAATTCTGCCTGTGTATTCATCATAGTCAATATTTGATACAAGCATCTGAAACGGTCCGTCATCATCACATTCGGGGCATGGAATTTCGTTTAATATAAGCTCAAAAAGGTCTGTTAAATCCTCTTTTGGACGCTCCGGATTATATTCAGCCGTTGCCCAACCGTCTCTGCCCGATGCGTATATTACAGGCGCATTGTCAATCTGCTCATCTGTCGCATCAAGGTCAATTAAAAGCTCCAAAACCTCGTTTACAACCTCGTAAGGCCGTGCGTTGGGTCTGTCAACCTTGTTCACAACTATGATTATTTTAAGTCCAAGCTTTAGAGCTTTTGTAAGTACAAATCTTGTCTGAGGCATACAACCCTCAAACGCGTCAACCAACAGTAATACACCGTCAACCATTTCGAGCCCACGCTCAACCTCGCCACCGAAATCCGCATGTCCGGGTGTGTCGATAATGTTTATTTTTATGTCCTTGTAGGTAAGAGATGTATTCTTTGCCAAAATTGTAATTCCACGCTCTTTTTCAAGGTCGTTTGAGTCCATAACTCTCTCATCAACCTGCTCATTCTCACGGAATATTCCGCTCTGCTTGAGCATTGCATCCACAAGGGTAGTCTTACCGTGGTCTACATGGGCAATAATAGCGATATTTCTTATGTTCTGTCTGTTAATCATATATAGCTCCTGTAATTATTGATGTTGAATATCTTCAAGTGATATTGTTCGGGTATGCTGTGTATGGCTCCATTCTGTTTCGTTCCGCTTTAGGCAACCGATAAGTGCAATAGGTGCCCAGGTAAAGTTATAGAGCATATACCCAAAATAGAACCACAGCATATTCAGTCTGAATTCTTTTCTCTCGTAGCAAACAACAAACGGAAGATAGAATAACTGCACCAATACTATAGTCTGCCAAATCCAGGCAGGGAACAGGTGAAGTGCCAAATCGTCTGTCTGCATAAATCCTAAGTTAAGTCCGAAGGTTTCTGCATATGCAAAGAATGTAATAACTGCAAGCGAGATAATTCTTATCGGCTGTACAAGATAAGTTGCCGCATCAATGCACGCCCATTTTCTCTCTTTTATTCCTTTTTTAAACAGCTTTTTAAAGTACCTTGATGCTACATCCCAATGCCCCTGCATCCAGCGGATACGCTGATTCCAGGATTGCTTTAAGGTAAGCGGTTTTTCATCGTATATCTTTGCATCGTATGCAAATGCAACCTTTTCATCGTTTAAACAGAGCTTCATGGTAAATTCCATATCCTCTGTAAGGCAGGTTGCGCCCCAGCCAAGCTCTTTTAGAGTATCAAGTGCAATAATAAATCCCGTGCCCGATAGCTGACAGCAAAGGCCGAGCTTATAACGGGGGAACTGGAATATTCTGTTTACACTCCAGAAACAGTATGAGTATGAAGCGGTAATCCATGAATCGTATGGGTTTTTACTGTCCAAAAATCCTTGAACAACCTTAAATCCCTGGTTTGCACGGATATTCATATATTTGAGAAACTGACTATCTACAAGGTTATCCGCGTCAAATATTGATACATAATCGTATTGCTCCTCCATATTATAGAGCTTATCAAACATCCATTCAAGCGCAAAGCCCTTTCCGCGCTCCTTGTCGTTAAACCGCTCATAAACTATTGCTCCTGCCTCCCGTGCCACTTTTGCGGTATTGTCGGTGCAGTTGTCGGCAATAACGAATATGTCATAGCAATCCCTTGGATAATCAAGCTGATTTAATGACTCTACCATGTTTGCAATAACCTGCTCCTCGTTGTGTGCGGCAACAAGCAGTGCAAATTTGTGGTTTTTATCTTTTATCTTTTTATTCCTGTCTTTAATTGGTAAAAAGCCTATTAAACCGATGGTAAAATAATATAAACCTATGGATAATGCAAATATCTGTAGGATAATACTCAGTGTCGATAAAATGATATGTCCGATTTCCATACATATCCCTCCCAAAACAATACTCCACGCACCATTTTACTATTTTTCGGTATAAAAAGCAATAGGAAAAATAAAAACTGTCATTATTGATAAAAAAACGGCATACATAGGAAGAAAATTGCATATTTTTAGTAATTTACAAAACACAACCAATGTATTTTTTTATCAAAAAGTGAATAGTTTGTAAACAAATCAAAAAATACTTTAAATCCGAAAACATTTGTGTTACAATGAAAAAGCTGTTAAAGACAAAAAGGAAAATTTATACTTAATTTATACAGAGAGGGATATAATATGAATTTATGTTCAAGATGTAATAAAAACCCTGCGGTTTTATACATCACAAAGATGGAGGGCAATAAAACTACCAACGAGGGGCTTTGCCTGCCCTGCGCAAGGTCAATGGGTATTGCTCCCATAAATCAGATGATAGATAATTTCGGCGTAAGTGACGATGAGCTTGACAACTTAAACACGCAGATGTCGGAATTTATGGATAATATGGGTTCAATGGGCGATATGGGTTCAATGGAGGAATTGATGGAGCAGTTCTCCTCGGGCAATGACGATGAGGGCGGAGCCGCAACAGCACCGCTTAATAATATGTTCCAAAACCTGTTTGGCGGCGGTGCTCAGAATAATGCTCAAAATAATACCAACGCAAAAACCCAGGATAAAAAGCAGAAAAAGAATAAAAAGAATAAAAAGAGTCTGTTAGATACCTATGGCACAAACCTCACCGCAAAAGCGGCGCTCGGCAAGGTTGACAGGGTTGTAAACAGGAATGATGAAATAGACAGGGTAATCCAGATTTTAAACAGGCGTACAAAGAATAATCCTGTGATATTGGGCGAGCCGGGCGTTGGTAAAACGGCGGTTGCAGAAGGCTTGGCGTGCAGGATTTTTGAAAGACAAGTACCCCCAAAGCTCTTTGACATTCAAATATATCTGCTTGATTTTGCTGCATTGGTTGCAGGTACGCAGTTTAGAGGTCAGTTTGAGGCAAGGCTTACAAATCTCTTAAATGAAGCAAAGGACAGGGGCAATGTCATACTTGTAATTGATGAAATTCATAATATTGTTGCCGCAGGAGATGCAGAGGGCGCAATGAGTGCGGCAAATATCCTAAAGCCTGCACTTGCAAGAGGAGAGATACAGATTATCGGCGCTACAACCCTTAACGAATACAGAAAGCATATCGAAAAGGACAGCGCCTTGGAGCGTAGATTTCAGCCTGTAATTATAGACGAGCCTTCTATTGAGGAGAGCATTGAAATATTAAAGGGAATAAAGGACTATTACGAGGACTATCATAAGGTAAAAATTCCGGACCCTGTAATTGAGGACAGCGTTAGATTTTCAGAGCGATATATAACCGATAGATTTTTACCCGATAAGGCGATAGATGTAATTGACGAGGCAGGCTCAAGGGTGAACCTTAAAAATGAGGCAATTTATAAAAGTGCCGTGCTGGAGCAAAAATTACAAGGCATGGACGCCGAAATTGAACAGGCAGAGAGTAATGGCGATTTTGAAAGGGTTGCAAACTTAAAAACGGATAAATATAAATATGAAGCAGAGCTGTCTGAGTTAAAAAAGCTTGCTGATAAGGCGGAGATAACATTTGATGATGTTGCGGCGGTAATTGAGGGCTGGACAAAGATACCTGTTCACAGAATTACCGAAACAGAGGCGCAAAAGCTCCTTGATTTGGAGAACAGAATACATCAAAGAGTTATCGGTCAAAATGATGCGGTAGACGCTGTTGCCCGTGCCATAAGGCGTGGGAGAGCTGATATTACAACCAAGAAACGGCCCGTTTCGTTCATATTTGCAGGACCTACGGGCGTGGGAAAAACGGAGCTTGTAAAGACTATTGCAAGCGTACTTTTTGACAGTGAGGAAGCACTTATCAGAATTGATATGTCAGAGTATATGGAAAAGCACTCCGTTTCAAAGCTTATCGGCTCACCGCCGGGATATGTCGGCTATGATGATGCAGGTCAGCTTACCGAAAAGGTGCGCAGAAAACCGTATTCTGTAATTTTGCTTGATGAGATTGAAAAGGCACACCCTGAGGTCTTTAACCTGTTCTTACAGATTTTAGACGACGGCAGAGTTGCAGACAGTCACGGAAAGATTATAAACTTTGAAAATACAATAATCATAATGACTACAAATGCAGGCTCTGAATTTAAAGCGTCGGCTCCGGGATTTAATTCATCATATGAGGTAAAGATGTCAGATAATGTGGATAAGAGCTTAAAGCAGTTCTTTAAGCCTGAATTTTTAAACAGGATTGACGATATTGTAACCTTTAAACCGCTTAGCCGTGATGAATTAAGTCAGATTATTGACCTTATGATGAGAGATGTTATAACAAGACTTAATGAGCGTGGAATGACGGTTAATGTAACACAGGGCGCAAAGGATGTAATCTTAGAAAAGGGTTATGATCCAAAATACGGCGCAAGACCGCTAAAGCGTGCAATTGTAACGCTTGTTGAGGATAAGCTTGCAAAGCTGTCACTAAATAACGAGCTTACGGAAGGCTCTCAGATTACGGTTGACGGAAAAGACAAGGATATAACAATAACGGTTATAAATCAATAAAAGGTATCACTATGAGGCTGTTACAAAAAAACAGCCTCACCAGACTGTCGAAAAACTTCCCAGACCGCACAAAACTTAAATAATATAGCGTGCATTTATATCTGACTTATTACCATAAATAATACTGCCGTTCTTTAAAAAAACGGCAGTATTATGTGCTTTTTGCTCAAATAAACCCTACCGTACCATCGTACTGCTACGGGTTTATTTTCACAAAATCTGCTTTGTTTTTCGATGTCTGCCAGCGTGTCGATACCTTTATCAACACGCTGATGAGGCTGTTATAAAAAACAGCCTCATTTTTTGCTGTCAAAATTGATTAAAATAATTATATTTACAAATATACAAAAATGATGTATAATGATATGTAATTGAAATTTACGAGGTGATAAATATGGGAATGACTATGACACAGAAAATTCTTGCCAATGCCGCAGGAATGGAGAGTGTAAGTGCGGGCGATTTAATCATGGCAAACTTGAGCCTTGTACTGGGTAATGATATTACCTCGCCTGTTGCTATTAAAGAATTTGACAAGCTGGGCTTAGAGAGTGTTTTTGACAAAACAAAGATAGCCCTTGTTCCTGACCACTTTACTCCGAATAAGGATATAAAGTCGGCGGAACAGTGTATGGCAGTAAGAAATTTTGCAAACGAGCAGGATATTTTAAACTACTTTGAAGTAGGCGAGGTTGGAATTGAGCATGCGCTCTTACCTGAAAAAGGCTTGGTAGTTGCAGGCGATGTTGTAATAGGTGCAGACTCGCATACCTGTACATACGGCGCTTTGGGTGCTTTTTCGACAGGCGTAGGCTCAACGGATATGGCGGCAGGTATGGCAATAGGCAAGGCATGGTTTAAGGTGCCCGAGGCTATAAAGTTTAACCTTACGGGAAAATTAGGTAAGTATGTAAGCGGTAAGGACTTAATCTTACATATTATCGGAATGATTGGTGTTGACGGTGCTTTGTACAAGTCCATGGAATTTGTCGGCGAGGGAGTTCACACTCTTACAATGGACGATAGATTTACGGTTGCAATATGGCGATTGAAGCAGGTGCAAAGAACGGCATATTTGAGGTTGACGATTTAACAAGAAAATATATGAGAGAGCACTCAACCAAGGAATGGAAGGAATTTAGTGCAGACGCTGATGCTCAATATGTACAGGTTATAGATATTGACCTTGCAACTGTTCCGCATACGGTTGCTTTCCCGCACCTTCCCGAAAATGCAAGAACTCCCGAAAACTGGGGCGATGTAAAGATTGACCAGGTTGTTATCGGCTCGTGTACAAACGGCAGATTATCAGACCTTCAGCATGCGGCAGAGATTTTAAAGGGCAAGCATGTTAAAAAGGGAATAAGAGCATTGGTATTCCCTGCAACACAGAGGATTTATCTTGAAGCGTTAAAGGACGGCACATTATCAACGCTCGTTGAGGCAGGCTGTGTAATATCCGCGCCTACCTGCGGACCGTGTCTTGGCGGGCATATGGGAATTTTGGCTAAGGGTGAGAGATGCGTGTCAACCACAAACCGTAATTTCTTAGGCAGAATGGGACATGTTGAGAGTGAGGTATACCTTGCAAGTCCGGAGGTTGCCGCAGCATCGGCAATTACAGGTAAGATAACAGCACCGGAGGAGGTACAGGTCGAAAAATAAGCGTCGTATTTCACCGTTTTTCGCTCGGGGCGGTATCTTAATACAGCACCGCTCGCTTAAAACGATAAACTACTTGCTTCTTTTTCACCCTGATAGTTTAGTCACCGTAGGGTGTCAGAATGGAGGATAATAATGAAAGCAAACGGAAAAGTAATAAAATACGGAGATAATATTGATACAGATGTTATCATTCCTGCAAGATATTTGAATACATCAGATCCTTTGGAGCTTGCAAAGCACTGTATGGAGGATATAGACAAAAACTTTGTAAATAATCATAGCAAGGGCGATATTATGGTCGGCGGAGCAAACTTCGGCTGCGGTTCGTCGCGTGAGCATGCGCCGATTGCAATTAAGGCAAGCGGAATTTCGTGCGTAATCGCAAAGGACTTTGCAAGAATTTTCTACCGTAACTCGATAAATATAGGACTCCCTATTCTTGAATGTCCTGAAGCATCAGAGGATATAAAGCCGGGCGATGAGGTAGAGGTCGATTTTGACAGCGGTTTAATTAAGAACATTACAACCCAAAAAGAGTATAGGGCCGTTGCATTCCCACCGTTTATGCAGGAAATTATAAACAAAGGCGGACTGGTAGAATATATAAAAAATAATAAATAATAGTGGATAAGTGCAGTGCAAATTCTTCCCAATTTGTGCTTTTAATTAAATAGAGAAAAATCTTTGATTTTTCTTCAATAATTATTCATTATTCATTATTCACTATTCATTATAATACATAAGGAGAAAATTTATATGTCAGAATTTAATATTGCAGTTATCAAGGGCGACGGTATCGGGCCCGAGGTGGTTGATGCGACAATTCTCGTTCTTGATAAGGTAGCGAAAAAATACGGTCATAAATTCAATTATAAAAATGTGCTTATGGGTGGCTGCGCCATTGACGCAACAGGCGTGCCACTGCCGGATGAAACAATTGAAGTCTGTAAAAAATCTGATGCGGTTTTAATGGGCTCAATCGGCGGAAACACCACAACATCACCTTGGTATAAGCTACCTGCGCACCTAAGACCTGAGGCAGGGCTGTTAAAAATCCGTAAAGAGCTGGGGCTGTTTGCAAATTTAAGACCTTGTCTTTTATACCCCGAGCTTAGCGGAGCTTGTCCGCTAAAGACAGAGATAAGCCAAAAGGGCTTTGATATGCTTATTATGCGTGAGCTTACGGGCGGATTGTATTTCGGCGACCGTTATACAAAGGAGATTGACGGCGTTGTAACGGCTGTTGACACTCTTTCATATAATGAGCATGAAATAAGAAGAATTGCTGTTCAGGCATTTGAGGTCGCAAGAAAGAGAAGAAAGAAAGTAACAAGCGTTGATAAGGCAAATGTACTTGACTCGTCAAGGCTGTGGCGAAAGATTGTAGAAGAAGTAGCTGCAGACTATCCCGATGTGGAGTTAGAGCATATGCTGGTTGATAATACGGCAATGCAGCTTGTAAAGGACCCTGCGCAGTTTGATGTAATGGTAACGGAGAATATGTTTGGCGATATATTATCCGATGAGGCGTCAATGATAACAGGCTCTATAGGTATGCTTCCGTCTGCAAGCCTTAACGAAACAAAATTGGGACTCTATGAGCCTTCGGGCGGTTCTGCACCCGATATTGCAGGTATGGATATTGCAAACCCGATTGCAACAATTCTGTCGGGCGCAATGCTTTTGCGTTACTCACTTGATATGAGCGAGGAACCTGACGCAATAGAAAATGCCGTTAAAAAGGTTTTGGAAGCAAATTACAGAACAGGCGATATAATGTCAGAGGGAATGACAAAGGTCGGCTGTAAGAAGATGGCACAACTTATAGCCGACAATATATAAATAATGTAGAAAATGCACGCATAAAGCAATTTTATGCGTGCGTTTTTTTATTGACTTAGCAAAACCTTTGTGCTACAATATATAATTGCATAAGATTAGTTAAAATTGTACATCATATAGAAATTTGCTTTAATTATTTACAGCTAAGGAGGATAAAAAATGGCTATTTCTACTAATATGAGGGCAATTGACACAATAAAGAGTGAAATCTTATCCGAGGTTGCAAACCTTTACAGGAATTTGGCGGCATGTGATGAGATAGACGGGTTTGACGGAGTCCGTGAGGGCTTGGCAACAATTATTGCGATGGATTATCTGTTGGCAAAAAGGCTGGGTATAGGATTTTCGGCGATTGACGGATGTATCAACGAGCTTTTAAATATCGCGATTGACAATAACCACGAGTTAGAGCTCGAATTTTCGGATATGTCCGAGCTTAAAAAATATATAAATAACCGCTGATAAAATACCCTGAAACTGTTGCATAGAGTGCCTGTCACGGTTGGGAGGAAAATATGAATAAGTATCAAAGTAGAGCAAAGTCAAATATAGCTTTGGCAACTGTTTGTGCTGTGGTTTTAATACTTTGCGGCGCTATGGATATACTTTATTTTAATTTACATATCTATACTGCAATATGCGAGATTGTATTTGCATTGTTGATTTTCGCTGTCACATTATACAGGGAGAATAAACGCATTAAAAATGCGGATAAGCTGTTAAAAGAGTTAATGGACGATGATGAAATCGAAGAGTATGATATGTTAAATTCGGCGCCATTGCCCGTTGTTGCGACAAGAACTGACGGAAGCATAAAATGGTATAATAAATCATTTTCGGCTCTTTTTAACGATGAGCAAATGCACGATTGCACACTTGAGGCAATTATCCCCGAGATAAAATGGTCGGAAATTCTGAGATTTGGCAAGGGTACGAGCGCAAATATAAAGATAAACGGACGCATATATGAGGTAGCAAGCCGTCTTGTCCGTGAAAAAGCCAAGGGAAAAGGCAGTGAGCATATAATTTATTGTTATATTCTTGATAAAACCGAGCAGATAGAGGCAATAGAGGCGCAAAATAACCACCAGACGGATGTTGCGGTTATTTGCGTCGATAACTATGACGAAATTTTTCAGAGAATGAGCGATGCCGCACAACAGCAGGTATCCTCAGCACTCAGGAATATCATAAACGGCTGGGCAAATGAAAGCACGGGCGTTATTAAGAAGATAGACAGGGACAGATATTATCTCTTTTTTGAGCATAAAGACCTTAAAAATTATATCGACAATAAATTTGACATACTTGAAAAGGTACGCGCCGCAGGCGAGGCGGTAAAACAGCAGGTAAGCGTTAGTATCGGTATCGGTACGGGTGATGATATTTCAAATAACGAGCAGGCCGCAAGAACTGCGCTTGAAATGGCGCAGGGCAGAGGCGGAGATCAGGTCGGGCTAAAGGATAATAACCAGTACAAATTCTACGGCGGTAAAAACCGTGAATATGAAAAGAGTACGCGAGTAAAAACAAGGGCGGTTGCATCCGCGCTTACCGACTATATCAAAAACTCCGATAAAGTAATATTTGTAGGTCATAAAAACGCCGATTATGACTGTTTCGGCGCCGCAATGGGCTTGCAAAGGGCGGTAAGGGAGTTCGGTAAAACTCCGTATATACTCTATGACCGTCAGTATTTGGCAGTAAAAAAGCTCTATGATGAGCTTATAAAAAATCCCGAATATGAGAATATGTTTATAACAAGCGACGAGGCTCCGGAGTTTCTTACAAAGGACACACTTGTTGTAGTTTTGGATACTCACAGGCCCAGTATGCTACAGTCGCAAAGATTGGTTGAGGCGGCATCAAAGGTAGTGCTTATAGACCACCACAGACGCTCAACCGAATTTATAAATAATTGTTCGCTTATATATCACGAGCCGTATGCATCCTCAACCTGTGAAATGGTAACGGAAATCCTACAGTATATGTCAATAGGCTCTGCCGTTACGGCAACGGAGGCGGAGTGTCTGTATACGGGAATTTTACTCGACACAAAGAACTTTATTGTAAAAACAGGTGTAAGAACCTTTGAGGCGGCATCGTATTTAAGGCGGTTAGGACTAAATACCGTAAATGTAAAGAAGCTGTTTAATGTAGATAAGGACGAATACGACAGGCGTGCAGAAATCGTTCATACCGCCGTGGAGGTAGCGCCAAATTACAGTATTGCATATACAGAGCATAGCTGGCCAAATATAAGAGTAATAGCATCACAGGCGGCGGATGAAATGCTAAATATTAACTCTGTTTGCGCATCCTTTGTCGTTTATGTTGACGAGGGTAAGACCTGTGTAAGTGCAAGGTCGGTAAATGATGTAAATGTCCATGTAATAATGGAGGCGCTTGGCGGCGGCGGACACGCAACCGTTGCAGGCGTGCAAAGAAATGATGTAACGGTACAACAAATGATTGAGCTCTTAAAAGAAGAGATAAATAACTACATCAAGACAAAGTGAAAATGATTTGGAGGATAAGAATATGAAGGTAATTTTAAACCAGGATGTCAAAGGTCAGGGTAAAAAAGGACAGCTTGTAGAGGTGTCTGACGGATACGCAAGAAACTACTTGCTCCCAAAAGGACTTGCCAAGGAGGCAAATGCCACAAACTTAAATATCTTAAAGGGCAAGCAGGAGTCAATAGAGTTCAGAACCGAGCAGGACAGACAAAGAGCCACAGAAATTGCCGATAAGTTCAAGGAAATTGAGGTTGTTATCGAAACAAAGGCAGGCGAGAACGGTAAGCTCTTTGGCTCGATAACATCAAAGGATGTTGCCGATGAGCTTGTAAAACAGCATCATATAAAGCTTGATAAGAAAAAGTTTGTCATGGACGAGGCTATTAAAACCCTCGGTACACACGAGGTAAAGATTAAGCTGTTTACAGGTATTGTAGGAGAGTTAAGAGTTGTTGTAAAGGCAAAATAAGTAAGAAATTGTACAAACGGTGGTGATAAGTATGGCAGAATTGAATAATCCTATAGACTTGGTTGGCAGACAACTGCCATATAGCCAGGAGGCGGAGGCGGCGGTAATAGGCAGTGCTATTACAAAGTCGGAGTCTGTTGCAGAGGCGGCGCAGATTATAACCGCAGACGATTTCTATTTTGCACCGAATAAAGAGATTTTTACGGTTATAATGGAGCTGTTTAATGAAAATTCCCCGATTGATTTTGTAACCGTAACAGACAGATTATCACAGAGGAATACTCTTGATGTTGTAGGCGGAATAACATATCTAAGAGATGTTGCAAATGTTCCTACAACCTACCATGTAGAATACTATTCAAATATCATAAAAGAGCGGGCTTTGCGCCGTAAGCTGATTGAAAACTCGGCGAAGATAAATGAAATGGCATATGGCGACGGCTCAAATGTGGACAGAGTCCTTGAACAGGCGGAACAGCTTATTTATGATGTTTCATCAAACGATGCGGGCGATATAATTCCCATAAGCGATATAATGATGAGCGCATATCAGCGTCTTATTGACGATTGCGCAAACGGCGAAGGACTTACAGGTATCTCAACGGGCTTTTATCAGCTAAACGAGAGAACGGGCGGTCTGCATGGCGGTGAGCTTATCCTGATTGCAGGGCGACCGGGCATGGGTAAATCGAGCTTTGCGGTAAATATTGCCGAGCATGTTGCAATAAACGAGAAAAAAACCGTTGCAATCTTTAACCTTGAAATGCCGAAAGAGCAGATAGTAAACAGAATTATATGCTCACAGGCGTATGTTGATTCAACCAAGGTAAGAACAGGTACAATAAAGGCAGACGATTGGGAGCGAATAGGCGAGGTAATAAATACGGTTGCAAATTCGCCTATCTATATAGACGATACCGCATCAATCACAGTTGCGCAAATTCGTGCAAAATGCCGTCGTCTAAAGCAGACAAAGGACCTTGCACTGATTGTAATTGACTATCTTCAGCTTATGCAATCAAGCGGAAGAGCGGATAACCGTCAACAGGAAATATCCGAGATTTCAAGATCACTAAAGATTTTGTCAAAGGAATTGAATGTCCCTGTTATTGCGCTTTCACAGCTGTCCCGTGCGAGTGAGTCAAGGTCGGACAAGCGGCCGATGCTTTCAGATTTGAGAGAATCGGGCGCAATAGAGCAGGATGCGGATATGGTAATGTTTCTGTACCGTGAGTCCTACTATAAGAAGGACAGCGAGGATACATTGGCAGAATGTATTATTGCAAAGAACAGAAGTGGCGAAACGGGAACGATAAAGCTTGGCTGGCAAGGTCAGTATACTAAGTTTTCAAATGTAGAATATGCAAGTGAAGAACAGTAATGTTATAAATAAAGTAAAACAGACGATAAAGCGCTATGACCTGATAAAAGAGGGCGATAGCGTGCTTGTAGGGCTTTCGGGCGGTGCGGACAGTGTCGCACTATGCCATATTTTGCATACGATGGGCATAAATATTGTTGCGGCGCATCTAAACCACAATATCCGTGGCGAGGAGGCAAAGCGTGATGAAGAGTTTGCAAAGACTTTCGCAAAAAAATTGGGTGTGCGCTTTGTATCAAAAAGTGTTAATGTCCGTGAGCTTGCAAAAAATACGGGTATGTCCGATGAAATGGCAGGCAGAGAGGCAAGGTATGCGTTTTTTGACGATGTGTGTAAAAGCTATGGACTTACTAAAATTGCAACCGCACATAACCGTAACGACAGGGCAGAAACGATACTTATGAACTTAATGCGAGGGTCTACCATGTCGGGCTTGTCGGGAATACCGTATAAGCGTGATAATATCATAAGGCCTATACTTGATTTAACAAGAGCCGAGATAGAAAGCTATTGTGACAGTATGGGACTTTTGTATGTAACCGACAGCACAAATGCAGCAGACGATTATACACGAAATAAAATACGGCATAAACTCCTGCCCTTAATAGAGGGTGAGTTTAACCCGAATTTTATTACAACCGTAAGCAAGAACGCCGATATAATTTCAGATAATGCAGATTATTTAATAAATTCGGCAGAAACGGTGTATAAAAAGATAGTTTCAGATAACAGTGTGGATGCTTCTCTGCTTTTAAAGGAGCATACGGCAATAATCAGGCTTGTGATAAGGCAAATGCTTACAGAGGTATTGGGTAATGACGATGTTTCATCGGAATTTATTGAAAACACATTGGAGCTTGTAAGAGAAAACGCAACAGGCAAGGAGATAAACCTGCCAAAGGGCTACAGAGCAAGAATAGAATACGGACGGCTTGTAGTGGATAAGCCTGTTACAACAGCGCCGTATGAATATAAATTAAAATTAAATGAGCCTTTGTATATAAAGGAGCTGAATTTCAGTATAGTTGTTCAAAGTGCACCCACCCGTCAAAATGATGGTGCAATGTATTTTTCGGGTATCGATACGGATAATATGTATATACGCAACCGCAGGGACGGGGATAGCTTTTATCCTAACGGAATGAGCGGTAAAAAGAAGCTAAAGGACTATTTTATTGACCAAAAAATCCCAAGGGAAGAACGAAATATGCTGCCGATATTTACATCAAACGGCGATATAGCGGCGATTATAGGTCACAGACGGGACAGACGGTTTGAGTTTTTAGGCACGGGAGTAAAACTTATCGTATTAAAATAAAATTTGGAGGTAGGAAATTGCAGAATAGATTTAGAGGTGTTGGGGCATGGATTGCGGTATTTGTCGTGATATATATGATATATTCGATTGCGTCGGGCTTACTTTTTAGCAGTACGCAGATAACATATTCAGAGCTTGTAAACGCAGTAAAAAACCGTGAGGTTAAGGAAATGGTTATAAGCGGTAAAAATGTTACCGCAACCTTAGGCGTGGGTGATGAGTCTGTAAAGGTGAAGTCACAAATCCCGTCGCTTGAGGTAATGCAAAACGATATAGGCAAGGAGATAAAGGAGCAGATTGAAAACGGCACATTAAAGGAAAGCGCATATGAGCCGAAAATGTCGTGGACTGCCGTTTCAAATATAATCCTTATAATACTCTTTGTTGTGATGTTTGTTATGATGTTCACACGGCGAGGGGGCGGTGCAGGCGGATTTACACGCTCCCGTGCAAAGCTTGATACCAATAATGAAAAGGTAAAGTTTATAGATGTTGCAGGCGCAGACGAGGAAAAAGGGGAGCTTCAGGAAATAGTTGAATTTCTTAAAAACCCTGCAAAATTTGTCGCACTCGGCGCAAGAATACCAAAGGGCGTTCTGCTTGTAGGACCTCCCGGAACAGGTAAAACCTTGTTAGCAAGGGCTGTTGCAGGCGAGGCAGATGTTCCGTTTTTCTCAATAAGCGGTTCTGATTTTGTGGAGCTGTATGTCGGTGTCGGTGCGTCAAGAGTGCGAGATATGTTTGAGCAGGCAAAGAAGAATAAGCCCTGTATTATATTCATAGACGAGATTGACGCTGTCGGCAGACAGCGCGGTACAGGCATGGGCGGCGGCCATGACGAGAGAGAGCAGACTCTAAACCAGCTCCTTGTTGAAATGGACGGATTTGGCAAAAATGAGGGTATAATTATAATGGCGGCAACAAACCGTCCCGATATTTTAGACCCTGCACTCCTAAGACCGGGCAGATTTGACAGACAGATTGTTGTAAGCGTGCCCGATTTAAACGGCAGACTTGAAATTTTAAAGATACACTCACGCAATAAACCGCTTGCCGATGATGTGGATTTAGCCGAGATTGCAAAGGCTTGCGCAGGGTATAGCGGTGCGGATATAGAAAACTTGATGAATGAGGCTGCAATATTTGCGGCAAGAAGAAATCATACCCAGATTACAAGACTTGATATAGAGGACGCAAACTTAAAGGTTATGATGGGTACGGAAAAGAAATCAAGGCTTATGACTGAAAAGGAAAAGAAGCTTACCGCATACCATGAGGCAGGCCATGCGATACTGTCACATATTATAGATAAAACAACGCATATCCATAAGGTTTCTATCATACCCCGTGGCGGTGCGGGCGGATTTACAATGTATGTGCCAAACGAGGATAAGAACTATACATCAAAGAACGAAATCCTTGACAGAATCGTTGTAATGCTTGGCGGCAGAGTTGCCGAGCAAATAAAGCTTGACGATATTTCAACGGGCGCATCCAACGACCTTCAAAGGGCGACGGAGCTTGCACATAAAATGGTAACAAAGTTCGGTATGTCAGATGTCATAGGTCCTGTTTCGTATGATGAGGGCGGAGAGGTATTTATAGGCAGAGATTTAGCCCATTCAAAGAACTACAGCGAGGAAACATCTGCGCTCATAGATAAGGAAGTAAAGAGGATTTTACTTTGTGAGTATGACAGAGCTAAGTCGCTTCTTGAACAGTATAATTCTGAGCTTGAAGCGGTTACAAATAAGCTTATTGAAAAAGAAACCATAGGCACTGATGAATTTCTTGAGTGCTTTGGTGCTTTGGAAGGAGGTAAGATAGATGCAGGTAACTAAAGAGACACTTATCGGCGAGGCTTTAAATGAGAATTTTGATATTGCCCCTGTCCTTATGGAAATGGGTATGCATTGCCTTGGCTGTCCTGCTTCACAGGCTGAATCAATAGAGGAAGCTTGTGCGGTACACGGCGTTGACGCTGATGAAATTGTTGCAAAGATAAACGCAATTTTAGCAAAAGCCGAATAAATTTATCAAACAAGCCAAATTGCCGATAGCGCAGTTTGGCTTGTAAGCTTTATGGGATAAAATTAAAAATATAAAAAAATATAATTACCTCTATGAAATGTCAAAAAAATGTGTTATACTGTATAAAGTAACGAAGTTTCATAGCACGCCATATTATATACTAAAAAAATATAATGTGAGGTGTATGCACTTTGAGCAGATTTGAAATAATCGGCAAAGCCCCGATACGGGGCGAAATATCGGTACAGGGTGCAAAAAACGCTGTCTTACCGATACTTGCCGCAACGATTATGACGGAAGAGGTCTGTGTTATAGATAATTGCCCGTATTTAAGAGATGTAGATAAGACAATTTTGGTATTACGGGGCTTGGGCTCTAAGGTAATGCGAACAGACCACACAATAACGGTTTCCGATAACGGCTACTGTGACTGTGAAATATGCGAAACGCTTATGCGCCAGATGCGCTCGTCAATAATTTTCCTGGGCGCAATTCTTACACGATGCAAAAAAGCGGTTTTGAGTATGCCGGGCGGCTGCCCGATAGGTCAAAGACCGATTGATTTGCATCTAAAAGCATTAAAGAAGCTGGGTGTAAAGATAAAAGAGGAGCATGGGTTTATATACTGCTATGCCGATAAGATAACGGGAGCGGATATTCATCTTGATTTTCCAAGCGTTGGCGCAACGGAGAATATTATGCTTGCAAGCGTAATGGCGCAGGGTACGACAACTATTTCAAATGCTGCCCGTGAGCCTGAAATAAAAGACCTTGCAAATTTCTTAAACTCCATGGGTGCAAAAATTACGGGAGCAGGGGAGTCTCAAATAAGGATTGAGGGAGTTTGTGAGCTTCACGGTACAAGGTACAGGGTTATGCCTGACAGAATAGTTGCGGGTACATATTTAATTGCAGCGGCAATAACCGGCGGAGATATAACCATAACCGATGCCGAGCCTGATAATATGAACGCCATATGCGATACTCTCATTCAAATGGGTGCAAACCTTGATATAGGCGATAATAAAATACATATTATGTCGGCGGATAGGCTAAAAGCAGTTGAAATTATACGGACAATGCCATATCCGGGATTTCCGACGGATATACAATCGCCGTTTATGTCGCTTTTGTCCGTTGCAAACGGAACGAGCATATTGGTTGAGAACATATTTGAAAACAGGTTCCGTCATGTTGATGAGCTTGTGAGAATGGGCGCAGATATTAAGGTGTCGGGGCGCACTGCAATTATAAAAGGTGTTGATGAGCTCTACGGTGCAACGGTGCGTGCAAGAGAGCTAAGAGGCGGTGCGGCGTTGGTGCTTGCAGGGCTGTGTGCAAACGGAAAAACAATCGTCGATAATACAGAATATATTGACCGTGGCTATGAAAGAATAGAAGAATGTTTAAGTAAATGCGGAGCGCATATTAAGAGAGTGAACTAAAGGAAGATATTATGGATAACAAAGATGTAAAATCTACAAGAAAGGTTATAAACACACAGGATTATAACTGGGAAAAGTTAGAGGAGGAAGCCGAAAACTTAAAATACGGCGGTGATGTCTTAGAGGTTTTTAATAAACCCAAGCCAAAGAAAAAGAAGAAAAAAGCCAAAAAACCAAAAAAGAAGCGTACTCAAAAGGAGCAAAAACTCTTTGAGGCAAGGCTAAGAGCTACTGTAATGATTGGTATGGCTTTGGTTTTGGTTTGGCTTATTCTGATACTTGTTCCGATATTTAATGTACGGAACATCTCAATAAGCGGAAATAAGATAGTAACACCACAGCAGGTATCGGAGCTTGTCGGCGATGTAAAGGGCACAAATCTGTTTTTGGTAAGCAAGAGAAGTATCAAAAAAAAGCTAAAAACCATTGATTACATAAACGAGGTCAAGGTAGACAAAAAGCTCATTCCGCCAAGTATTGAAATAACGGTAACGGAGCATATTCCTGCTGCGTATTTGCAGGTTGGCTCAAGCTATGTTGTAATAAATTCAAGCCTTATTGTGCTTGATGAAAACTCGGCTACCGATATGGAGGCGATACCTTGTATAACGGGCGTCAAGATAAAATCGGCAACCTTGGGTAAGCCGTTGCAGTCAGAAAAAGAGGCAATACCTGAGGTAATTTCACAAATACTAAAAATCAGCGAGGAAAATGAAATTCTTGGATATATCATAAGCATTGATTTGTCGGATTTAAATAACATAACCTTTAATTATGATAACAGAATAACCGTAAACTGCGGTACGGCAATTGATATTGACAGAAAAATGCGTCTGTTTAATGAAACGATACATAATGAGAATATTGCCCCCGATGCGGTGGGAACAATAGACTTATCCGAAACAGGCAAGGCAAAATACACACCTTAACATATAAAAATTATTGCAAAATATACAAAAATAGTAAGATTTAAAAAAATATTGAAAAAAATTTCAAAAAACTATTGAATATATTAAAAAAAAATAGTAAAATACAGTATATATGTATGTAGAAAATTCTATGATTATAAAATGGTAGCTAAATTACGAAGGAGGATATGTAAATGAGCATAATGCCTATAGATCTTGAGGAGAATAATACAATTGAGGGTGCAAGAATTAAGGTAATCGGTGTCGGCGGCGGCGGAAATAATGCTGTTGACAGAATGATTGAAGCAGGAGTTAAAAAGGCTGACTTTATCTGTGTCAACACCGATGCACAGCAGTTATCAAGTGTTTTGGCACCTACAGTTTTACAGATAGGAACAAAGCTTACAAACGGACTCGGCGCAGGCGCAAAGCCTGAGGTTGGCCGTCAGGCGGCAGAGGAAACAAAGGACGAAATAAAGAATATTGTAAAGGATGCCGATATGGTATTTGTAACAGCCGGTATGGGCGGCGGAACAGGTACAGGCGCAGCGCCTATCATTGCAGAGGCTGCAAAATCACAGGGCGTACTTACAGTTGCAGTTGTAACAAAGCCGTTCTTCTTTGAAGGACCTCAGAGAATGAGAAATGCAGAAGAGGGTATCAAACAGCTTGCAGAAAAGGTTGATGCAATCGTTACAATTCCTAACGATAAGCTTTTGGACATAGCAGATAAAAAGGTAACAATAAACGACTCATTCAAGCTTGCCGATGATGTTCTTCGTCAGGGTGTGCAGGGTATAATTGAGGTTATTACTCAGCGCGGTATTATGAACTGCGACTTTGCAGATGTAAGAACAATCATGAAGGACAGCGGTGTTGCTCATATGGGTATCGGTATCGGTAAGGGCGAGAGCGCCGCATCAGACGCAGTTCGCGCAGCTATTGAGAGTCCGCTTCTTGAAACAAGCATTGCAGGCGCTCAGAATGTATTGCTTAATATCACAGGTGGCAGTGAGTTCTCACTTGTTGATATGGGTGAGGTATCAGGCATTGTTCGTGATATGGTATCGGAAGAGGCTAATATCATTGTCGGTACTGCAATGGACGATAACTTAAAGGACGAGATTAAGGTTACTCTTATTGCAACAGGCTTAAACGGCGGCAGAAGAGCTGATGAGGTAAGAAATAACACCCGTTATTCGTCATCACCTTCAACATCAAACGACAGACGCCAGCCGACAACCTTCTCTACTTCATTTGACGATGATTCAATCTTCCAGAGAAAGTTAAGACCGGGCATGGGCTCAATTGATGTACCTAACTTCTTTAAGCAGGATAAATAACAAATTGAAAAATTAAGGGCATTGCTGATGCAATGCCCTTTTTGTCCTTTTAATTGGACATAAAATGTGATACAATATATAAAAGACAAAAAAAGAGGTGTAATAAATGCCGATAAATATAATCCGTGGCGGAATAGGAACAGGCAAGGGCAGTATGTGTATGGAGCAGATACGCAATGTACATATCAAAAACCCTGATATCAAATGCATTATGCTTGTACCGAACCATTATTCATATGCAACAGAGAAAGTGTTTGTCCGTGAGTTCGGCGGCACAGGCTTAAACAATATTGAGGTTTTAACAATGCGCCGTCTGGCACAGAATATGTTAGACCGCGCATCGTTAAACTATATAACAGCATCGGGACGGGAGATGCTTATTTACCGTGCAATAAGGGACTATATAGAAAATGCGGATTTAAAAAACTCAACACTTATGGGCACTGTTATGAAGCAGGGCTTTATTGAGGTTATGTCGTCTTTGGTAAGTGAATTTAAACGGTATAATGTAACCCCCGAAATCTTGCTTGAAAACGCAGAAAAAATAGAAAACAACCCTAAGCTAAAGGAAAAGATACTGATATCTGCAAGCATTTATAAACGGTATAATGAGCTTATAGAAAACAGTGCATATGCCGATATGGAGGACGATTGCATAAGACTTGCAAGGGAAATTTCAAGGAGTGGGTATTTTGACAAGTCCACAATGGTGTGGGTTGATAAATTTGACGATTTTGCAACCGCTGAATGGGAGGTAATATCAGCTATTGCAGGCAAGGTTTCGGACTTAACAATAACTGTCAATTATCCAAAGGAGAATATCAGCCTGTATAACAGAATGCACTATACATTTTCCAAGGCTTGCGAGCTTGGGGAAATGTACGGCATTGGCAATGATTACGATACGGGTATTGAATTTAAGGATAAAAAGAGCAAGGATATAGAAATCCTGCTTAAAAATTGGAGCAGTATTGATAAAAGCTATAAAGGGGAATGTAACAATATCGAGATTACACGGGCAGACGATGCATATAATGAGCTTGAGCGCTGTGCGTGCAGGATACTTGACTTGGTGCGTGAGGAAGGGTACAGATTTAGTGATATTGCAATTTTATGCGGTCAAACAGAGAATTATCTGCATATGATACAGACGATGTTCCCTGAATATAAAATTCCGTACTTTAGCGATGATCAGATAGCATTGTCCGACCACCCTATAATGGTTGGGATAATGTCTGTTTTTGATATAATCCTAAATGACTGGAACTATGAATCGGTGTTTAAGTTCTTAAAGGCAGGCTTTGTGTATAAAGAATGTGAGATAAACGGAAATAAAATCTTAGCGCCCGTAAATCCTGAGGATATAGACTACCTTGAAAACTATGTTTTAAAATACGGTATCCGAGGTGCGAAAAACTGGCTAAATGATGAAAAGTGGAGCTATGGAAACGGAATAGTTGATATTGCATTTGCAAGGGATTCTGATGTTGAAAACGACAGAGCTGATGAAATCAGAAAAGAGGTTTTGTTACCTGTTTATAAGCTGTCTAAAAAAGTATCAAAGAAAAATACAGCCGAGTATTTCTCACGGGCACTTTTTGAATTTCTGTGCGATATTAACCTTGAAAGAGGCCTGAAAAGCGAAATAAGGCGCCTTCGTGATGAGGGACAGATAAACGAAGCCGAACAGTTTGCAAAGCTTTGGAATTTATTGCTTGATTTGTTAAATCAGACTGCTGTTGCGGGGACAGATAAAATAATTGATTTTGCACAGTACGGAAAGCTTTTAAGTGTTGGTATAAAGAAATGCCGGATACGCACCGTACCGTCGGGCATTGATCAGGTATATGTGGGCAATGTTGAAAAAAGCTCTGCCACCAATATCCGTGCCATGTTTATCATAGGTGCGGTTGACGGCACATTTCCGTCAGGTGTTCCCGATGAGGGCTTTTTCTCAAATAATGACAGAAACACGCTTTTAGACGATTATAAAATACGCATTGCGCCCGATACAAAAAAGAAATTTGAACAGCAGTATTTTAAAGTGTATAGGGCTATGTGCTCTGTAAATGAAAAGCTGTTTGTTTCATACCCCGAAAAAACGGGGGACGGAAAAAGTATAGCGCCGTCGAGTATGATCGCCGATATTATGAGAGTTTTGCCGAATGTGAAAATTGATAACGGATTTGACAATTCATTTTTATATCTGTCAACACCTGAGGCTACAATTCATCGCTTGCTTATCCAAAAATCTGCGGTTAACGAAAACGATAATCCCCTGTGGGAGGCGGTGTATGAATGGTATGCAAAAAATGAAGGCTATGCCGATAAAATTGCACTGTTAAAAAGAGCAAAATGGTTTTTAAAAGAAAATACCGTGCTTGATAAGGAGCTTGCGCAAAAGCTGTACGAGCAAAACACAACCTATAACGCAAGCAGGCTTAATGTTTTTGCAAAGTGTCCGTTTGGTTATTTTATGCAGTATGGTCTGCGCCTTAGTGAGCGTGAGGAATGGGAGATAAAGCCTACGGATGTAGGCATATATGCGCATGAGCTTATAAAGTCATTTTGCGAGACGGTTGAAAAAGACGCACATACAGACGAGGAAAAGCTAAACGCATGGCGGAAGCTTTCCGATACTCGGCGTGATGAAATTCTTGATATTCTGATAGATACAACCTGTACCAATATGCAAAACCACAGCGGTTATGACAGCGAGAAAAATACAAGTATTTTAAGGCGTACGGGTAAAAATATCAAAAATGCGGCAAAGACTGTGCATATGTCCTTATCAAGAGGTGCATATGTAGAAAAAGGACTTGAAAAACGGTTTAATATTTCCATAACCCCCGATATTGATATAGTAGGAACTATTGACAGGCTTGATATGTATAAGGGTGATAATGACGAGCGTGTAAGAATTGTTGACTACAAGACGGGTGGAACGGAATTTGATGTTGTAAACATCGTAAACGGCGTTGATATGCAGATGGTGATATATGCAATTGCCTCAAGGGAAATGGCAAGAGAATTTGGACTTGCCCCGAGAGTTTCGGGAATTTATTATAACAAAGTCCATAACAAATTTGTATCCTCAACTATGGGAGACACAACGGATGTGCCTCTTGAAAAACGGGACGATAATTTAAGACTTGACGGAATAACCTTTATAAAAAGCGATGATGATTTTCTTGCGGAGGATGCCGATATTCCTGCCGGTAACAACAGCGGTTTTTTAAATATCGGCTATGACAAAAGAGGTAACCTTTCAAGGAAATGTGTGCATACCGCATATGAAATAGAAGGTCTTATGGAAACCGTAAAGGAAAACATAATTGATATGGACAAAAGGATTAAGGACGGATATATAAAGTGCAATCCGTATGAAACAAAATCAAGCTCCGCTTGTACATATTGTAGCTTTGGCGAGGTCTGTATGTTCTGTAACGATAAGGTATCGCGGTATGTAAGTGGCAAGGCTGATGATGTTTGGAGCGAGATGGGCATAAAGGGAGGAGATGATACTGATGGCAATTAAATGGACTGATGAACAGCTAAGGGCGATTGAAACAAAGAGCGGTGCAGGTTCAATTTTGGTAAGTGCCGCAGCAGGCTCCGGAAAAACGGCGGTTTTGGTTGAGAGAATTATACGAATGATTAAGAATAAGGAAACAAGCATTGACAGATTATTGGTTGTTACCTTTACAAATGCCGCTGCCGCCCAAATGCGTGAAAAAATAGTAAAAAAGCTTTACCAAAGCCTTAAAACAGACTGTGACGATAAGGACTGGATATCAAAGCAGATAGGTCTTGCATCAAGCGCCGATATTGCAACTATTGACTCGTTTTGTATGCGGGTGTTGAAAAATAATTTCTATGCATTAGGTGTTGATCCCGATTTTCGGATTGCAGATAATGCCGAGAGTCAAATCATTGCAGACCAGGCAATTGACGGCTTGTTTGACAGACTGTATAATGCGGATAAGAATACGGAAGATTATAAAAAATTTAACCATCTGTTAAATATCTATGCCGATAACCGCTCGGACAAGGGCTTAAAAAATCAGATAAAGAGCATATATGATTTTTCGCAGTCCTTTGCAATGCCTGAGCTGTGGCTTGCACAGGCGCAGGATATGTATAGCTCAGATATGGAGCATAGCGGCTGGATGCGTCAGGTTATTCCGCATAGATATATAAGAGAAATCGGAATAGGGTACTATAAAAAGCTTCAAAAGCTTGTCCATGATATGGCAGGCGAGGTTATGGAGACAGACCGAAAAGCAAATATAAGCGAGGCTGAGGCAAATACAGTTATAATGAACTATACGGATATGGCAAAGGGTGTGTTTTTTGCTATGGAGGTTGCAAAAATGCTGATAGCTGCCGATAGCTGGAATGTCGCAAATGCTATATATAATGAACATATACATGGCAGTAATTGTGTTGATGGGCTAAACGCAAAAATGAAACCGAAGGATATTTTGGTTGATTGGGCGATATGGAAAAAGTATTGTTCAAGGCGCAATAAGCTCATAAAAGATTTTTTCGGGGCGTGTTCAATATTCAGATTATCAGAGAATGAGGTGGGAGAGGCGTTTCACGGACCTGAGCTTAAAAACCAAATAGATGAGCTTGTATGGCTTGTGGAGCTTTACGGTAAGGAGTTTACAAGACAGAAGGAAATCAGAAACATAAAGGAGTTTAGCGATATAGAGCATCTGGTGTGTGATTTATTCCTGCAAAACGAGGATGTCAGAAATGAATATATTGATAAATATGATGAAATCCTTATTGATGAGTACCAGGACACGAATGGCTTGCAGGATACGATATTTACAAGCATATCAAAGGATTGCAAAAATATATTCATGGTTGGCGACCTTAAACAGAGTATATACCGTTTCCGTGGCGGAGACCCTACCATATTTAAAGGAAAAAGCTTTGATTTTGACAGGCCCGACACCAATGATGTAAAAATTGACCTGTCCGAAAATTTCAGAAGCGGTCAGGAGGTATTATCATGTGTAAATGATATGTTTGAAGCTGTAATGAGCGACTATACCGGTGATGTTGATTATGGCGATACCGAAAAAATCGTAAGACATTCCGATGCGGATGTGTGGGACGATAAATACCGTGCCGAGATGCATTATCTTACATACCAAAGTACCGACAGCGAGGAAGATGCCGAGCAGATTATGATAGAGGCTGAATTTGTGGCGGATAAAATTGCGGATATGTTAAAGTCGGGCTTTACGGTGCGTGACGAGGGAAAAGAGCGCCCTATAAGGCTTGGAGATATAACAATACTGTCAAGGTCGGTGCGTATGGGCTTTGGTGATGTTGTCAAAACTGCACTTGATAAAAGAAATATACCCTCGTATATCGAGATTGAGGACTATTTTCAAAAGCGTGAGATAAAAACCATGCTCGCCCTTATATCTGTAATAGACAATAATCTTCAGGATATTCCGCTTGCTGCCGTTATGAGGTCGCCTATAGGCAATTTCAGTGAGAACGATATGGCAAGGATAAGGATATATACGCGCAGCGGATATTTGTATAATGCCATAAAGAATTACAGAACGGATGAGGAGGGCATAACAAAGGAGGAAATCGCACTTAAAATCAAATGCCGTAATTTTATAAGTAATTTAAAGCGCTGGAGAGGTTACTTAAAACAAAAGACTGTTGCACAGATTATATGGAGCATTTATGAAGAAACGGGCTTTTATGATTTTATGGGCGCATATGAGGGAGGATATGAGGCGCAGGCTAATTTAAGACTGCTCTATGAGCGTGCAAAAGCATATGAGGCTCTGGGATTTGGCGGACTGTTCAATTTTGTTAAGTATATTGCAAGGATTGAGGAGCAGGGCGATTTAAGCGGTGCAAGTATGGCAAGCGAGGGAGCGGATGCAGTGCGTGTTATGACTATGCACAAAAGCAAGGGACTTGAGTTTCCGGTTGTGTTTCTTGTCGGTATGGGTAAAAAACTAAGAAGCAGCAGTGCTCAGTCAAATATAATCCTGCATAAGGATTACGGTATCGCAATCAAGTATGCAGATGCGGAGCTTGGGTATTTTGAGGATAATCTGTGTACCTCAATACTGAAAAAACTAAACGACCGTGAAAATCTTTCCGAGCTTATGCGACTTTTGTATGTGGGAATGACAAGGCCAAAGAATAAGCTGATAGTTGTTGCCGCTGCCAAGCTAAATCCGACAAAGAACAAAACCTACGAGGATAAGGTATCAGATAAGCTTGCAATGTGGAAAAATCACGAGATTGAGCCGGAGGAAGCCACAAACTATGCCGACTGGATATGCCCTGTTGCGATGTCGGGAGTAAAAAGCTGGGAGTTTTATCATCATGATGCACAAATACCCCAAAATGAGGATACGGTATCGGATAATGAGGTTGATATTCAAATAAGCGATGAATTAAGGCAGGCTGTTTGTAAAAGCTTTGAATATGAATATGAGTATTCAAAAAGCGGAATGATTGCATCAAAGACATCGGTAACAGCCCTGAAGCAAAAAAACATTGAAACAGTTATTGATGAGCATGCCGACAGACATTATGAATATGATCCTATATATATGGACACCGTGCCTGAATTTATGCGTGATAAAAAGCTCGGCAGTGAGATAGGAACCGCACATCATCAGGTAATGGCATATATTGACCTTGATAAGATACGGGAGCTTAAAAGTTATGCTGAATTTGTTGACAGTGAGATATTAAGAATTGCCGAGGAGGGGCAAATAGATAAATACTATTATGAAGACGAAAAAATGCGTGAGAATATAAATAGGCACATCTGCGGTTTTTTTGAAAGCAGTTTGGGAAAGGCTATGCTTTTATCAAATACGGTGTATCGGGAGAGGGCGTTTGAGATAGAAATACCTGCAACCGAGTATGACACATCGCTTGAGGATAGGTATAGCAATGAAAAGGTAATATTACAGGGTATTATAGACTGCTTTTTTGAAACCGATGACGGAGTAATACTGCTTGATTATAAAACCGATTACTGTGGAGGCGGAAAAAAGGTTGATGAGATAAAGGAAAGGTATTCAATCCAGCTTGACTTGTATAAAAGGGCGATTGAGAGGATAACGGGTAAAAAAGTTGTCAAAAAATATCTGTATCTGTTTGATATGGGTAAGGAATATGAAATTTTTTAATGTATTTTCCTGTTTGGTATTTATTTTATTCTCAAAATGTGTTAAAATATATCAAAACAGTTTGTACGAGGTATGCAAATGGAAACTTACGGATTTAGAAAAAAGAAAAAGCTGTGGCGTATTCCCTTAATAGTTGTGGGGAGTATATTCCTTATTATATATGCGGTTGGGATAATAGTAAGTGTTACAAATGCCGATAGGGATAAAATAACAAGATCGGTATCTGAAAATAATGTGCTAAAGGAGCAGATAAACACGCTTAATATGCAAATCTCGGATATGCAAAAGCAAATTGATGACTTAAACGCTCAAATTGCCGCAATGCCAACTCCAGAACCAACACCCGAGGCATCGCCCGAAGCAGTGGCAGAGCAAGAGGAGCAAACAAGCCCAAGAAGTGAGTATGAAGAATACAGTGAATATGGCGAGTATTAACATCAAAAAAGGCTTCGGCCTTTTTTGATGTTAATATAACCTGATATAATTATACAAAAAAACTTCAAAAAATTCCAAAAAACGCTTGACATATCAATATATTGTATGTTACAATGTCTTTGCTCAAATGAGGCTCTTTTTTTTTGCTACACTAAAAAAGGAGTATCAATTCGTTATAAAGTGGAGGTGTTTTTAGATGAGAGTAAAGATTACATTAGCATGTACAGAGTGCAAGCAGAGAAACTACAATACAATGAAGAACAAGAAGAACGATCCGGACAGACTTGAGATGAACAAGTATTGTAAGTTCTGCAGAAAGCATACACTTCATAAAGAAACAAAGTAATTAAACGGAATTTAGATTATAAGAAAGTAAGGATGTGTAAACAATGGCAGGTACTAAAACAAAACAGAGTGGTCTACAAAGATTAACAAAGTTTTTTAAGGAAACAAAGGCTGAGCTTAGAAAGGTTACATGGCCGTCAAAGGATCAGCTTGTGCACAATACAAGCATTATTATAGCATTCATTATTATCTTTACCGTAATTTTATCTGTATTGGATTTCGGTTTCCAGGAGTTATTCGGTTGGTTTGCAAACCTTATAGGTTAAGAGCCTAAGAATAATAAAGGAAAGGAGAACTCAATATGGCACAGGACGCAAAATGGTATGTGGCTCACACATATTCAGGCTATGAAAATAAGGTAAAGGCTAATATTGAAAAGTCTGTTGAAAACCGAGGTATGCAGGATTTAATTCCCGATGTCAGAGTTCCTGTTGAGGAAGTAGTGGAGAAAAAGGGCGATGTGGAAAAGGTAACACAGCGTAAAATTTTCCCGGGCTATGTAGTAATAAAAATGGTTATGACAGACGAGAGCTGGTATGTTGTAAGAAACACCCGTGGAGTCACAGGCTTTGTAGGTCCCGGCTCAAAACCCGTACCCCTTTCAGATGAAGAGGTAGCAAGAATGGGCATTGAAAAGGTAATGGCAGACCTGAAGGTTAAGGTAGGCGATTTTGTAGAGATAAAATCAGGACCTATGGAAGGCTTTTCAGGTAAGGTTACCGAGGTTGACAAGGACAGTGGTAAGGTCAATGTCATGGTATCAATGTTCAATCGTGAAACTCCGGTCGAGATTGACCATTCGCAGGTAACAATAATCGACTGAAATTAAGTTAGTTTATAATACGCATTATGCGTTTTATAATATCCCTCTATGGTAGTGCGTATGCATTGCCGACAGTGGGAGGGCATATTATGCCCGACATTACCACATGCAGAATGAAAATTCTGTAAATAAACAAGGAGGTGGCCATAAAATGGCACAGAAAGTACAAGGATACATTAAATTACAGATTCCTGCAGGCAAAGCAACTCCGGCACCACCTGTCGGACCGGCTTTAGGTCAGCACGGAATTAACATCGCACAATTCACAAAGGAATTTAACGAAAAGACAGCAAAGGACGCAGGTCTTATCATTCCTGTAGTAATTACAGTATATGCAGACCGTTCTTTCTCATTCGTAACCAAGACTCCACCGGCAGCCGTTCTTATTAAGAAGGCATGTAAGATTGAGAGTGGTTCAGGTGTTCCAAACAAGACTAAGGTTGCAACAATTTCAAAAGCAGACCTTCAGGCTATTGCAGAGCAGAAGATGCCTGACTTAAACGCTGCATCAGTTGAGGCGGCAATGAGTATGATCGCAGGTACTTGCAGAAGTATGGGCGTACTAATCGGAGACTAAGTTATAGAATAAGTGGGAGAGCTAAAAATTTAAGGCTTGTTTGACCACGAAGGAGGAGAAAAGAATGTTCAGAGGAAAGAAATATCAGGACAGCGCAAAGCTTATTGACAGAGCTATGCAGTATGATCCTGCACAGGCATTAGAGCTTGTAACAAAGACAGCTAAGGCTAAGTTTGATGAAACAGTCGAAGCACACATTAAGCTTGGTGTTGACTCTCGTCACGCTGACCAGCAGGTAAGAGGTGCAATCGTATTACCAAACGGTATCGGTAAGACTGTAAAGGTTTTAGTATTTGCAAAGGGTCCTAAGGCAGACGAAGCAAAGGCAGCAGGTGCAGACTTTGTAGGCGAAATGGACATGGTAGAGAAAATCCAGCAGGAGAACTGGTTTGACTTTGATGTAGTAGTTGCTACACCTGATATGATGGGCGTTGTAGGTCGTTTAGGTAAGGTTTTGGGACCTAAGGGCTTAATGCCGTCACCAAAGGCAGGTACAGTAACTATGGATGTTACAAGAGCCGTAAACGAGATTAAGGCAGGTAAGATTGAGTACAGACTTGATAAGACAAACATTATCCACTGCCCAATCGGTAAGGCATCATTTGGTGCTGAGAAATTGACAGAGAACTTTAACGCACTTTTAGGCGCAGTTGTAAAGGCAAAGCCCTCAGCTGCAAAGGGTCAGTATTTAAGAAGCATAACAGTTGCATCAACTATGGGCCCCGGTGTTAAGGTAAACACAGCTAAGGTTGCTCAGTAAAAAAATAGCAAAAAAGGCTTGACAGATGTATTTTTCTGTGTTATTATAACACAGTTGAATAAACAAATCCGTAGACAGTAGGCAGTTTCTTAAATGAAATGTAAGACCAACCGAGGGTAAATTATAGTATGATTACTATGGCTCTTTGCGTCTACGGCAAAGAGCCTTTCTTTATACGAAAGGCATAAATATTTATAGGAGGTGAAAATTTATGCCAAGTGCAAAAGTATTAGAGGCAAAGAAGGCACAGGTTGCCGAGACTGTTGAGTTGTTAAAGAACGCACAGACAGGCGTACTTGTTGACTATCGTGGTCTTACGGTTTCTGAGGACACAGACCTTAGAAACAAGCTTCGTGAAGCAAAAGTAAATTACTTTGTTATCAAGAACACTCTTTTATCTCTTGCGACAAAGGAGTTAGGTCTTGACGGACTTGAAGAAGCTCTTCACGGACCTACAGCCCTTGCATTATCAGACGAGGATCCTGTAGCTCCTGCAAAAATTCTTGCAGACTTTGCAAAGAAGAATGATAAGCTTGAGATTAAGTCAGGATTTATGGATGGCGCAGTAATGAGCTTAGACGAGATTAAGAAGCTTGCAGCAACACCAAATATGGAAACATTGATTGCTACAATGATGGGAAGCTTGAATGCTCCTGTATCAAATCTTGTTCGTTTGTTGCAGACTATCGTAGATGGCGGCGAGGAATTCGATGCTCTTATAGCTAAGAAGAGCGGTGAAGCTACACAAGAGGCTCCTGCTGAGGAAGCAGCAGCTCCGGCTCAGGAAGCTACAGAAGAGACAGCTACAGAGGAAGCACCAACTGCAGAGGCTCCCGCTGAGGAAGCTCCGGCTGCAGAATAATTAAGAAAAGAAACTCAAATTTAAAATTATTTAGGAGGAAACAAAAATGGCAGATTTAAATGCAATTCTTGATTCAATCAAGGAATTAAAGTTATTAGAAGTTGCAGAATTAGTAAAGATGATGGAAGAAGAATTCGGCGTAAGTGCAGCAGCTCCTGTTATGGTAGCAGGTGCAGGCGCAGCTGAAGGCGGCGCAGCTGAGGAGAAGTCAGAGTTTGATGTAATCTTAGCAGATGCAGGTGCATCAAAGCTTGGCGTAATCAAGGTTGTAAGAGAGATTACAGGCTTAGGTCTTAAGGAAGCAAAGGCTCTTGTTGACGGCGCTCCGGGCACAGTTAAGGAAGCTGTAGCTAAGGAAGAGGCTGAGTCAATCAAGACAAAGCTTGAAGAAGCTGGTGCTAAGGTAGAATTAAAGTAATTAACTCTTGATTTTAGTCTGCTCAAAAGGGTGATAGTATGATTATTGATGTATCGTCTATTTTAAAAGAAACAGGTGGCATAATCCATATAGATGGTGAGGTCGCTGTGGAAGAGATAGAATTTTGCGGAAATAGTTACTCGTTTAAAACACCGTTTCGTGTTTTGGGTAGTGTTTCAAACAACGGTACAACACTTGTTTTAGAAGCAGATTGCAGTGCCATTGTGAAAACTCAATGCTCTCGCTGTATGAAGGATATAGATGTTCCGATTGATTTTGAAATATCTGAAACTCTTGTACAGGGCGAGGAAAAGCAGGACGAGTTTGAAGATGTAATTGTCTTTGACGGATACGAAATAAGCATAGACGAGATAGTGTCAAATAATTTCATTATGAATGTTGATGCAAGGTATTTGTGTAAGGACGATTGCAAAGGTCTTTGCCCAAGCTGCGGTAAAGACTTGAATGAGGGCGAATGTAACTGCAGTAATGATAATATAGACCCCCGATGGGCTAAATTAGCAGAAATGATAAAGAAAAAAGATTAAATTAAGAGAAAATTATGGAGGTGTATCAAAATGGCAGTACCTAAGAATAAAGTTTCAAAAGCAAGAAGAAACAAGAGACGCGCCAACTGGAAATTAACTCTTCCGGGTATGGTTGAATGTCCACAGTGCCACGAATTTAAGATGCCTCATAGAGTTTGTAAGTTCTGCGGATACTACAATGGTAAGGAAGTTATAAAAAAGGTTGAGGATTAATTCCGGCTAAAAGTTCAACAGGGCTGTTGCGTGAGCAACAGCCCTGTTTTTTTACCGCCTGATTGCATATTTTAAGAAAGTCCGTGTTAAGTCTTTTGCTGATTGTACATATTAACGCTTTAGTGTTTTTATATATCCTGTTAATCGGTTGACGGTGGGGCAGTATAAAAAAAGCTCTTGCAAAGTATATGCAAAAGCTTTTTATGTTCAGTTATAAAAGCTACATCGTCTGTCTGCCTTCTAATGCCTTTATAAGTGTCATTTTATCGGCATATTCAAGGTCTGAGCCTATAGGTATACCGTGTGCAATCCTTGTAACCTTAACATCAAAGGGTGCAAGTAGCTTTGAAATATAGACAGCAGTTACCGTACCGCTCACAGTCGGATTTGTTGCCATAATAACCTCCTTTACCTCGCCTGATGCAAGGCGGAGTAAAAGCTCGTTTATCTTTATATCGTCGGGCGTTATTCCGTCCATTGGTGACAGAGCGCCGTGCAGAACATGGTAAAGACCGCTAAACTCGTTAGTGTTCTCAATTGCCGATACATCTTCGGGACTCTCAACAACGCATATAATTGATTTATCACGCTTATGTGATGAGCAAATCTTACACGGATCGGTGTCGGTGAGGTTTTGACAAACGGAGCAAAAATGTATGCTGTCTTTTGCGCCGATTATGGTTGATGCCATATCCGAAACCTCGTCCTTTGTCATATTCTCAAGAAGATAAAAGGCAATCCTCTCCGCACTTTTATGCCCGATACCGGGCAGACGCTCAAATTTTTCTATAAGCTTTTCTATTTGTGCTGCGTGCATAGTCTTAGAATAGTCCCGGGATATTAAGACCGCCCGTAATTGCGCTCATACCCTCTGCCATAAGCTCTTCTGCCTGCTTTATTGCATCGTTTACGGCAACCAAAACCAAATCCTCCAATGTTTCAACATCGTCAGGATCAACAACATCAGGATTTATTTTTATTGACTTAATTTCCTTGTTTCCTGATGCAACAACTGTTACCATGCCACCGCCTGAAGTTGCGGTTACTTCTTTTGCTTCGATTTCTGCCTGAGCCTTTTCCATCTGCTCCTGCATCTGCTGTGCACGCTTAACAACTGATGACATATTCTTGTTAGTGTTCATGCCTGCGCCTGAAAAACCTTTGTATTTACCCATTATTATATACCTCTTTCTTTAATTATCTTCCTCATCATAGGCAAGCTTTTTTTCGCTTTCCTCTAAATATTCCTCACTCTGCTCGTCATCGTCCGTATCGTCAAGTGACGATTGCGAGAAATTATCGTCTGCGGAGTCATAGTCAATAAACTCCGTTTCGTCAGCGTCCTCGACTATTGCCGAAAACTCGGACTTTAACCTGTCAAGAGGATCTGAAATTTCAGGGATCTGAACATCGTCCTGAGCTTCTGTATCCTCCGGAGAGGGCAAGCTCCAGAAATCTATGATATTATCCTCAATATCCTGCTTGTAGGCTGCTTTTATAATATAAGAGCTTTGTGTTACCTGCTTAAATGCATCTATTATTTCCTCGCGGTATTTTACCGCACCCTCATACGAGATTTTTTGAGAATTTTCATAAATAAGGATTATACCCTCATTGTCAATCGTTATCGGGATTGAGTTAAGAACAGGAAACCACTTAGGGTTTGCGCCGAGTATTATCCTTACTGTGTTATCCCAGTTTTTTGCAATCTTAACTATGGGGTTCCCGGAATGAAGCTCACTTTTGGGGATAGGGGAGTAAAGTCTTGGCGGAGCCTTTTTTTTCTCCTTAATATCCTCTTTTGGCTTTTCCGAAACCGTAATATCCGCATTTTTTAGCTTTTCTTCAAGCTCGCTAAGCCTTTTTTCAATATCGGGATCCTTTTTTGCTGTTCCCGACATAACACCCTGAGATAACCTTTGCTCAACTGTTGTAAGCCTGTCTAAGATTGCATCGGGGGAGCTGTCAACCTCCGGTCTTGCAAGCTTCACATAGGCAAGCTCAAAAATTACCCTTGGAGCTTTTTGCCATTTTGCATCGGATTGAGCTGTGGTAAGCACCCTTATTGCATTTGAAATCTTTTCAAATGTAAGCTTTTGTGCCTGTGCTTTTAATTTTACCATAGCCTGCGCCGAATAATCAAGCAGATTAGTATTATCGGCACTTATTTTTAAAACGAGCAAGTCACGAAAATGTGCAATGAGCGAATCATTAAACACCTTTATATCCTTACCGTCCGATAACACCTTTTCTATTATGCCAAAAATCCTGTTTATGTCGTTTTCAATTATTGCATCGGTTATGGACATTAGCTGTTCATTATCGGATATTCCGAGTACATTTGTTATAGTCTCCGCTGTAATTTCCTCGTCGGTTGAGGATACCACTCTTTCTAAAACCGATAACCCATCACGCATTGAACCGTCTGCAAGTCTTGCTAAAAGCTCATATCCGTCATCGCTTATCTTCAAGCCCTCACCGTGAGCAATCTCTTTCATGCGAAGAATTATATCCTCGGGGCGTATCCGCTTAAAATCAAAACGCTGACAGCGTGAAAGGATTGTCTGCGGTACCTTGTGCGCCTCGGTTGTTGCAAGAATGAATATTACATTTTCGGGCGGTTCTTCAAGTGTTTTTAACAGAGCATTAAATGCCCCCGGTGAGAGCATATGCACCTCGTCAATGATGTAGACAGTGTATTTTGAATTTGCACTTACATACTGTACATCCTCGCGGATTTCACGGATATTATCAACACCGTTGTTAGATGCCGCATCAATTTCCGTTATATCCATAATCGAGCCGTCTAAAATACCCCGACAAATCTCGCACTCATTACACGGGCTTCCGTCTTTGGGCGATAAACAGTTCACCGCACGGGAAAAAACCTTTGCACAGGTTGTTTTTCCTGTACCTCTTGTTCCGCAGAACAGGTAAGCATGTCCTATTTTGTTGTTTATAATCTGATTTTTTAATGTTTTTGTTATATGCTCCTGCCCGACAATATCCTCAAATACTGTCGGACGCCATTTTCTGTATATTGCCTGATGTGCCAACAGTATCATCTCCTTTTGGATAAGTGTCATAAGCTCTTACATATGAAAAAACGCCCATATAAGGCGTAAATGATGTCAAAGCCTTTTATAGCCTCAGCAATATTATAAAATGCAATGAAAGCGATCGGCAAAACCGCAACACATCAAAAGCACCGCTTATTGCTGCTTGGTTCCCCATCTGACAAGGTTCACGGGTTTTAATCGCACGGACCCGACCGCTTGTCATTACCAACTAATTATAATATATTTTATACTAAACTGCAAGTATTATTTTAAAAAAGTCAAAAATATGTAATAATATCGCTAAAAAAACGCTTGTATGTGAATTTTCTCTAATGTATAATGAAAGAAAATAGTTATGGGGGATAATATTCAATGAACAAAAAAGAATTATACAGAAAAACGCCTGTAATGGGTTGGGCGTCATGGAATTGTTTTAGAACTAAAATAAGTGAAAAAATAATGAAAGAACAGGCGGATGCACTTATAAGCACAGGTCTTGCAGACTGCGGATATATATATCTTAATATGGACGACGGATTTTTCGGAGGCCGTGACGATGACGGCAGACTTTTAATGCATAAAGACAGGTTTCCAAACGGTGTCAAGGTAATAGCCGATTATGCTCACGCATTAGGACTAAAGGCAGGTATATATTCAGATGCGGGCGACAATACCTGCGGATTTTACTATGATAATGAGGACAAGTCGGGTTTTGGTGTTGGACTTTACGGCCACGAAGAAGACGATCTTAATATGTTCCTTGACGAGTTTGGTTTTGATTTTATAAAGGTTGACTGGTGCGGAGGTCTAAGACTGGGACTTGACCCGCAGGAGCAGTATACAAAAATAGGTGAAATTATTGACGATATACGCCACAGAAAAAATAAAGAAATAGTATATAATATATGCCGTTGGCATTTTCCGGGCCCTTGGGCAACGGAAATTGCAAATTCGTGGCGCACAGGTGCAGATATTACACCCGATTTTGAATCGATACTATATCAGATAGATATGATAAAACCTCTTGCAAGATACGCATCGGCAGGCCATTCAAACGACCTTGATATGATGCAGATAGGTAACGGATTGAGCATTGAGGAGGAAAAAACACATTTTGCAATGTGGTGTATGATGTCAACTCCACTTATGATAGGCTGTGATCTTACAAAAATAAGCGATGCAACACTTCAAATATTAAAAAACAAGGAGTTAATAGCAATAAACCGGGACAGTGCAGGCTACCAGGCGTTTGTTGCAAAGGAAATAAAGGATACTAAGGTAAAGGGCGAGGTATGGATAAAGGATTTGGGTGAGAAGAACTCAAGAATAAAAGCGGTTGCATTTTTAAACAGAAGTGATGAACCGCTTGATTTTGAGGTAGAGCTTGGCAAAATAGGCTTTAAAGGCGATGCTTTATCAATGCGTGACCTTTGTAATCACAAAGATGTCAAGCCATCGCAAGCCGTAGCGTTGACTGTCGCACCGAGGAGTGTAGCGGTATATAAAATTGAGGCAGAGGACAGCGTTTTAGTTGAGAATAAAGACGATATCGGTGAAATTGAGCTGACTCCGAATACAAAAATAACAAAATCGGAATTTGAAAAATTAAAAAGTGAAGGTGCTGTGATTATTGATGTAAGGGAAGAGGCGGAGTATGCAAAGTGGCATATTGACGGTGCAATAAATATTTCATACACAGGAGTTCACGCTCATGCACCTCGAATTATTCCCGACAGACAGCAACCGATAATTGTGTACTGTTCAACGGGAAAGCGGAGCGAACAGGCAAAAAGCTCTTTGGAATATATGGGCTATAAAAATGTTTTTTGGCTTGGCGGGATTGGCGACCTGATAGCTCAGGAAATTGTCGAGTAAAATGTATATATGATATAAACTGCTGTAGACGGGCGTATCTTAACGCTTGTTTACGGCAGTTTTTTATTAAAAAATCGTGCGTCATAAAACACGGTAATTAAAGATAATTCGACAGAATATAAGATAAGTTTACATAATAATTTTATGCAAACCAAATATTTTGTAGAAATACAAAAAAATTCGTCAAACGATTTTTGTGGTAAAAGGTAAAATTTGCATATATAATGGTGTTGCTATGTAAAAGGTATAAGTGGCTTTAAAAGCCGTAGGTAACAGTAAATAATGGGTAAACATTTATTCACTCTTCACTATTACCTATTACTTAAATAAAAGGGGGATAATGGCGATGCAAAGAGAAATTTTTTGCGGCAATACTGTAATAGACGGTGATGAGAGGATACTGCTCGAATATTTTATTATTCCAAAGTATATCCATGAGGAATATTGCAATCTTTGGCAGTATGGGGTAAAGGTAAAAAAGACGGTTATAAAAAACGGCGGTACAAACATATCCGAAACTAAGGAAATAAGTAATATTTTCTATGATGAGGCGGAGGCTAAAAGGTTTGTACAGCTTATTATGAAAAATCGGGTAACACCCGTTACGCTTATGGATGTTGTGGAGGATTACATAATAAGCGCTGTATAAGGTTATTGTGAGGCGGATAGTATCCGCCTTTTTTTGCGTATTGACTTAATCGTGATTTTTATGTAAAATTATCATATATCAAATTTACGGAGTGAATACTTTATGGAACATACAATAGCTGCTATTTCCACACCCATGGGTAAGGGCGGAGTAGCGATGATAAGGATTAGCGGACAGGATGCGATAGATATTGCGGATAGGGTATACAAGGGAAAAAACAAATTATCCGATGCAAAAACCCATACCGTACACTATGGACATATCGTATATAAAAATGAAGTCATTGACGAGGTTTTGGCTACGGTCATGAGAGCACCAAAGACCTTTACAAGGGAGGATGTTGTTGAGGTAAGCACGCACGGCGGTGTGGTTACGGCAAAAAAGGTGCTTGATGCGATAATCCTCTCGGGCGCAAGGCTTGCAGAGCCGGGCGAATTTACAAAGCGTGCATTTTTAAACGGAAGAATTGACTTATCGCAGGCAGAGGCGGTTATAGATGTAATAAACGCAGGCAATGACCTGTCAAGGAAGAATGCCATAACCCAGCTTGGCGGTGCGCTCTCCCGTGAGATACAGGAATTGCGCTCCACGCTTGTCCACCTTGCGGCGCAAATGCAGGTAATAATAGACTATCCCGACGAGGATTTGGCAGAGGTTGATATTTCGGATATTGAACGGGTTTGCAAATCAGTACGGGAAAAAACTCAACAGCTTATAAAAAGCGCCGATAACGGAGCTATTATAAAGGACGGAATACGGGCGACCATTGTCGGAAAGCCAAATGTGGGCAAATCCTCGCTCTTAAACGCGCTTGCAAGATATGATAGGGCAATTGTAACGGATATTGCGGGAACTACAAGGGATATAATAGAGGAGAGCATAAACCTGAACGGCGTTGAGTTGATTTTGGTCGATACCGCAGGCATACATGATACAGATGATGCGGTTGAAAAAATAGGTGTGGAGAGGTCAAAGCAGTCGCTTGATAATTCAGACCTTGTAATTGTTATGCTTGACGGAAGCTATATGTTAGACGATGACGATATTTCAATCATAAAGCGGACAAGGGATAAAAAGCGTATTATTCTTATAAATAAAAACGATATCGGCAAGGGTAAATACACATCTTCGGTTATTGCAAAGGCAAACGGGGATCCTGTAATTGAAATAAGCGCAAAAACACTTGACGGTACGGATAAGGTTCGGGAGGAGATTAGAAGATTATATAATCTTGGCGAGCTTACAAAGGATAACAGCGTTATTATCACAAATGCAAGGCATAAAGCAGCGCTTGTAAATGCGGATAAGGCGCTTTTACGGGTACTTGAGGGAATAGAGCTTGGAATGCCGTCTGATATTGTGTCAATTGATATAAATGAAGCAATTTCAGACCTTGGCGAGATAACGGGCGAAACAGTATCGGATGCAATAGTGCAGGACATATTCCACTCATTCTGTGTAGGAAAGTAGGACGGCTGCTTTTGGCAGAGAACACTTCATTACGAACAAAGCTCACCGCTCGGAGTATACACATACACCTTCGGATGAGTTTTGTCCGTTCTGCATCCAAAATCAATCCGTCCTATAGTTATTGTATAATAAGAAAGTAGAGAAAATATATGCGACTTGATAAATATATTTCAAATTCGGGGTATGCCACAAGGAGCGAGGTTAAAAAGCTCTTAAAGTCGGGCATTGTAACGGTAAACGGTGAAATTTCAAAAAAGGCGGATTTGCATATTGATGAGCACTGCGATACGGTAAAAATAAACGGCACTGAAATTACTTACAATAAGTATGTATATTTAATGCTCAATAAGCCAAAGGGCTTTATAAGTGCAACGGAGGATAAAAAATACAGGGTTGTAACCGAGCTTGTAGATGAGAGATACAGACACTATAATGTATTCCCCGTAGGTCGGCTTGATATTGACACGGAGGGGCTTTTAATCCTATCAAATGACGGAGGATTTGCTCATAATCTGACAAGCCCTAAAAAGAATGTGTACAAAAAATATTTTGCGGTTCTTGATAAGGATGCAGAGGATAAGGATATAGAAGAATTTGAAAAGGGGATGGAATTTGATGACTTTAAGGCAAAGAGCGCCATTCTTACAATAACCGATAAGAAAAACGAGGTATATATAGAAATTGCCGAGGGCAAATTCCACCAGGTAAAGCGAATGTGTAAAAGAGTGGGGAAGGAAGTCTTATATTTAAAAAGAGTATCAATAGGCGGTTTGGAGCTTGATGAAAATTTACCTTTAGGCAGGATGAGGGAGCTTACAAAAGACGAGCTTGAAAGCATTTTTGCCTAAAATCTGACAAAAGTTAATAAAATGTAACAAAAAAAATATTTACAAATCAATACTTGTATGATAGTATGTTAAGCAGGGAAATTAACCTATCGACACAAAGTGTCGGTTATGGCGTTTTAAACGCAGAAAGGGGAAAAAATGGAGAAAATATTTAAACTCAAAGAACATGGCACAACGGTAAAAACCGAGATTATCGCAGGTATTACAACCTTCTTGTCAATGGTTTATATCCTTGCTGTCAACCCGTCAATGCTTGCAGCAGCAGGTATGGACCCGGCGGCTGTATTTACAGCAACCGCAGTTTCAGCGGCAATCGCAACACTGGTAATGGCATTTTATGCTAACTATCCTGTAATGCTTGCATCAGGTATGGGACTTAATGCATACTTTGCATATTCTGTATGCGGAAGCCTGGCAGAAGCGGGAATTACAGAGCCTTGGAAGGTTGCATTAACAGCGGTATTGGTTGAAGGTATCATATTTATGATCCTCTCAATTTTCAAGTTCCGTGAAACACTTGTAAACAAGGTTCCAAAGAACTTAAAGCTCGGTATCACAGCAGGTATCGGCTTGTTCATCGCAATCGTCGGCTTAAAGGGCGCAGGCATTGTTGTAGCAAGCGAGTCAACTTTGGTTGATATGGGAAGCATTACATCACCGCAGTTTGCTCTTGCAATGATTGGTCTTTTAATTATCGGTGTCCTTCATCATTACAAGGTTACAGGCTATATTCTTTGGGGAATTTTAGCTACTTGGATATTAGGTATCATTGCTCAGTTTGCAGGCTGGTATGTAGTAGATCCTGAGGTTGGAAACTACTCACTTCTGCCGTCATTTGCAGGCGCAAGCTTTGTTCCGAAGGCTCCTACAATGTTCGCATTCAGCTTTAGCTGGGCAGCAAAAAATATAGTTCACTTTGCAGCTATCGTTTTTGCATTCTTGTTCGTTGACTTATTCGATACCGCAGGAACGCTGATCGGTGTTGCAGCAAAGGGTAACTTGCTTGACGAGGATGGTAACCTTCCAAAGGCAGGTCCTGCTCTTATGTCAGATGCGATAGGTACAGTTGCAGGTGCATGTCTTGGTACATCAACAGTAACAAGTTATGTTGAGAGTAGCGCCGGTGTTGCTCAGGGCGGAAGAACGGGTTTAACAGCTCTTACAGGCGCAATTCTCTTCTTGGTTGCATTGTTCTTATCACCGATATTCCTTGCAATTCCGGGCTTTGCAACAACTCCTGCATTGGTATTTGTAGGATTGTTAATGGCAAGCTCAGTAAAGGATATGGACTTTGAAAGTGACATTGCCGATGCAATGGGTGGTTTTATAGCGCTTATCATGATGCCGTTTACATATTCAATCGCAAACGGTATTATGTTTGGTATCTTATCATGGGTAATCTTAAAGATATTCACAGGTAAGGGTAAGGATATTCACCCTGTAATGTGGATTAGTGCGGCATTGTTCGTATTAAGAATTATAACCTTGGCGGTATAAATTAAGCTAAATATAAAAGAACTGTCAATATGGCAGTTCTTTTTTTGTACAAAAAAAGGCTGATGCCAAAGCATCAGCCTCATAAATTATTTATTCAATAGCTTGTTTTAATGCCTCTGCCTTATCCGTATCTTCCCATCTTACGCCAAGGTCAACTCGTCCCATATGTCCGTATGATGCAAGGTTACGGTATATCGGTTTTCTTAAATCAAGATCCTTTATAATTGAGTACGGTCTTAGGTCAAATACCTTTTCAATCGCCTTTTCAATCTTATCATCACTTACCGTTCCTGTGCCGAATGTATCAACCATAATTGAAACAGGGTTTGCAACACCTATCGCATATGCAAGCTCAACCTCACACTTCTTTGCAAGACCTGCGGCAACAACATTTTTTGCAACATATCTTGCCGCATACGCAGCTGAACGGTCAACCTTTGTCGGGTCCTTGCCTGAAAAAGCACCGCCACCGTGACGGGCATAACCGCCGTATGTATCAACGATAATCTTTCTTCCCGTAAGACCGCTGTCGCCCTGAGGTCCGCCTACAACGAAACGGCCTGTAGGGTTAATAAAATACTTTGTATTCTCATCAATAAGCTCGGCAGGAATAACGGGGAGGATAACCTCTCTTTTTATATCCTCTCTTAACTGCTCAATCGTAACATCGGGTGAGTGCTGTGATGATACAACTACCGCATCAACTCTTACAGGCTCACCGTCTATATATTCAACCGTTACCTGTGACTTGCCATCGGGTCTTAAATAATCAAGAGTTCCGTTCTTTCTGACCTCGGTAAGACGCTTTGTAAGCTTGTGCGCCAAGGATATGGGCATTGGCATAAGCTCGGGAGTTTCATCACACGCATAGCCAAACATCATACCCTGGTCGCCTGCACCTGTTGAGTTTTCGTCATCGTTTCCGCCTGCTTCTCTGTTTTCAAAGCCCGAATTTACGCCCTGAGCAATATCGGGTGACTGCTCATCAATTGATGTAACAACGGCACAGGTGTTGCCGTCAAAGCCGTACTTGGCTCTGTCATAGCCAATATCTAAAACAACCTGCCTTGCAATGCTTGCAAAATCAACATAGCAATTTGTTGTTATTTCGCCCATTATTGACACGATACCCGTTGTACAGGTTGTCTCGCAAGCAACTCTTGACATTGGATCCTGCTTTAAAAGCTCGTCAAGTATGGCATCTGAAATCTGGTCGCATATTTTATCGGGATGTCCCTCTGTAACAGACTCAGAAGTAAATAATTTCTTACTCATAATCTTTTCCTTTCCATAATTCATATATAAAATTATTTATAAACTAAAACGGTACTTGCAAAGACTTTATGCAAGTACCATTATTTTAACTTATATAGCACAAAATGTCAATAAATAAGCACAAAAACAAAATAATTGTAACATTCTGTACCGTCAGAGCTTAAAATCGTCTGAATACTCCGACAACCTTACCAATTATCGAGCACTCATTAACAATAATCGGCTCCATTGTATCGTTTTCAGGCTGTAGCCTGAAATGTCCGTTTTCTTTGTAGAAGGTTTTAACCGTTGCCTCATCATCATTTACGAGCGCAACCACAATATCGCCGTTTGAAGCGGTAGGCTGTTCCTCAACTATTATATAATCCCCGTCTAAAATGGCGGCATTTATCATTGATTCACCCTGAACCTTTAGCATAAACAGGTTTTTGTTGTGCGCAAACGCCATAGGCAGAGGGAATGTTTCGGTATTATCCTGTATGGCGGTAATCGGCATACCTGCCGTAACCTTGCCGTACATGGGAACATCAATATATTTATCCGAGGTGTCTGTATTTATCGGAATAACATTTGATTTCTCCTTGCCCTTGGGCACATAGTTTACAAGGCGCATTGAACGGTTTTTCAACGGATTTTTAACGATATATCCTGCATTTTCCAGTTTCTTTAAACGGCTGTGTACCGTTGCGGTTGATGCAAGGCCTACAGCCTTTCCAATCTCTCTTACCGATGGGGGATACCCAAATTCTTCAATCTGCTCATATATAAAATCAAGAATTTCATAATCCTTTGCCGACATACTTGCCATAACAAAACCTCCTCAAAAATAAGCACATATGTTTGTTATCTTCATTATATCAGAACTTTTTGTAAAAGTCAAACATATTTTCGCTTTTTTTGGTTTTATGGCTCTATACCGTTAAAATCCCGTTTGCAGACTCTAAAAGAAGCAGAATTTCTTCCTCTCTGCCGTTTTGAGCATTTATATAGATAAGGAAATTTTTATTTGCGAATGTGCCGTGTATTTCATAGCACAGTACCTCGTTTAAGCTGTCCTTTGGAATTATTGCAAGTCCGTCTACATTGGCGGAAAGTCTCTTTGAAACTTTTGATAGGGCATCGTCTGAAGAGAGTGTAATGGCGGATATATCACGGTCTGTATGATTCATTAAATAACCGTTTGTTTCAAGACCTATAACCTCGCCTGAATCCAGAGCAACCTTTACTTTTATAAGATCACTGTAGCAGATAATGCCGTTATCGGAATATGCAAAGTTTATTGTTGCACTGTTGTCGGTTTTTTCGTAATAGCTGTTCTCCATATCCATAAATCCATGCTCGTCAAGGTATGCCCTTGCAATTTTTACTGCAGAGTCAACATCATAGTTTTCTTTACCGCTGTTTTCCTTGTTGTTAAGGTATGAGAGAATATATCCGCCGTTTCTTGTAACGCTTATTGATATTTCATCCGTTTTTGACCGCCTTGTAAAGTTGTAGCTTTCTATGGCTGTGTTTTCGGAAAGGTATTGAAATTTTAACTCCGATGAATCAATGCCCAAAAAATCAGAGGCGATTTTAAGTGCCCTTGTGCGTGTAATTTGCGGTGCATTCTTTAGCATCGGGGATTCTCTGTTTTCTATATGCTCCGAAAACGGCCCGTCATATATTAAAGAAGGGTATCCGTCAAATGATTTTTCAACATTTTCAAGGCTTGCCAAAATATCGCTGTCTGTTGCAAATGCGGTATTGGCTGAGCGGTTTTTTGATGATGCAAGAGTTAATTCTCCGCTGTATATTTTTTGTTCAATCTCTAAAAGCTCTTGCTTTAGCGAGGTTGAATACTCGTTTAGTGAGGCAAGATTTTTATATGCCTCCTCTGAAATTTCGTTTCCGTTTATCATATCCTGTGACAATACATAGGTATAATCGGCGACCTGGGATAGGAATTTTGCGGTTTTGTCAAGCTCTACCTGGCTTGTAGGCATACATGCAAGTGCCGCTTTTGCCTCCGATGATTGGTTGAAAATTTGGAGTGCAAGCGTGGATAATTGTGACGGTGAGTTTACAAGCTGTGCTTTTGTAAGCTCTATATCAATATCGTCAATGTATGATACCAAATCATGAAACGCTCTGTTGTATTGGTTCTCTACCGAGGTTTCCAAAGCCTGTGCATTTCTTTGCATTGCAATACCCCAGAAAAATATCAGTAAAAGTGCCGCACCCAAAATTGAATATAGCCAAATATGAATACTGTGTTTTGAATTGTCCATTTATATTTCCCCTTTATTTGCAAAATCTGTGTCTGCCGATTATCGTTATAAGCTGTCGTGACCAAATCCATGAGCTTGTTGCGGTATCGGGATTAAAATAGTATATCGCTCCGTAGGAAGGATCCCAGCCGTTCATTGCATCCTGGCAAGCCTTGTATACAGTTGAGCCCTCTCTTATAGGTACATTTATCTGTCCGTCTGATACCGCGGTAAAAGCTCCTGGCTGATATATAACATCGGGAATGCTGTTTGGGAATGACGGGTGCTTTACACGGTTTAGAATAACCGCCGCAACGGCTACCTGTCCCTCATACGGCTCGCCCCTTGCCTCACCGTTTACCGCTCTTGCAAGCAGTTGAAGGTTTGAGGTATAGTTTGTGGCTCTTGCCTTGTTTGTGGTATATATGCCTACCGATACAAACAGTATCGCAAGAGATAGTATTAAAGGTATAAATTTTTTCATAGTAAATGACCTCCTAATCATATCTTGCCTAAAATACAGTAAATAATGTATACAAATGAGAAAAAATGTTAAAGATTATTCTAAAATCATAATTGAAAAGTGTAAAGTCTGAAAAAATGCTCGTCGCATAGCACTGTTGCTGAGGACTTGAAGTACACAAGTACGACTGCGTCCCTCATAACAGCACTCTGCTTAGAGCATTTTCCCGGACGGTTTTGAGAAGGGAGTTAATGGTTATTTATGAATAAAATAATTTATGCAATAGCAGTTTCACTTATTATATGTGCAATATTTTCAAATACCACATACGGACACGGTATAACACTTGTGTATCCGCCTATAAGCAGTGAACGGGTAATTGACGCAAAACCGCAGCTCAAACTAAAAAGCGTTGAAATAATAAAAAGAATATTGGAAAAATAATATAAATCGCATATTGAAAAGATATGGACAGTGTGCTACAATATATCTCAGATAATTATGAGAAGGATTGATAAAATGTATCATTATTGGGTAAGAACACTGGCGCTTATGCGTCATGGAAGCAGATACATATCAGCGTTTATAAAATGGTCATTCTATGCAGGCATAACAGGACTTATCGGTGGATTTGTAGGAATGTTTTTCCATGTGAGTGTCGAATGGGCAACGCATGAGCGAATAGCACACCCTGTATTTTTATATTTTCTGCCCCTTGTGGGATTGCTTATTGTAGGCTTGTATGATTCATTTGCGTCATATGAGGATAATTCAACCGATACGGTTGTTCAGTCGGTACGGCATAACGGGCGCAGAGTCCCGTTTACAATAGCACCGCTTATTTTCTTATCAACCGTACTTACGCATCTTTGCGGAGGCAGTGCGGGCAGAGAGGGCGCGGCCCTGCAGCTTGGAGGCAGTATCGGCACACAGGTGGGTGACTGGTTCAGGGTCAATAAAAGGGAAACAAAAATTTTAATAATGTGCGGAATGAGCGCACTGTTTTCAGCACTGTTCGGAACACCGCTTACGGCAATTTTCTTTGCGATTGAAGTATCGCTTGTCGGGGTTATGATGTATCCTGCATTTATTCCGTGTATGGTATCATCTATTGTAGCGTATGCCGTAACCAGATTTAACGGTATCGAGCCTACACGCTTTGCGCTCATGAATTTACCTAAGGTAGATATTTATTCTATTGTATCAACGCTTATTATCGGTGTTTTGACTGCAATACTGAGCATAATGTTCTGCAAATTTATAAAGCTCGGCGAAAAAACCATGCACAGAATAAAAAATGAATATTTAAGGATATTCATAGGCGGAGTGGCGGTTGTTTTGCTTACTTTGCTTATCGGAACAAGGGACTATAACGGCTCTGGTATGGATATTATAACAAGAGCGGTAGAAGAGGGAAATGCAAACAGGCTTGCGTTTTTGTTAAAAATGATACTTACCGTTGTCACGATTTCTTCGGGCTATAAGGGCGGTGAGATTGTACCGACGCTATTTATAGGTGCAACATTTGGCTGTATGGTAAGCCATATTATCGGCTTTGATCCCGGCTTGGGCGCGGCAATAGGTATGACGGGAATGTTTTGCGGAATGTTAAATTGTCCCATAGCCTCGATATTTTTAAGTATTGAGCTTTTCGGCGCAGACGGTATGATGCTCTTTGTTATAGCCACGGGCGTAAGCTATATGCTTTCGGGATATTCGGGACTTTATAAAACGCAGAAAATCCTGTCGTCAAAATTGGGTGCATACTATGTAAATAAGCACGCAAATAAATAAAATTTATAAAAATGCTTGACAAATCATAGATTTATTGGTATACTAACAGGGCAGTCAATGAGAAACTGCTTTGTATGGCCCGGTAGTTCAGTTGGTTAGAACGCCAGCCTGTCACGCTGGAGGTCGTGAGTTCGAGCCTCATCCGGGTCGCCAAAAAACGACAAGCGAAAGCTTGTCGTTTTTTGTATTATTCATTATTCATTATTCATTAAACAAAAAAACAGAGGCTACACCGATAGGATGACTTCCGTTTCCGAAAGTGAGAGCCTATCCATCACCTCTGCTAAGCCGATTATATCAAATGTTGTCTTAGATGTCAATATCGCAAAAATATTATTGGTTTAATAGATAATGTTAGTGAAAAACTATATACGATAGGAGAAAGAATATGATTAAATTTATCTGTTATCCCAAATGTTCAACCTGTAAAAAGGCGCAAAAGTGGCTTGATGAAAACAATATTGAATATCAGATACGGGACATAAAAGAAGAAAATCCAAGCTATGAGGAATTGTCGACTTGGTATAAAATGAGCGGATTTGTGCTTAAAAAATTCTTTAATACATCGGGAATACAGTATAGGGCAATGGAGCTTAAAACAAAGCTTCCCAATATGTCAGAGGAAGAACAGTTAAAACTGCTCTCAACAGACGGAATGTTGGTAAAACGCCCGCTTGTTGTAGGTGATGACTTTGTTTTAACAGGCTTTAAGGAAAGCGATTGGGAAGATAAGCTATTGAAATAGGAGCTGTTAATAGGATTTAACAGCTCCTTAAATGATTATTTCTTTTTAATTCCTGTTCCCATAACTTTTTTGTGCTTTAAATCGTCTTGAAGTTTGTTCAATGCCTCACCGAAACGCTGGAAATGTACAACTTCTCTTTGTCTTAAAAATTTGATTACTTCGTTTACATCCGCATCATCACTAAGTCTTAGGATGTTGTCATACACCGCGCGCGCCTTTTGCTCTGCCGCTAAGTCCTCGTAGAGATTTGTAAGCGGATCGCCGGTTACGGCAATTGATGCGGCGTTAAACGGTGAGCCTTGCGCATTTTGAGGGAATACGCTGTTGCCGTTGTCGGCATAATATTCCCAAGCTCCTAATTCTTTCCATTCATCGGGCTTTGTTCCGTTGTTTAACTGTGTAATAAGAGTTCCGACCATTTCAAGGTGGCCTAACTCCTCAACGCCCACATCGTGTACTTAATGATCCTTTTGATAAAAATTGTTTTAAACTGTTGGAAGTGCCTGTATTTGAGCGATGCAAAAAATATGGAACGACCGAACTTCGCACAAAAAAACATATAAACGAAAATCCTGAAATGATAATTGGATTGAAATTATGTGACGGGAATTAAGCTTTTTATTATCTTGCATGATTTTTCTTTATCTTTGCAACTGTACATTGAGCGGTTCACATCTGTGGACCGTTCAAAACCCAATATATTATATGGGTGTCAAGGTAGTAGAACAGGAAATAATATTTCATATTGCATTATCTTATTAAATACGCATTAAACTAAGTAGAATTATGTCTATAAGAGTAAAATCTATTTAGAACATAAAAAATAAGGTGCAGAAACTATTTCTGTACCTTTGTTTGTATATGTATCTTGTTTTTTATTAAATGCTTACACCAATTGTAGTGCAATATATAGTTTCGATTACTATATCATTGTATTATCAGAAAATATATAGTATAATATATGATGATTGCTTAAACCAAAGAGTGTATTAATCTAACAGTATCATGGATTAATAAAAGTACTTGGTTGTACAGGAATTCAGGTGGACTGTGGAAATTTAAGTATATTGTTTATAGATTTGTTTCAGAAAGTTATGTAAGTGGAGATTAGAAAGATGAAAATTGGAAGAAATGATCCATGTCCGTGTGGAAGTGGTAAAAAATATAAAAAATGTTGCTTGTCAAAAAATAGCTGTATGCTAAATGAAAAATCGTTTTTAAGTACATTTCAGTCGAGTTACGATTATACAAAAGATATTTCTAAAGAGTTGTATAAACGAATAAACAAATATGCAATTGATGATATAGTTAGAGCAACTTTTTGTCTTAATTTGTGGAGGAGAAATCGTTCCGCTCTTGCACAAAGTTTAGCGTTAAATAGGGTTTTGACTGAATTTGGTGCATTTGGAACACAGAGGATTCAAAGCTATGAGCAATTAGAGTCATTTTATGAAGAGATAAGAGATCTTCTTAAGATTACAGAAAAGGAAGATTATACGGTAGACGATTATGGAGAAGTTTTTATAAATCATTTAGGTAAGTCATATCCTATTATTATTGGTACTGGGCATATGCAGGTTTATGCTGTGGTCAGATATCTTCAAGAGCTTTCAAAAATCTCAAATCATGAACATGAATTAACGGATATTTTGGAATATACAAAAATGATTATTGATTCTACCAAAGATGCGAATGACGCCAATACAGATGAAATAATTACTTATGAATTGCCTACTGAGTTGTTTTGGAATACAATAACCACACTATTTGATGATCCTTTATTTCAAATAGCATATTTGAAGGTTTTTGATGTTATGGGATATACAAATGGACCTATTGAGATGCGACATTTTGTGAAGCATTCTGGTGATATTTATCCGCTTTGGAATACATCTATATTGGTTGATTATTATAAAATTTTATTAAATATCTCATCACAAGAAAATGTTAAATTACATACATATTCTATGATAGAATCGTTGTTGGAAAAAACATTTAATTATTCATTAGACTCGTGTAATAAAGTTTTGATAACACCATGTCTTGTAGATAAATATACTAAGAACAACATTGTTGCAGAAGGATTCCTTTTTGCAACCAAAACAAAAAACTCTCTTATACTAGGTCTTGATGGCAATTATTTTAAAAAAGAAACAGAAATTGAAAATTTAAGAAATAAAATAACCCAAATCAATTTAAATAGTGGATTATTGGTAGTAGAACCAATCCAAAGAATGCAAAAAAATGGTTATTTTGGAATTAATAAAGAACCGGATTGTAATATAACATACATTATAATTGATACCTTTACTGATCTTACATCGTCTTATAGTCTATGTGAAGAAGATTCTACGGAAATTTTTAGATGTACAGCACTTGATTTTATATATTTTATAGGTTTTTCTGATGGGTTTGATGAGTTGCAAGAATTTATTAATTATTATTTGACAACCGAAAGTCAAATATGGTGTCAGAGTGGGAAAAGCAGTTTGTTCCTATATTGGCAAAATGCTAATCATATGATATCAATGGGGGCACTCGAATATAATAATATATTTTTAGATTTTAATGAGACAGAAACATATACACTTTCTTATTTCAAAAATTGTTTGGCGGGTTTTCCCAAAAATAATGGAGAACTTTTTGTGGATCCTTTAAATTGGAAAGCGTTACCTACGGAAAATGGCTACAACAAGGTTTTTAGAAAGGGATGCTATGGCTTTGGAGGTGATGTAAAACAATTATGGAAAAACGGATATGTTTTTTTTGCTTATAATGTGGAATTGTTTTTAGAAGATGATTTTGAGCAACCAATGGATATAGCACTAAAAGTTATCGGCGAACTTAATCAGAGAATGTTTGTTAGATATGCCGAACAAATAAGTGCATTTAGTGTTTTACAAAATAGAACACTACAACTTTTATTTATGCCGTGGAAATATTTATGTAAAAATCATAAAAGCTTATTTTGTGAAGATTTGGTAAGAAATGCTGTTTATAGTGATATGCATGTAGAATGTGATACAGTTATAATTCGATTTACTGTTAGACTGGATGACCTTTTGTATTTAATATGTAATTCGCCAGACAGAACTGGAGAAAATACATATTTAAAAGAGCTTTTAAGACCACTTAAAAATTATTCTCCAAGCAGTTACAAAGAATTAGAGAGGAAATTGGATGAACATGTGCATTTAAAGAAGACTGTTGGCGTATGTGCAGTAGAGCAGTATTACTATTTTTCAGATAAGGCAATTAGCACAGAAATGAGGAATACTGACGTTGCAAAGGCAAGAAAAGAAATAGCCAAAGCTTGCCTTAAATCTGGAGCAAAGCCGGGAGAATATACAGGAAAAGATGCAACCCAAATTATGAGAGGTATACAGTCATTAGCCGTTTGCTCGTTTGAAAAAACTGTAGCGAAATTTAATAAATTTGATTTACACTATAAAGTTTTGAATTACCTTGCAATACAGCAACATGGAATTATATTGAATGCTAAAAGATATACATCTTTTGACGATATTGATGAAATGATTGCTGATGAATTTGAGCATAAAACAAGAAGTACAAGGGAGACAAATAGAAAAAATGCTGAAGTTGCAAAATACTTAATAGAAACAAACTTGACTGTTTCGCATGAAAGTGATAGTTATATATGTTCTGACAATGATTTATCATATTTAATTTGTTTTGCAAATTGTCTCATTGACCTCCAAGACGATGCCGATATCTGTTACCATCAGCAGTCGGATTTAACTCTTGTCATAAATGATATGTATACAGTTGATTCTAAACCAAGTGATTATTTGTTAAATCAGTTTGATAAAATGCTTGAGAGGAAATATAATACGGCAGATTATTATATAAAAAATGATGAACAAGATAAAGTATTTCTTGAAAAGGCAATGCGAGCATTTGAAGATGATACAGGAGTGAATTTTGACACATTAATAAAACTACTTGAGTTTATGCAACTTCCCTTAACTGAGCGGAATACAGCGGTAGAAATATATCCTAATGTATTTGAAGTTGAAAAAACAAGATTAGAGGACGAGTTTTTTGATATATTAGAAGGTAAAATTGATATAGAAAAAATAAGAGACACAATTACTTTTATTACATTAGATACTTCAAAGTTAAAAATTGTTGATGGAGTAAAGCACGATTTACTCCCTATTTGGGAACGAGAAAAACGAAAAGATCGTTTTGATGTCAAACCAATCATATTAAAGGATGACAAATATATTTATTCGCCAGTTATTATTAATAGTGTATTATATGCATGGGAAAGCGGGATAACAGAATGGTTTTTACCTTATGAATTAGGATTTACGAATCTTAATAAAGTATTAACTGAATGGAAAAAGCGATATGAAGATGAAATGGTAAAAGATATAGCTGATATGTTTAGCACTGAAGGATTTGAAATTGTTATTCCTGAGTTAGAATTATGTAGTCGTTTCCCAAAGGAGGGGTATCCAGAAGAACTGGGGGATTATGATGTTTTTGCGGTATCTAAGTTAAAAAAAGAAGTTTGGATTATTGAAAGTAAAGTTCTTCACAAAGTTGCATCTATATATGAGGTACAGATGCAACAAAAAAGCTTCTTTGTACAGCACAAAGATGACGAAAAATTCCAAAGGAGAATTGACTATCTTAGACAAAATCTTTCCAAGGTGCTCTCTTCGTTGCGTATTGCCGATCGCGATTATAAAATAGTTGCATATATGGTTACAAACAAGTTGTTTGAATCAAGATACAAAGATATACGGTTTCCGATTATTATGATGGGCGAGTTTAAGAAAATTATAGGAGGGCACATTCAATAACGAATAACTTATTTACAAATGGGTCTTGCGAGTAATACTGCTTTGTATTAGAGGGTAGTGCAAGAGATTTTCTATCTAAACTGTATATATGGAGGTGAAAAATAAATGACAGAATTTGAGTATTTTTACGGAAGTGAGGCAGAACAGTATTCTTTTTACCGTATACCAAAGGTATTATTTAAAGACAAGCTGTTTAAGGATATATCCGCAGAAGCAAAGATATTATACGGGCTTATGCTTGATCGCATGGGATTATCCGTTAAAAACAGGTGGTTTGACGAGAAAAACCGTGTATATATAATTTATACTATAGCAGAGATAATGGAGGATTTGGGCTGTGCGGACCAAAAGGTCGGAAGGCTTTTATCTGAGCTTGATTCGGTTAAGGGAATAGGCTTAATCGAAAGAAGGCGTCAGGGCTTGGGAAAACCGAATATCATATATGTAAAAAACTTCTGTTATACCTCACAAATACAGAATAGTGAAAATCACGATTTAGAAAAAGTGGAAATCACGATTCAGGAAAATCCAAAATCACGATTCAAGAATAGTGAAAATCACGATTCAGGAAAAGTGATAATCACAGATCAAGAGTACCCAAATTCACGAGCTAAAGATACTAATATAAATAATACTGATTTTAACAAACATATCGTATCTTATCATACAGACAAGCCTGCTGATACGATAGGATGGATAGGTGCAAGAAAAAATTACGAGAAAATAATAAAGGCTCATGTTGATTATGACATCATGATAGAAAAATTTGAAAAGAACTGGCTTGATGAAATTATTGAGCTTATGGTTGATGTTGTATGCAGTAAAGAACTCTACATACGAATCAACAAACAAGAAGTTCCGCATGAGGTGGTTAAGAGCAGATTTTTAGAAATAGACAGCTCCCATATTGAATATATATACTTTGCATTAAAAGATAACTGTTCAAAGGTCCGCAATATGCGGGCTTTTTTAATTACTACTATTTATCGCTCCTTTGAAACATCAAAGAATTGGTTTTCGGCAAAAGTGAAATATGATATGGCAAATAGAAATTGAGGTGGTGGTAGATGTGTGAGTTAAACAAGAATTATCAGATGCTTGCAGATGCAATAATAATGCAGGCGGTCAAGGATTATAGAAACAGCGATTGCACTCAGGTACAGAATTCGATAGAAAACTTTTTCAGATCAGAATACTTTGCCGCAATTTGCGAGCTTGACGGTGAAAGGTTAATAAAAAGACTACGGCAGGAAAGGATGATAAAAAATGTGTAAAGTTATTGCCATTGCAAATCAAAAGGGCGGTGTAGGAAAAACAACCACAACGGTTAACTTTGGTATAGGACTGGTAAATGCAGGCAAAAGGGTATTGCTTGTTGATTGTGATGCACAGGGTAGCCTTACGGAAAGCTTGGGTTATCAAGAGCCGGACAAGCTTGATGTGACATTATCCACCCTTATGCAAAAGACTATAGAGGAAAAGACTATAGCACAAGGGGAGGGGATTTTACATCATAGTGAAGGAGTAGATCTTGTTCCGGCAAATATTGAGCTTTCGGGTATGGAAACAGCACTGGTAAATGTTATGAGCAGAGAACGGGTATTGAAAAGCTATATTGATACAGTAAAAGGCAATTATGACTATGTTTTGATAGACTGCACCCCATCACTTGGAATGCTGACAATAAATTCGCTTGCGGCGGCAGATGAGGTGATTATTCCCGTTCAGGCACATTATCTGCCACTTAAAGGCTTGGAACAGCTTGTTTCAACTGTGACTAAGGTTCAAAAACAAATAAATCCACACTTAAAGTTTAATGGCATATTGCTTACAATGGTTGACCGTAGAACGCTTTACAACAAAGAGGTTTCCGCTGTTATACGGCTTAACTATGGCAAATATCTTAAAATATTCAAGACAGAAATACCTGTCTCTGTAAGAGCAGCAGAGTCGTCAGCGGTTGGGAAAAGCATATATGCGTATGACAGCAAGGGAATTGTGGCAGAAGCTTACAGGAATTTTACAAAGGAGGTGCTTGATGATGGGAAACATAGGGATAAACATTGCAAGGAGCACACTCGATGATTTGTTCAAGACAGACGAGGGCAGGAAGTCAGAAGAAATAAAAATTGTCAAAATTGAAGAATTAAAACCGTTTGTAGATCAACCGTTCAAGGTTATTGAAGATGAAAGTATGACCGAGCTTGCAGAAAGTATAAAACAAAGCGGTGTTTTAACTCCAATAGTTGCAAGACCGAGTACAGACGGCGGATATGAAATAATAGCAGGGCACAGGAGAGTTCATGCCTGCAAGCTCGCGGGCATAACTGAGGCGCCGGTAGTTATAAAAGAGCTTGACGATGATACGGCAATAATAATGCTTGTTGACAGTAATCTTCAAAGAGAGCATATTCTGCCGAGTGAAAAGGCAAGAGCGTATGAAATGAAGCTGGAGGCTATGAAAAGACAGGGAGCAAGAACAGATTTAACTTCTGCCCAATTTGGGCAGAAGTTAGAAACAAAATTATCCAAAGATATTTTAGCAGAACAAGTTGGTGAAAGTCGTAATCAAATCCAGCGTTATATACGCCTTACAAATCTTATTGAACCAATACTTGATATGGTTGACAACAAGGAAATAGCCTTAAATGCGGCTGTTGAATTATCCTATCTTGGCTCAAAAGCACAGAGCGAGGTTCTGGACGCTATGGGCAGTGAGGCTATGGCACCGTCTATAGAGCAGGCAAAGAAGATAAGGAGATTTGATGATGAGGGTAGATTAAATCCGAATGTCATACTTTCCATAATGCAGGAGCAGAAACCGGAAAAAATAAAAATAACTCTTAATGATGACCAGATAAAAAAGTATTTCCCAAAGAGCTATACCAAAAAGCAAATTGAGGATGTAATAATAAAATTACTGGAAGGCTGGCATCGTAAAAGGGAACAGGGTAAGGAGAGATAAGGTGAAATATATAATATGTATGGGAATTGCTTTTATACTTGGAGCAATGTTTGGGCTGATTGTAATTTGTTGCTGTATTATGGCGGGCAGAGAGGATCGAGAGCTTGAAAAATTAAATAAATACAAAGCGGATACTGAATAAAAAATAGTATTCGCTTTTTTCGGAGGTATGCAGAATGGATTTTAAGAAAAATGCAGGATATATAATTGTAAACGAGTTCACTGTAGGTGAAACGAAAATAGTTCTCGGTGTTCACGAAAATCTACCAAACCGCTTTGTAACATGGGAGTGTAAGGATGATGATTACTTTTGGGGGCATTACTTTTCGGATATGCTTGCAGCAGAAAAAGACTTTTTAATGCGCGGCCTTGAAAAGGTAAAATTTTACGAGCAAATAAATAAACAAAGAAAACACGAGCCGGAGAGGTGAAAAATGTGAAAGAAGAAAGAAAAGCCGGTGATTATACAATAAAACATTCAATGCGGATTGGCGCATCAGAGGTTGTGCTTGCCGAAAATATGGACGATGTGGACGGGAATTACTATCTTGTGGCAAATTATGAATGTAACGAGATATTTGAAAGGTATGTAAATGTGTGCGTATCCGGTGATTATGTTGAGGTTGCTGAAATTTTTGCACAGCGAATAAGTAAGGAGATAGACAGACTTAAACAAAGCAGAGCAGGTTTAAATATGAATGTGATAACAAAAGACGCCTGTTTGCCTATTGATAACAAAACATTTGTGGGGGAAATCATAGTGATAAGACCTGAGAGAATTTGCCCCGAATACAGAAATGAGCATTATCAGATAATGCGGTGTACGGGAGGAAACGGAGCAAAATCAGACGGTCTTGGCACATCGGTGTTTTGTAGGGAATTGTTTACAGGGGAAGATGTAAAATACAGACGCGGTGATGTTATGGGGGTACTCAAAAAAGAATGTTATCCTGACTGGCTCAAAGAAAAATTGAAGTTTGAGCATAATTTACAAAAAAAGAAGAAAATGAAGGAGGAAGAAAGATAATGACACAGAAAGAAATACGGTTTATTGACAGTAATTATAACGAGTTGTTTCGCATAAAAGACGGAGAAGAAATTACAATAAAATTCAAAGATGGCTATGCTTGTGACAGGAAATGTATATACATAGATGATTAACATACACAAATCGGCAGTAATGTTTTTCATATATGTGAGTTTGCCGAATTAATGGAAAAAGGAAAGAGTATATATAGACCTAAGAATATGCCGGGCTACATACTTGAAAAAATTGCCCAAGACGAATTTGAATATACCTTTGCACCAAAAAACGAGGACAAAAACAACAGAGGCTGTGTTTGTTATATCAGAGGTTATTTTGATAATTCTGTTTTTGAAAGCTTAAAGATGTCATCTATGATTGAAAATCGTGATAATTATAAAAGATTTAAAACTCATGATTTCAGTCTTGAATGTGACAATGTTATAAATTACTTACGCTTTCAATCCGATACACCAATACTGCAAAGCAGAACAAAAATGAGTAAGGTTGCTCATGATCTGCGGGCAGAAGGGCTTGCGTCGGATAATGAAGTATGTGGCTACCGATTAACGACAAATGAAAATGTGTATTATTTTCGTTGCTGTCCCCGTCATGGCGAATACAATGTTTATGTATATTGTTATAACAAAGAAATGCTAAACATATACAAGGATTTAAAGTTTGCAGAAAAGAATTATGACAGCCTGAATACGGATAAATTCTATGTTGGAACAAACAGCATAATACAAGTATATTACAATCCGGACGCTACTGCCGGAGGTCAGTTGGTAGAGCTTACCATTTCTTTTGACGATATACAAGAGGCTGCCCAAAAGTATACAACTTCAAAGGAGTTTTTCTCATATCTTGAAGCCGTTTCAAAGGGGGAGCCTTTATGATGTCGGTGCGGCAAGCTTTCGTGAAGCGGCACAGGCGTTTATTGAGGGTAAGCCAGACTTTGAGGGTTGCAACGCAAAAACAATGAATGGGTTAAAAAGACTTGTGGGAATTGAGCATACAAAAAGGCACAAGACCGAAAATTTTGAAAGGTAGGTATTATATAAAATTATATAAGGAGTGTGATGGATATGATAACTGCAAATGTACGGTTTCTTACAAATACTCTTGTCGCTGATTTGACCTGCAAAAGTGCGGATATTCAGGACAATTTACAAAGTATGGGCATTTTAACACCACTTAGCCTTATAAAGCTTGATAATGCAAGAACATTACAGATACAGCTCTTGCCTGATGATGAACTCGGGAATATGATTTGTGGTATTGTTAATCCCAAAAGTGATACCTTGGGTAATGTTCAGAGGTTATGCAGGTTTATATATTGTATGAACGAGCAACACAGGACAAGCCTTATAAATAAAATCAAAAACGGAGATATACAAACGGTTGCACAAGGCGTGAGGGAGGCTGAAAAAGTGCACAGGGAAAAAACCAGATAGAACAGGGGTGGGAAAAATGCTAAGTAAAGTATATTACATAACGGAGCTTGCAAGGGATACTGCAAAGGAACTGTCATCTCCCGAAAAGTGGATGACTTTTTTAAATTCTGCATATTGGCAATATAAATACTCATTTGAGGATCAGATCCTTATATTTGCACAGCGACCTGATGCACGAGCGTGTGCGGATTTTGAAACTTGGAACGAAAAACTCGGGCGCAGAATAAACAGAGGTGCAAAAGGTATTGCTCTTCTTCGTGAGCGTGGAGAGAGGTACTATCTGGATCATGTTTTTGATGTTTTGGATACATATAAAGGAAATCATGGGTATGATGTTAAGCTTTGGGAGTACAATGACAAATATGAGGAGGCTATAATTGAAACATTGGAAAATACCTTTGGAGATTTAAAGGTAACAACGACACTGACCGATGCCGTTATATGTGCTTCTCATAATGCGGTTGAGGATAACAAACAGGATTATTTGTCACAACTAAGCACTGTAAGCTTTGGGAGTTTTTTAGAGGATTTGGATAGCTATAATCGTGAGGTGAGATTCAGGGAAACTGCTGAGGTTTCAGTTGCATATATGGTTATGAAAAGACTGGGACTTAATCCGGAGGATATTTTCGATACAGATGATTTTACTTACATTTCAGATTTTAATACTATAGACAGTATCACAGTATTAGGCAGTGCAGTGAGTGAAATATCTGAGCAGGCTTTAAGGGAAATATCGGCAACTATTTATGCAGAGGCAAGAAAAGAAAAAAATAATGCAAGAAATTTTGCGAAAAATGAAAATACAAAGTATAATTCAATCACAGACCAAATACAAAATGAAAGGACTGATGAAAATGACAGAGATAACATACCACAGCGAGAACGGAATATTGATACCAAACTTGGAAGCGCCGAAAAATCTACTTCCGATAGGCAAATACGGAATGATGCGAAAACAGTTCCTGAAAAGAAACAAACGGGCGATATACTCAGCGATGCTGTTAAGTGGGACTCTGATGGGGCATCTGGCACAGATAGATATAACAGCGAGGGAACAGGTGGAACAGACGGTACAAATGATGGCAAAGACAGAAGGCGTGAACGAGAAGATGAAAGCGGAGAATCCCCGGCTTTGGACGGGACTGATGAACAACTTCAAGCATTCCGCAGAAGAGGTGGTTATAAAACAGCTAATTCACAGCTAAATCTGTTTGATATTATTGATAAGGCAGATACAATGGAAGATATGCAAAGGGAAGCAGAACGGATAAATAATATTCGCCCTGCTTTTTCTGTTCCTCAACAAATAGTTGATATTGTTTTATGCGACGGAACTAATCTTGATAACAGCATTCTTGCCATTGTAACAGAATTCAGTAAGGATAAATCTATTCAAGATAAAGTTGCTTTTTTAAAGGAGCATTACGAAACGGACGGAAAGGGCTTTATTCTTGAAGATAAACAGATTTCAGCATGGTGGAATGAAGACGGAATAAGCATTGGTTACGGTGAAACGGTTGAAACAGGAAACAAATATTTTCTTTCTTGGGAAAATGCTGCAAAACGAATTGATGAACTTTTAGATATGGGAAGATTTGCTTCGGCTGATATTATTCTTCAGACTGATAATTACATTTATACTAAAACTGCTGAAATCCTTTGGTATATGTATAGAGATTTAAACCATGAAGGTTATCCGGAGCTTAAAGACTTGTTTGGGGATAAGGTATTTGAAAGAAGCGGTGGATTTCAAGATGATGTTGGTAGGCTAAAGGAATTTATTAAAACATCCTATGGGCTTGATTTTACAAAAACAGCAGTTCAAAAGATTTGTGATATGTATGATAAAAACAAAGACATTGTCCGTTTTAAGTATACCAACCCTCATAAAACAAACCATATGCTTGCAGATTTATATATTGTCCGAAAACAATATACAGCGCAAAATCTGTCCTATGTCCCTCCGGTGCGGTTTATAACCGAGGACGAAATAACGAAATATCTTTTGAAAGGAACGGGTGTGCATCAAGGTAAATACCGCACATACATATTCTTTTCAGAAAATTCTGATATTGAGGCAAGACAGCAGTTTTTAAAGAATGAGTACGGTATCGGTGGCACATATAGCGGATATATTAACGAAAATCATGACGGTAAAGGGATTTCCATAAGTCATGGAGACATTATGGAGCCTTATGCAAAAACCTTACTTAAATGGAATGAAGTAGCAAAAAGGATTGATAAGCTTATAAAAAAAGGTATATATTTTGACAAATCCGAAATTGATAATATTTCGGCTTACGAAAAAGAACAAATTGCAAATGCAGTTCGTGATGCTTTTGCTGATATTGCAGATGAAGCGGCATACAGACCGTTCCCAAAAGAAAACAGTATTTTTGATACGGCTACTATATCATATATTACTGAAAAGCTTGATGATTCCGGACAACTTTCCCAAATGATTACAGAGCTTGGCAATCTTGTTATGGAGACTCCGAAAGGGGACACAAAATACAGCTATAGGGCAAAAGCTTTAGAAATGCTTAAGGAGTATTCAAACGGAACATTTAATCTTTTCCCGGGAATAAAAAGACCTGTTCAATTACAAAACACTGAAAATAATAAACCGGAAAAGCGACCTGACAAAGAGCAGGAAAGCTTTGCTGACTTTTATAAGAGGATACACTCCGATGATGACGGAAAGACGGTGGCATTGTTTCAGGTTGGAGACTTCTATTAGGCATTTGGCGGTGATGCAGAGCAAATTGCAGAGACATTTGAATTTTATTTGGCGAAAAGGACTATTGAAGATATAGAATATCCGATGTGCGGTTTCCCGGGCTTCAGACTTGAAGAGAATGTAAATGCATTGACTGAAAAAGGCTTTGATGTTGTTTTGGTTGACAGTGACAGGAGATTTAATAAGGTAATTTCAAGAGAAAAGGTCTTGGAAAATGTAACCGAAAAGGAATATGACATCGGATTCGGCACGCTCGGCAACGGGACTACCGTGTGGAACAGGCTTGAGGAGGTCGATAATGATTATAAGACTATCGCTCATATAACCAGTGATGGGAAAACGGTAAAATACTATGAGGATGTACCCGACGCTGTAAAAGAACAGATTGAAGCGTTTGCCCGGAAGGAGGAACACCGTTACAATGTTGCAAAAGAAGAATGGGAAAAGGCACATAGGCACCCAACGACTCAAACTACATACGGACAACGAAACTATAACTATTTGAAACGCTTTGCACCGGATGTTATTGATGGTAATGCGAGATATGCGCTTTATGAGTCAGAAGGATTTATGCCGATACATATAAGCACGCTGTCTGGAGCTATTGTAAGTATTGCGCATACTTACGAACAGGAAGGCGACCTGATGTATGATCCTGAAATGGTGTTTGAGATAGATGATGAAAACAAAGCTTTAAAGCCTCTTGAATACCGTCAGGACAATATGGGTATTTATCAGACCGTCGGTGAAAATATAACAGAGAGGGAGCTTAATTCTTTTGCGGTGCAATGGTTTAAAAACATCGAAAGTCAGGGCTTTCATTTGTCGCAGAAAATATCAGAATACAATGATGAGGATATTACCGTTTCATATAACGAAAACGGAGAGATAACCGATATTGAGGGTGAGGAAAATGCCGTAGCTGAATATATGAAAAAGCATAATATCGAGGTGTTTGCAACAGCTGAAAATATTGAACAAGGTATTGCCGAAAACTCTTCGTTGCCCACCAAAGTGCAGAAGGACGATATTCTCGGAAAAAAGATCGAGTTTGACGGTCGCAGGTTTATTGTCGATAGCGTAAACGACGATTTCGGTACGGTAAGCTTAAAAGATATTACCTTCGAAGAGGGAACAGGTTTTCCGATATTTCGCAGAGAAAGTATTGACTTTGTAAGAGCTATACTGGATAAACAGGAGCAAGCAGAGCAGATAGTTCCCGAATTTGAAAAGATAAAGCCATCAAAGGTTCAAAATACCATCATTTATCCCGAAATACCAATGGTGGAGAGAAACAATTTTGTGATTGATAATGATGAGCTGGGATATGGCGGTGCAAAGGAAAAGTTCCGAAGAAATATGGAAGCAATACATGTTTTGAAGAAATGTGAATCTGAACACAGGCTTGCAACACCTGAAGAGCAGAAAATCCTTTCCGAATATGTAGGTTGGGGCGGTCTTTCGGATGCATTTGATGAAACAAAGACAAGTTGGTCAAATGAATTTGCACAGCTTAGAGCTACCCTTTCGTCCGAAGAATATGCACAGGCAAGGGCATCCACCCTTACAGCGCATTACACATCTCCGGTAATAATCAAAGCTATGTATAATGCGCTTGAAAATATGGGGTTTTCGCATGGAAATATATTGGAGCCTTCGTGCGGTATAGGTAATTTTATGGGTTTAATTCCTGAAAGTATGGGGGACAGTAAAATATATGGTATTGAGATTGACAGTATCACAGGTAGAATTGCACAGCAGCTATACCAGAAAAATTCAGTAGCTATTGAGGGGTATGAGGATACAATGCTCCCCGATAGCTTTTTTGATGTGGCAATAGGCAATGTGCCTTTTGGTGATTACAAGCTTTCTGACAAAAAATACAACAAGTATAATTTTCTTATTCATGATTATTTCTTTGCAAAGACACTGGATAAGGTTCGACCAGGGGGTATCATTGCTTTTATCACATCAAGCGGAACTATGGATAAGCGAAACTCAAAGGTACGCCGGTATATTGCACAGAGAGCTGATCTTGTAGGAGCAATAAGATTACCGAACAATGCTTTTTTAAAAAATGCCGGAACGGAGGTTACATCGGATATTTTGTTTTTCCTAAAACGCGACAGAATGACCGATATAATGCCCGATTGGGTAGAGCTTAGTGAGATAGAAAAAGGATTCTTCATAAATCGGTATTTTGCAGATAATCCCGGTATGATACTTGGAAAAATGCAAATGATAAGCGGACCGTTTGGGCTTACACCAACTTGTGTGCCTTATGATGATGTATCTTTGCAAGAACAACTGAATGAGGCAATCCAAAATATTCATGCGACGATTTCAGAATATGAGTTTGATGATGTATCCAATGACGAAGAAATTACTATTCCTGCCGATCCCAATGTTAGAAATTTCAGTTTTACCATAATTGACGGTGATATTTATTTTCGTGAGAACAGCGTAATGCGAAAATTACAGCTCAATGCGACAGCACAAAACCGTGTAAAAGGTATGATAGCAATTCGTGATTGTGTAAGGGAGCTGATTGAATATCAAACGGAGGGATATTCCGATTATGAAATAAAAGGACAACAGGATAAATTAAACAAACTGTATGATGATTTCACAAACAAATACGGGCTTATAAATTCTCGTGGGAACTCTTTGGCGTTTTCAGATGACAGCAGTTATTTCCTTTTGTGTTCTCTTGAGGTCCTCGATGAAAACGGAGATTTTGAACGAAAAGCGGATATGTTTTCAAAACGGACGATAGGAGCCAAACAGCAGATTACAAAAGTCGATACGGCATCTGAGGCATTAGCTGTTTCACTCGGTGAAAAAGCAAAGATTGATATGGAGTATATCGGGGAGCTTACAGGCAAGACCGAAGACGAGGTCTACGAGGATTTAAAAGGTGTTATATTCCTAAACCCACACTATGAGGAGGGTAATATTTATGAGCCGAAATACCTTACAGCTGATGAATACCTTTCCGGGAATGTCAGGGAGAAACTTTCTGTGGCAAAATCTCTTGCGGCAGGAGATGAGGCGTTTAGTATCAATGTAGAGGCTTTAACGGCAGTACAGCCCATAGATTTATCCGCAAGTGAAATAACCGTGCGGCTTGGTTCGACTTGGGTACCGCAGGAGGATATACAAAGGTTTGTTTTTGACCTTCTTTTACCCGGTTGGTATTCAAAGGACAGAATACTGGTAAGGTATTCAAATTTAACCGGTGAATGGTCCATTACAAATAAGAGTGCCGATAAGGGTGTTAAAGCTACCAGTACCTTTGGCACAAAACGGATAAATGCATATAAAATCATTGAAGAGTCACTTAATCTTAAAGATGTGCGCATTTTTGATTATATTGAGGACGAAAATGGCAGAAAAAAGCCGGTTCTCAATAAAAAGGAAACAATGATAGCCCAGCAGAAGCAGGATCTTATTAAGTCTGAGTTTGACAACTGGATATGGAAGGATCCGCAAAGGCGGGAGCGGCTTACAAAACTGTATAACGAAAAATTTAATTCAAACAGACCCCGTGAATACGATGGAAGCCATATTATTTTTAACGGAATGAATCCGGAAATAGTACTGAGAAAACATCAGCAGGATGCAGTCGCACGGATAATGTATGGTGGAAATTCACTTTTAGGACATGTGGTTGGTGCAGGGAAGACCTGGACAATGGTTGCAGCAGCAATGGAAATGAAGCGTCTTGGACTTTGTAATAAATCATTATTTGTAGTACCAAATCACTTAACAGAACAATGGGCATCGGAATTTTTACAGCTTTATCCTGCGGCGAATATACTTGTTGCAACAAAAAAGGATTTTGAGACAAAAAACCGTAAAAAGTTTTGTGGGAGAATTGCAACGGGGGACTATGATGCGGTTATTATAGGTCATTCACAGTTTGAGAAGATACCAATGTCATTAGAAAGGCAGGTGGCAATTCTCGAAAGGCAAAAAGAGGAAATTATAAACGGAATCATTGAGGCTAAAGCAAACAGGGCAGAGCGATTTACCGTAAAGCAACTTGAAAAATCAAAGCGGGCCATTGAGACAAAGCTTGCAAAGCTCAATGACCAAAGCAGAAAGGACGATGTTGTAACCTTTGAAGAGTTGGGTGTTGACAGGGTTTTTATAGACGAAGCACATTATTACAAAAACCTTTATTTATATACCAAAATGCGTAATGTGGGCGGTATCGCACAGACCGAAGCACAAAAGTCATCGGATTTGTTTATGAAAACGCAATATCTCGACGAGCTTACAGGCGGTAAGGGCGTTATATTTGCTACAGGCACTCCTGTTTCAAACAGCATGGTTGAGCTATATACTATGCAGAGGTATTTGCAGTATAATACCCTAAAGGAATATAACTTACAGTATTTTGATGCATGGGCGTCTACTTTCGGTGAAACAATTACGGCGATTGAGCTTGCACCGGAGGGTACGGGGTACAGAGCAAAAACAAGATTTGCCAAATTCTTTAATTTGCCTGAGCTTATGTCTATGTTTAAAGATGTTGCAGATATCCAGACTGCAGATATGCTTAATCTTCCTACACCTACTCCGCATTACAAAACGATAGCAGTTGAGCCTACCGAAATCCAAAAGGATATGGTTCGGGAGCTTGCCGAAAGAGCTGAAAGGATTCGCAATAAAATGGTTGATCCGTCAGTTGATAATATGTTAAAGGTTACAAATGATGGGCGAAAGCTTGCCCTTGATCAGCGACTTATAAACCCAATGCTGCATGATGACAAGAACTCAAAGGTATCGGCGTGTGCTAAGGAGGTGTTTGATATTTGGAAGCAAACAACCGATATACACGGAACACAGCTTGTGTTTTGTGATTTGTCTACGCCGAAGAATGACGGTACATTCAGTGTTTATACAGATATACGGGATAAGCTTTTAGCATATGGCGTGCCTGAAAACGAGATTGAGTTTATACATAATGCCAATTCAGAAACAAAGAAAAAGGAGCTTTTTTCAAAGGTTCGCAAGGGCGATATACGAATACTTTTAGGCTCAACTCCGAAAATGGGTGCAGGAACCAATGTACAGAGGCTCTTGTATGCATCGCACGATATTGATTGTCCGTGGCGACCGGCTGATTTGGAGCAACGCTCCGGGCGTATTATTCGTCAGGGGAATACAAATCCCGATGTTCAAATCAGAAGATATGTAACAAAGGATACCTTTGACAGCTATATGTGGCAGTTAGTCGAGAATAAACAAAAGTTTATAGGTCAGATAATGACAAGCAAATCACCCGTAAGAAGCGCTGAAGATATTGACGAAACGGCTCTTTCTTATGCTGAGATAAAAGCATTGACAACGGGGAATCCGTATATAAAGGAAAAAATGGATTTAGATACACAGGTTTCAAAGTTAAAACTTATAAAATCAAGCTTTATGAGCCAGAAATATGATCTTGAGGACAAGGTAATAAAAAAATATCCCCGTGAGATTGCAGACCTTACAGAACGGATAAAAGGCTTTGAGGGAGATATTTCCATAGTACAAAGATACCCTAAAAAAGAAGATGTATTTTACCCTATGACCATAGACGGGTTAGCATATACAGATAAAGAAAAAGCCGGAAACGCACTCCTTGAGCGGTGCAAGAAAATGACATCACCGGAGCCGACTCATATCGGTGATTACAGAGGCTTTTCAATGGAGCTGTCATTTGATACATTTACAAAGGTGTTTCATATATCGCTTAAAGGTTATTTGAGCCATAAGGTAGAGTTGGGTTCAGATGTGTACGGCAATCTGCAAAGAATTGATAATGTTTTGGAGGGACTTAATAAGAGACTGGAAATAACAAAGCAAAATCTTATTGAAACAGAGCAAGAGTTTGAGATTGCAAAAGGTGAACTGCAAAAAGAGTTCCCACAAGAGACTGAGCTTCAGGAGAAAATCAAAAGACTTGCAGAGGTTGATGCACTGCTTAATATGGATAAAAATGACCATGAAGGCGCCGTTCTTGGAGAACCGGACGAGGCGGAGATACCGCAGAAAAAAGTTGTGGGGTTGGAGAGGTAATGCAATATAATTAAAGTAAACGGGAGGTGTTATAAGTGAATTGTTATAAATGCAATTGGTAAAAATTTTATTAGAATTGCCATGTTTTTACCACTATGGCGGAATGAATTATTCTTACATATAGCAGTTCCGGTTATGCCATATCGCACAGAAAAATCATATAGGATTAGTAGTGCTTAAAATGAAATTAAAACTTTATAAAGGCAAAATATAAAAAATATTTTTGAAAAATGGCATATATAATTGACTTTTAGGCATAATAGTGGTATAATACTGACAAGAGGTGATATTAATGTTATGTCAATTTAGTTTTAAAAATTTCAAATCATATAAGAATGAAACAGTATTTGATTTTCAAGCGGCATCATTGTCGGAACATTTGAATTCACTTATTACTCAGGAAAAAGCTTCCGAACTTTTACCTGTAAGCGTTATTTACGGACCTAACGGCGGTGGCAAGACGAACTTAATATGTGCATTAGCTTGTTTAATTACTTTAGTTGTATCTCCTATTCATGAATTAGGTAAGAATAGGAATAAAATGATTTTTCAGCAGAAAGTTCCGTGTGAACCATTCTTATTTGATAGAGCATCTATAAATGAACCAACTGAATTTAATATATTCTTTAGAACAAATGGAAACGAATATAGGTACTATATAGCTTTAACAAAAGATGAAATTACCTCAGAATCATTGTACAGAAAGACAATAGGCGGTAAAAAGACTGCAATGATTTTTGAAAGAGAAGGTCTTAAGATTGAACTTGGTGCAAGCTTATCTAAAGGAAGTATTAATACCAAAGTTAATCCCAAAATGCCATATATCTCATTCTTGGCAATAAATTATAATTTACCTAAAATTGCAGAAGTACAGAAATGGTTTGAGTCGTGTATTATAAGAAACTATGCTAATCCTCAGATTGAAAAAAGCATGATCATTTCAGAGGATAAAAAGTTCAAGCAGCATTTGTTAAATACTATGAATGATATGGGAATTGACATTTCAGATTATTATCTTGATAAAGAAAATAATGATATGCTCTTAGTTAGAAATATTAATAAAGAAAACTATCCCATATCCTTTTCAAGCGAATCAGATGGTACTAAAAAGTTGTTTGCATCTTTGCCAATTTTAATGATTGCGATTGCAGAAGGAAGGTTGGTTATAATTGATGAATTGGATGCCAAATTACATCCAAAACTTCTTAGATATATCATTTCATTGTTCACCAACAGAGGCATTAATAAAAACGGTGCCCAGTTGATATTCACATCGCATGATATGTCTACCATGAAGAATGATGTATTCCGAAGAGATGAAATATGGTTTGCTGCACTTGATAATGAGCACAGCAGTGAATTATATTCATTATATGAAATAAGAAAAGAAGATGGTAACAGAATAAACCATACTGCTGCATATGATAAGCAGTATTTAGAAGGACGCTATGGAGCTGATCCATATCTTCGTACTATGTTAGATTGGGAGGAATTATCATGAGTTTAAAACCTCTTAAAAAATCTGATTTAGGAAAAGATTGGCTGACAAAGCGCCGAGATTCAAAGAAGAGTATCTACCCGGAGTATCATCTGATAGTTACCGAAGGAATTAAAACCGAGCAGAATTACTTTAATGCAATGAAAGAGATTATAAATCAAAATTATAAAGATAGAATTCAAATTAAAGTATCAGGCGAGGGGGATAATACAGTTAATCTTTTTGAAATTGCAAAGAATTACGCTGAAAAAGATCCTAACGGATACAAGCATATATGGGTTGTTTATGATACGGATGATTTTCCTAAAGAAAATATAGATGAAGTTTTAAGATTATGCAATAAGAATAGCAATAGCAATAGACAGTATCACGCAATATGGTCTAATCAATGTGTAGAACTATGGTATCTTTTGCATTTTAGCTTTATGCAATCGGATTTGCACAGAAGAGAATATTTTCCAAAACTTGATGACTGTTTACAAAAAATTGGTGCAGGAAAATATGAGAAGAATCGTAAAGATATGTATGATGTGCTGAAACCATATATGGATGATGCAATTAGAAATGCTAAAGCATTAAAAAAGTTAAATAAAAATAAATTACCCTCTGAATCATCACCGGGAACAATGATTTTTGAATTGGTAGAAAAAATAAAGCCATACTTATAATCAAAAAGGAGGACTTCAACGAAGGTCCTTCTTTTTGATATAAAAATGCAAAATCAACTCTATAAACGCTGATTTTTTAAGAAAACTGAAAAAAATAGAGTTTCAAAGTGCGATATTCGAGTTTTATAATTGTAAGATAGCACATTCTTTAGGTAAGAAAATAAAAATTATATTAAAGTAAATAGCAGTATATAGAACCTGATGATAGTGAAATACCACAGAAAAAAGTAGTTGGGTTGGAGAGGTAATCTTACTTATTTAGTGAGAAAATACCTGAACACATTGACAAAAGGTCGGTATTCCGATATAATATAATATAATATATAAGATTAATAAAAAGGACGATGATATTATGACGCTTCAGAAATTATTAAATGAAGAAAATATAACAAAATATCAACTTTCAAAGATGAGCGGAGTGCCAAAAACGACTATTATTGATATATGTTCAGGTAAAAGTTCTATTCAAAAATGTTCTGCAAAAACAGTTTACAAAATTGCAAAAGCATTAGAAATATCAATGGAAGACATGATGAAGCTTGATGATAATGAATATGATACCGAAACAGGAATGCCTACAGACGAATCACATTTTGAATGCGGATTGCCTAAATACCTTAGTGAATCGCTTGGAAACATGAAAAAGTCTTGGGAAACGGTTGACAGTGGCAAGGAAGATATGCATTGGGATATATATTGGTGCGACCTTAATGCCGATATAAATTCCGCCGAGGTGGAAAATTTGATATCCAGTGAACAAGCGTGGTATCTTAGACGAAAATATTTAAGAATGGAGAATACTATATGATTGATTTTACAAACGCAAAGGTAAAAAACAAAGCATATGCCGGGGCAAACGGCGGTAAAATAGCGGTTATTTATAATGGTGAGCAATATATGCTCAAATTCCCGCCATTTCCTACAATAAATAAAGAGATGAGTTACACAAACAGTTGTCTTAGCGAATATTTGGGGTGTAAAATTTTTGAATCGGTTGGAATACCTGTACAGGAAACACTCATTGGAACATATACAAGCAAAAATAAAACAAAGATTGTTGTTGCTTGTAAAGATTTTACTTCGCCGGGAATCGTGCTTCAGGATTTTGCGTCTTTAAAAAACCGTATTATAGATTCGGAAAGGAACGGATACGGAACAGAGCTTAGTGATATTTTATCAACAATCGAGGAGCAAAATTCTGTTGATCCAAAAGTGCTTAAAGAAAGATTTTGGGATATGTTCATAGTTGATGCTTTGATAGGTAATTGGGACAGACATAATGGAAACTGGGGATTTTTATATAATACCAATACGGACGAGGTAACTCTTGCCCCTGTTTTTGACTGTGGTAGCAGCCTTTATCCGCAAGCGGATGAGGATATGATGCGGGAAATTCTGAAAAATAAAAGTGAATTAAATCACAGAGTTTTTGATATACCCTTATCTGCAATAACATATAACGGAAAGAAGATAAACTATTTTAAATTCATTTCATCAGGAAAGTTTGAGGATTGTAATAAAGCATTGATTAAAATAACAGAACGTATTGATATGAATAAGGTGTTTGAAATTATTGATAATACCGAGACGATTACGGAAACACAAAATACATTCTATAAAACTATGCTTTCAGAAAGAAAGAAACATATTCTTGATTTTTCTTTAGGTAAAATCAAGAAAAACTCATTATAAAACACTAAAAAAGACTGCGAGATGAAGCAAATGTAGTTTATTCTTCTTGATATAAAAATGCAAAATCAACTCTATAAACGTTGATTTTTTAAGAAAACTGAAAAAAATAGAGTTTCAAAGTGCGATATTTGAGTTTTATAATGGTAAGATAGCACATTCTTTAGGTAAGAAAATAAAAATTATATTAAAGTAAATAGCAGTATAGAGAATCTGCTGGTTCATTATGGATCAGCAGATTTTTTATGCCCAAAATATGAAAGGATGGTAAAATTTATGAGTACAGAAAATTTAAGAGATATATTGTATGAAAAAGCAGCAAAGGAGCAGAGTGATTATATACAACATCTTAAAACTCTGCCACCCGAACAGATCATAAGCAGAGCATATGAGAAGGTTATGCGTGATGATATTTTGATGACCTTTGAGGACGATTACTTATCGGATAAGCAGGTTGCAGAGCTTTTAAAGCTGGATTATCCGTTATCTGCTTGTTATGATGAGTGGATGGATACGGATTATTCGCATATGGAGATGCTTCGTGACACAGTTTATGATTATACACAAAGACTTGTAAATGAAAATGCACACCATAAGGAAAAGAATGATAAAAATCATGATATGGAAAGGTAATGTAATGAGAAGAAAACAATACAGACGGGGAAATAATGCGTTAGCATTGAATTAGCAAGCACGGCAATTTGCTATCAAATAGCCCGCTTGTTAGTGGCGCTGCCCCTAATACCCCTGATTATTTATAAAAATGGAGGTGATAGTTTTGGGAGAGAGAGTATGTTCGGTTATTGTAAGGCTTACAGAAAACGAAAAAATATTATTGCAGAAAAAAGCAAAGTTAAGCAGTATGAAAATGGAACCGTTTATCCGTAAGCTTATTGCGGAAACAGAGGTAAAGGCAAGACCGCCCGGTGAGTATGTTCAGCTTGTGAGAGAAATCAACCATATAGGCAATAATATAAATCAAATAGCACATATTGCCAATGCAACAAGGGGTATAAGTCAAGAGCAAATCGATATGGTAAAAAAGCTTCAAAATGACATTGTTAAGCTGATGAGAGGATTGAGTTAAATGGCAATAACAAAAATATGGTCAATAAAATCAAGACTCGATACAAGCCTTAACTATATTGCTAATCCCGAAAAGACAGCCCTAAAGCCTGATATTGATGCAAGAGAGGGTGTTATAAAATACATAAAAAATGCAGATAAAACCGAACAATGCAAGTATGTTCTCACATTTGGCTGTTCGGAAGAAAGTCCGTTTTATGATATGACAGAAACTCAAAACCGTTTTGGAAAAAAACGCAGAAAAAATGAAGTTGTGGCATATCACATAGTTCAATCCTTCAAGGATTTTGAAACAACACCTGATATTGCCCATAAATGTGGTAGGGAACTTGTCGAAAGGCTATTTGCCAATAAATATGAATGTATTTTGGCAACTCACTTGGATCATGACCATTTGCACAACCACATAATAATAAATGCGACCTCGTATGTAGATGGTACAAAATACCGTAACAATTTCAAGGACTATTTTATTGACATTCGCGGGACTTCTGATGCGATATGCAGAGAAAACTGTCTGTCCGTCATAGAAAAGCCACAAAAACGGGGTATGCACTATGCGGAGTGGAAAGCACAGAATGAAGGTAGACCGACTGTTAGAGGTCAGGTTCGTGAGGAAATAGATGAGATAATCCGCTCCTCATATACCATGAAAGAGTTTTGGAAGATATTTGAGGAGCGAGGAAACAGGCTTCACAGGCAGGGCGAAAATATAACTCACATTTCGTTTATCCCTGCCTGCGGTAAAAAACCAATACGATTTACTAATTTAGGAGAGGGCTATACAGTTGAGGATATTCAAAATAGGATAATCGCACAAAGAAACGGAATAAGGACGGCATCGCCTACAGAGCTTCCAAATTGCAGAGTATATAAATTCAACGGCAGTCATAAGGATCTAAAACCTAAAAAACTCAAAGGCTTTATTGCATTGTATTTTCATTATTTGTATTTCTTTAAGTTGATACGCAAGAAGAGGACGCCACAGCGGGTGTCTTTTTTTATGCGTGAGGAAATTACAAAACTTGAACGCTATCAAAAGCAGTTTAAGTTTATGTATAGAAACAATATCGAAACCGTGACAGAGCTAACAGCCTATCACAATAGATTGGAGGAGAAAGTCAATGATTTAGTAAATGAAAGGATGCTACTTTACGAGGAAAAGACAGACGAAAACTTTGAAAAAGTCAAAGAAAAAGCGTCAAAAATCAATGCGGAGCTTACCGCCTTGCGTAAGGAAATGCGAATGTGCAAAGTAATATACGAAGATGCACATCGTATTTCACAGATATATCAACAGGCACAGGCTTTGCAAAAACAGGCAGAACAGGAGTTGATGAAAGATGAATACAAGCGGAGAGGTCGCTGACCTTATGGTAAAGGAAGGCTTACAAATAACAGAAGAGGTTACAAAGCTGACAGGGCTGGGAGCAAAGAACCTTGCTGCAATAATTGTTGCACTGCTAAAGGAGGACAACAAACTTCAGGGAAAGACAAACCTAAAGAAACTCCTCCGGTCCGATAAGCCACTTTGCATATTGCAAATAAAAGAAAATGACATTGGCAAATTTAATTCAGAAGCAAAAAAGTACGGGGTGTTGTTTACGGCGGTAAAGGATAATACCAATAATTCCGGTCTCTGTGATATTATCGCGAAGCAAGAAGATGTAACCAAGCTTAACTACATTATGGAAAAAATGGGTTACACAGTGCCCGATAATGAGATAGAGCCCGAGCCTGAACAGGAACCCCCAAATGCAGGTAAAGACAAAGGTGTATCAGGTAAGGCGGACAAGTCAAAAAACATATTCCCCCGTGCAAAAGAAAATCGGCACGAGAGCGAATTTATGAAGCACGGGGATTCAGACAAAACGGACAGCCGTATTAACAAGCCTTCTGTAAGGAAAAAGATTGAGAATATTAAATCAAAGCTGGCAAAGAAGGATAATGCATCACCGGAGAAAACAAAAGTCAGTGAAAAATTAAAACATAAAAAACAGAAAGGTAAAAGCAGATAATGAAATACAGACTCAACAGGTACAGGGAGCCACCATAGAAATATGGCGGTTTTTAGTGCAAAATACAAAAATATAAATCAAATTCAGAACGGAGGAATTATAAAATGTATGTAAAGAAAAATTTAAAAACTATCACATCAATAATATTATGTGTATGTATGATGTCAGCACATATATTTACTGTGTCTGCCGCACAGTCGAATGAATATGTTGATCCGGCGGATGTATGGATGTCAGCAGCAGGCAGAACCAATGAACTTGACATGAACGCTACAGTAACTTATGAAACCCAGTATTGTCCGGTATGCAATAAGCATACCACAAGCATGATATATCGTGTCCCTGAGTACACAAAATCGGGACAGACTGCGTTAAATCACGGTGTAAAGTATTCGGACGGAACTTGTATTGACGGTGTTTCAAAGGGCAACCTTGACGACGGATTGCCGGGAGTCGATGCGTATTATACCGGCTATCATCTTACTAAGTCAGTATGTCAGAGTTGTGGTACCATTAATGCTGTTGACGGACCGGGAGCGTATGATTTTAACAAGAATGTCTACACGCTAAACAGCTGTGACCATAGCTTCTATCTCGATTTTGACAACACTACATATGAGCCGTATAACGAGACATACCATACAACAACTCTGAAAAAAGGTCAGTATTGCCAGTTCTGTAAAGGTACATATGCAAGGGCAACCGAAAAGAGGGAGGTGCATGATTTTGAACAAGTAGTAGATGCACAGTTAGGCAACAACAGATTTTATGTGCATGAGCATTGTAAAGACTGCGGTTATGAAACAAGCGAGTATGTAACTGCAAAATCCGTCATTTCTTCCTACTACGGAAATGCAGACGGCGAAGCTCATACCTTGACCGTTTCGGATTTATCCGACAGCGGTGTAAAGACATCAATCCGTTACGGGACTTCAGCCGATAACTGTAATTTAACTTCTGCGCCCAACTTTACCGAAGCCGGATACAATACAGTGTATTATAAGATCACATATACCTATGACGGTGAAAGTATGACGGAAAACGGTGTAAGCTATGTGTGGCTTTTAGATGAGCCTGAAACAAATATAACAATTCTTATTCCTGAAACAAAAGATAACAAGCACGAACACGATTACAGATATGTAGAGACAATACCTCCCACTTGTGAAAATTTGGGATATGAACGCTGGCAGTGCGCGGAGTGCGGTGGATTGGAAAAGAAAAATTATGTACCTATGACGGGACATAATTATGAAACTGTAACGGTAAGAGAAGCAAGCTGTAAACAGGGCGGGCTTACACTGCATCTTTGTAAAGCCTGCGGTGATTTCTATACAGAAACCACACCAGTTGGAGCACATCATTATCATACAAAGAATGTAAATCCCACTTGTCAGAGCGTAGGTTATACGGAGTATACCTGTGAAATTTGCGGAGATACCTATATAACCGATATTGTGCCGATTGTTTCCCATGCTTTTGAGCGTATTACAAAAGTGCCTACCTGTACGGATAAGGGATATACGACTTCAACCTGTGCGGTATGCGGTTTGACTTATGTTTCCGATTATACCGATGCAACAGGACACGATTGGGACGAAGGACATACCGTAACAAATTCAACCTGCGAGGGCGAGGGCGTAATCGAATATCATTGTAAAAACTGCGATGAAAA